>JAFWMH010000022.1 GCA_017510785.1 Atopobiaceae bacterium | reverse complement strand
GCCGAGGATGCGCGGGAATGGCCTGACGAGGTGCCGGAGCAGCTGCTCGGCATGCTGGGGTCGGCCTTCGAGGAGGTACCGATGTTTATGCAAGATACGATTCGAGCTGCCTAGCGGATTTGACGCTTCTTTAGGGGCAGGGTCCGCACTCGGGTGCGCCTGTGCCTTGGATCTATCCGAGCTGGGGCGCAGCCGCGTGCGGGTGCAGCCGCGTGCGGGCGCAGCCGCGTCCGGGCCCGTCGTGCAAAAGGCGCCCTCCCGAGGGAGGGCGCCACGTACGTGCGTCCGCTTCCTGGCGTGTCGGCGCCTGGGCGCTGCTACTTCTGGACGAAGGCGGACTTGGTCATCCGCGTTGCGCCCTTGTAGGACGCGGCCGGGGCCTTGCCGCCCTTGGGCACGAGCACGATCTGGATGGCCTCCAGGCGATAGCTGTAGCCTGCGGTGCCGGCGTCGGCGCCGTTCTTGGCCCAGCCCATCCAGCCGAGCTGCTGGGCGTGGACGCGGTAGTAGACGTCGTACTTCTTCGCCATCTGGCCGGTGAGGCGGATCCTGATGGCCTCGAGGCGCTTGGACTCGCCCATGGTGCCGCTCATGGCGCCGTCGGACTTCCAGGACTTCTCCCAGCCGTAGGTCTGGATGTGGGTCATGTACTGGATGGAGCCGGACGCCGGCTTCTTGGCCAGGCGGACCTTGATGGACTCAAGCCTCTTGCCCTCACCCGTGGTGCCGGACTGCTGGCCGTCGGCCTTGGACCAGGACTTCTCCCAGCCGTAGGTCTGCCGGTGCACGAAGTACTGGACGCTCGGCTTCACAATCTTGAACGTGGTCTTCACGGTGCCCGTGAAGTTGCCCTTGCCCTTCGCGGTGACGGTGGCGGTGCCGGCCTTCACGTTGTTCTTGTACGTCAGCGTGTAGTCCGTTCCGGACTTGAGCGTCTTGCCGGCGCCCTTCACGGCGGGCTTGGGCTTGACCGCCTTGCCGGTCCACGCCTGGTTGGCGACCTTTGCGATGCTGGTGAGCTTCGCGGGGCTGATCTTCCAGCTGAGCTTCCTGTCGGCCGTCTTTCCGGTGTCGGCCCAGACGAAGTTCTTCGCGTCGGCGAGCTTGGCGGTCGCCTTGTAGGAGCCTGCCTTTGTGGCCTTGGGCGTGCCAGAGAGCTTGTAGTTCTTGCCGGTCGCAACGCCCGTCTGCGCCTTGCCGTTGTAGGTGCGGTTCTTGGCCTTGGGCGCGGCGACCTTGGCGGGGGCGATCTTCCAGGTGAGGGTCCTCTCGGCGGTCTTGCCGGTGTCGGCCCAAACGAAGTTATTCGCGTCAGCGAGCTTGGCGGTCGCCTTGTAGGTGCCGGCGTTGACGGCCTTGGGCGTGCCGGAGAGCGTGCAGTTCTTGCCAACGGCGACGCCGGTCTGCGCCTTGCCGTTGTAGGTGCGATTCGTGGCCTTCGGCGCTTCGACCTTGGCGGGGGTGATTGCGAACTTCTTGGTCGGGCTCTGCGGGAGCTTGTAGTTCGCGTTGGAGAGCTTCGTCGCCGTCGCCTTGTACGTGCCCGTGTCCTTCTGCTCGCCGGAGACGGTCACGTTGCAGGTGTCGCCCGCCACGAGGTTGGAGACCTTCGCCGTCGGCTTATGGTCCTTCCCGTCGTAGGTGAAGCTCGTGTTCGACCATGCCAGCTTGGCCTCGCGGGGCGCGACGGTCGCCGTGACGCTGGTCGGCTCGCCCTGGGTCCCGCCGCCTTCGACCTTGTGCCACACGTAGTAGGTCCCGGCGTTGGTCGCGGTGGGGACGTCCGTGGTGTATTGGCCGTCGTCCGTCGGGGCCGTGTTCTCGGTGGTCACGGCGTACTTCATGGTGCAGCCCTCCGGGAGCGCGGTGGTGGGCGCGTCGACCAGCTGGAGCGGCTTTCCGTTGTACGTCAGGCCGGTCCTCGGGGAGACCTCGTCCATGGCCTGCAGGACCGCGACCTTGTCCTCCGCGTCGGTCAGCCTCTTGAGGGCCTCGGGGGAGACCTTCTCCTTCTGCTCCGGGCCCAGGGCGTCATAGGCCTCGCGCGCCTCCTCGACGGCGTCCTTGTCGGCGAGGGTCACGTCGTCGGCCTCGGGCAGGGCGTCGATGAGCTTGCTCGCCACCGCCGTCTCCGCGGCCTCCAGCTTCTCCTTGGCCTCGTCGCCCACGGCCTGCTTCTGCTCGGGCGTGAGCGCGTCGTAGGCCTCGCGTGGCAAAACCAGCCGGTCGGCATACGTGCGAGAAGGCGATATGGCGACGGTTCCGGTCAGCGCGGAGCGGCGAGCTTCCCACGGCCGTGCGCGTGTGAGGGCGATATGGCGAAGGGACGTCTCACGGGCTGGCAGATTGCCCAGCGGGTGTGCGCATGTGGTGGCAGGGCGGCATAGGAACGGGTCGTATAACCGGAAAACTACCCAACAGGTGAATAGTATTCTAATCAGTTTGACAAAACCCCAGGATTTTGTCGCCGATAATACCGGATCTGATACCTGTTGAGTAGTTTTGGGTCACTTTCAGCGCCGACACCCGCATGTAAGGTGGGTGCGCCGCGCGGCGTGTCCGCGTGGAAGTTGGGCGTACCCGCGTGGAAGTTGGGCGTGCCCGTGCGGCGTTCGGCGCCGTCCCACGCACGTGTCCGCGCAACGCCTCCGTCACCCGCACGGACGGGGCAGCACGCTCGCCGGCCGGCGGGCAGGGTCTGTCCGCGAGTCACGCGCAACGCCTCCGTCCCCCGCACGCGGTTTCCTATATACTGGACGTATAGCAGACGACTTGGACGCGGAGGCGTGCCATGACGATAGGGACTTATCTGCGAAGCCGCGATGGCCTCATGGCAGGCGAAGAGCGCAGGGCAAGGATGACGGTGTTTGTCGTCCTGATCCTCATTGCGGCCTCCGTGACGTTTTTGATGCTCGGCTTCGTCGGAATAGGCACAAGCGACCATTACCTGGCCTACCTCCAGGTGCTCTTGGGTCCCGTCTCGGTGGCAGCGCTGCTCCTGGGCTGGAAGTACGGCACCCTCACGGGGCTTTTTTGCGGCACGTTCCTCTTGGTGCACTCCCGACTGACGCCGCTCGACCCCATCGAGGGATACCTCGTCGTTTGGCAAAACTCCGTATTCCTCTACGCACTCGTCGGGTTCTTGCTCGGCTTGGTTTTCGAGGTAATACGGCGGCGGAGTCTTGCGGGCACGCGCAGGCACGTGGCAGTCGCAATCGCATGCCTGCTCACATCGTCTCTTTCGACGGCGCTTCTCGGGCTCCTCATGAACAACGATATTCCTGAAGTCGAAATACTTGCATCGCATCTGCGTCCGGGAGACACGTTCTTCCAAATGGCGTGCGACTGCCTGCTCATGTTGGCATGCTGCGCATTGTCCGGTTTCCTCGTGAAGCATCACGAGGAAACGAAAACTTACGCATGCATGCCAGACATCTTCCACTCAAATCTCTTCGCGGTGCTGTTAATCGGATATCTTATGGCCTCGTCCGTCGTGTTCTTGGTGCTCACCGCCCAAGAGAAGACCATGGCAGACGTGCGCATGCGCTATGAGCTCAACTTCCTTGTGGGCCAGCTCGAAGACCGCTGGAACCAGTATCAGTATCTCTTAAAAGGTATGGATGAGGGGCGCTTCACCGAGGACGACCTCAAGTCCATACAAGGCTTGGCAGGCAGCCAGGAGCTCTTAGACGGCTTTGACAAAAGCAACGGAACCATAGTGGTAGTCTCCGAAGAGAACACGGTGATCTTCAGCAACAATCCCTTGTTCTCGCCTGGGAACAAGGCGTTCGGAAAACAGGGCATAGAACCTGTAAAACAGATTGTCGAAGATGACGTAATGTGCATGGTTCCCTATTACGAGGGGACAAACGACATCCAGCTTGGATACGCGCGCGCCGCAGAGGCAGTAGACAATTGCTATGTGATACGGGCCATGCCTTTTTCGACGGTGTTCTCGCTTCGGCGGGAACTCATACGTTGGACGTCGCTCATCACGCTCGCGCTGCTGGTCATAGTGGACATCATGGTTGCATACCTGCTGCGCAGGGTCGTGATGGACCCCATCAACGGCACAAATGAGTCCTTGGGCAAAATCATGGTAGGCGATTTCGACGAGACGGTATGCGAAGTAGGCAGCGTGGAGTTCGCCACGCTCTCCGCAGGCATCAACGCCACGGTCGACGCGCTCAAAGGATGGATTGGCGAGGCGCAGCGCAGCATGGAACGGGAACTCGCGACGGCACGCGCCATCCAAGAGGGAGCGCTGCCTCGGGATTACCCCGCCTTCCCCGGCGTCAACTGCGTGGACCTGTACGCCTCCATGGATGCCGCAAGAGACGTGGGAGGGGACTTCTACGACTTCTTCACCGTCGATGACCACACCGTATGCTTTCTCATCGCCGACGTGAGTGGCAAGGGCATCCCGGGGGCGCTTTTCATGATGTCGGCCAAAACGGAAATCCAGGATCACCTCTCCAAGGGCGTCGAGCCGGCACGGGCGATTGCCGAGGCGAACGCGTACTTATGTGAGCACAACGACGCAGGCATGTTCGTAACCGTATGGGCGGCAACACTGGATTGGACGACGGGACTGCTCACGTATGTAAACGCAGGTCACAACTTCCCGCTGCTGCGCCGCGGGCACAACGGCGCATGGGAGTGGCTCAACAAAAAGTGCGGCTTGTTCCTCGGCACGTTCGAGACTGCCAAGTACCGCCAGAGAACGCTCATGCTTGAGCCGGGCGACGAGCTTTTGCTCTACACCGACGGCGTGAACGAGGCCTTCAGCGCGGACGACATGGAGTACGGCAACGACCGTCTCGAGGCGTTCTTGCGTGCACATGCGGACGTGCGTCCCCGCGAGCTCGTGCGAGCGCTGCGCGCCGACGTTGCCGCATGGGCTGAAGGTGCCGAGCAATCGGACGACATCACGATTCTTGCCGTCGAGTACGACGGATAAGGGCGGCGGCGAACGGCCTCCGTCGCGCTCGTCACGTCCCTTGGGACGAAAGAGGCTTGAAGGTGAAGCAATAGGTATTGGTAGCTTCTACAACCAGATATCGGCCCGCGTCGACCGCGAAGAGATCGCGACCTGCCTCCTGCCTTGGATTGGCGGTTTCCGCATACGCCCGCACCACGAACACAGCCGTTGTTGCGTAAAAGTATGCCGGCGACCATCTTCAAGTCCGTCGTTAAGGTAGTCGAACATGCACTTCCCGCAGAGAATGGCCGCACGCGTTGCCCAGAAGCTCCGCCTGATGAAAACAGCCGAGCCACCTCCCCAAAGGCCTGCCTAACGTCGAGGCCGCACGCATAGAAGTTGCCACCCATCTGCGCCAAGAATAGGTTCGCGATGCCAAACAAGCCCCAAACAGAGGACAATCGAGTCCCATTTGCCACCTGCCGGCAGATTCACACGGAAGGCACCGCCCTTCCGACGCACCACCGGAAGGTCCCGCCACGACTCTTGCTCGTGGCGGGACCTTCGTCGCGACTGCGTCGCGGATTAAAGCGTTCCGCGACTACGTCGCAGACAAAAGCTCTCGGTCGGGCGCTACTTGCGGCGCCTCTTGCCGGCGAGAACCGCTCCGGCGCCGGCAAGCGCCATCATGGCGGCGGGGATGACGGACGAGGGGTCGCCCGTCGCGGGGACCGCGGATGACGCGGAGGCGGCATTGGTCGCGGCCGCGGCGAACGTCGCGGGCGTCGCGGTGTACCCCTGCGCCTGGACGCCGGTGCTGGCAAGCCTCACCTGGCCGGTGCCGGCGGCGGTGCCAGTGCCGGTGCTGGTGCCACCCTGCGCCTGCTGCTCGTCGGTAGGCTGCTGCTCGTCGTCGGAGGTCTCCTCGTCGTCGGAGGTCTCCTCGTCGTCGGAGGTCTCCTCGTCGGACTGCTCGTCCGTGGGCTCCTCGTCGGTACCCTCGTCGTCGGTGGACTCCTCGTCCGTGGACGTCTCGTCCGTGGGCTGCTCCTCGGTGGACTGCTCCCCGTCCGGCTCGTAGTCTACGTGGAGCATGATGCCGCCCTCGTCCTTGACGGTGAGCTCGTAGGTGTCGTCGCCGACCTTCTTGAGGAGCGACTCGTCGGCCTGCGCGACGACGCCCTTGTCCGTCGCGTAGTACCCGAACACGGCCACGACCTTCTGGCCCGACGGCGGCGTCACCTTGAACTGCAGCGTCTTCGTCCTGTTGATGGTGCTGTATGCGGCGTCGTTGACGAACGCCTCGCCGAGGTCGCCGTTGAGCAGCGAGATGCCCAGCGCCTCGTACGCGTTCTGCGCGGCGTTGTCCACCTTGATGATGTAGTTCACGGAGTCCAGGAACTCCTCGTTGGCGTTATTTTCTTCACCGGTGACGGTGGAGAAGGTCCTCACATCCATGTTCTGCGGGTTCTCTATCCTCCATGCGTTCAGGGTGAATTCTGGACTGTACACATTGGCCTGGACCCGGATGCCGCCGCTGATGGACCGCCCACGGTGACGTTCGTCTTGCCGGTGCTGGCCTGAACCACGTAAAGGCCAGCAGGTACGTCTTCTCTGGAGGTGCCATCGAGGTCGCCGCCTATCATGACGGTTGCGTCGGCGCCGCGAATTGACCGCACATACGCGCCATACGTACCCCCAAGCGCGCCCGTCGCGGTGACGTTGCCCGTAACCTTCACGTTTATCGTCTGGCCGTCGAGGCCGAGGTTGTAAATCCCCAAGCCCTCAGCCATGCCGCCTGCGGAGGTGGCCCCTACGCTGCCGTTTACGGTCACGTTGACGTTCGCGTCCCACCCGCCATCGTTATTGACCTTCACGCCAGTCGCGTCACGATACTGGCCGGTGCTTGAGGCCGTGACATCGCCGTTCACCGTGACATTTGCGTCCGCCTCATCACCGTCAAGCATGATGTCGGCGAGCACGCCCGTCGCGTCTTCTCCTTCTTTCTTGACCTCGACGTCGTCGTCCACCACGACGTCGCGGTAATCGTCTTCCTCATAATCGTACTGGGGGGCCGTTACCGTCTCCGTGACCGCGGCCTCCTGGGCCTGCGGCTCGGCGGACTCCTGCGCTTCGGGCACGGCCGCGTCCTGCGTCTCCGGCGCCGCGACGTCCTGAGCCTCCGGCATCGCGACAACCTGATTCTCCGGCGTCGCGACCTCCTGACCCTGCGCCTCCTGGCCCTCGGTCGACGCGTCCTCGGCGAATCCCACGGCTGGCGAACCGCTGAACGCCATAGCCGCGCTGAGGAGCATCGCCATGGACGTGCGTGCCCCCCGCCTCACCTTCGATGTTGCATCTTTCTTCATTTCTTGCCCCTTCCTGCCCGATTCCTTTAATCGGGCGCGTTATTATAAGCATGTAACCTAAAATACTTAAAGTTCAACTCGAACCTTAGAGAAACGACGGCCAACTCGGTCAATTTGCGATGTGCTTAATCCGATGTCGGTGTAGATCAGAGCCTTGTACGTATTCATACAAACATATAAGTCGCATGACTTTCGCGCCTCGCTTCATAAGGCATGGCCCCACAGACCGGGCCTTCAAACCTTGTCCGACATTTTCACGCTTTAGACATGGCCCACACCGAGCCATGAAGACCTTGTACAGTATTGCCACGCCTCGGTCCATGCCGCCTCCTCCGGCGGTGGCACAAACGAGGATGGAAAGCATCCGTTCGCACCCCGAGCCCGACCGCCGGCGGCTGTTCTCACGCTTCGCGGGCCTTTCTTCGCGCGTATTTGCACGTCCATATAAGAAAACCATATCAACATTTTTCGCACTTAATGAGGCCTCTTTAAGCGTGAAAATACCATGTCGCATAACGCGCGGGGAAAGTTTTCATGGCAGAGTCTGTGAGGCCGCGGCCTCGTGAAGCGAAGTGCGAAACCACCCGCCATCGCGCAACCACACGAGTGAAATGCCCCCTCGTTTGGTTTTGTCTGTGGCAAAATAGAGGCACCGCAACGATGCGGCATCCATTGGGCAAGAGGAGATGAAGATGAAGCAAATTCTTATGGTAATCGGTTCCCTGCGAAAGAAGTCGTTTAACCGTCAGCTAGCCGAAGCCATCGCAGCCGAGCTAAACGGCCGCGCCGAGGTGCGCGAGCTGGCGTACGCCGACCTGCCATGGATGAATCAGGACGTCGAGTTCCCTGCTCCCCCCGAGGTGCAACGCGTGCGCGACGAACTCGCGTGGGCCGATTGCCTGTGGTTCGTGTGTCCGGAATACAACGGCTTCTTCCCCGGCCACGTGAAGAACCTCATCGACTGGATGAGCCGTCCGGTGGTGGCGGGTGACTATAGCACCGTGGTTATCGCAGACAAACCCGCCACCGTTAGCGGTTGTGCAGGCAAAAGCGGGTCACGCACGATGCAAGCACGGCTCATCAGGCTGCTGAAGTCCGTGCGCGTCAACGTGATGGACACGCCTACGGTCGGCGTTATTATTCCCGGCGAATCGTGGGCGACGGACGTGCTTACGCTTACGGACGACGACCGCGTGGCAATCCGGGAGCAGGTGGACGCATTCCTCGCGTTATAGCTCGCCCGCGAAAGGATCTCGCGCGCGAGAGGGGCTCGCGCATCAAAGAGGCTCGTCTGCGACGGGGGCTCGCGCACGAAAGGAGCGTTATGCGCATTCTCATGATATGTTTGGGCAACATATGCCGCTCGCCGATGGCCGAGTACGTTCTGCGCCACCTTGTTCGCGAGGCCGGTCTCGAGCGCGAAATCGTGGTTGACTCCGCTGCGACGAGCCGCTACCAAATTGGCTGCACGCCGCACCACGGCACGAGGCGCGTGCTCGCAGAGCATGGCATCCCGTGCGGCAAACATCGGGCGCGCCAGCTCACGCGACGCGACTACGACTGCTACGACCTCATAATTGGCATGGACGAGGAGAACCGTTGGGACATTCTCAACATTCTTGGGGACGACCCGGCAGGAAAGGTGCATTCGCTGCTTGATTGGTCTGCCCGGCCGCGCCCCATCGCCGACCCTTGGTACACGGGCGACTTCGAGACCACCTACGCCGACGTCCTCGAAGGTTGCGAAACGTTGCTGCGCCACGTCTCGTGAGCCGCGCTGGGATCCCCAGGGGCCGAACTCCCCGCCGCGCCATGTGCATTGGGCCGCTCCAGTGGCCTCGAGGAACCGCACGCCGTCGCCGCGCCGCATGTCATGGGCCGCTCCGGTCCCTCGGGGCCACGCGTCGTAGCCGCGCTCACCGCGCCATGAGCCGTTCCGTCCACGTAGGCACACAACGTCTGTCGTCGTCAAACGCCGCCAAAGAAACCGCCCGCCCTACTGGTCGGATCCGTCTCCCTCATATATGCAGATACATCATATCATATATTTTTCGCACTTAAAAATAGCCCGTTAAGTGCGAAAAAATTTTGATTCCAACGTTTGCAAGAACATGTGCCCATGGCGCCAGACCAGCGCATGCCTCGCCCACCAAGGCGCCACTCGACCAACAGTTTTCGCACTCCGCATCATGAGGCTGCAGTCCCACATACCCTACCGCAAAAGGATTGCATCCTGCTGATTGTGTGCTCGTGGCGACCGGCACGGCATTGCGAGAAGCGTATCGGAGAATACCTTTCCCACGGACTTGTCAAAAAAGCATCTCAGTCGCAAACGCAACAGGCATTGGTGTGTGATGCTGGGGATTCCGTCTTTCGAAGCGCCCGCGCGCATGCGGCACGAAGTCCAAAGGGATTCGCCTTTGCAAGGTCTTTCGGAGACACGCCGGTGCGCATGCGGCCACAGCACAGGACGCGTGCTTGAGCTTTGGTCTTGCCTCCGGACGGGGCGTTTGTCTCTTCTTTGGGGGCAGGATGTGTACTGGGGGTGCCACTTAGCCCGGCTTTTGCTTGCTAATCGGCCCCGTGGGTACACGATGACGGCACCACGCTCGGAAAACGCTCCTCCAACCACCGCAGGCGGACTCGTGCCCACGCCGTACGGACGCCGCGACCCGCAGGACGTCGCGACCCGCAGGACGTCGCGACCTGCCTCGCCATCTTTTGAGCGTGTTTTCCGAACTTTGCATGTATCATAGTATCAATGCTTAATACCAAGGAGGTGCTATGCGGCTGTTTGTGGCAGCAGATATTCCCGATGGGTGTTACGATGCGTTGTGCGAGACGTCGGCATCGCTGCGTTCGTGCGTGCGCGGGCGCTACGTAGGACCGGACCTTTTCCATGTGACGCTCGCGTTTTTGGGAGAAGTGTTGGCGACGCAGGTTGCCGAGGTCGTGTGTCTCGTACGGAAAGGCTGCGAGGGAGTCTCGCCCTTCCGCACGACGTTGGGCGGGCTGGGTACCTTTGGCCGGGCCTCGTCTGCGGATTTATGGCAGGGGTTTGCCGAGGGTCAGAGCGAGTGGAGCGCACTGGCGCAGGGCGTGCGGAAGGCGTTGCGCGACGGCGGTTTTGCCATCGACGAGAAGGGCTTCATTCCGCACGTTACCCTCATGCGCCGTGCCGACGTCACGCATGGTTTGCTGCCCATGCCGTGCGTCGACACAGGAACCGTGAGCACCGTCGTCCTTTTTAGCTCCGACCTTTCGGGTGACCGGCCTTACTACGAGGCCCTGGAGCGCATCGAACTGTAATGCGTGTGCTCGCCGCAGCGCCTCGTTTCGACCTGCTCGGCGAACAGCCCCCTACGACGCGGCGCGAGAGCATCGTACGGACGCGCGTCCGGCCACGGCGCCGTCGCGCGTCCACTTTTGGAGCCACCCAAAGACGAGCAGAACGCTATTGTCGCCGAAGCCTCACCGCTATGGTATTCAGGTAGTCAAGCGCACCGGACTCTACGGCCGCGCGGTCGCCTTCGGCGTATTCGTTGTCGCACCCAATCCAGTCGTCCCACGCCTCGCGCGTGCACTCCATCTCGTGCATGTCGTCGACTTCGACGCCCTCTGTTTGCGCAAAGATGGCACGCCACCAAAGCATGTCGTGCATGTAGTCGAGCTGCTCGGGTGTCCAAGACGCGAGCAGGCATGCGGGCAGGCGGTCGTGACAATCGCGCGCCATGCCAGGTATGGCGAAGAGCAGCTCGCCGCCCCGTTTGACGAACGGCAGCAGACACTCGCCGAGGTAGTTCGGGTCACGGCCGAAGTAATTGTAGGAATCGATGCTCACCACTGCGTCGAAAAACCCGTGCGCGAAGGGAAGCGCGGTTGCGTCCGCCTTAAGCGGAACGATTCGCCGGTTGGTAAGGCCACACTCCTCGAAGAAGCGCATGTTGCTGGACGGATCGCTCCAGAGGTCGGCGGCGTACACAGTGTGGCCATACTCGCGCGCCATGAGGGCACTCGTGAGTCCGGCGCCACTGCCAAGATCGAGCACGACAGAACCTGCGGGAATGCTTGCGCAACCGAGCAGCTCCTCGCAAAGTTTGAGCGGATTCGGTCCCATGCTGCGCTCACGCATGGTGGATTGTGAGAAGGAACTTGTTTTCGGGAACTTCATGGTTTTATCCTGTTCTGTGATAATACAATACGGGCGCAGAGATTCGGAACGCAGCAAACCGAGGGCACCGTGTGCCCCTTTCTCAGACTCGGTTGTAGCGTTCCCTACAGAACAATGACCAAAAAGACATCCCCTTGGATGACCGTCGCCGCAAGGCCCCATGCCCCGCGCGTCGGTAGAATCATACACCGTATTGGCGGCACACGCAAACGGCTTCCCCGCACCACTGGCCGCTCCTCCGGATCGCTTCCCCGCGCCGCCTCCCGACTTGGCCGCTCCTCCGGGTCGCTTCCCAGCGCCACGGGCCGCTCCTCCGGGTCGCCTCCCCGTACCGCCTCCCGATTTTGCCGCTCTTTGGCGTCGGGACCCGGTACGGCAGCGCCCACTGCCGCAAGCCGAAAAAACGTGCACGCAAAGGAAGCAAAAATGCATAAAAGATGCAATTGTGCCCCTCGCACGTGCACGTTTTCGACGGGGCGCGCCCGCGCCGACCCGCGCCCAAAGTCGTGACCAAACCGACCCGTCTCCAAGGCCGCAATCGCCGTCACGCGGCCTGGCCCACCCGCGACGAGGCCTATAGCGACTCCGTCTCGGGGACGCCAGTGATGGAATCGTACGAAATATCGACCTGTGCAAACCGTCGGGAACGGAATTGCGCACGAAATCGACCGCCGCAACCAATGGTAGCCGTTTGCGCCACTTTGCCCGCGCCTCTGGCTGCCAAGTAACCCATTTGGCACCCATTCCGGCTAATGGGTGCCGTTTGCGCCTCTTTTGCCGCGGAACCGGGCCTCAGTTGGCCCATTTGGCACCCATTCCGGCTAATGGGTGCCGTTCGTGCCGCTTTGCCCGCGGCTTCGCCTCCCAAGCAGTCATCCGGGTCACTCCCCAATCTGGGCCATTCTCCAGCCGCATATCGGCGAGGGAAAGCACCACGCACACGTCGCATCCACACCATGGCTGTCCCCATTAACCTTATGAGAGTTCCTCCCGCAGGGAATGCCGTGCAAGCCTCGTCGTCTACAAACCTCACGCCTTTGTGGCCTTGAGGCGCATCAAAATGGTAGCAACACCGACGGCAAACACAATGATGTCATCAATCTGGCCAAGGCCAACCATCACGTCCGGAATAACGTCAGCAGGAAAAACGAGGTAGAGCGCTATAACAGCCAAAGTGATTATTCCTTTAGTGCGATTTGAAAGGGCCTTGCTCTCTTTCGTCGTCTCCGTTTGTACGTGCGGCTGCTGTCCGCGTGACTGCGTCATGATTTTCTCCATTCGAACGCATAACCGTATGAGGTATATACCCAACGACAACATGCATAAAACTCAACGGCTTCGCGCACAACTGCATGGCCGGTCCCGCAAACCCGCTAGGACATGCGCGAATGGCGGTCTTTCGGCTTCGCAGGTTGTGCAAGTTGCGCAGACTATGCAGAATCAACGAACGCGGCCGAACGGACCGCGATCCGAAAGAGGGTGAGTCCAATTCCAAAGCGGCAAACAACAGTCACTCGCACCCGCGAGCACCGCTCGCGTCGGCCCGCCGGCAGCGGAGTGCTTGCGGAACCCTGCAACAGAGAAGTGCTCGCGTCGCCCTGCCAGCAGCGAGCTGGTGGCAGCCCGCTTGCACCAACCTACTTGCGACGCCTTTTGGGCTCGGGCAGCTCCAACAGCATCTCGGCCACGAGAGCGGCCACGGCACCACGATCCTCCACGTCCACCAGCAGCATCTCGGACGCACCCTCGTAGGGCACCTCGAACGTCGAAAGCACCGCACGCGACGCCTCGGTGTCCTTTACCAAAAACCGGTCGTCGTAAACGCCTCCGAAGAGCTTTCCCGACGCATACAACAGGTATTCGCCCATCATCTTGCGATGCGAGACCTCCGGCACGTCCGTCAACAAATCGAGGACATACTCCAAATACTCAGGACTCGAAGCCATTCGATTCCCCCCTTCTTTCCTCATTGCAACCGAAACCGGTGCGGACTAATGAGACCGGTGCGGACTAATTAATAGTAAGAAGTCAGTACGCGCATAGCCAACAATCACTCTACTCACGCGTTTGGAGACGGGCACAGGCACTTCCCCGAACGGAAGCAAGTTCTCCAGCCAGCCCGAGCGAACACTTCCAAGATGACGCAGCGACAAATCGCGCCCCTTCGCAACGGGCGCGCAGCTCGCAACGGGCGCGCAGCTCGCAAGGTCACGCAACCAGCCACTTGTGCTTCTCAACGCTGTACAGAGGAACGAGCGGAATCATAATGGGCGTCATCGCCACGTAGCGCCGGTATTCCGGATCGTCGCCGTACGACCTGTTCTGGCGCATTTCCAGCCTGCGCGCTCCGCCGAACATGACGTAGATAATACCAAGGTAGCCAAGGAGCGCCACAATCCACTGCAAGGGACCGTCATAAACCGTGATGCCGCCAACAAACACGCCCGTCCAAAACAGCATCTCGCCAAAGTAGTTTGGGCAGCGAACGATGCGGAAGAGTCCCGTATCAACGAACCGCCTGGGGTTCACCCGTTTTGCGGCGTTCTTCTGCAGGTCGGCCACGCTCTCCACAATGAGGCCGACGACGCTCACAATCATGCCAACCACGAGCAAGGCATCGGTTCCAGCGCCATTGGCGAGCCTAAAAATCACCGGAGAGGTCTCGCATGCGTACAAAAGTGCAGCGCTTATCCAAATGGCGCACTTGGCAAAAATGCTCATACCGTCGCCGCTCTTGATTTCGGTCT
This sequence comes from Atopobiaceae bacterium, assembly GCA_017510785.1. Taxonomy (GTDB): domain Bacteria; phylum Actinomycetota; class Coriobacteriia; order Coriobacteriales; family Atopobiaceae; genus RUG440. The sequence goes on along the minus strand of JAFWMH010000022.1, from coordinate 10,906 downwards.
TCATCTTGGAGTTATAGCTTGCGGATTTCAGCTCTCTAAACGCGAGGTACCCTCCAAGCCTGAGCCCATATACAATGAAAAGAACACAGGCGCATACCATGCCTGCGCTCAGCTGTCCGCATCCGGCAACGAGCAGCGCCGCACCGATTGCCGCGACCGCAAAGCCGTAACCAATCGAGATGAACCAAACGTATTTTTTGAACCCGATGCTGCTGAACACGAGCGCAACAACGAACATCACAAGAAACAAGAGCATCTCCAACCTCCAAGTTACGTCTCGCCTATTCGGACGGGTGGACTCCATACATGTGCTGCAGGATGAGCCGCTTCGCCGTTTGCCCGCCAAAGAGCCTGGTGACCTGGTCTACCGCCGGCCCGCCCTCTTCGAAAAGCCTCTCGGCGAAGGCCCGAACCCTTGCCGACTTCTCCGCCTGGTCGCAGGGCCGGGCGGCCTCAAGCAGTTCGGCGTAAACAGTTAAGTAGTCCTGGGCAGCGCGCGACATGCGCTCGGTCAGTCCCTTGCGCCCTATCAGCTCCCTGCCCTTTTTGTGAAACGAGCAAGGGTACAGGACGTCATCGTACCAACGGGCGTCTCCGGCGGGTGCGTCGGGCACGTCCGCATATTGGGCACGGACGAACTCGAATGCGTCGTGGCATTCCTCTGGCCAGGGCACAAGCTGCGTGTCGTACAGCTCCGCAATCTGGGTTTCGGTTCCAAGGGCCTTCACCCAGTCCAGATTAAACAACGGAGCGTCGACGGCCGTCGGGGCTATGATGGCAGTCTCCATGCGCATTAGCCCAAAGAACGCATTCATTTGCATAACGCAAAGGTGACCAACACCGACGACTTCCCAGCTCTCGGTTTCGAACGCCATGCCCTTGGCAGCAAGGTGCGCGTCAGTCCCTAGGTCCTTCTGTCTCAATGTGTAAGTGCGTCCCAGCGCGTTGAGCACGCCGTCACGAAGCGTCATCCGTTTTGTCATATAACCTCCCGACTCCGCGAGCGTCAGCCGCTGCGTGCCTCTCGTAGTCACCATCTCGTAGTTGCACTTCGCTTCATGAGGCCACGGCCTCACAGACTTTGCCATGAAAGACCTTTTCCACGTTGTACAACTTGGTACTTTCACGCTTACACGAAGCGCCGGAAGAAGCGACACTCGTCGTCGTTGCACCGCCGCGCGTCCTCACTTCTCATGTTGCAATGGAACACGTGCGAAAGCGGCTCGTCCTTGCCGCCATACACGTGCAGCTCGTGAACAACCTTGAGCTCGCGCAGCCTCGCCACGAGGGGAAACGCTTGATCGTAGAGAAAATCGCCGTCGCAGGTCATAACGAACGCAGGCGGGAATGCAGCCGTTACGTGTTCGACCACATTAATGAGGTCGAGTTCCTCGTCGGTGCCACCACCCTCGAGGAAGTCGACCATGAGTCCCGAGGTAAGGTCGACTGGGTCGTCGGTGAGCTTGACCTCAGCAACCCCACAGTTTATGGCCACGGCCGTCGGCGCAAAGTCCTTTGGTACGTCAAGGGCAAGGCGCGCGGCATAGTAGGGATTCGTACACAAGTTGCAAAAGAGCCCAAGCATGTGGCCGCCCGCCGAATCGCCAACGGCAAAGATTCTCGTCGCGTCGCCGCCGTACTCGCCGATGTGCGCAAGCGTCCAACTAAACGCCGCGCAGGTATCTTCCATGCTTGCAGGAAACTTGAACTCCGGTGCAAGTCGATACGTAAAGTTCACCACAACAAACCCACGCGAGGCGAGGTCCATGCAGTACCACTGGTAGCGCTCCTTGTCGCCGTACACCCATCCCCCGCCATGGACGCTCACGATTACGGGAAGTGTTTTCGGCACGCCCGGATTCGCAGACGCCGCGCCATCGGACGAAGCTTCGCCGTTCGCAGTCGCAACGCCGGTGGACGCCGCACTCCCGAACGCCGCACTCTCGGCCACGAAATCCGCGGGCACGGTCGGGCTCGTCGGCACAACGTCCACAGGCGCGATCGTACCCTTTGGCCGATACACGTCGAGCACCTGCCACGTAGCGTCGGATCCATAGGCAATATTGTCGAATCGCTCGATGCTCGCGGGCGTAATGAGCCCGGCATCGCGCACGTCATCTCCCGCCTTGAACTGCATGCGAACAACGTCTGAAAGTATAGACACGACCGCCCCCTTTTCCGCAACCAACTACAACCGTATTGTACCAGTGATGAGGCGAGACACCTTTCTGGGACGTTCATCTCACGGAGGGGCTTCTCTCACGGAGAGGCTTGTCTCATCGGGGCAGCTCGCCTCACGCAGGGGCTTGTCTCGTCGGGGCAGCTCGCCTCACGGAGGGGCGCGTCTCGCGGAGGAGTTCGTCTCCCGGAGGGGCGCATCTCGTCAGGACGGCGCATCTCATCGGGGCGGCGCGTTCCATGGAGGGGTTTGTCTCATCGCAGGGGCGCGTCTCGCCTCACGAGAACCCACCCCGAACGACGTCCAAAACGGACGCGCAGGCAACTGAGTCCGCAAGCGACATACCGGACGACTCGCGCGCGCCCGCCTCAACAAGCCCCACGAAATGCGAAATCTCACCAAAGAAATCGTCCACCTCGTAAGGCGCATCGATGCTCCAAGGCTCGCCGTCGGTCGGGAACACCGTTGCATGCGTCGGTCGATGCAGCTCGTCCACCACAACACGACCGCGCTCGCACACAAGCGTCGCAGTGCGCGGCTTCGCACAATCGAACGCGCACTCAAGTCGCGCCGTAACGCTTCCGTTGGAAAGCTCCGCATCCACATATATGTCGACGCCGTTCTTTTGCTCGCCCGCAAAAGACAAAAGCTCCAAGTCGCCCAAACAAAACGCCGCAACCCAACTCGCACAGTAAATGCCACAATCGAGCAGCACGCCCGCTCCCGGGCCCGGCTCCATATGATACGTTCCCGTACCTTCCACCATGCCCAGCATGTCGTTGCACAGCGTCGCCTCCACGCGCTTCACGGTACCCAGCTCGGCAACAACATCAAGAACCTGCTGGTACAGCGGAACGAAACGCGGCTTCATCGCCTCCATGAACAGACGTCCCGTCTCGCGCGCCACGGCCGCCACTTCCTCCATCTCCCCCGCCGTAAGCATGGCAGGCTTCTCGCACAATACGTCCTTTCCCGCGCGAAGCGCCCGCACGGCCCACTCGCGGTGCAGGACATGCGGCAGCGCGAGGTACACTGCATCCACATCGGAATCGCGCAGCAGCTCGTCGTGACTCCCGTAAGCACGAGCACCCTCGTCGCAGGACACCTCGCAAAGAAACGCCTCGGCCTTCTCCTTGGACCTGCAGCTTGCCGCCACTAGCTTCGCCCGCGGCTCATGCGATAAGCTCGCCGCAAAGCGATGGGCAATGTTGCCCGCGCCTAATATAGCAAATCTAACCATCATGTTCCCCTCCTTCGTTCTTGCGGGTCCTCACGCGCCGCACTCTCAGCTCTCGCCCTGCGTCCCCGCATACCTAAAGCACAGCATGGTAAGGTCGTCAAACTGCGCGGCCTTATCTACGAAGGCGTCAACATGCTTCCGCACGTTCGTCAGCACCTCCTCCGGATTCGCGTCCACATGTTCGTTGAGCGCATCGAGCATGCGATCGCTTCCAAACTGCTCCTTGCCAGCGTTTGTCGCCTCGGGCACGCCATCCGTGTACACAAACAGGCTATCGCCCGCCCCCAGCGCGAAATCATGTTCGACGTAGGGAATGCCGCCAATCAAGCCAAGTGCCGGCGAGTGCGGATACACTACGAGTTCGAACTTGTCACCTGCGCGACGCAGCGCGGGATGCTCGTGACCCGCGTTGGCGGCAATGCCCTTGCCCGTGGAGATTTGCACCACCGCCACCCACACCGTTACGAAGTACTTCTCGGGGTTGTCTTCGCATAGTTGCTCGTTTACGCTCACAAGCGCCTCCCCGGGACTCTCTCCGTTTTGAAGATGCGACTTGAGGAGTATGCGCGAAACCATCATGAACAGGGCCGCCGGCACGCCCTTCCCGCTTACGTCGGCCATAACCAACGCTATGTGGTCGTCGTCAACAAGATAAAAATCGTAAAAGTCGCCGCCTACCTCCTTGGCAGGATCCATGGAAGCAAAGAGGTCGAACTCGGGTCGGTTCGGATACGCCGGGAAGAGCCGCGGCAGCTGGCTCGCCTGAATGGCCGTCGCCATGTTGAGCTCCGTGCTAATGCGCTCCTTCTCCGCCGTCACCCGCGTCACCTCGTCCACGTACCGAAGCGTTTTGGCCGAAAGCTTGGCAAACGACTCCGCCAGCGCCTCCACCTCGTCGTCCGTACGATACTCATCCTCCATAACGAACTGCAGGTCGTCGCCACCGAGCGACTGCAATCGTTTTGTAATAAGCCCCAAAGGACGCACGATGCGCCTCGACAAAACCAATGCGCCCGCAAGCGCGAGTACCGTTGCAAAGATGAGCAGTACAATAATCGTCGTGAGCGACCGAGACGAATTGGTGCCGTATTCGGCCAAGGCCTTATCTACAATAACATCGAACGCACCGCTCAGCTTGTGCGACACATCATCTATCGCCTGCGCGTCCACCGCGTTGACGACGGCCCATCCAACCTCGGGCACTGGCGCGCCGCTCATGTAATACGCGCGCCCGTCCGCCTCCACAACGGTGGGGGAAGTAGCACTCCCAAGCGATGCGTTAACGAAGTCCGCAAGAGGTCCGTCGGAAGCTCGCAGGTCCGTCGCACGCGAAGCGTCCTCCACCTTAAAGGTTCCCTCTGCTTTGGGCGAGAACACCACGTGACCTTGGTCGTTGATAATACACACGAAGTCGTTTCCCTCGCCCGAATTCGCCACGTACTGGGCCATGGTATCGAGCATGAGGTCGGCGCCGACAACCGCCACGAGCTCGTCTTCGCGATATACCGGGATGGCGCACACGATGCCAACTTCCCCCGTGAACACGTCGGCCACAACGTCGGTAAAGTAGATCCCGCCCTTGTCTACGGCCCCGGTGTACCACGGACGCTTCGTCATGTCCACGGGCAGAATCGATCCGTCCTCAGCGAACTTCGTCGAAGCATGGTCGTCGGCAAAAAGCGTCACGCCGCTCGGCAGCGCGATGTAGCACGCGTCGATTTCGGAGTTTTCCAGAACGGAGAGCATCACGTTGGACATGTTGCCAGCAAGTCCGATCTGCTGCGCCGTGGCCGACTCCGTTGGGTTGGCGCCTTTACTTGTGAGAAGCTGAACGGTTGCAACGCCGTCCGTCGCCGCATCGGGAGGTGCGACCTCCGCGGCAGAATAGGCGTTTGGGTTCTCAAAAAGCCGCTCGGCATAATCCGAAATTGTTCCAACCGCGTGTGAAAGGTCGCGAAACATGTCGTCGGCGATGTAGGCCTCCATTTGCGTGGTTGCGCTCAAACTCTCGGTGAGCCGCTCGTCAAGAGCCTGCTTGGCCGTGCTCGTTATTGTCTCCTTTTGCTGCTCGCTCGTGTTTGAGACAAGTTCATGCAGCGAAGACGCCTGCCACACAATAACTGCGGTGTAGGCTGCCACGATCAGCAGAATCGCAAAGAGCACGAGGTTGAATAGTTTTTGTTGGATGCCGCCAATAACCAGCTTACCGAACTTCCTCATATCAACTCCCGAACATTTGCAGCAAGCGAGACAAGGCGGGCAAATTGCATGGAAGCGTGCCGCAACAGAGCCACCAGGCAATTCGGACGCACTGCGGTTTGGCTTTTGTCACTCCCCTTGCCCGCGCAAAATCGACTGTTTCCACCATGCCACTCACATCACAACTTGGTTCTTGCCACTCTTCTTGCCCTCGTAGAGCCTTTCGTCGGCTACGTTAATCCACTCGCTTCTAGTGTAACCCTCTCGATAAGCCGCAACTCCCAGCGTAATGGTTACGTTTACACGGTGCTCTTCGTACCACAGCGACTGACCCTCGATGGTTCGTCGCGTACGATCGAGCAGCTCGCGCTGCGACTCCATGCCCTCGCCGATACGCCCCACCACAAGGAACTCTTCGCCACCCCAGCGACACACCTGCGCATCGCCTACACCCTCTTGCAGCAGGTGAGCTATGGTTTCGAGAACGAAATCTCCGCAGTTGTGACCGTATGTGTCGTTAACGTGCTTAAAATCGTCAATATCGGCAAGGGCGACCCAATACTTGTTGAGGTCGCCGCTCTTAGAGAGTTTGTCCAGATACTCAGTTATGTAGTAGCGGTTTGGTAGACCCGTGAGCTTGTCGTGCATCAAACGGTTGGTAAGAGCCTTTTCCGATCGTGTCGCCTCGCGCACAAAGGCCTGCAGTACCATGGTTGAAACACCGAACACGATTGCGCCCCATGTGAGCCTGAGGAAAAACGACACCGTACCGGGCAGAGCATAGGGCGCCGGACGAAGCGCACTTACGGCACATGAACCCAAATACGCGAACGCGCCCAAAACGCACAAATGCAACGCATGGGCATGGCGAATGTTGAGATAACGCTCCAAATACTCCGCGAAAAACGCGAAGGCGCTCATGCCTACGACCGCGATTTGAAAATCACTGTTCCAGCCGGTAAGCAAAACCGCACACGTCATGTGGGCCACGACCTCCACGTATACGAGGTCGGTATACAGTCCCAGCCGTTCCTGCCGGATGAGCTCAAACGACAACACGTAAAAAATGATGCTTCCCACGTTGAAGTAGACCATTGGCGTAACGCCGCAACGCCAAAATGTCGCAATCATGATTACGTGAACCACCAAGAAGCACGCCGAGATGAAGCATGCCATGCCTTTTACGCCCCGAATGTCCAGCAGTCCGTCCACGCGACTCACACCCCACATATCTGCCAGCAAGTGCCCCAAAACAACATAACATACTATACGGAGGTGCGACATGGCATTCGGCTTCGAGCGTCCGAGCGCTCGCAAACAACCTGGCGAATGAGGTCGGCCAGGGAGCACGGCTCGGGGCGGGGTTCGTCCGCGAGGCCGGTCTGCGGCGACCAACCCCGCAGGCGACCAACCCCGCAGCATGAAGCGTCTTGGGGGTATGTCACCGGAAAAGGGTTTCTCCGCGAGGCTTGCAGGGTCGGCCCGCTGCAAGGGGTGCTAACTACCCCGCGCGGTCGTTATTGACCGGACAATAAAAGAGTTTCTCCGCTTCGTCACGACTCTCCGCGTTGCCCAAGGCCCACATCGTCTTTGCCACCAAGGCCTCAACTGCCATGTCGCCGCCCAAAAGGACGCCAGGACGATTCGCATAGGCGCGACCCACCTCATAGACCCCAATGTCGAGCCCCTCTTCAGGCACCTGTGTGGTTATTACGAGCGTGTGGCCAGCATCGACCCAACGGGCCAGCACGTCTTCGAACCCGTCGGGAATCCCACCAACGCCAAAAGCCTCCAAGATCACGGCGGAACTCGATGCCGAGAGGGCGTGGAACACTTCCGGACGAAGGCCGGGCGTGAGCTTGAGCACAACAACTCGCTCGTCAAGCGCATGATAGAACGTGGGTACCGCGTCCGTATTCGCCCCGGCGAGCGGTGCTCTGCCCTCGCGCGCGATGTGGCCCCCGCGCACGAGCGCCGCAACAGGCCAGTTTACGCTGGTAAATGCGTTATAGCTCAGCGTTCGCTGCTTGTGGGCGCGCGTGCCCACAATCACCTCTCCGCCAAACACCACACTCACGTCGCGGGATGCGTCGTCGCACGCCCACACGAGGCTCTGGTACAAGTTGAGCTTGGCATCGGTAAAGGGCGCCGACATGGGCTGTTGCGAACCAGTGAGAGCAATGGGCTTCGGACTCCCTTGAATGAGGTACGAAAGCGCCGCCGCCGTATACGCCATGGTATCGGTACCGTGCAGCACCACAAAACCGTCGTAGTTATGATAAGCCCGCTCTATTTCGGCCGCAATGGCAAGCCAGCCATCGAGACGCATGTTCGTGGAATCGATGTTCATGGGTTGTACCACATCGATGTGGCACAGGTCCCCCACAAGCGGCACGCGTGCCACAAGCTCGTCGCCCGTCAGGGCAGGTGCCAAGCCGCCGGCACCACCGTCCGCAGGCAGCGACGCGATGGTACCTCCGGTCGCTATAACCAATATGCGCTTCATGTCCTCCCCTTCCGCCGCTTGGACGGCGCTATTCGCTCGCGCTCCACGCCGCTACTCAACGTCGCTGCGCCTCGTCGCTCGCGCTCAACGCCGCCGTTCCACCAAGGTATACCACACCAACGGCATCGCCAGGCGGACTCTCGGGGAGTTTGTTTCGCACCTGTAGAAACGCGCACGACCGCTTTTCCGCACCCAAGACGAACGCGGACAGCACGATGCGACATACACGGAGAACATGCGCGAGGTGCCGCACCCGAAACGAATCCCGCCCCTAAAGAATAGTCAAATGTCCCGTCCGTGGCCCGGAGGGCGCCGTGCTCACACAGTCCTCGTTCCTGCGGAACTGCGCGCGGCTACTCCTCCGGGCCACTTCGCGATTTGACGCTTCTTTAGAATTTAACACCACCGGCCTGTGCGTGCCATGGAGGCATTACATGGTAGATGTGTCCAGCCGAGTGGCGCAGATGCGCGTCATGGTCGAGAGGGGCAACTACTTTTGCATGAACCGCGCGAGGCAGTACGGCAAGACCACGTCGCTCGCGGCACTCGAGCGCGCTCTCGCGGGTGACTACACGGTCGTGAGCCTCGACTTCCAAGGACTCTCGCACGCCGACTTTGCCACGGAGGGCGCCTTCGCGAGCGCGTTCGCCCAGACGCTGCTCGACAGGCACGAGGGCGACCTGCCCGAGGCCACATCCGATGCACTGGAAGATTTCGCGGATCGCGATTCCGACAGTCACTCCCTCAGGAGGCTCTTCCGTGCACTTCGCCGCTGGCTCGGCGCATCGCAAAGGCCCGTAGTCCTCATCATCGACGAGGTGGACAGCGCGACCAACAACCAAGTGTTCCTCGACTTCCTCGCGCAGCTTCGCCTACAGTACCTCGACCGCGCGAAGAACCCGTCGAGTCCCGCGTTTCGCTCGGTCGTCCTCGCGGGCGTCACCGACGTCAAGCACCTCAAAAACAAGATTCGTCCCAACGGGGAGCATACGACCAACAGCCCGTGGAACATCGCAGCCGACTTCGACGTGGTCATGTCATTCGACGCAACAGATGTGGCGGGAATGCTCACCACATACGATGCCGACCACGCATCGGGCATGGACGTGGACGCCGTTGCAGAGGAGGTCGTAGCGTGGACGGGGGGATATCCGTTCTTAGTGAGTCGCGTCTGTCAACTCGTGGACAAACACGCCCTCGGATGGAACCGCGACGGCGTGGACGCCGCCGTGAGGGTGCTACTCAAAGACGATGACGTGAGCCTGTTCGAATCCCTCACGGACAAGCTGGAGGTCTACCCCGTACTCAAGGAGCAGCTCAGGTCGATGCCCATGCGGGGGGAGCAGATAACGTACCTGCCCTACGACGAGACGCAAAAGCAGCTCAGGATATACGGCTTCGCCACCGAGCGCGGCGGCAGGCTCGTCATCGCTAACCGAATCTTCGAATCGCTCCTTTACGACCAGTTCATCGGCGAGAAACGTTCCGGCGACGATGGCTTCTTCCGTGCGGGCGACCTCGGTCGCAACCTGTTCGTAGATGACGGTCGGCTCGACATGTGCGCTGTGCTCGAGGGATTCCGGCGAACGTACGTGGAGGTTTACGGTCCGCCGGAGAAAAGCAATCGCTTCGCCGAGCGGGATGGCCGCGAACTTTTCCTCATGTATTTGAAGCCCATCATCAACGGCACGGGGAACTATTGCGTGGAAGCGCAGACGCGAGACCAAACACGCACAGACGTGATCGTCGACTACGCCGGTGAGCGCTTCGTGGTGGAGCTCAAGGTGTGGCGCGGGCCGCGTTACAACGAGGCCGGCGAGCGTCAGGTGGCGGGCTACCTCGAACACTTCGGGCTCGACGTCGGCCACCTCGAACGCGAGCGTCAGGTGGCGGGCTACCTCGAACACTTTGGCCTCGGCGTCGGCCACCTCGAACGCGAGCGCCAGGTGGCGGGCTACCTCGAACACTTTGGCCTCGGCGTCGGCTACATGTTGAGCTTCAGCTTCAACCAGCGCAAGGAGCCTGGCCTGCGCCGCGTCACCGTGGGCGACAAGATCCTCTGGGAGGAGACGGTGTAACAAAGGGCAACGTGCGGCGGGCGCGGCGGGCGCGCGGGCGGCGCCCCTCATCAATGTTTCAATGTGTACGATTTCATGGACGAAAAAGCGGCTCAATGTACGATTCGGAGACAAAATCGTACATTGAGCCGCTTTCCCATCCGCGAAATCGTACACGCCAAGACTCGCTGAAAGCGCCGCAGTCGTAGCGAGGCACCATTCCCGGGAGTCCGTCTTGCGACGGGACGGACTTCTGGGAAGGCGGACGCGCATCCGGGGTGACGGGCGGAAACGAGGGGCGGCGGGCACGCGTCCGAGGGTGATGGGCGGAAACGAGGGGCGGCGGCGAGAACGAAGGGTGCCGGGCGCGGCATGCGCGCGACGAGCACCCCTCATCAATGTTTCACGTCGCCTACTCGGAGACAAACGCCTTCGGCCAGGCCCGCTTCTGGCCGCGCCGTCCCGGGCGGGACGCGGGGACGGGGGCGTGACAACGCCCTCCGTCCCCGTCGTCGCGACTTTAGGAGACGAACGCCTTCGAGTAGGCGCGGGCCTGGCCGCGGTAGGTGGCGCCGGGGGCCGCGGCGCCCTTCGGCACGAGCACGACCTGGACGGCCTCGGCGCGCCTCGACTGGCCCTCGGAGCCCGCCTTGGCGCCGTTCTTCGCCCAGCCCATCCAGCCGAGCCTCTGGGCGTGGACGCGGTAGTACACGTCATACTTCTTG
>JAFWMH010000021.1 GCA_017510785.1 Atopobiaceae bacterium | reverse complement strand
TTCGCCGCGCTCCGGGCGTGCCGTCGCGCGAGGAGTAAATATACGCCCCATCCGGGCCCCCGGGGACCAGAATCGGCCGCTCCACGAAACCTCCACACGGGGCCCGGGCGCCCCGCGCGACGCGGGAGGCCCCCCTCCCGCCAGGAGTGGAACAGCAGTCTCACACGCACGCGGTGTTCGTGCAACGTGGCGAGCGATGTCGGATTCCCGTGCGCAAGCGTGGTTGGCCCTAGCCGCGAGCCGACCCGTGCCGCACCCTCTGACGGCATAGGCCCGACTGAAGGGAAACCTGTACGGATTCGCGACCTTTGCCACGTGGTCGTACGGAAACGGGACCTCTGCCACTCGATTTCGCGCGAAGCGCGGCGTTCGGGCACTTTGGCCCCTAGGGCGGGTTCCCATGGTGTCTCGCGCGCAGTTCCGCGCAAAGCGCGGTGTTTGAGCACGAGGCACCATGGGAACCCGCCCTCCGCGACAGTGCTGGACACTAGGCACCATGGGAACCCGCCCGCCAGCGGCAGCGTAAGCACGGCCGCCATAGGGACACCCCCGCCGGCGACCGCGCCCCTATAGAACGGTTAAATCAAAAGTAGCCCAGAGAAGCAGCGGCGGAAGCAGAAAACTGCTTGAGTGCGACGCCCTCCGGGCTACGTGAGGTCAGTTGGTCCTTCCTTGTTACGGCAACGCCGCAAGAGCGCCTTTGCAGGCACCTTCGGCTAGCGCCTCGGCCACACGCGCCTTCGGCGCCTCCGCACACGCCCGCACCAGAGCATCTGTACGCGAAGGACGCAGTTGCACCCACGAGTCGTCGGCGAACCGCAGCACGAGACCATCGGAATGCCCCACCATCTGCGGCGTGAGACCGCATACCTCAGGCAAGTTGAGGCCAGGAAGTATGTTACGAAATGCTTGGATTGACGCCGCGTCAAGCCGGATATCGCGCCTTATATAATGCATTACTCCCAGCGCGTTATCTAATTCACTAACGAGTTCAGCAATCGACTGCCCGCGCACGGCCATCATCTCAACGAGCAACAACGCCGTAAGAAGTCCGTCGCGCTCGGGAAGGTGACTCGGCACGCACACGCCACCGAATTCGTCGGCGCCCAACAGGACGTCCTTCTCAACGAATTCACCGTACACGCGAACAAAACCCATGGGAACTGCCGTAAACGGACAGCCCAGCCGCTCCGCCTGACGTCGAACATATGCCGAGCTCGAGAACGTGTCGACGATTCGACCATGCTCATGGCGATCGACAACCAGATGATCCATAACAAGCGGCACCATACGGTGCGGCGTAACGAACCGTCCCGAGGCATCGATGAGCGCCATGCGGTCGGCATCGCCATCAAGCGCAATGCCCGCATCGGCGTTGAAGGTTCGTACCGCGCGTTCGCATGAATCGACCCATGGCTCAGTGGGCGTTGGGTGTAGGCCGTCGAAGTCAGACACGTGCTCTCCGTGTATTTCGTGAACACGGCAGCCCACGCGGTGGAGCAGACGCGCCAAATACCCACGTCCCGATCCATACATGGCGTCAACTACCACTGAAAGCCCCGCCGCCTCAATGACCTCGGAATCCACAAGACTTGCCAAATGGTCAACATACGGTGTCATAAGGTCGACTTCGGTGTAGGGTCCATCCGAAGCAACATGGCCGGACGAAACAATGCGCGCGGCAGCCTCATAAAACTCCTCCGAAACGGGCCCTCCATTATACCCACGAGCCGAGATGCCGCCGTATTCGCATGATGCACCCGATGCGGTTATCATAACTGCACCTATGGCAGACTCATCCTCTTGACAAGCCCATCCAAGAGCGGGCGTGGGACACGGGGCGTCGGATACAATAGCTACGAGACCCCTGCTGGCCAGGGTTTGCGCCGCCACAACGGCATGGCGCTTCCCCGCGAAACGCGTGTCGTAGCCAACATACACTGTGGCCTTCGGTCGCGCCTCCGACCAAATATACCCAAACGCATCGGCGATACGCGCAACATTAACCTCATTGAACCCGTCGTCGAACCGCGTCCGCCATCCCTTGGCATTAAAGCGAATAATTTGCATATTTTATCCCAACTTGACTTCCTTGCCAAGCGCCTCAATAAACGCCGCGCGCTGTGCAGGATTGCGCAATGCCATACGCGCATTGGTTGCCGCCCAAGCTGCCGGCGTGCCCGTATCGCATCCTTGGTCGGGATCGACCACGAGCGCATACATGTTTTCCTCATCAAGCAGACGCACCATGGCATCGGTGAGCTGGATTTCGCCACCAGCGCCAGTACCCTGCGTCGCCAAAAGATCCATAATGCGGGGCGAGAGGAGATAACGGCCCACGATGAACAGGTGCGAAGGCGCTTCCTCTGGTGCAGGCTTTTCTACCATGCCAGTCACCTTCCAAACGGTACCTTCTTCCTCGTCGGCAACCTCAGCGCCATCGAGCGAACCCACGCACTCGCCGGCAATAATGCCATAGCGGTTCACCTGATCGGCAGGCACCGGCGCCACGGCAATAACCGATGCGCCACCATGCTCCTGCGAAACCTTTTGCATGTTGACGCACATTTGCCGATCGGGGACGAAGTAATCGCCGAGCAGGACAAAGAACGGGTCGCCATCCATCTCGTCCTTGGCACAGTACACTGCGTGGCCAAGGCCAAGTGCCTCATCCTGATACGCAAAAGAGACGGGCAAGGCACCGGCTTCATGAACGGCGTCGGCAAGTTCGCTCTTGCCGCGCTCGCGAAGCATGTTTTCGAAATCAAGGTCCTCAGAGAAATAGGCTTCTATCTGCGGCTTTTCGTGCGAGTTAATGATGACGACCTCGTCTACGCCTTCGGGTTCGAGCGCTTCCTCTACCACGTACTGAATAACGGGCTTGTCAAGTACGGGCAGAAGCTCCTTGGGAGAGCACTTCGTCGCGGGAAGAAACCGCGTTCCAAGACCAGCCGCGGGAATAATGGACTTCATACTATGCCCCTTCATAACAGCTCTTACATTGCATCAAGCTATGTAATGCTACCCAAGGAGCAGAAGTCGCATACGTGAGCATCTGTAAGCGGCAAGACGCGTGCGGCGAGCGAGCCGAAAACAGCGCGCTCGCCAAATAAAGGGAATTTAAACCTGCGGGTCACCGTCAATGGGAGTGCCCTCGCGCTCGAGATAATCGCACCAACGATTGATGGTGTCGTCGGAGAGGTAGTGCTCCATGAGGCAGGCCTCCTCATCGGCAACATCGGGAGCAACGCCAAGGGTGCCAACCAAGAACGTCCGCAGCGCACGATGGCTGCGCCAAACACGCTTAGCGTATGCACGTCCCTCAGGCGTAAGCGTTACACGGCCATAGCGCGCCTGCTCCACCATATTTGCATCGCGCAACGAAGTAAGCGCTTTGCTCACGCTCGCCTTCGAGACGCCAAGCTGCTCGGCAACGTCCACCGAGCGAACAGCAGCTGACGAGTTTTCGCCACTCCCCTCAAGCGCAATGCGATATATGGCCTCAAGATAATCTTCGCCTGCCATGGAAAGCTTATGTCCACGCGGCAGATCCGTTCGCACCATTGGCTCCCCCATCCCCCTTGCAGCCAACTTACACGTCGAGCACGTCGATATCGGGCAGCGTATCGCGACTTACGTGCGCACCCAAAGAGCACAACTTCTCAACGAAACGCTCGTATCCTCGATCGATGTGATAAATGTCGAGCACCGTAGTAATGCCGTCTGCCACAAGACCCGCCATCACCAACGCCGCGCCGCCACGCAAATCGGGCGAGCGCACCTCCGCACCCGAGAGACGCTTCACGCCACGCACGACGGCATGATGCCCTTGGATAACAATATCGGAGCCCATGCGTTGCAATTCGCTGGCGAACATAAACCGATTCTCGAATACGTTTTCCGTAATGATGGACGTTCCCTCAGCCATGGCAAGCAAGCACATAGTTTGCGCCTGCATGTCGGTTGGGAAGCCCGGGAACGGCAACGTTTGAATATCGACCGCGCCAATCGGACGGTTACGACTAACAGTGATGCAACGATTGCCGCGTTCCACGGAAATGCCCATTTGCTCGTACTTGCGTAAAACAAGACCAAGGTGCTCTGGCTCGAACCCTCGAATCGTAATCGGTTCGCCAACGAGCGCACCAATAGCCGCAAAAGTTCCGGCTTCAATGCGATCGCCCGTGACGGCATGTTTTACGGGATGAAGCTCGCCCACACCGTGGATTTCGATTACCGGTGTTCCGGCACCACGCACATCGGCACCCATCTCGTTGAGCATGTTTGCCAGGTCCTGTATTTCGGGCTCACGTGCGGCGTTGTCGATCGTGGTAACACCCTTAGCATGAACCGAAGCCATAATGAGATTCTCTGTTGCGCCGACGCTTGCAAACTCCAGGTTAACCGTCGTGCCCACGAGACCATTTGGCGCCGACGCATGTATGTCGCCATGATCGACGTCGAATTTCACGCCAAGTGCTTCCAAACCAAGGATATGCATATCTATTGAACGGGCGCCAATGTTGCAGCCACCGGGCATCGCCACAATGGCCTTTCCGAAGCGAGCCAAAAGTGGCCCCATAACAGCGGTCGACGCACGCATGCGGGTGACAAGAGCATACGGTGTTTCCCAGCTGTCGACCTTGGACGTATCGATACGCAGGGTATGCTCGTCGACGACTTCCACCACGGCGCCAAGCTCTTTGAGCACCTTACCCATCACGTGCACGTCGGCGATGTTGGGCACATTGGTGAGCGTAGTTGCGCCTGGGGCCAAAATCGTAGCAGCCATCAACTTGAGTGCTGAATTCTTTGCGCCCTCAACCGAGACCTCGCCACTAACGGGATATCCCCCTTCAACGCGAATCACTTCCAT
The DNA here is from genome assembly GCA_017510785.1 of Atopobiaceae bacterium. Taxonomy (GTDB): domain Bacteria; phylum Actinomycetota; class Coriobacteriia; order Coriobacteriales; family Atopobiaceae; genus RUG440. Next base: position 25,872 of record JAFWMH010000021.1, on the reverse strand, counting down.
AGCATCCTCCATTTGCTGTGCAGTTGCGTATGTGAGTTTAGCTTACCACGTTTGCAACATTCCCCAAAGTAGACTGATACGCAAAAGCGCCACCAACGGGCACTGGGAGCAGATGGTTCCCGTGCTCAAACAGCCGCGCTACGCGCGGAACTGCGCGCGGGAATCCATCTGCTCCCCCTCGTGGCGCGGCACACCACCCACGCTGCGCGCGGAACTGCGCGCGGGAATTCATCTGCTCCCTCCTCGCGGCGCGGAACTGCGCGTGGGCACATGTGCGCATACTGCAAGCCACCCAGCCCGGTGCGGACTAGGTGGCTTTTCTTTCATGCCTGTTTTGTTTGGTGCCTTATTGCGCGTAATGCAACAAAAGATCGCACCATTTAATTTTGTTTTCGTAGTAGGTTCGACCGTGGTCACCCTCCGGAAGGCGGTCGCGGTTGGCTACAGCCTTCGCACGGGTTTCGCGCACAACATCTGGCTCGATATCGTCATCACGACGGGCATGATCGGCAAGCACAATTACCGTATTGTTGCTCACCTCGGCATATCCGCCCGAAACGATAATCTTCACCAACTTGTTACCGCTCTCTTTGGTAAGGTGCAGTCGCACAATGCCGTCGCCCAAAGCCACAATGGTAGCTGCATGCTGCGGCCAAATGCCGAGTTCTCCCGATTCAGCTACCAAAACGAGATGATCAACCTCGCCTTCGTAGAGCAGCCGATCGGGACGAACAAACTGACACGTAAGCGTCGCCATGCCTAGACCCCCATGGCCTTAGCGCGCGCACGAACATCGTCGATGTTGCCGGCATAGCGGAATGCCTGCTCGGGGATGTCGTCGCACAGTCCGTCCACGATGGCGGCAAACGAGCGCACCGTATCCTCGACGCGCACATAGGTGCCCGCATTGCCAGTGAACTTCTCTGCGACGTGGAACGACTGCGAGAGGAACTGCTGAACCTTACGCGCACGGGCAACCGTAAGTTGCTGCTCCTCGCTAAGCTCATCCATGCCCAAAATGGCGATGATGTCCTGCAGGTCCACGTACTGCTGGAGAATCTCCTGCACCTTCATGGCCACGCGGTAGTGCTCGTCGCCCACAACCTCAGGATCGAGAGCATCCGAGCTTGAGGCAAGCGGGTCGATGGCGGGGTACAGTCCAAGGTCGGCAACCGAACGGGAAAGAACCGTCGTGGCGTCAAGGTGCGTAAACGTTGTGGCCGGAGCAGGGTCGGTGAGGTCGTCGGCTGGCACATACACCGCTTGTACCGAGGTAATCGATCCTTCCTTGGTACTGGTAATGCGCTCCTGCAAGTCGCCCATTTCGGTGGCCAAGGTAGGCTGGTAGCCAACTGCCGAGGGCATACGGCCAAGAAGCGCCGAAACCTCCGAGCCGGCTTGACTGAAGCGGAAGATGTTGTCAATGAACAGCAGTACATCTTGACCCTGGTCGCGGAAGTACTCGGCCGTCGTAAGACCAGCAAGACCGACGCGCAAACGTGCTCCAGGCGGCTCGTTCATCTGACCGTAAACCAGGCAAGTTTTATTGATAACACCCGATTCAGTCATCTCCAAATAAAGGTCGGTGCCCTCACGGGTGCGCTCGCCTACGCCGGTGAACACCGACGTGCCACCGTGCTCTTGCGCAAGGTTGTTAATGAGCTCTTGAATGAGTACCGTTTTGCCAACACCGGCGCCACCAAACAAACCCGTTTTGCCGCCACGAACATAGGGCTCGAGCAAGTCAATGGCCTTGATGCCGGTTTCGAAGATTTCGGTATTCGTGGTAAGGTCGCTAAACGCAGGCGCTGGGTGATGGATGGGGTAGCGCTGGATGTGCTCCGGCATACCCTTGCCGTCTACCGGCTCGCCCATAACGTTCCACACGCGACCCAACGTTTCGGGGCCGACGGGCATTGTCATGGGCAAGCCCGTATCGACGACCGTAATGCCACGCGTGAGGCCATCGGTAGAGCTCATGGCAACCGTTCGTACGGTATTGCCAGGGAGCTGAGACTCCACCTCAAGCGTTGTGTTAATGTGACCAATCGGCGTATCTGCGTCGACGGTAAGTGCCGAATAAATGGCTGGCACGTCTTCGTCAAAATGCACGTCCACGACGGGTCCAACAATACGAACGATGGTGCCTACGCCTACGCTTTTGCGCATGATGTTTAGCGCGGCCCGCTCGAAGACCTGCTCGTTATTCGCTTCCATTAGTTGTCCTCCAATGCGGACGCTCCCGCGATAATCTCGTTAAGCTCAGTGGTGATGGATCCTTGGCGCTCGCGGTTGTAGGTGCGGCTCAACGACGTGATAACTTCCTTGGCGTTATCGGTTGCCGACTGCATGGCGGCACGCCTGGCCGCATGCTCTGCCGCAGCAGAATCCAACAGGGCATGATGCACAATCGTGCGGATGTATGTTGGTATGAGATACCCAAGCACCTCGTTAGCACTCGGCTCAAACTCATACTCAGCAGGCACGACGGGCTCAATTGGCTGCATGCCCTCTTTTGCAGCACGCGGACTCGTGGGAAGCTTGAGGTCGTCCTGCTTTACCGGAAGCACCTGCTCTATTACCTGCACCTGCTCGACGCGGTTTTTCGCATGGTGATAATACAGCATCACACGATCGATGCTACCGTTTACATACGCGTCCATTATGTAGCTCGCAATGCGATCAGCCTCATCAACCGTCGGATTCGACGATATGCCCTCAAAACTCAATACAGGCGTGATTCCGCGATACTTAAAGAACTCAGTAGGTTTGCGGCCACACGTAATGAGCTCGCACTCCACTCCTTTGGCTCCTAGCTCCTCAATACGTGCTGCCACTTCACGCTGTGGGACTATGTTGAATCCTCCGGCAAGACCACGATCGGAAGCGACCAGAATAAAGAGAACGCGCTTCTCCTCCTTGTGCACCGCAAGGAGCGGCTGGCCCACCAAGGCGCTAGCGCTACCGCTTACGTTTGCAAGCATGCGCGTTAGCGCGTCCTTGTAAGGGTCCGCCTCTTGCGCGCGTTCAAGAGCTGAGCGAATCTTTGCAGTGGAGACCATCTCCATCGTGCGTGTGATCTGCATCGTGGAACGAACGCTATTGATACGCCGCTGTATGTCCCGCAGATTTGCCATGGGCTACATGCGTCCTTTCCTAGTGATGCGGCGTCGTAGCATCGGCTTCGGTGGTAGCGCTCTGCTCGCCCACCTTAGCAGCTATCCGCGCGTCAGAACTATGTGCTGTGGCAGCCGCTGCCTCCAAGGCACCAGCATCCACGTCCCTTCCGTCCCTAGGAAGGAACTTTGCCTGCACCTCGCCTATGAGCTTGCGCAAAGCCGTCTCGACGTCTCCCGCAATTTTGCCTTCACGCACACTCTTCCGCAGAGCATCGAAGCCGCTATCTTGTAGCCGCGATACGAGTTCCGCCCTAAAGGGCAGCACTTGCTCGATGGCCAGTTTGTCCAAATAGCCTTCCTTGCCTGCAAAGAGCACGATGGCCTGGTCTGCCACGTCCAAGGCTGCGAAGCGGCCCTGTTTGAGCGCTTCCGTCATGCGGCTACCATGCGTGAGCTGGTGCTGTGTGGCAGCGTCAAGATCGGAGCCAAACTGCGCGAAGGCCTGCATCTCCCTGTAGCTCGCGAGGTCGAGGCGCAGCGTACCGGCCACCTGCTTCATCGATGCGAGCTGAGCTGCACCGCCTACGCGGCTTACCGAAAGACCCGTATCGACAGCAGGGCGCTGACCTTGGAAGAACAGGTTGGATTGCAAATAGATTTGCCCGTCCGTAATGGAAATAACGTTCGTCGGAATGTACGCCGAAACGTCACCTTCCTGCGTCTCGATGATGGGAAGTGCTGTCATCGAGCCGCCACCATTTTCGTCGCTCATCTTTACCGCACGCTCGAGCAAGCGAGAGTGCAGGTAGAAGATGTCGCCAGGATACGCCTCGCGTCCCGGCGGGCGGTGCAAGGTAAGCGACATCTGACGATAGGCAACGGCCTGCTTCGAGAGGTCATCGTACACGACGAGTACATGGCCGCCAGGATGTGTGGCATCGGCAGGATTGCCATCCTTGTCATTATACATAAAGTATTCGCCAATAGCAGCGCCCGCCATGGGAGCGATGTACTGCATGGGTGCCGAATCGGAAGCAGTTGCCGAAACGATGACGGTTTTATCTAATACACCATGACGGCTAAGCGTTTCGCGAATGCCGGCCACCGTGGAAGCCTTTTGACCAATTGCCACGTAAATGCACACAATATCGGTATCGCGCTGATTTATGATGGTATCGATCGCGATGGCCGTCTTGCCCGTTTTGCGGTCGCCAATAATGAGCTCGCGCTGGCCGCGACCGATGGGCACCATTGCGTCGATGGCCACGAGGCCAGTTTGCACCGGTTCGCACACGGGCTGACGGTCGATGATGCCGGGTGCCTTGAATTCGATGGGGCGGTGATGCGTAGTGTGGATGGGACCCTTACCGTCAATTGGCTGACCAAGAGGGTTTACAACACGACCAAGCATCTCGCGCCCCACGGGAATATCCATGACGCGCCCGGTTGTGATGCACTCGTCACCCTCTTTAATCGTGTTGACGTCGCCAAAGAGAACGGCTCCGATTTCGCCCTCCTCAAGGTTTTGTGCGAGGCCGTAGACGCTTTTGCCAGTAGCGGAACTCGTGAAGCGAAGCAGCTCGCCCGACATCGCGCTTTGCAAACCAGCAACGCGCGCGATGCCATCGCCCACCTGCGTGACGGTAGAGGACTCGCGGGTCTCCACAGTAAAGTTAATCGACTCCAACTGGCTGCGCAGTGTGCTAATAATCGACGAAGCCTCAATGTGGTCAATCATGCCTCTGCACCTCCTTGATAGCTGGACGAGAGGGTCTTGCGGATGTTAACAAGCTGGGCACGCACAGAAGCATCGCGGCGATGCCCGTTCGTCTCTAAGATAATACCGCCCATGATTTTGGGGTCGACACGCTCAACCAAGCGTACGGGCACGCCAAGGTCCTTCTCGCATTTTGCACGAACCTTGCCACGCAGCTCGGCGTTCATGCGCATGGCGGTTGTTACATTCACCGTTGCCACTTGATCGCCGTAGGTTATGAGATTCTTGACGTCATCGTAGAGCTGTTCGAGCAGTGGAAGGTCCTTTTCCTTTTCCATGCGCTTGAGCACGTCGCGAATCTCGGGTGAGAACTTAAGAGCCTTGCGCACGTCACGCGGCTCTTGCTCCACCTCACCTTTCCCGCGGGCGGCATCGAACAGCGAGTGTGCGTACGCCTCGACCTTTTGCAGGGCGTCTGCCTTACTCGTCATTGAGGTTCCCTACTTCCAGCAAGTACTTCTCGGCCAGATGGTGCTGCTCCTCGTTATCGAGCGCGTCACCAATGATTTTGGCCGCAATCTCAACCGAAAGATCGACTACCTGGCCAGAAAGCTGCACCATGGCCTTCTTGCGCTCAGCCTCCACGGCATCGCGGGCCTTTGCAATGATGTTGACTGCGCTTGCGTTGGCCTCGGCAATAATCCTGCTACGCTCTTCCTCGCCCTCGCGCTTGGCAGCAGCAATGATATCGGCCGCTTCGTTCTCGGCGGCAATGATGCTTTCCCTGCTGCGCTGCTCGTTCTCGACGGCTAAGGACTTTGCGTCTTCGGCAGCCTTCAAATCGTCGGCGATTTTCTCTTCGCGCGCATCGAGGGTTTTAATGATCATGGGCCACGCCATCTTGGCCAAGATGAGCCAGATGACGAGGAACGCAATAAGCGCCGGGATGAACTCGGGCGGCTTGGGAACGAGAATATCCGCACCCGCCGCAAAGGCACACGCTGGTGCGGCCGCTGTCGCCACAAGGGCCATTCCGCTCGCCATAGCCACGACGCGCGTGAGCCCTAGCTTTTTCGTGTTCATACGAACCTCCAACTTCGGAAACGTCGTTATGTGCTATTGAGCAATGAGCGTAACGACGAAGCCGATCAGTGCAAGCGCCTCGACGAATGCCGATGCCAGAATAAACACGGTGAACAGACGACCCTGGACTTCAGGCTGTCGTGCAATGGAAGACGTTGCGCCAAGAGCCGCAAGGCCGATGCCAATACCTGCGCCTACAACACCAAGGCCGTATCCGATAACTCCCACGATTCCTCCTTTGTCATTCGCCGGACTTTCCAGCGAGCTTATGACGTTCATATGCACAACGGGCGGGACACCCGCTGGATACCAAAACACACATGCCCTTTGGCTTTACTCCCCTTGCTCCGCAATCTGGATGTACACGGCAGAGAGCAGCGTGAATACATATGCCTGAATGGCGGCGACCATTATCTCCACGCCATAAATAACGAGCAGAATGGCCAGCCAGAAGAGCGACGCGCCAGCCTCGCCAATCGCTATGGGTGTGATGCCCTGCAAAATCGGCTCGAAGAACAGCGAGCACAGAAGAGCAAACGCGCCCATTACCACGTGGCCGGCAAACAGGTTGCAGAACAGACGGACGGCGAGCGTAATCAGGCGCAGGAAGGTCGAGAACACCTCGATGAGCCACACCACTGCATTCATGGGGAAGGCCACGCCCTCTGGCGCCAAACTCTTGATATAGCCGATAAGGCCTTGGCTGCGTACGCCAATTACGATGAAGTACACAAACGAGACGAGCGCAAGCGCGCCAGCCGTACCGATGCAGCCGGTGCCAGGCTTGCAACCCGGAATGATGCCCACAATGTTGTTCGCCAGAATAAAGAAGAATATGGAGGCAATGAACGGAAAGTGATTGCGCCACGTATCGCCAAGAAGTCCTTTGCAAAGGTCGTCGCGACAATACTCCACGAGGAACTCAACGCCGTTCACGAAGCGACCCCGAGGAACGAGACCATGTGCGGCTTGCTTCTTCACAAACACGAACAAGACGATGAGCAGCAACGCAATCGCGACGAACATCCAAAACGTGTACTGCGTAAGACCAACACCCCAAATGTCGCCAACAATTGCTTGCGAGGTAAAGCTATCGACAAGCCCGTCGATCTCCTCGTGGAGTTTCTCGAGTGGATTCACCACAGTTCCTTTCTCCCGGCGCCGCGCCTTGCTGCGCGTCGTGCCACGCCCTCCAACCTTCAACCGCCCACACAAGTAAGAACGAGGCGGCCTCTGCCGAGCCAAAGGGAACGACGTAGTTCGGAGCTAACACTCGCACTATGGCAACCGGTAGGATCAGCAGGACAAACGACATCCCGATGCTTACCAAACCAGCTGCCACGCTCGGTGCTTGCGCAAGCAGATTGCGCGCTCCCCTAAGCGCTCGTTCGAACAACAACGCCGGTGGCACTGCGCCTACTATGCCAAGAGCCAGCCCGAAGACAATAGCTTGTGGCACGCACACGGACACCTCCCAAAACGCAGCTGTGCGAACAGATGGTATTCTAGACCTTTGTTCGCACAAAAACCAGACTTGCGTTTATTGAATACATGAATTGTAGCGGGCAGGACGGGGCGGCACGGGACAGGGCTGCGTGTTGACTGCCTGCGAACGGTAGCACCACCGGGGCGGTGACGCCCGCGCCTAAAGAATAGTCAAATGTCCCGTCAGTGGCCCGGAGGGCGGCGGCTCTTGCAGTCCTCGTTCCTGCGGAACTGCACGCGGCTGCTCCTCCGAGCCGTTTTGCAATTTGACGCTTCTTTAAGGGCAGGCGGTGTGACGGCACCGGAACTGTGGGAGCGCCGAAGCTTATTTGCAAGCCTCACTTCGCATGTAGCTGCGTCTTAGCTCCCTCGCATCGCTTTTATCGCAGCTCGCTTCCGGCATGGTCTCCCACGCGCCGGGGCTTTTGTCACCGTAGGACCGCCTTAGCGGCGGCCCCCGTCGGGAATGGGATCCCACATGCCGAAGGTTTTGTCGCCCTGAGCCGTGAATTCACCCGCCGCTGCAAGGAACTCGAGAGCGTCGTCGTTCATTTCGACCCCTTCGTCGGTCGCGAAGCTTACGTTTGCAAAAATGCGGTCGAGAAGTAAGTCTTCATGCGCCTTGGTGCCGACGCTAAAACTGTTGATGCCCGATTTGAGAATCGATGCGATGGTCTTGTCGTTCATGAGCTTCTCCTTATTGGCTCGTTTTTCGTTTGTTGACGGTTATACACATGTGCGCACCGCGCGTCTCAACTTTTTTGCATTTTTCTTTTGGCTGTGTTTTGGCAACTATGGCGCGTGCCCGACGTTTCGGCACCCACATCCGTAATTGGGTGTCGAAGTAGCCGTTTTGGCAACCAGAACCTTGCCCATTTGGCACTTTTGGCACCCATTAGCGGGGATGGGTGTCGTTTGGGACACTTAGGTGGCCTGGCCGGTGGCGAAATGGAACATTTGGCACCCAATGTTGGGATGGTACGCATGCTTTCTTGGGATGAGGCGTATGGTTTCCAGCCCACAGAAAAACCCACCCGACACGCATCAAAACGAGCGTATCGGGCGGGCTATCGCGCTTGTAAAACGCGTTTGCAAACCGTGCTTAGAGGTACCTGCGACATCCATACGTCTTCGTCGCACCCCGGTCGCACCGTCACGCGTGCCGAAGCCAACCTCGGCACGCGCCAAGACGTACTACCTACCCCTGAAGCGCGCGATAGAGGTCCATGTAGTCCTCGGCAGCGCGGCTCCAGCTAAAGTCCTCGGCCATGGCCTGCTGTTGCAGCCTCGACCAAGCCTCCGGGTTCGTCCAGAACACTTCACAAGCGTTGAGGAGGCAACCGGCCATCTCGTCGGCATTCATATTGGCGAACGAGAAGCCCGTGCCCTCGCCGGTGAACTGGTTGTACGGCTGCACGGAGTCGCGCAGGCCACCCGTCTCGCGCACCACAGGCAACGTGCCGTAGCGCATCGAGATCATTTGGGTGAGGCCGCACGGCTCGAACTCGCTCGGCATGAGGAACAGGTCCGCACCAGCATACATGCGATGCGAAAGTGCGCCATCAAACGCGATGCGAGCGCTCATCATGTCGCCATACTTCCAGTCGAAGTACTTGAACGAATCCTCGTAGTCCTTGTCGCCGGTGCCAAGAATGGCAACCTGCACGCCACGAGCCATAAGGGCGTTCATGCTGTAGCGCACGAGGTCGAGTCCCTTTTGCTTGGTGAGACGACCCACCATGCACACGAGCGGACGCTCTGGGTCCTGCCTCAGGCCAAACTCTTCCTGCAGGGCACGCTTGCACTCCGCCTTGCCACTCATGTCGTCGGCACTGTAATTTGCCGGCAGCGCCGGATCGGTCGCGGGATCCCAGGCCTCGGTATCGATGCCGTTAAGAATGCCGTGCAGCGAACCTGCGCGACGACGGAAGATTCCGTCCATGCCCTCGCCATAGAACGGCATTTGCAGCTCGTTGGCGTACGTCGGGCTTACGGTGGTAATTACATCGGAGTACAGGAGCGCGCCACGCATGTAGTTGATGGCCTGCGGGCCGCAGTACAGCTGATCGCGTGCAGGCGGCACGTCGGCCAGACCCAGAATGTCGTTGAGAACCTTGTCGGAATACTGGCCCTGGAACAACACGTTGTGAACCGTGAACATCGTCTTGACGTGTGCACACTCCGGGATTTGGTTGTAGAACTCACGCAGGAAGACGGGGGCCATGGCAGTTTGCCAGTCGTTGCAATGGAGAACGTCGCACTGCAACTCGGGCACTTTTGCGATGGACTCGCAAATCGCCTTGGAGAAGAAGGCGAAGCGCTCCCCGTCGTCAAAGTAGCCATAGAGGCCATCGCGCTTGAAATAGGCCTCGTTGTCGATGAAGTAGAAGTCCACGCCTTGGAACGTGAGCTTCTCTATGCCACAGTACACGCTGCGCCAGCTTAGAGGAACGTAGAAGTCACACACGTGCTTCATTTGGTCCTTGTACTCCTGCGCAATCGTTCCGTACTTGGGCGAAATCACGGCAACCTGGGCCCCGGCTTGCTTGAGCGCGCGCGGCAACGAGCCTACGACGTCACCCAGTCCGCCACTCTTGGAGAAAGGCACGGCCTCGGATGCCGCAAGGAGGATCTTGAGCTTTCTTCTTTTGTCTGCCATGATACGTCCCCTGCCTTGTTGTGGTGTTCCTTACTAGTTCTTCTTCAGGTAGAGAATGTCGTCATCGGTGCCGCGGAGCTCGGTGCCTGCGGGAACGATGTTGTTCTTATCGATGATGGCGTTCTCGATCTTGGCGCCCGTCTTAACGATGACGCCCTGCATAAGAACGGAATTGCGTACGGACGCGCCCGGCTCGACGATGACGTTGCGGCCAAGCACGGAGCTCTGTACGGCACCGTAGATGCGATCGCCAGAGGCGATGAGCGAGTTGGAGACCTTGCAGCCCGGCTCGTACTTCGCGGGCGGGTTGTCGTGAGCCTTCGTCTTGATGGGACGTGCGTCGGCAAGCTCGCCGAGAACCTCAGGATCGAGAAGGTCCATGTTGGCCTTGTAGTAGGAGGGCTTGTCGAAGATGGGCTTCATGTAGCCGTCGAAGTTGGCGGCGACGACGCGGAAGCGGCCATACTCGGAGTTGAGGGCCTCGAAGAGGTCGAGGTGATCGACTGCCGCGAAGGAGTCGAGCAGCTCGAGCAGCAGCTCACGGCTGATGACGGCGTAGTCGAGGAACGCGTCCTGGTCGAACTTGACGCCCTGACGCATGCTCTTTACGCGGCCGTCCTCAATGTCGAAGGTGACGACGTCGATGTTGCCGTCGCAGCTAGCCTTCTTGGTGAGCACGGTGATGTTGGCGCCGGAAGCCTCGTGGTCGGCGATGAGCTTCTTGACGTCCACGTTGCAAATGAAGTTGGCCGTGGCGAGCACGACGTACTCCTCGCTGTTCTTCGTGAAGAACTCACGGTTCTGCACGAGGTCGCGAATGAGGAAGCGAGCGCCGGTGCGGCTGGTGCCAAAGGCGGTGCCAGGCATGATGAACAGGCCGCCGTTCTTGCGGTCGAGGTCCCAATCCTTGCCGGAGCCCACGTGGTCCACGAGCGAGCGGTAGTTGTTGGGCATAATCATGCCGACGTTGCGGATGCCCGCGTTCACCATGTTGGAGAGCGCGAAGTCAACCAAACGATAACGGCCCAGATAGGGCATGGACGCCACGGGGCGACCCGAGAATACGTCATCCTTGGAAGCAGTCGTATAGTTGCAGGTCACAAGACCGATCGCTTTGGGCATTTGTACTCCCCCTTCTTTACTCTACAACGGCGTCGTCGCCGAGGGTAACGGTTTCCTCGTCAGCCGAGCCAAAGTGCGCGCCTGCCTTGACGGTTGCGCGCTCGGCCATGATCGCGTTGATGACCACGGCACCCTCCTCGACGATTGCGCCGGGGAAGAGGATGGAGTCCTTAACGATGGCGTTCTTGCCCACGTACGCGCACTCGGAAATGACGGAGTGCTCGACCGAGCCCAGGATGGTGCAGCCGTTATCGATGAGGGAGTCGTCCACGGAGCCCTTGGGCCCAACGAACGCGGGCGGGCGCGTGGAGGAGTTGCTCATGATGGGGGCGTCCTGCGCGAACAGGTCGAATGCGGGCTCCTCGCCCAGGAGCTCCATGTTGGCCTCGTGGAAGGACGCCACGGTGCCGACGTCGCGCCAGTATGCCTTGAACTGGTAGGTGAAGAGGCGCTTGCCCTCGGCGAGCAGCGTCGGGATGATGTCGCCACCGAAGTCGTGCGACGAGTCTTCCTTCTCGGCGTCCTCCTTGAGGGTCTTGATGAGGACGTCGGCGTTGAAGATGTAGATGCCCATGGAGGCAAGGTTGCTCTTGGGCTCGGCCGGCTTCTCAACGAACTCCTCGATGCTGCCGTCCTCGGCGCAGTTCATGATGCCAAAGCGGGAAGCGTCCTCCCAGGGCACAGGCATGACGGCGACGGTGAGGTCGGCGTTGTTGGCCTTGTGCGTGGCAAGCATGTCCTCGTAGTCCATGCGGTAGAGCTGGTCGCCCGAAAGGATGAGGACGTACTCAGGATCCTGACCCTCGAGGTAACCAAGGTTTTGGGTGATGGCGTCAGCCGTGCCGGCATACCAAGACGCACCCGTCTGGGTTGCAAACGGCGGCAGAATTGCGACGCCACCGCCACGCTCGTCGAGGTTCCACGCCTCGCCGGTCCCCAGGTATTCGTGCAGCAGATACGGGCGATACTGGGTAAGCACACCTACCGTGCTAATCCCCGAATTCGCGCAGTTGCTCAGCACGAAGTCGATGATGCGATACTTGCCGCCGAACGAAACGGCCGGCTTGGCGACTTTGCTCGTGAGCACGCCCAGCCTGGACCCCTGCCCGCCGGCAAGAAGCATCGCAACGCATTCCTTCTTGCTCATAGAAACTCCCCTTTCGTCACTTACTCGCAACCAACAACAACTAACCTATTCACCAACATGCCAGATATCTTCCCCATATTCACGAATTGTTCGGTCAGAGGAGAAAAATCCGGACGTGGCCGTATTATGGAGCGACACGCGGTTCCAATTTCGGGCATCTGCGTAGCCGCTCGTGAGCTCCTCCCACGCCTGTACGTAGGCATGGAAGTCGCGACAAACGAGGTATTGATCGTTGTTCACCATGAGCTCGTCGCGCACGGTTTCGAAGTCGCCGGACTGACGGGCGAAGGTGCCATCGGTAAGCTGATCGATCACACGGCCGAGGCGGGCGCGATCAGCGTTATACTCGTTCCACGCCATGTAGCGACCACTGTTCATGAGGTCGCGAACCTCGTTGGTGCGAAGGCCAAAAATCTTGATGTTCTCCTCACCGACCAGCTGGCAAATCTCAACATTTGCTCCGTCGTACGTGCCGAGGGTGATGGCACCGTTCATCATGAACTTCATGTTACCGGTGCCGGAGGCCTCGGTACCCGCCGTGGAGATTTGCTCGGAGATCTCGGTGCCAGGGTAGATGATTTGTGCGTTGGAAACGGCGAAGTTGGGCACGAACACGACCTTGATGTACTCGTTGACGCGCGGGTCGTTGTTGATGACATCGGCCACGCCGTTGATGAGGCGAATGACCTCTTTCGCAAACGTATAGCTCTGAGCCGCTTTGCCCGAGAAGATAAACGTCGTGGGCTGCGGGCGGAAGCTTGCGTCGTCGAGCATGCGGTTGTAGATGTCCATGATCTTGAACACGTTAAGCAGCTGACGCTTGTAGGCATGGAAACGCTTCACCTGCGTGTCGAACACGGTGGACGTATCGACCACAACGCCGGTGGTTTCCTTGATGTAGGCAGCGAGGCGCTCCTTGGCAGCCTTTTTGGCAGCCGCCCACTGCTCGAGGAAGGCGTCATCGTCCTTGAACGGCAGGAGCTTCTCGAATTCGGTGGCGTCCTCTAACCATTTGTCGCCAATTGCCTCGGTAATGAGGTGGCTCAGCGTGGGGTTGGCGTTGCCGAGGAAGCGACGGTGGCTGATGCCGTTCGTCTTGTTGTTGAAGAGCTCCGGCGAAAGGCGGTAGAAGTCCTTGAGCACCGTTTCCTTGATAATCTCCGTATGAAGCGCCGAGACGCCGTTGACGGAGTTCGAGAAGATAACGGAGAGGTTGGCCATGCGTACCTGGCCATCCCACAGGATCGCCGTCTCCTGCAGCATATTGGCCCAGTCGGAGCCCATGCGCGGGAAGCTCTCGCGGAAGCGACGGTCGATCTCCTCAATGAACATGTACAAGCGCGGCAGGAGCGTGCGGAACATGTTGATGGGCCACTTCTCCAAGGCCTCGGGCATAACGGTGTGGTTGGTGTAGGAGCACGTGGCGCGAGCAATCTTGAAGGCGAGGTCGAAGTCGACGCCCTTCTCGTCCACGAGGATGCGCATGAGCTCGGGACCACACATCGCAGGGTGCGTATCGTTGGTGTGCACGCACACGTGGTCGCCCAGGTGCTCCCAGTCGGGACCGTAGTTGCTCTCGTAGGTGCGCAGGATGGTTTGCAGGCCTGCCGATACGAACAGGTACTCCTGCTTGAGGCGCAGCAGCTTGCCATGCTCGCCGGCGTCGGCCGGGTACAGAATCGTGGAGATGGCCTCGGCATTGTAGCGGAAGCTGAAGGCGTCGGAATAGCGGCCGTCGTTGAAGGCGTCAAGATCGAAGTCGTCCTCGGCCGGCTCGGCCTTCCACAGGCGGAGCTTGTTTACCTTATGGCCGCCGTAGCCCACGATTTCCACGTCGTAGGGCACGGCGAGAATCTTCTCGGCGCCCTCGGTGGTAAACCAAAAGCGGCCGTTCTCCTCGTGGCGCTCCACGTGGCCGCCAAACTGCACGGTAACGGCACTGGCCGTCTTGCGTGTCTCCCAAGGATAGCCGTGCTCGAGCCAGGCGTCCGTCTTCTCGACCTGACGGCCGTTTTTTATCTCCTGGCGGAAGAGACCGTAGCGATACCGCATGCCGTTGCCGTAGCCTGCGATGCCCTCCTTGGCCATGGAGTCGAGGAAGCATGCGGCCAGACGGCCAAGACCGCCGTTACCGAGGCCCGGGTCGGCCTCGTAGGTGCAAAGATCGGCGAGGTCCATGCCCATGTCGTGCAGGGCGTCCTCCACGAGGTCGTGCACGCCGAAGTTGAGCAGGTAGTTATCGAGCAGCGGACCAATGAGGAACTCGAGGGAGAAGTAGTACACCTTCTTCTCGTTGAGCGCGTGCGTATCGACGTGAGCAACGCGCGCCCTGTGGGCGATGAGCGATGCCAGCACGTAAAAGCGCTCGCGAGAGTTGGTGTCTTCGAAGTCCTTGCCGAACGTCGACCGACAGCGGTCGCGATACTGCTTGATGAACTCCTTCTTGCTGCGGAATATAGCATTTGCCATTGGTTCATTCCTTTACTCCGGAAACAAAAGCTGTTGAAGTATGGTACCCCATCCCGAGTTTTTTCGCATGGAGGGCGTGTGTATACCGTGCAGCGAGTGCTCACGCGACCGTTGGGACAATCTTTGCGAGACTTTGCCGCAACTCTGCTACAGTAGGGGAAGTGAAGGAGGTGAGAAATGCGCACGAGAGTAGCAGTGATTGCGTTGTGCCTGGCGGTAGCGCTTGCTGGCTGCGGCGGAGGAGGAGAAGGCGGAGGTGCAGGCGGAGCAGATTCCACCTCCGGCGAGGCGTTCGCGGACCCCGGTTCCGTAACGTCGCCCGACTTCGACGAGGCGAGCGCCGTAACCGAAAACGACGGAGCCATCGATACGTCGCACGTTAACGCCGGCGTCGTGATGGCCCACGCCAAGAGCGGGAATCGCCTCAAGTTCGTGGTGAGATGCGGAGAAATGAGCTACAACTACGACCTGCCCAACGACGACACGCCCATTACGTGTCCCATCAACATGGGAGATGGTTCGTACACGTTTCTTGTTATGCGCAACACCGAGGGCGACAACTACATGCAAACGACCTCGGCCACTGCCGACGTTACGCTCGACACGGAGTTCGTGCCGTTTGCGCAACCGAACCTCTTTTGCAACTACACAGAGAAAAGCGCCTGCGTGGCAAAGGCGCGCGAAATCGTTGCCGACGCCGAAAACCAGGGGGACGCCGTACGCGCCGTGTGCAACTACGTGGTAGAAAACGTGACCTACGACATCGAAAAAGCCAAGAAGCTCTCCGGCACTTCCGGCTACGTGCCCAATCCCGACGAAACGCTCAAGACGGGCAAGGGCATTTGCTTCGATTACGCATCCCTCGGCGCAGCGATGCTTAGAAGCGTGGGCATTCCCACAAAGGTGATTACCGGGTACGTGAGTCCGGAGGACTTGTACCACGCATGGATAATGGTTTATATTGACGGAAGCTGGAGATGTGCGCAGTTTTCAATAGACCCAGAATCGTGGAGTCGCGTCGACCTAACTTTTGCCGACGACTCCGAAAGTGTCGGCCTTGTTGGCGACGGAAAATCCTATACTGAACGGTACGTGTATTAGGCAACACGGAAAGGCAGTGCCCATGGCGGATACCATGCTCGAAGGGAGCGCAATAAGCGCCTTTTGCGGAGGTCTCGCGGTGATGATCGCCGCAGGCATTCAAATGGATGAAGCGGTATTCATGCTCGCCGACGAGCATGAGGAATCGCAGTTCAAAACGATATGCCAAAAAATGTACGTGGAACTCGCCGAGGGCAACACGCTTTCGGACGCGATGGAGTCCACAAACTCGTTTCCCGAGTACGCGGTCGCCATGGTGCGAGCCGGCGAGCAGGCCGGACGCATCGAACAAGTGCTGCAGCGTCTCGACGTGTACTACGAGGAGGAGGAGCGCACGTTCGCCAAGCTCCGCTCGAGCGTGAGCTATCCGGCGGCGCTCTTGGGCATCATGAGCATCATTTTGGTGTTCGCAGTCTCGTTTATCCTGCCTGTGTTCCTCGATGTGTACGAAAACCTCACCGGCACGCTTACCGCCGGATCGTTCTCGTCCATGAGCATATCCATCATCATTGGCTGGGTGGCACTAGTTATTACGCTCGTTAGCACCTTGGCCGTGGGCGGGCTTACGCTTTTGAGTCGCACAGAAAACGGACGCCTGCGTGTGATGGGGGTTTTCGAGAAGCTCCCGTTCACGCGCGGCTGCATGTATCAGCTGGCCCTTGCGCGCTTCACAGCGGCGCTTTCGACGTACATTTCCTCGGGCGTCGATACCGAGGAGGCCATGCGCACGGCGGCCACCTTCGTAACCAACGACGTCTTGGCCGCCAAGGTGAAGGCGGCGTATGAGTCGATGATAAACACCTCGCATCCGCTGAGTCTTGCACAGGCCATCGCCGAGAACGACGTGTTCGAGCCACTCTATGCGCGCATGCTCACGGTGGGACTGGAAACGGGCAGCTCCGACGAGATGCTCTCGCGTCTCTCGCAAATCTTCTTTGAGGACGCGCTCGACCGCATCGACCAGCTCATCGACCGCATCGAGCCACTATTTGCCGCTTTCCTCACGATTACGGTGGGTGCGACGCTCATCGCGGTTATGCTCCCGCTCATCGGCATTATGCGTTCCATTGGCTAGCGACGAGGCAGGAACGACGCGATGTATCACGAAATAACAGCCAAAGACAAGAGACGCAGGCGGAGGCGGATTGCCGTTGCGCTCGCGCTACTTGCCGCGCTTGCGTTGATAATCGTGGGAGTAACGCACAACGCGCGAATGAGCGCACGCGAACAGGGCGCCGTAGCGCTTCGCCAGTCAATAATGGACGCAGCTGTGAGGTGCTGCGCCGTGGAGGGCTCGTATCCCCTCTCGCTGAGTCACCTCGAGAATGTATACGGGTTACGCATTAATCATCACGACTATGTGGTGACCTACGAGGCATACGCCACGAACATGGCACCCAGCGTGGTGGTGGTGCCACGATGAGCACGTATGGTAACGAGATTATCAATGCCGTTACGGTAAGCGCAGGCACGCGCCGAAAGCTCGAGAAGGGGCATGGGTTACAGCGGGCGTTTTCGGTGTTGCTGTTTTCGGTGTTCGTAGTGGTGGACCTGCTTGCGCTGGTTGCCGGCACGAGCTCGTTCGGTTCCATTACAAGGATGCAGCACGCCAACGACCAGGTGATCATGACGCTCGGTCCGGTTACGAGCACCGTACGTGCCAACGACGTGTCGGGAGGCGTGGCCGTAGCCGACGAAGGCCCGGAAGGGCGTGCGCTCGTACTCGTGCAACGCGACGACGTGACGGGCGAAACGTACGAAACGCGCATCTACCTCTACGAAGGCAGCATCGTGCAGGAGTACGCCCTTGGCGGTTCGCCCTACACACCCGATCGCGCAACGGCATTGGCACGTTCGGAAACGTTCGACTTCGCTTACTCCGATGGCGTGCTCACGGTTACTACCGATGCCGGCGTTGCCAAGGTAGCGCTACGCAACTTGCAGGGAGGTGCGTAAAATGGCTTTGAGCAGCGAGCTTGGCTCGTCCGCCAAAATATCGCACCGTTCGTCGCATCGCGGCGTTGCCTTTTTGGTAGAGGCACTTGTTGTTCTGGCGTTTTTGATGTTGGCGATGGCCGTGTTCCTGCAATTGTTCGCGGGGGCCGAGCTCGAGGCGCTTCGCTCGAACAATCTTAGCCAAGCGGTACTTCTGGCAACGAACTGTGCCGAGGAGTTCTCGGCACATCCCGACGAGATGCCCGTCACAACAGATGAGGGCGACTTCGAAATAACCTGCGACGTTACGCCCGTCGCCCACAAGGCCGGAACGCTCTACGAGGCTACGATTACCGTGCGAAAGGACGACAAAGAGGTATACACACTTAAGACGTCACGCTACGTAAGCGGCGCCATGCAAACCGAGGGGAGTGATGCTGCATGAGGCGAAGCACCGGCACGAACGGCCGCGGCAACATGAGGCATGGTCTTATCTCCTTGCTCACCGTGGTAATCGTTATTTCGCTTGCAACCGCAGCCGTGCTTACCGTCGCGACTTCGCACGCCATGGCAGCGCTCTCGCAGCGTCAGGCCAACATGTGCGCGGAGGGATACGCCGCGGAACGCTCGGCACAAGCACTGCTGGCTGCGCTCGACGAGGACCTCGAGACCTCTGGAAAGAGCGGACAAGCACTGCTTTCGCACATCGACAACAGCCTCGACAACCTGCTCGGCAACGCTTGCGTGGAAGGTGTCTCGGCTACCGGCGACCTTAAGAACAACACGCTAACCTGCACGTTTGTAACGCAGGGAGGGCGCATGCTACAAATGTCGTTAGAAATTGACGACGATGCCACGTACGACGTGGTGAGCTGGCGGCTCACCGCTGCACCGCAAGAACATACCACCGGCGACATGCTGTGGAACGGTTCCACGGCCCAAGAGTAGGAGTTGGATGATGAAGCTCGAAGAGATCCTGCAGTACATGATAGACAACAAGGCCTCCGACATCTTTATCGTGGCCGGCCTGCAGCTTGCTTATAAGAAAGGCGGACAGCAGTATCGAACCGACTCCGAACGCTTGATGCCGGCCGATACACTTAACCTCGTTGAGCAAATCTACAACATCGCGCATCGCGACCTCAGGCATTTTACCGAGAACGACCAGCACGACGACGACTTCTCGTTCTCCATTCCTGGGTTGGGACGTTTTCGCGCCAACGTGTTCCGTCAGCGTGGCTCGGCGGGCGCCGTTATCCGCGTCATCCCGTTTGGCTTGCCCGACCCCGTAGAAAATAACATTCCCGAAGAGGTCCTTAAGCTGTGCCGCTTCAAGAAGGGACTGGTGCTTGTAACGGGTTCCGCCGGTGCGGGCAAGTCCACCACACTTGCATGCATTGTGGACCGCCTGAACCACGAGCGCAGCGGACACATCGTAACGATGGAGGACCCGATTGAGTACGTGCATCGTCATGGCAAGTGCATCGTAACGCAGCGCGAGATTCCCACCGACGTCGCCACGTATTCCGAGGCGTTGCGCTCCGCCATTCGCGAGTCACCGGATGTCATCCTGCTTGGCGAGATGCGCGACCAAGACACCATGGCGACTGCCGTGACAGCCGCCGAGATGAGCCAGCTGATATTCTCGACCATGCACACGTCGAGCGCGTCGAGCACCGTCGACCGCATCGTCGACTCCTTCCCCAGCGCTCAGCAACGGCAAATCCGCATGCAACTATCGCTCGTGCTGCGCGCTGTGGTAAGCCAGCAGCTCGTGCCCACCAAGCGTGGAGGCGTTCTCCCGGCGTTCGAAATCATGGTTGCCAATACCGCGATTCGCAACCTTATTCGCGAGGAGAAGACGTATCAAATTGACTCTGTTATCGCAAGCTCGGGCAAGCAGGGCATGCGCACGATGGACCAGAGCCTGTTTGAGCTGGTAAAGGACGGCACCGTCGATCGCGAGGTCGCCCTGCAGCACGCCATTCATCCCGAGGCCTTCCGCAATCGGCTGAATACGGCGGGGCTGTAGTCGCTTGGCGTTTTAACGTGATGATTTTGTCACCTAGCCTTCGGGTTAGGTGACTTTTTTGTTTCGTATAGCCAGCAATCGAAAACTCGAATTGCGCTGCAACAGATAAACGCTTATTCTATCCCGCAGCGTCGGTCCATAAGTCCACGTGAAAGGAGCTAACATGACTAACGCAAAGGACGTACGACTGTTTCGTCGTGAAGGGGGCTACATTCCCCGCATTGCCGCCGTGCACGACTTGTGCGGCTACGGCAAGTGTTCGCTCGGCGTCGCGATTCCGGTGCTGAGCGCCGCAGGCTGCGACGTGTGCCCCGTGCCCACCTCGCTGTTTTCGTCTCATACCAAGTTTCCCACTTGGCACATGCACGACACCACCGATATGCTCGCTCCCTACTTGGATGCATGGCGCGAGGTGGGCGTCCAAATTGATGCCGTTTATTCCGGCTTTTTGGGCGCCGCAGAGCAGGTCGGCGCAATCCGACGCTTGTACGAGGAGTATCCCAAGGCACTGCGCATCGTAGACCCCGTGATGGGCGATGGTGGCGAGCGGTATCCCACCTACACGCCCGAACTGTGCGCCGCGATGGGCGACCTCGTTGATGGCGCCGACGTGCTCACGCCCAACCTCACCGAGGCTTCGATTCTGACGGGCATTGCGTACGAAGGCCAGGATGTGGACGACGCATACGTGGCACGCATACTCGACGCGCTGCTCGAGATGGGCGCGCGGTACATCGTCCTTAAGGGCATCGTGCACGGCGACGGTCTGATTCGCAATGTAGTTGCCGGCCAAGACGTAGAGCGCGTCGAGGTTTCGAGCGAGCTTTTGCCGTACATGCTGCATGGGACGGGCGACCTTTACGCGAGCGCGCTGCTCGCCGCCATTATGGCTGGGCGCGACTTGCTCGATTCGGTGGAGTTCGCCGGGACGCTCGTGCGCGACGCGATGCGTGTGACGCGCGTTCAGCCCGACTACGAGATGCGCGGCGTGAGCTTCGAAACGGTTCTCGGGGAGATTACCGCACTGCTCGCATAGCTTGCTTGATTTTGCACGATTCCCAATGAGGCACGTTCCCTGGAGTTTTGCATCACGATGAGGCTTACTTCCGGCGAGCGTGCCTCATCGTGTGCGCCTTTTGAGGTTTTACGCCAAGATGGTGATAACCCCGTATACTAGTGGGTATGGCTACGAAACGTACAACCACACCCAATCCCAAGTCTCTCTCGGCCGAGGCCGCCGAGGCGCTCTTCGCGACTGTCGACAATTCTGGTCACTCGAACGTGGAGTCCGCCGAGTCGCAACGCATGCGTCGCAAGGAGAAGGGACACGGCGTCGAGGTCGACCCACTTTCGCAGGACGACCCGTCGGGTTCGAACGTCGGGTCGCGCATTTCGCGCGCGGGCGTTGTTATTGTGCTGGTGTTTTTGGGGACGATTGTTCTTACGCAGGTGTTTGTTGGCGTTCGGCGCGCGCAGCACACGGCGAACCTTTCGGGCAACGTAAACGTTCGCACGGTGGCCGACGCAATGGACGATGGCATCGAGTGGGGCAATGGCTTCACGCAGTTCCCGCAGGAGTTTTCGGTGCAGGAGGCCGACGAGAATACCGGCCGCATTGAGGTTTCGGTAACCGATACTACGTCGTCGAATACGCTGGAATGTCTCTCCAACGCGCAGATTCAGGCAACGGCATTTGCGGTAAACTCGCTGCTCAACCCCAAGATTAACACCGTAATTTATCATGTTAACGTGTTCATGAACGAGGATGGCGTCATTCAGAATTCGTCGCCGTTCGGGTTCTTTAAGCCCGCCGGCAACCTCACGCCGTTTATGACTTTCATTTGGACAAAAACAACGACGCCCGACGGCCGAGTGAGGTTTTCGTGCACCATTGCCGGCGTGGACGACGAGCTACAGAACACGCTGCGCCACCAAATCACCTCGCGCGCCACG
This sequence comes from Atopobiaceae bacterium, assembly GCA_017510785.1. Taxonomy (GTDB): domain Bacteria; phylum Actinomycetota; class Coriobacteriia; order Coriobacteriales; family Atopobiaceae; genus RUG440. Next base: position 4,050 of record JAFWMH010000021.1, on the reverse strand, counting down.
CCGCCGTTTGGCGCGGATGAGGAAGAGCCGGAGAGCGCGGACACACCAGCGGCCCAAGTTACACACCCGCGAAGCTAAGCTTTTGCGCATATTGGCGCACCCGCGCGAACCTCGCTGCTTGGCCTCGCTACTTGGGTTTTGGCTGCGAAGCGCGCGTCGCCCGGCCAGTGGACGCGCCAATGCATGGTTTTATCTACTGGCGCGCCACTGGCCGGGCGTACAAGCGCCGACCAGCGGCTACGGGTGGCCTAACGGGTCGGCGGGTATCGGTCGGTCTTACGGATTGACAATCTTACAAGTCGGCAAGCCAGAGCGTGGCAAGAGCGTCGCTTGGCATGCGCAGGTCGCCACGCGGGCTAACGGCGACGGAGCCTACCTTGGGTCCGTCGGGTAGGCAGCTACGCTTGAATTGCTGCGCAAAGAAACGGCGATAGAAGGTGCAGAGCCACTTATGAATGGTTTTGTCATCGTATGTACCTGCGAACGCCTCTTGGGCAAGACGTTGAACCTTACGCGGACGCGAGCCGTGCCGCAACACTTGATACAACACGAAGTCGTGTAACTCGTACGGTCCGACAAGGTCCTCAGTTTGCTGCGCGATTGTTCCATCCTCGTTCGCGGGAAGCAGCTCCGGCGAAACAGGCGTGTCGAGCACGTCGTAAAGCACGTGCGCTTCGACTTCGTTCCCGCAGGTGTCGGCAACGTAGCGCACGAGATGGCGCACGAGGGTTTTGGGCACGCCGCCGTTGACACTGTACATGCTCATGTGATCGCCATTGTACGTGGCCCAGCCCAGCGCGAGCTCGCTGAGGTCGCCTGTGCCCACGACGAGGCCGCCCTCTTGGTTGGCGATGTCCATAATGATTTGCGTGCGCTCACGGGCCTGCGCGTTTTCGTACGTGACATCGTGCACGGACTCGTCGTGCCCGATATCGTCGAAGTGCTGGCGAACCGATGCCGCGATGCTCACCTCGCGGAGTTGGACGCCGAGTGCATCGGCCAGAATCATGGCATTGCTCTTCGTGCGATTGGTCGTGCCAAAGCCAGGCATCGTGACGGCGATAATCCCGTTGCGATCGAGATTCAGCAAGTCGAACGCACGAACCGTGACGAGCAGCGCAAGCGTGGAGTCAAGACCACCCGAAATACCGATTACAGCCGTCGTGCCGTGCGTGTGCTCGAGGCGCTTCGCAAGGCCGTACGCTTGGATGGCGAACACGTCCTCGCAGCGCGCGGCGCGAGCGGACTCGGCGCTCGGAACGAACGGATGGGGGTCGATGTGGCGCGTGAGGGTGGTATTCTGCACTTCGAGGCTGAAGTACTGTACGACGTGTCCCTCGGCTTCGGGCGAGACGGCCAAGTCGAACGTGGACATGCGCTGCCGCTCCGCCGCGAGGGCGACGACGTCGATTTCGGTTGTAGCGGAGCCGGGACCGAACGGTGCAGACTCGGCAAGCAGGTGGCCATTCTCGGCAATGAGGTCGTGACCAGCGAAGACGACGTCGGTGGTGGACTCACCAAGACCCGCGCTTGCATACATATACCCGCACACGAGACGACCAGACTGGCCCACGACAAGGTCGCGACGGTAGGCGGCCTTGCCAACTATGGCGTTTGATGCCGAGAGGTTCACGATGAGCGTGGCACCCGCAAGGGCGTGGGCGATACTCGGCGGCTGCGGTGCCCAGAGGTCCTCGCACACCTCTGCGGCAACGACGAGTTCGGGGAGGGAGTCGCATGCGAAAAGTTGGTCGGCACCAAAGGGAGCATAGCGGCCAGGCGCCCATTGAAGCGTATCGACTTCGTCGGGGCCAGAAGAAAAGTGGCGCGCTTCGTAGAATTCGTTGTAATTTGGAATATATATTTTGGGCACGATGCCGAGAATCTCGCCGGCGTTGAGGGCAATTGCACAATTGTAGAGCTTGCCGCCCACGCGCAGCGGCGCACCAACGAAAATGAGGGCGTCGATTTCGCTGGTTGATTCGGCAATGGTTTGAACCGCATCGGTCGCGGCATCGAGGAGCGTTTGCTGCCAGAAGAGGTCCTCGCACGTGTAGCCCGTTACGCACAGCTCCGGCAATGCGATTATCCTCGCACCCGCCTCGGCCGCCTCGCGGATTGCCTCGAGACACACCTCAACATTGTGCGCCACGTCCGCCACTCGTACGCGCGGCGTACGCGCCGCGACCTTTACGAATCCGTCTTGCATGGGATCCCCTATCGTCAACATTGATGAACTGTTTGGCCGCGATACGCTTGGCAGCGCGGCATGCGCTGGCCGAATGCGCGCTCGGCTAGAGTTACATTGTATACGACCTTGCGGTATGCGCTGAGCGGGCTTCTCGGCCACGGCGCGGAGACGCGATGAGCGGCCATGGATTCAGTTACTTCAATGCCCGTCTGTGAAGATGCAAAAAACGTGCAGCCGCGCAAGGCAAAAATGCACAAAAAACGGGGTTTTGGGTAGTTTTTTCATCTTCGAATTTACGGGGCAGTATTTTCACCCCCTTTTACCTGCGCGTTTATAGGGTGCGATATACGCTCCGTGAGAGATCTTGTCTCAAAAACTACTCAAGTCGCGGCCTTTTATACATTTTTGCCTCTTGCAGATGTACGTTTTTTGACGCTTACAGAGGTCACAAGTCACACGAGGCAATTCGGCGAGAAACCTGTTCGAATTGACTGGTTACATACCGACATGGCAGGGCATATCGTTTGTAAAGGCAGGCGCAACCGAAGACAGGTGCAGCCGAAAGCGGGTGCACCTGCGATAAAAGCCTGGTTACGCACCGTAAAGAACAGCCGTACGAAGCTTGGCGCGCTTCGTGTTGGCCGTAACATCACGCACGGCCGGCAATCGCACGCCGAGGCGCCGCGCAACATGCCGCGCAACAGCGTCGAAGGCCTTCGGGTCATGAACAATGTCGCTAGTTGTAGCAATCACGTCAACATGCATCTCCCGCAAAGCAAACGTACGCCGCGCAGCCTTTGCAAGACTCTCGGGGTTCGCATGGAACTCTTCGCTATCGTACTCTATATCGATGCTGGCATCCGGCCAATACAAGTCGGGCACCAATGTCTGCGAGTGCGTAACGTTAGCAGCATGCGCATTTACAGGATGCTTAACGTTAAGACGTGGATGCGGCAGCCCGTAGCCGCCCAACTTGCGCGGCAAACACATCAGAAGGTATATTTTGGTTTCCATAGGCGACGCCGAACCGGCCTCCAAATACCTGCACGCGCGCTTTGCCTTCGCAGCCCCCGGAAAGCCCTTCGCCGCATCGATGAACTCACTTAATTCAGACGGCGTCGTAAGCGGATTGCAGTTGTATACGACATCGCTAGACGAAAACAACAGGTGTGACGGCGCGCGAGCCATTCGATAGTATCCGCACATCTCCATGCCCGCCATCACGAGCTCAATAAGATCAAGATGGCGCGCCAGCAACAGAAATGTGAATTCGACGCAAGGCACAAACACGGTTTTGCCCAATCGCCGGAAGGAGTTTGGCGGTATTGGATAATTGCAAGCTCGCTGTCGCACGTTGTGCACTCTACGTTTTGCATTTGCGTCCGGCACAAGTATAAAGAGTGGCGATGTGGGATCGGGAATCCGGACGCCAAGCGCCTCAAGGTCCACAAGCTTTATGGCACTTGAATGCGCGTCAGCCTTTGCAACGCTGCTGACACGCGTACGCGCAAACTTGCGCAATGCCGCATTGGTTCTGATGGGCCGCAGCGGGTCGTCGGTAGTCGTAAGATGGCCAAGCACGTCGAGCTCAGCCATCTGTATGAGCATATCCTCGTCGCTACAATACTGGTAGGCTTCATCGATTTCAGTAGACTCGTACGTTGTGTCCTCTTCGAGATTCGCCGCGTAATCACGATCACGAAATAGGGTGAGCGCTGACGGACCATCCAGCATTATTCGTGGCTGTCGCGCGTAGGCTTTAGAGCGGGGCTTGGGTTTTGTCACCGTCCGTGATGCACTCGTTGTGCCGGGCTGCGCGCCGGGCTGCGCACCGGGCCGCGCGCCGGGCTGCGCACCGG
>JAFWMH010000020.1 GCA_017510785.1 Atopobiaceae bacterium | reverse complement strand
TTCCGACGGAACCGTCCTGGTAGCTGGCAGGGATAAAGATGGACGTCTGGATGTTGAGGACTGGGAGAACATTGCTGCTGTCTCTGCGGGCAGTCGCCACACCGTTGGTGTACAAAAGGATGGCACTCTCGTCTCCTGTGGTTACAATGGATACACGCAATGCGGCATTACCAGATGGTAACGAAACAAGCAATCAGAACTTGATTCAACATAATGTGCAATTGGTTGAACGGAGAATCCTTTGGAGATTCTCCGTTCATTACCTATCATCCTTGTACCTAACGCTTTCGCAGCAAACCTTCCGAAGATGAAATGGGCCACACATCAGTGTGCGTTGGACAGCTCTTTAACGCAGCCCCACATCATTCTGGTTATTCGAGATTATCCTTGCAAGTTTTGAACGACTCGCACGCACTGAGTGACAAACGCAGCACACAAAGAGTGCGGTTAACGCGTAGTTCACGATTATGTGGCCATAGGACAACGGATAAACCAACTTCGAACCAAATTCAGAAATCATCTCGTTGACGTATTCAACCATGGGAAGGGCGTATGGCAAAAAAGCTAGCGCACCAATGAGCGCAGGCATCGCAACGTCAAGCCTGTAACCCTCGTGAAGCGTGTTAAGTAGCATCACAAAAGCAGGAAGCAGCAAAAGCAACGTATGCCCAAACGGATAGCTCGGAAACCGAATACAAATCATCCCAATGGCAAAGAGATTGATCCACTCCTCATCCGAGAGCATAAATAGCACCAAATAGGCAACAACTGGAATATACTTCAACCAACTCGGAAGAGCGGTGGGATATTGTCCCACTAACGCACCAGTCATTTTTATCAGATTCTCAAAGCCGTAAAGTAGTCCAACACCATAGTTATACTTGCTAGATGATTCCTGAAAAAAGATATGCAGAAAATCCACTATTGACTTATAGCCGTCAAAACACAAGAAAGGCAAGAATACTAAAGCCATGCAAACCAAAACACAGTATATGAACCTTCTCTTATCTTGGTTCCTCAACAGTAGCAACGAAAACGCGATTGGATACAGCTTTATTGAGCTTGCTGTGCCCAGGAACACGTATGATAGCATTCTGCTACTTGGGTTTCGCGAGTCCCTAAGAAGCAAAAAAGCGTATATAGATGCATAACAGATGGCAGAAATATTTCCACTACGCCAAAGAGTTAGAGCGGGACCAGAAAACGCCAACGATACCGCAAGCGCCCACCTCGAATTCTTGCGCAGTCTTGAGGCGTTGCAAACGTAATAAATTATTGCGATGGTACACAGCAATTGAGTCACGACGAACAATGTCGTCGCCGCATATTGCGTTTGATAAAAACTTGCAGCCGAGCTGCGCTTTGTAGACGCAGCAGCCATAAGAGCTTCGGGAGTCACAATATGGTGCATTAACTTCATTAGCAATACAGCACCCGCCGGGTAGTTTAATTTGCCATCGATCCACGGGTCTCCACGTTCAACGACCGCGAAGGGTATATAGAAATCTTTTCCAAAATAGTGACCATTGTAGACCGAGAAGAAAGTGCCAAAGAGCGTACCATGCGAAAGCAGTACGATTACCCAGTACAGCAGGAGGCCTACAGCAAATAAAGCTACAACCTGCCTTGCAGTTACGCGCTTTAGCATGCTCCGGCAATACGACAGCGCATTATTTTGGCCCATTTTGCACACCGCCTAAATACACCCGAAAAACCAAAGGGCAAAGCAGCCTATTCCTGCTCCGCAATAATATAGCGCGGTCTATCCAAACTTTGCCAGTAACCCCGCCAAGAGTATTCTCCGAGCAGTGCTACAGCGAAGAACAACAAACCGATACCACACAGTGTTAAGAATTGGTACAACGATGAAACGAGCTGAGATTGAAAGCCAAGGCAGCAGGACGCAATTAATAGAGCCAAAGCAAAGAGGAGGACGAGCATGCCAGCAAAGAGCCACATTCGAGTCAAGATCGGCGAATATGTCGCAAAGAATCCCATGGCAGCCATGATCTTCTTGCTTGCATTCCAGCCAGAAGTACCCACCTCCCTGTGCTGGCGCTCATATGGCACCTCAACGTAGTCATACCCAAGCCAAAGCAACGCAAGTTGGGTTGAACCATTTGGCGCATCTATCAGCTTAAAATCCTCAGCCACTCGACGGCTCATAACGTAAAAATCGAATCCACCTGCAGGATAGCGTTTGTCAATATACTTATGAACTGTGCGATGGAATGCCTTTGACCATAGGTCACTAGTCCCGTCATTTCGCTTTACGCGCCTCCCAATAACCAGGTCCGCTCCCTTTTCGTATTCCTTAAGCATTTCCACGAACAACTCGAATGGATCTTGTAAATCGCATGATATGACACCTATCACATCACCGGTTGCCAAATCAATGCCACATCGCGTAGCTGCACCCTGACCAAAGTTCCTTGTAAAGCGCACGATTCGCAGTACGTCAGGATACTCGCGCTTCATTTGTTTCATCACTGCATACGACGCATCGGGAGATCCATCACACACCATAATGACCTCAACGTCGTAGCCCACGAACATATACAGTCGCTCCATGATGAATGGAACCGTAATGGGCAGATTCTTCTCATTATTATAGACGGGAATGACGATTGAAAACCGATTCGACATGTCACCCATCCCTACTTTCGAGCACAAGCCCCGCAATGTACTCCACCATACTGGCATCGAGATCCGCATACAACGGCAGACAAAGAACTCTTTGAGCTATCTTTCTTGCAACAGGCGTTGCCTGTATGGGGAACACGCCTTGGTAACACTCGAACGTACTCGTGAGGGGATAGAAGTACTTCCTTGCAAATATTCCATGCTCTTCGAGATGGACGGCAAGCTCGTCACGTGAACAGCCAAACGATTCGCTATCGATTACTACAGGATAATAGGAATAATTAGGTTTGAGCTTATCGGGGTATCGGAGACGCTGCATCCCCTCCACTCCAGCAAAAAGCTGTTCATACACCTCGTAGGCAGTCTTTCTCTGTGCGATGTACTCATCAATGTGCCTAAGGTTGCACAAGCCCATTGCGGCATGCATTTCGGTAAGCTTGGCGTTTGTGCCTACGTATTTTGTCTCGTCAGTTAGGTAGGCACCGAACTGTCGAATTGAACACACCCGTTGGTAGAGTTCATCATCTTTATTAAAGGTAAGGCAACCTCCTTCAACCGTGTTAAACACCTTCGTGGCATGCATGCTAAACATCGACATGTCGCCAAAAGTGCCGATGCCCCGTCCCCCATACGTCTCGCCAAATGCATGGGCGGCATCATATATCACAATCAAATCGTGTTCTTTTGCAATTCGATCTATTTCCTCGAAATCGCAAGGCACGCCATATACATGCACGCCAACGATTGCCTTTGTGCGTGGGGTAATTAGTGCTTCAATCTTTGCTGCATCGATGCACCATGTAACGGGATCAATATCGCAGAATACGGGAGTAAGACCACACCCGACGATTGCCTGTGTGGTAGACGCGAAGGTAAAGGGGGTCGTTATCACCTCGCCCTCCGTAAGTCCCAAACTCCAAAACGCCACTTGCAGGGCAAGGTGACCGTTTGCAAACAACGGAGCCGAATCCACTTGCAGATACTGCGAAATCTGTTCCTCCAAAGCATGGTACTTAGGTCCCTGATGAGTCAAGCAGTACGTATCCCAAATGTCCCGAATCTCATCAACAAACTCCTCAAAGGGCGGTAACGCCGGCGAGGTAACAAACACACGAGAAGAACTTGTCATAAAAGAGCGCTCCTTTCGGCATGCGTGGGATAAGAACATTTATGCGTTAGACACAAATGCCACTCCGTCGCTGTTCTTGGCTATCACACGTGCTGGATTACCCATAACTACCATGCCACTTGGCACATCTTTGAGCACAACCGCACCCATAGAAACGATACTATCCTCACCAATCTGTGTCCTCTCGCGTATGATGGCACCAGATCCTATATACACACGTTCGCCAACCGATGTACCTCCATTAACGATACATCCAAAAGCGATATGACTGCAATCGCCCACAACACTGTCATGTGACACTGCTGTGCGTGCTTGAATGTGTACGTTGCTTCCAATCACGACACGCGGGCCGACGAGTACATCTCTCCGGATGCACGTTCCGTCTCCTATGATGGCTGTGGAATCAATATGGGCGGTCGGATGGATTGCAGTATAGAAGGAATAGCCCGCTTTAGCAACGCGATCGCACACCGCAGAGCGACCCTTTGGATCGGCAACGGCAACGCAAATCCTTAGCTGCTCGGGAGTATACTCCTCACACGCAGATGTGAAGGGCATAACCCTGTAGCCAAGATGCTCAGTCTTTTCCGTCACGTCATCAATAACAATAAGCTCGTTCACTTCAAGCGTGCGGCCTTTTGCAGCCTGAATGCTATCAAGCACGTCACCCGACAACGCACCCGCACCATATATTCCAATCAACTACGTCACCTCTTTGAACAATCAACAAATACTGCTGACAACCATACAGCCAGTAAGTGCCGTCATCACACGATTCGTCCTCCATCGACACTCAACACGGTACCAGTCACATAAGACGAACGTTCGGATGCCAAGAATAGAACTGCCTCCGCAATTTCGTTTGGGCTCGCCATCCGATGAATACACTGGGCACCCACAACCATTTCGGCGTCGGCAGTGGGTTTGACAGCACCCATCGAAGTATCGGTAAGTCCTGGAGCAACAGCATTGACCCGAATCCCGTAGTGCGACAACTCCTTGCTCATGCATTTAGTCGCCCACATTAGCGCCGCTTTGCTCGAACCATATGCTAAATAGCCCTCCCGGCCCTCAATGCCACCAACTGAACCCATGTTAACGATGACACCTTCACGTTGCCTCATCATTGCGCGCGACACCATTTGAGAAACCTGTATCTGCGCAACAAAGTTCACATTGAGAACCTCACGCAATTGCTTGATGGGTGTCATCAATACGGTTCCATTGTACGGCATACCTGCATTGTTGACCAAAATGTGTATAGGCAATCGTTCACGCAGTACCTTTGTAAGGGCTCCCTTAGTCTCGGAATCATCTCCAAGATCGAAATACACGGGCCTTGCCCAGCACCCATACTCCTCCGACAAGTCTGCTAGTCTTTGTTCAAAACCTTCACTTCGCTTGCTCGCACACGCCCATATGTTCGCACCTTCTCGGGCAAACAGCCTTGCTATTGCCCACCCGATGCCCCTACTCGCACCCGTAATAAGCGCATTCTTTCCAGCTAAAATACCCATTCTTAATCACGGTTCCTCATTGCCATGCGCACAGTATTTGCTATGCCTTCTTTTGTGAGTCCATATTGATCCAGCACGAACGGGCGTGAACCCGTCTGGCGATAGCAATCATCCATTCCCAAGCGGACGACCCTTGGCCCATCGCTATAAGTTGCTCGATGCTCAGACACAGCACTACCGAGGCCACCAATGATAGAGTGCTCCTCTACCGTAACTATTGCACCATAATGCGCATAGATGGACGCAAGGGTGTCCTCATCGAGTGGCTTGATGGTATGGAAGTTATACACACCGCACGAGATTCCCTCCGCTTCAAGATCTTCCGCTGCATCCAGCGCATCGCGCACAAGCAGGCCCGTTGCCACAATCGCAACATCCAATCCTTCACGAAGCACAACCGCACGGCCAATTTGAAAGTCGTAATCCTCGGAGTAGACTATTGGCGTATTGACTCCACCACATAACCTTACGTAGGTCGGTGATGGGGTTTGGGCTACAGCCAGTGCTACCTTTACAGCCTCCATCGCGTCAGCAGGGGAAATAACAACCATGTTTGGTATAGCGCGTGCAAGGGCAACGTCGTCAACCCCCCAGTGTGAGTGACCAGAAGCGCCCATCTGAAAGCCGGCTATACATCCAATAATTTTTACATTATGCTTTCCGATTCCGAGATTGTGTCTCACAAACTCATATGCGCGCGACATCGCAAATGAAGCGTACGTGCATGCAAACGGCACATACCCCTCTGAAGCGTAACCAGCAGCAATCCCAATCATGTTCTGTTCAGCAATACCCACATTGATGAAATCTGCCTCATGTTGCTTTGCAAACCGCTCTAATCCATAAGCACGATATGTATCTGCAACCAACACAGTGACTCTGTCATCATTTGCCTTCGCTTCCATCAGACCGATAGAGTTGAAGGCTCCTATTGCACCCAGTCTTGACCACGTCCGAACGTCTCTCTTATCAAACGATATCATAATCGCACCTCGCCAAGCTCTGCACATGCCATCTCGTACTCTGCTTCCGTAATCCTTCGCTGATGCCAAGTTGGATTGTGCTCCATAAACGAAATGCCTTTACCTTTAATTGTGTGTGCAACAACTGCAAAAGGTCGGCCCTCGTGTTTGTTATCAAACGCATCAAGCAATGCACGAATGTCGTGACCGTCTACATCAACGCATCGCCATCCAAATGCAGAAAGCTTGTTGCTTAAGTCACCGAGACCCAGCATGTTTTCCGTAGCATCCTCTAACTGCAACATGTTTCGATCGATTATTAGTGTTAAGTTGTCAAGCTTCTGATGGGCGACGAAAATCACAGTCTCCCAGAACACTCCCTCATCGCACTCACCATCACCAAGCAGAACATAGACCTTATTCGCTTTGTACGCTCTCTTTAGCGCCATTGATAATCCCGCCGCATAAGAAAACGCTGTACCTAAACTTCCCCCATCGTACTCAAGGCCCAATTCAATAGCCGTAGGGTGTCCTAATAAGATACTCCCGTCGTTACGACAGTTGCGCAGCTCTTCTTTGGTTATGAATCCTGCCTCCAACAGTGCGGGGTAATGCCCGAGTATGCCTTGTGCTTTACCCATGAAAAACCTGTCTCTATCTGGAGACTCTGGGTCGTGAACATTGTATTGGAGCACGTGCTGATATAGCACCGTAAGAATCTCTATCTCAGACAAGCTTGAACCAAAATGGACTGCCTGTCCCATACGTCCGGCTTCGATACCCATCTCCAAAGCGCGAACTCGAGCGCGGTGAGCCATCTTCTCTAGTTCCTGAATGCTATGCATGGTGGCACCCTTCCGAATTCAAAGCTGCACTACACACGCGCTATTTTACGCGACAGCGTTTCCACTAAATCGTACCCATCCCACAACAAGCCCAGATTCATAGCCTGTCCTAGGGGTACCACACGATCGATTCCTCTTGCCCTGCACCGCAATACCTGTCGACGCAGATCCTCTCCGTCTATCCCCGCGAAAGTAATAGTCTGATAGCGCTCGTCAACCGCATCCAATACTTCACTAAAGTCTCCCACAGACTTCTCGTAGAAGTATCCCCCCGTACCTCTATTCAACTCCGACAGAGCATGTGCTTTACTCAGCTCCGCAGTAGTAAGGTAACCATCATGACGTTCCACGCCAGAGACTCTATTCTTAATAAGGTCGCTGCATGCCTGAACGTACTTATCCATTACGATTGCCGGCTGCAGCTCATAACGCTTATGGACTTCCGAACGCACCGCCGCCCAAAACACTGCGCGCGCCTCTTGGATGCTTTCTTGGTCACCTTGCCACACCACTGTCTGAGGCGAAGAGCATGCGTTCTGATCCATAAGATACGTGTCGTTGTAAAAGGCATGTGCCACCTTACTCAGCTCTTCACCATTCATTTGCGCAATGCCTCTTGCGCCAAGTACAGCAATAGAATACCGATCGGAAAAACACACATCAACACAACGAGGCATGCAGGGGCAACTCCTCACTGCCGCAACCGTGGAGTCACCTCCCCAAATAACGCGAACATCCGAAAACGTCGAGATTAACTCGGTTGCTCCCGACGAGGCCGGATAACGCACAAACGTGCTCCGACACAGCACCTCAGGGTACTCTTGCAACAAAGGCTGCACCACATTGAGAATTGCATCGATTTGGGCAAACGGACGCGAGGGAACACGGACAACGGACGAATTTCCCGCCAGCAACGAAAACGCCCAACTGAATGCGAAATTTACTGGTACGTTGGAGGGCGTAATGTGAAACGCGATACCACGACCCAAATGATTGCACAATCTGGATTCACGCGCCCTTCGCTCCGCATCGATGTTGGACCTACGACACCAATATGCAAAGGAAACTACGTCAGGCCACAATTTGCTCTTCGCATCGTTCAACAATGCCTTAGAAAGCTCAGCTAAAAAAGAACATGCGCCTTTCGAAAAGACCTCTGTAGGCATTCGTGTTACTGCTGAGGCCCCCGCCAAAATCACAACGCCAGGCAGAGATGCCACATCGATGGTGGTTTTGTTGGAAACTGCCATCATGGCTTCTTTACTTTCGCTCATAAGTGTCGCTACACCCCCTTACTTCAGCGCCCTTGATTCTACCGTGGAGCTTAAAGTATTTCCCAAGCCTGCCACACGGACAATCATCCTCACCCAATATCTGGCCCTCGTCCTCGGTAACAATCACATGCCCGGGATAGCTCGTGGGCAACAATGAAAGAAGCTCAACAAAGCCTCTCTCTCCATCATCGGCAACCGCAAGATCTTCAAAACGTCTAATAATGACATCTGAATAGTTTGAACAGTGCATATGCCCGCATTCGCACTCCACAAACACAGACCCCAGCTGCTCTGCCATGCCATAATAGTTGTGCACCGTAATGTTGCCGAGCACGCTTTGTGCTCGATTGTTGAACTCTTCCGGCTCTACGGCTTGGTCGCGCAGCTTTTTCCAACCACCAATGTGGAAGAGATACCCATCATCAATGCCGAACGTCGCATCACTCTCTTCCAAGGCACGGACTACGAACTGCCAGAGCATGTATGTATACCCAAAGAGTAATATTGGTTCCCCCGCATGCGAGCGCAGCCAGTCTTTTACCTCGTCCACGCGCAGCTGCATGTTGGCATCCAACGCGAAGAACACATTGCGACCAAACGTGCTAAACCCGATGATTCCAGCTCCACGCGCCGAATACATAGTCCGATCCCGCTTCACCTGCTCGGTATCAAGGATAAGCAGTGGAAGCCGTGCCTTCCCGATATATGATGCAATAATCTGTGCCAATACCCTGCTTTGAACCCTCGTGTTCTCTTTGCTTAGGAAGATGCGCGAAACCGACTGCCCGCTCGTCCCCGAAGACGTCAGAGTTTTCGCAACCTTATCTTGCGAAACGCTCTTTAAATCGAACTCCTTAAAAAGACGCACCGGTAACATTGGGAATTCCTCGAGCGTATAGCAGGACTTCGCGTCCGTTCCCAAACCATCCAGTAATCTGGCATACTCAGGACAATTGTGATAATGATGCTGTGTCAGTTCGCTTAGGCCCTGCTCCATGCGCCTTCGCTTTTCTTCCGCAGGTAGTGAATAGGGAGCGCCACCCATTAGCTCCACAGGATCAAACATCACCCAACCTCCTTGCAAAAGACGTCTACCGGATTCGAGAACTTTGCTCCCAAGTGCGCGTAAAGGTTCATAACCGAAACATTGCGAGAGGATATGCGACCCACTACCGATTTGCATCCCCAATCGTATGCTTGCTGTAATGCGACGGAATAAAGTGCTAGGGCACTTCCTGCGCGACGCCACTTTTCATCGGTTGCCGCAAGACGTATTTCGGCACAATCATCGTGACGAACAAGCTGTAAGAAACCAGCCAATACACCACCGATGCGACATGTCAGCGCCTCGTCAACGTCAGCAAGCCATTGACGGAGAACCGCATCCCCAATGGAGCGACTTAGCTCTGCGGTCACGTAAAAGCGCCGATCTCCCTCAAACCCTGCGGAGGCCATCGGAAACGCTTCGTCGGCATCCAACAACTCGGCAGAAATGGTCAACCGGGAAGATATCTTAGAGCTTTGCGGTGCCCGCCGAAGCGAAATGGTAGTTGCCAGCGTTCTGTCGCCCCATGTCCATCCTCGACTTTGCATCTCATAAGCCGTTTGCGCGCTGGCAGGAAGCCTTACTACCGCATGCGTCTCGACAGGAAATTCCCATTCTTCGATGTGCTCGCAGACTAGATTCGCGATGATGGCGTCCTGTACCTGCAATACATCATACTCGGTCAGCATAAACGCTCCAAGGCCGCATAGTCCATCTTGCCTGACGCCATGCGGGGCAACTCATCAACTATCCTTACATCAAATGCAGAGGGATGGAGCTTCGTAAATGACGCAATACTCAAGCGGAGTTCGTTGGCATCACCTTCTGTCGCATACACAACCATGTGGTCATCCGAACCAACACATGCTATCGTTTGGCCACGTTGTGCGAATATGGCTTCCAGCTCGTCGAGGTTAACCCTATTGCCAAACATTTTTAAAAACCGCTTAATCCGCCCCACCACATAGTAATAGCCGTCTTCGTCACGCCTAGCAACATCGCCAGTATGGAGTATGCCCCCACGCTCGTCTCCCAACATGAGGTCTGCCGCAGACTCTGCATAGCCCATCGAAACATTTGGCCCCACATAGATGAGCTCACCATCGACTCCAGGCACTTCTATCAGGGCGTCGGAGACATCGCGCAACTCAAAGCGGCCTCCCGGTATCGCGATGCCGATGCTTCCGAGTTTTTTTAACACGTTCTGAGGCGGAAGCCAACTCATACGGGCGGTCGCCTCGGTCTGGCCATACATAACATAGAAGTCTATGCCCTTCTCCGCACACGCTTCGCCAAACACTTTCTGCAACCGCTCCCCTAGTCTGCCGCCAGCCTGTGAAATAAATCGAAGTGTAGGCAAATCCATGCGCGAGAATCGCAAGCGCTCAAGCATCTGATACGTATAGGGCACCCCACCAAAGTTAGTTGCCCCATAGCGCTTGAGCAAGTTCCAAAACGTACGCGACATGATGGTTTCGTCTGTCAACACAAGCGAGGCGCCCCGTAAGATATGGCTATTGATGATGGAGATACCATAAGTGTATGAGAGGGGAAGCGACGTTATTGCGCGGTCGCTTGAAGTAATACCTTGGTAATTTGCTATCGACTCCGCGTTGCTTGCGACGTTCTGATACGAGAGGCGCACGTACTTTGGCGTACCAGTCGACCCGGATGTTGTGATGAGCATGGCAAGATCGGGATGTATAGGAACTTGGCCACAGCCCGTGGAAACGAGTGCGTATCCCCTGCTCTCAAATAGATTTATTGCTGGCTCGTGCGCCTCCAATATGTTGTCGGCATATGGCTTTGGCATCCACAAAAAAGACGGATTGTATGCAGCCACCAACTCCCGAAATTGCTCAATGGATGTCTCGGGGCGCAACATAAGAGGAACTATACCATGGGCCAAAAAGCCCAGATATCCAACAACCGAGGGTATTGTGTTTGTTGCCACCAAGAAAACAAGGCTACGCGATGGAACATGCGCGCATATCGTATCGGCCAGCTCTCCTACCGCATTGAAACTCATTTTCTCGGTGCCATCCATCATGGCAACGCCATCAGGATCCACACAACTCCCGTGTAGAGAATCCCAAAACATATAAATCAGAACTCTACGCCGTAGTTAGCAGCAAGCGTGCGCCTGCCCTCACTATAGGAGCTAAAGTCGATGATGTCGTCAGTCTCCATCATAATGTCGAACGCGTCCTCGAGCTCGGCAATAAGCCCCATGTGCCCCACAGAATCCCACGTTTCTACCGATTCAAAAGTAAGTTCGGGACCAAGTTGATCCTCCGTTAGTTCAAGGGCTTCCATGAACGCCCAATCGTACTTCTCGGCATTTGTCATATCTAATACTCCAATTCACGGTATTGCAAATCATAGCCACGTAGTCTTGGTATTATACCATCTTGATTGCATCTGGGCATATCTCACTGTATGATTCTATATTGTCTGCCGTCGCACAAATGAGGCAATCATTTCATCCGTACTTGGCACCCTGACACTCAGGCCGCAACCACAGGTCAATCTCCTCGGCTAGCTCCGCCTCTTCCTCGAATAAGTAGGCTATGCCCGCAACCATGAAATCAAATTGATTTGGCGCTCACGATTCCACCTCACTCGGCGTTGCCAGGACCCAAACACAAACACCACCCAAAGAGCGTGCCAAACCACGACGCGAGCACCACCATGCAAGCTATATAACACATAGAGGCACCCCGAATACCGTATGCACTCACAAGCGGCATAGAAGTTGCCCAAGCCGCAATTGCAACAACCACATACCCAGGCGTGAGCAAATGTTGACGCCGCACAATGGTAATGCCCATCGTAAAGAGTTGAGCTAATGCCAGGAAACCACCACCAAGCACCAAAACGCAAAGCTCGATTCTCCATCCATTCAAATCGGTGTGATATAACCATCCGAGTACGGGTGGACCGGCAATGGCTGCGCCCAAGACGCACACGGCAGTAATGGCCAAGATTACACCAACCTGACGCATAAAAGCCCTCACAAACCCTTTACTATCTCCCCTATCCCACATGGCGGATACAGGCTGCACCATGGGCATATAAACAAACTGTGCCAAAAGACCCACCACAAAGACCGGCATCGCAATGAAGCCATAAATGGCTTGGTCCGCATCGCTCAGCGCTCCATCAATGGCATACTTCGGCGCATTTCCCACATAGAAGAGCAAAAAGGAGGACAAGAAGAGTGGCAGGCATTCGTGCAACAAGCGCAAAGCGGACTTCTCGGGTGCCTCGGCATGCGTAAGCGGCAAGTGGTATCGCCAACGAATAATCGCAAGACTCACCAACAAGAATCCCAAGGTCCACACAAAACCAATGGCAGTAGCCAACACGAGACTACGCGTTAGGATAATCGCACCACAAAAAACAACGATGGTTGATCCAACGCGCAGCGTCATTTGCCTGCCAGCAATATCTAGACGACCAGCTTGCTGGAAGCTTCCGTCGAATACGTCCTCAACCGTATCGGTTCCCTTCATGAGCGTCATGAGCGCCACAGCAAGTATTTTGTCTAGAGGGTAAGCGTTAACCGTTGCCGACCAAGCAAGCCACAACCACGAACAAACAACCATCGCCAAACCAGTTACAACCCGCGAGCGTCCATACGCCCGAAACCCAAAGCGCGGACGCACGTCGGAGGCTTCGAAGTTACGCATTCCATAGCTCCCCATTGTAAGGAAGAGGTTTGCGTTAGCGTACGCCAAGGTAAATACCCCTGCCGTCACCAAGTCGCATGCACGCGTGATAACCATGAGCATGAGCACGCTCTGGAACGCATTGAGCATCGACCCTGCCGTATTCCAAATGTATGCGGACCTCAAGTGCGAGTCGCTAGTGCTCGCTTCATTGTGTTCCATTGGTTAACGAAGGGCGGAAAGAACGGGGTGATTCTTGTCTCGATCGGAAAGAATGATTTTGCTCCCATCGAAAACATCATCACCCTCAAGCGGCGGCCACTCAATTCCGATGGTGGGATCATTCCACATAATCCCACCCTCATCGTTGGGATACCACACGTCATCGCACTTGTACGAGAAGTCAGCACCCTCTTCGGAAAGCACTAGGAAGCCATGGGCAAACCCCCGAGGGATGAAGAGGCGACGATGGTTCTCGGCCGAAAGCAGCGCACCCTCCCACTTTCCCCACGTGGGACTTCCCTCGCGCAAGTCTACGCACACATCGAATACGCTTCCGCGCAGCACACTCACAAGCTTGGACTGGGGATGCTCGATTTGGTAATGCAAGCCCCGCAACACACCCTGCACACTATAGCTCTGGTTGTCCTGCACGAACTCGACACCGATTCCGCCCTTTTCGAAGTCGGTCTTCTTGTATGTTTCGAGAAAATATCCGCGATCATCGCCACGCATAGCGGTATCCACAATTAGCACGCCCTCGATGGACGTTGTTGTGAAGGTGAAGTTTCCGAATGTTCTTACAGACATTGTTTGCCCATCCCTAACCCTGAGAACCATTAACATCAAATAATCGGACTTGTTCAACCAGCCGAGCCTGCGCAAGAATCTCCTCGCGTCGAAGAGTGGCAACGTCTGGGCTTTCAATACACCTCATAAAGTGCTCGATGGATTTACGGAAGGTGTCGTCTGAATCAAGTACGTACTCCGTTGCCTTCCCATTTTGACGAATCGTAATCGTTGGCGAAAAACCCTCTGGAGCAGTTAATATTCTTCCACTCGTAAGGGTCGCTTTGCTGCCCCATACGTCGATGCTGCATCGATAGTCATTATCCATCCCAAATGCTACCTGTGCAACAAGCCCCTCGCCATTTGCGAGAGATGCAGAGCCATACAAATCAACGTCCAAATCTCGTCCCCCATTTAAGCACGCCGTAGTTATGTGGGCATCGGGACCGAGCAACATGCCCGCAAGCTTGAGCGCATAACCTCCCGCATCAAGCAGGGCGCCACCACCCAGTTCGCGAGAATACCTAAAGTCAGCCTGGCCCCTAAAGGGGAATCCAAAGTCGATGCGTATTAAACGAACATCCCCCAGCTCATCTCGAGCAATGCAGTCCTGCACCCATGAAATCTGCGAGTGAAATGCAAACATATAATTCTCGTGCACTGCACGACCTTTGGCCTTTGCCAAGGCGAGAAGCTCCTTGGTATGTGGGAGCTCCGTCGTGAAGGGCTTCTCCACAAGCACGTGCTTGCCCGCCTCGAGCACACGTCGCGCCCACACGTAATGGAGCGCTGGAGGAAGAGGTACATAAACCGCGTCCACATCAGCGTCTTCTATAAGGGCAGCGTAGCCACGGTACACGCGACCACCATATCCATCCACAAACTCTTGGGCAAGAGATTCCTGAATCGCGGTTACGTCCTCATACCCAACCTGTCCCGCCGCGGACTTCCACTCGCTTTGGGCAGCTATGGCAACTCCTGCATACTCCAGTCCTTCAACTTTAACTAGAGCGGGCATAAACCTACGCAAGGCGATGTTTGAAGGGCACAGTACTCCGATGCGCATGGTTGGAACTCCCTTATATCCGTAGCAGCGATAATAAATTGCGAAGCTGAATGTTCAAAACATTGCCCGCGCGCATGAGCAGGTTAAGCGTTGCCAAATCGAGCCAGATATAACCACTGGGCAAAACATCCGACTGCAACTCTCGCGGGCATTCGTCCACAAAGAGAATGACGTTACGGTTTTGTTCGCAGTAGAAACGCCCACCCTCCTCCGAGAGCAGTACGTCCGCCATCACGCCCGTGCCCTTGTCTACGTAATCAAGCATCGTGCGCTGGACAACGTCATCTCCACCAAGGTAGCCCGACTCCCGCTGAACAGTCGGCGCAAACTCGACTTTGTCGAAACAACCAATCTCTGGATTAATCCGAACAAGGAATCTGGCTGCATTACCATCTCTACAGGCGAGCAAGGCGAAGAGTGCTTGCCCCTTTGCCTCCATGAGCGGTTGCGTCCAGTGCTGAACTTCGCGGCCCTCAATATTCACGTCACAAAAGATAACCTTAAAGGGATAGCTTTTGCGGTGGCGAATCTCGTAAGGCAACATCACCCAATCGGTTAGTTCGGTAACCGGAACCACGTCAGTAACCGTCGTGTCGAACGTCTTGTAATCGTTGAGCAAGCAATACGCCGCATTGAGTTTGCTCACATCGAGCGGAGCCATATACGAGTTGGCAATGAGCTTTCCCCATGGGGTGAGTCGTTGTTCCATGTCCTCCGGATACTCGCGCCAGAACGACCAGGGCAAACACGAAAGCACCGTACGCGCGTCCATATTCACGAGGTTATCGAACTCCATCATGTGCATGATTTGGCCGAGCGTCATCCAACGATGCGTCGGCAGCACCGACACATCATCACTCGCCACAACCACCATGTTCCTGTTGCGCTTTCCCAAGAAACGCGAGGACTGCTCGGATTGTATTTGATCGACTACAATGTGGTGCTTCTCCGGATTGGTGAAGTAGTGAAGGTAGGTTGGCGACTTGCCTCCATGCAGCCTCATGAAGTTGCTGCGCGTCGCCTGCGTCGTCGGCGATATCTGCACCTTGTTTACGTTGCCAGGCTCAATCTTTGCCTGCATGAGGAAGTGCATGACACCATCGAACTCCTTGCAAACGATACCGAGGAAGCCAATTTCATCCTGGATTATGATGGGCTGCTCACGGATGGGAGTAAGCTCGCCCGTCGCGATATTCTTACTGTACATCCTGAGTCCGGCAATCTGGAAGAACGACTGTTGCTCGTTTTCAATACGTCCGGTTGCCACATTGTAATGCCACGGCGCACAACGCTCGAGCGAAATCCTACGCACGCCCACCGGCGTGTTGGCGTTACGCTCCGCAATCCATGTCCGAAGGGACGAGAACGAGTTTACACCTTCGTCACTCATCCATGAACGCCAAAAGCCTTGACCAATTGCATCTACATTCATACGAACGCCCCAGAATCAACAAGAAAGAGGTACCTATTTCAAAACCTTTTTCAATCTGTCGTCTATATGTAAACCATCATAGGCAATCACCCATTCTAACCACATTTCTTACCGGCGCAGTATTCGGCTACGAAAGCACACAACCAAACAAACAAGAGTCGTTACAACACCCACCGACGTCATGTACCGCGCATTGGACTTGAACGCAAACTCAATCTCGTTGGTTCCTTCGACGAGGTCGATTGCCATGAATGCGGTATCCGCCTTGTGGACATCCACCTCCACGCCATTCACCTTGGCGTGCCAACATTCATCGTAAGGTATGCTCAGGAAGAGCATTTGCCCCGCACTTGCATCCACCGAACACGTCAACGTATCGTCAGCGATGTCCAAGTCCTTCACGGCTTGCGCGGCGAACCTTTCGGTCGCCTCATCGTAGGTATCCATGGGCTGCGCGAATACCTTAAAATCGTCAAACGTATATACACCAGGGGTATAGAAGGTGAGCCTGAACCGACGAACAGTTTTGTTCGAGTACCCCGCATTCCATAGCCACGTGTCCTTACCACCGTAAAGGTCGTTGTGGGGCGTGGCAATGATATCTGCCACGTTGCTGCAAACACTAGACTTTACACCAATCTTAAACGTCGTCGGCTCTTCCCAAGTCTTCTCGCTGCGTTCGATCTTCCGCTGCTGGGCACGCGTGAGTTTGTTCCACTCCATGCTGGTATAACGCTCTCGCGGACTCATGGCGTCAAAGGCGAGACCCTTCACATAGAGGTACATCTCGCAAGAGCTGACGGGATGCTCAAGCTCCAGTCGAACGTACGAGGAGGCCTTGCTCACCACGAGAGCCCCGTTCTTGAGCTTGACGCCATCGCTAAGCTCCAATACAGAAAAATTCGCCTCCTCGCTCGTCAGCTCCGGCACACCAAGAGTACGACCCTGCGCATCCTCATCGCTAAGCACCACGCGTTGCAATAGCGCCTCCTGCTTTTGCAAGGGCGTAAGGCTTTCGTACGTTGTTTGCGCAATTACATCGTTGTACACAAGCGCAAGTGAGCTCGGCGTTTCTTCTTCGTACAACTCGAATGTTTCGCCAAGCCGTGTTTCCAGCGAGTCAGCAGAATCGCTTTGCACGCCATAGGGAAGCAGCGGCCTCGCCCCCTTCTTCGTAACGTACGTACCCACCCCCAGAACACGCATAAGAGCGGCACGCTGATCTAACGTAAAATACGAAGCAGGCAAATCCGAAAACGCAAGGCCCATCTCGCTGTGAAATATATCAACGTCGTTGTTGTAAACCGAGGAATAGAAGTCAATGCCATAGGTGTCGAGCAACCGATGGGCCAAAAGTCCTGGTGTTTGGGAGTACTTTGCCAACGCAACCGACCTGTCGGTACGCGACGTACTTGCAAGCTCACTGTTCGCGGCAAGCCCCGCCGGCGTCTCGGTAGCGGCAAGTGGGTATGCGTCCCCCTGGAACAGCAACCGGCCCTGCCAGTTCACACCCATCGGCGAGAAGAAGAGCGCCCAGTTGCACCCCAGCGCCACGACGCACGTTGCCCGCAACGCGATGGAGCCCCATTTCCCCGAACGCAGCGCTAGGAAGAGCACCACCGCCCACGCCGCCATCATTTGCCAGTGCGCCTGCACGGACTCCTTGTACGGTATGATAAGAACCAAGGCACAGTACGCAAGTAATACCGCAGCAAGTCTCGTCAGTTGCTTTACGTCCATAGCCAGCACGCGCTCCAATTGCGTTCCCGCAATACAGGCAACAAGAAGCGCAAAACCAAACACCCATCGATTCGTTGAATATGAGAGTCCGTTTAAAACGGAGCCGGCGAACGGCACGCACAAAAACACCAGCCCCGCTACAAACAGTGCACGAAGAACTAGAACCCTTTGGTTCGGCTCATCCATCCACAGCGCTATAGCCCCAAGCAGTACGCAGGCACCGTAGCCATAATAGCGACAATTGACCATTCCTGAGGCGGCGGCCGCAAACCCACAAACGAGCCTTTGGTAGTACTCCGCGGAGTATAGCAAGGGATTGGGATAATCAACGCTCACCCTATCGAGCGAGCTTATGCGCGCGATATCCGCCAGGCGGTCGCATGCCATAAGCATGGAAACCACGGTACAGCTGATAAACAACGCAAAGAATCGCAGCCAATCACGCCACGACGCACGTCGCACAGCCAAGATCGTAATGACGAGAACCGCTATGAGCAACTGCACCATGTAGAACAGGTAGGGGCCACATACGAAGCAACATCCCCCGCAAGCGAATACGTACGGCCACGGCCTCTCCCCCTCCAGAAGCCCCAACGCACCGTATGCCACAACGGGAAAAAGTATCATCACGTTCAGCATGTGGGTTTGCATTGCGCAATGCAGCCCCGATCCCGAGAACGCATACGCAAGTGCGCCCAACACGGCACCGCGTTGTGATGTGCCAAGTCGGAACATCAGTGGCAAAGCACAAGCACCCGCCAGCCAGATTCGCACCACCACGAGCACGTTGAACAGCCATTCCGCGTTATCGGTCGAGCAGAAGAAGGACAGGTATTGGAGAGGGTCATGAGACCAGCTCCGCGCGCTGCCATATCCCGTTGAGAAGTCGTAGAATGGCACGTGCAGGCCCTTCCCAGCCAAAAAATCTGCCCAAATCCCCCGCAGGGTCATCCCCATATCCACAAATGTTCCAAATTGCTGGCTGAGCCCATCAACCTTGTTGATTAAGCTCTTCCCTTCCACCATGAGCGGCATAAAAGCAATGAAAGCAGCAACCGCAAAGGCGAGCGTGTAGACGCCAAGCACCTTTGCACGACCATCCTTCGTTACGTCGCTCAAAACCATAATCTCACACCTCTAGAACCTTCTTGTTCAATGTCACCTCGCAAACAGGATAACAGTTACCGACCAGTTGAAAACGCGAGGTTACGGAGCCCTATGCACCCTCACGCGGCTTTCTCAATTGTTTAAGTAATCCGACTATCTGGTTGCGTTTCCAAATCCCAACGGCAATTGCAGCTGCGCACAAGGCGTATCGCACCACAGGTAATGGATACAAAAGTGTTAACGTAGCTGCCGCACATCCAAAGCCAGCGAGTATGAGCACGATTATTCTAATATCATACACACGCACTCCGCCCATTTCCTCGCGTTGGACCTTGCGCATGAATACGTAGTGCATGGAAACGTAGCACGTATAACCAAGCAATGTTGTCCAAGCCGCAATCTGGTACCCGAATCGAGGTATGAACAACCAATTACAGCCAATGTTGATGAGTGCGCCAACCATTGACGCCCACATAACAAGGGTGGTGCGCTCATAATAAAACTCAAAATCCGCAAACAGCGAATACAAGAAGGTTACCACCACGGTCCCCGCCAGTGGCGGCACCAGCCATATTCCCTCCAGATACTCCTCGGGGGCAAAGAGCGATATCGCCTCGGGTGCAAGCGCAACAATGAAGAGGTTCGCGATGGCCACGCCTGAAAGGGCGATGTAGGAAATGCGCGCCAGATTGGCATAGTTCTTGGCTTTTATCTGCTGATAAATCCAAGGGTTAAGCGTGTTGAGCAGCGCCTGGTTCAGAATGTTCATAAGAAACGAAAGCGAATACGAGAGTCCGTAGATTCCCGCAGCCGCCGAGGACACCATGTTTCGAATCATGATTCGATCGGATGTGCTGAGCAAAGCTTGCGATAGATAATGCGGAACGAGTGGAATATTGAACCGCAGCGCATGTCCCCAGTGCTTACGCACATATAATCGCTTGCCCTTCCGCCAATACCAAAAGAAGAGCCACCCGAAGCACATAAGCTGGACAAGCGCCATGGATAATACCCTAGCCTCGACTTTTGCGTCGGGAAAAGCGAGTACCGCCAAAATGCCCGCAAGCGGTTGGCATACCGCCATTGTAACCGTTAAGCCTACCAAGGCCCTGTAACGATACACGATGCGTTGCCGCGTTTGCCAAAACCCAAACAATGCGCTGGCCCAACTAACCACGAAGATGCACACCGTCAAGCGTGTTGATAACCCCGTCAACGAATTCCAGTATGCCCGAAAGGGCATGTATATTGCAAAGCCCACGCACTCAAGCGTGGTGACGAGCCCTATGAGTGCGGAAGTATACTGGTCTTTGTCGTCATCGTATCGAACTAGTCCCTGCATGAACACGCCCCAGTAAAGCCTGAGGGTCAAAAAAATCCCAAGCACATCGAGCCACGAAGAGAAGGCCGTGTATTCGCCATACTCGGAAGTCGACATGAGGCGCGTAAACACAGGCGTCACGATTACGGTGATACCGCGTTGCAAAACCCCGCATATGAGTGACCAGAGCGATGCCCGAACTTGCACGGGCATCGAACGGTATTTGCTTTTGAGCTTGCCCAGCAAAGCACAAACCCTTCCTAAGTAATCAGATCAACGCCGCTTCCTCAATCGTGTTGAGAAACTTCTCAAGCGACCATACAAGCCACTTTTGATCGCCCGTCATCCGATCCGTACAATGTGGCCAAAACTCCGGACGAACGGGTCCATCCCATGATTTTAGCCATTCTTCGGTTGGACGGGGCATGGGCGTTTTAACCGGCACTTCCCAATTGGGATAGAGGCGATTGAATATCTCGCGTACCAAATATTTGTTCTCCCCTGCACGAACGCGGCCATAGTCCAGGGGTACACCCATCCATGTGTTTGCATATGGCGCAACGAAGTTAAGGCCCGCAAGCGTCATTGCGTTCTCGTACGAACCCATCGACTCAACAAAGAAGAAGCGCCTGAAGTGTTCATGAACGTCAACATAGCCGTTCTTATCTACGAACGGTTCGAAATGCGATACGTCCATATCCCATTCTTTAAGTACCTTGTAAGGCAACACAAAGCAGTAACGATCAATGTACTCGCCAATCGTCCAATCCCGCGAGAGCACGCCAGACAATCCGCCATAGTTGCAGTCGGCACTCTCGCCAAATATCAATGCGTCAAAACCATCCGCCTTCGCCTGAAGAGCAGCCTTGTATATTTGCACCTCTATCGAATGGATGGGAGCGCCTTTCGTCATCATCAGTTTTGGAGCAAATTGCTCAACGTCATCCCAGCCGATCTCAACAATACGGTGTTCGAGGCCACATTCCGCCGCATAAAGAGCCGCGCGACTCGATTCGTCAACCACTTCGACGCCCGGAACAACACACCGAAACGTATAGGCTACCGATCCAGCTGGCATCATTTTTGCGAGAACGGCCGAATCTATACCACCAGAAAGAGCAAGCGCCGCCCTTCCATTGGCACATGCTGCTTGAACCTGACGCGACAACGCCCGTTCCAAATCCTCGCTACTCATAACGGTCTCAACGTTCCCGCGCTCGAATCGTCGTATGGGTAACGCCTTCGTAAAACACTTGTTCTTCCGAGGAACAGTTCTATACATCAAGAAGGAGCTCGCGCAGTAACGCAAATCCGCATCCAACGTTGAAGCATCCATCGCAGCCTCCATCTCGCCCTTCATCATTCTCCTCGCACCGCTCGCAAGGCCTTGGTTATTTGTGTTGACGACACTCCTTTGGTGTACGGGAAATAGACTATTTGAATATCATAGCCTGCTGCCTCAGCCTCGTACTCTCTCCATTTTTCGGTGCCGTACCAATCGTCACCAACAAACAGCATCTTCGCACCTAGTTCCTTGCAGGCTTTGACCTTGTTCATATCATACTGCGGAACAGCGGCATCCACATACTTGCAGCTGCGCACAATTTCAATACGATCCTCAAACGGAATAATCGCATGCTTTCCCTTGTACGTAACGAGATCGTCCACGGTGACGCCCACCACAAGTTTGTCGCACATGCCGCGAGCATTCTTTAAAAGGTTCAAATGACCAATATGAAAAAGGTCATACACACCTGCAGTATATCCAATTACCATACACGCTCCTCATGTTGCATCAATCCCAATACGATTCGGGGATATCTCGTATGCCAGCACGATACTCTTCGACCGGATGGCTCAAGTCAACAAAGCAAGAATGCGTCTCTTGCTGAGTTGCCTTTGGCGGTTTCATGTAATCGCCGAACTGAGCAGTGAGATACTCATCCCATGCAGAAGGCATACGCATCATGGTACTCTCGAAAGGCATGTCTACGTACTCCGCAAACCACTTCTTTGGAAAAATGAGATTCTCGAGTTTACGACCTGCCGCGGTGCCTTCTTGGCTGGTATGTTTGAAAATATCCCTCGATACTGTTGCGGGCAACCAGCGCTTGCTCGGTGTGCTCCATGTGTAGCCCGTATAGTCTTCCTCATCAAAACCATGCTGTTCCAAAAGCTCGAGCCACTTGTCGCTGTAATAGTGCTTCTCAATCCTGCCATATAGCGGTGCCTTCATTAACCCGCGAATCTTAGCCCGCGCACGAACCAACGAGCTAGCTGGCAGTCGCAGCGCTTGATTGTTCATCGCGCATGATGAAATGCGCGCCAAGAAGCGTAGACGATCAATTCCAGGATTGGGGACACCCGCCATTGGCATAATGTCAATCCAAACCCCGGTGTAGCAATCGATAAGATTTCCTCGAGCATATTTCTTTTCAATACACGTAGTCCGCGTGTCTTCGATTTTTATAAAGATGTAGGAATAATGCGGCCTATCCCGAGGCGTGACGAGCGAGTACCATGGCGGCAGTTCGCTTGGCGCACACTGCACGAACTGTTTAAAATCCTCTATGGGCATCGCCACGTCCAAGTCGTCATCCCACGGAATGAAGCCCTGATGCCTTGCTGTGCCAATCGCCGTTCCGCCTATCGCAAAAAAACGAAAACCATGCCTGCTGCATATGTCCTCAAAACAGGAATAAATCTCAAGTATCGTCTTTTGCAACTCGTTCATAGGATGAGCCTTTCCTTGCGAACCAAGAATTCGAATGCAGCTAACCGTGAGTATAAAGCAACAAGCCGTCATCATTGAGAAGCCACTTGTACTGACTAGACATACTCATAAGCGTACTTCTCGTAGCAGTCATTGGATTGAAGAATGCACAGCTGCCAGCCATTGCCGTATTGTCACTTGCCACATATGCCCAGTCTCCAATATCGAGCCCAATACTAGCATCGGCAATATATACCATCCAGGGTCCCAAACAATCGCCCACAAATCCAGATCGTGGAACCCGCAGAATAGCCGTCAACGTAGATGAGTCTTTCGTAGCGTCATCATACTCTGGCTTCTTAACTTGGTAGAGCAAGCTTTCCTCATCACCGCCACATAGCACCAAGTGCCCGTGTAGCAACACATCGCCATATCGTATGCTGGCATCGAGGTTTTCTGCAACCGTAACACTAAAGGTATTCTCATCTCGTTCAATTGTTACCTCTCCAGGAAGCAAGGATGCACTAGTCGCGCTGTTACGGATTCCATAGCCACCCGAAAGCACCATTGCAACAAGCAGGAGAGCAATGAATCCGAATCTCGGGTCACAGGGCACGCGCTTCAAGTCCACGTCGTTCGCACGCGCCTCCTTATTGCAGAACAGCAATAATAGGAGGGCATTTGATGACAAGTACAGCGGATATACCTCGAACAGTACCTGCGCAAGCATCAAAAGAATGGCCGCCCATTCAAAGCAGGTAGTTATTCCACGCATGCCATATGCCACTGCACGTACAACTGCTATCGAGAGTATGCAAAGAGAGGCTAGCCCATACACCAGCGCAAGATTGGCGTATCCACAATCGATTGCACTAAAGGCACCTCCATCGTGATACGAAGATGCCCGAACAAACCCTCTACCAAATAAGGTATAACCACCATGTTCGACGAAGTACCTATGTGCGTGTGATATGCGACTATGGAATAATTTGTTAACGACGGTCATCGCTGCGCTCTCGGACGTATACACGGCAACTAAAGCGAGCACAAACGCGATCGATACTACCAAGCAGGCAACAACTAGGAAAGACATGCGCTTTGGATTAAATGCCACACGAAACCGAAAGACAAGCAATCGTTCGACCAACGCGATGAGCCCATAGCAGAATAAAACCACCGCTGAAGCATGCGAGTTCAGCACCATCATTGCATAGCCGCCAGAAATCCACGACAGTGCCACAGCGAGCGGCAAGCCTCGTTTTTTCTCTCTGTTAATGCATGCAAATGCTCCAAATACACTGACCAGTAATGCGCCCAATGTGTTGGGATGTGTGAAGCCGTACGAAAACACAAGCCTCCCACCGGGAGCAACATCCTTGTTCACAACCAGTCCAGCAATCGAAAGCAACATGATAGCCGCAATACAGGGCACCATGACTTGAAGGTATATCTTCATTAGCTTTCTGTAGTCTACGTCTGAGACTGCAAACAAAACAAAACAAGATATAACCAAAAGGTAGCTATCTGTGCGCTGTAAGGAGTACGTCAGTACCACTATGGATAGTACGGTCGCAATGATTTGTGCTATCGTTCGCTCGTACCTCTTAAGAAAAATGGTGATGAGCACGCATGCCGTAGTTAAACTTATTGCCACATTCTCCAAGCCACCACCAGCCCACACCAGCGAGTCTTGCATAGTGGTGTGCCTGATGATCAGTTGCGAAAAAACATAAACAGCAAGTGTTATCGCAGCCAAAAACTCGTATAGTTTTCGATTTTGAACATTTGTTTCAAGCATGTTCTTCGTCTGACTCCCATCGACGCAAACACCTTGTTAACTCATTTGCCCAAATCGTGCTTGATTTGCGTTGTTGATATCTCGGGTGTGCGCGGCAAATACACCACTTCGCAAGACTCATCACGCAAGTAGTCAAATTTTCCAGCCCAATCATCACCCATTACAAAGACATCGATATGATATTCGTGAATATCGCTCCGCTTTTGTTCCCACGTTTCCTCTGGAATGACCAAATCCACATAACGCACGGCCTCAAGCAACCGTTTCCGCTCTTCATACTCGAAATAGCACTTCTTTTTCTTTTCTTTCCAGTTGAACTCATCAGTTGAAAGCGCAACGATAAGATAATCGCCGAGGGCTTTGGCGCGTTGCAGCAAATTGATATGACCGTAATGCAGAAGATCGAATGTTCCGTACGTAATTACACGTTTCATGTCATTCTCCGTCGTGACTACGACTGGGCGTATATCTCTTGATATATGCTGGCTAGTCGTTGATTATAGGCTTCAACGCTATACTTTTCTGCAGCACTTCTCTGACCCGTAATGGCAAGCTTTCGTGCTACATCGGGGCTCTCTATAGCCCATTGAATTTTGTCTGCCAAATCCTCCACGTTGCCCGACTCGTACAGCAGCCCACTTACGCTGTCTTCGATTATCTCTGGCGTCGCGCCAGAATTAGCGCCAATTACGAGTGTGCCGCAGAGCATTCCCTCTACGGTAACCCTGCCCAAGGCTTCCGAGCGCGAGCACGTCAACGTAATATCAGCAGCCTGCTTCAGCTCAGTTAAATCATTTACGAACTCGCGCATTTCAACTATCGACTCTAAACCATGCTCCTGAATGTACGATATGCACTGACGGGCATAGGCACCTTCCTTATCTTGTCCCCCCACGATAGTAAGAGCTATATTGAGCCCTCTTGCACGCAACACGCCAACAGCTCGAATTGCGTCAAGCTGCCCTTTCCCCGGTGCGATTCTACCAGGCAACAGCAAACGACATATCGGGCCTTCCAATAGAGGACCATGGTCCATGCGATACGTATCAATGTCCAGACCGTCGGGCAATACGATGAGCTTGTCGTTCGAAAACCAATCCGCATACTTTTTGGCTATTGCTTGCGATATTGCAATGGCTGCGTCACTTTGAGTTGCCAACGTCCTCGTTCGTGACTCATGCAGGAACTGAAGCCCATGATCTTCCTGCATGAATTCTCTAATATGACACACATAGGGAAGCCCAAGCTTCTTTGCTGCAGCCATCCCGCCGTCGTACAACAGCGAATTGTTGTGAACCACATCAATCTGCAGCGTTTTGAGCTGTTTGCAGAGGGCCGACACGCCAGGCCAATATAGAGCTCGCTTGGCAGCGTCTCTCCACCATTTTCCATCGTTGTTGCTCAACGTCATCGCGTAACGAACCCTATGCCATTCAATGTGTAAACGATCGAGCTCTTCCGTCAGATTTCCGTCTTGGCGTACAAAAACGATGGGTTCATTCCCATACTCCCCCATATGCACAATGATGTCGATAAGAGAGCGACTTGCGCCCGTCAGCGTATTCGCATGCGTAATGTAACCTATGCGCACCTAGTCCTCCGTCCTGCAAAAAGATGCAATCCGTTTGCAAACCGCCTCCGTCGCATGTCCCGTCTCGCAACTCCCGAACCTCTTAAGATGCGCACGCGACGCCTCGCATAGCTCTTCATAAGAATGCGAGCGAATTCCATCAAGCAGTTCACTTTGCGTGGAGCTTGTAACTAGTCCCCACTCTTCCGGAGGAACATTGAAGCCCCTTCCCTGGCGGTATTCTTCACCGTCGGGAGCAAAAATAAGAATTGGTCGTTCTCTTAGGGCAAAGTCCCACATAACCGAAGAGTAGTCCGTAATGAGCAAGTCACCAGCGCACAACAAATCCTGAACGACTGGGTAATCTGTTGCATTTAAAACACAATCTGAATATGTATCCATTATGTCGGAGATGTCAACCTTTGATAAGTGATGCAAACGCAACAATACAGTCCATTTGCCGCCATAAAGCTCTTCAAGCGCATGTACCAGCGCATGATAATCAATTTCAATGTTTTCACGACTGTGATCTTTCCGCCACGTAGGCATCATGAGCACAATCCTGCACTCGTCATCAAGCGAAAAGCACTCACGAACGCGCGCGTCTTGTTTTCGCCCATCGGTAAAGAAAACATCGTTCCTGGGCAAACCCTCCTCTAGAATTTCCCCCCTGTAGCCCAGCTCATTTCTATATACATCTTCCGAACAAATTCTATTGCCACTAAGACACAGCGTGGCCCCATTGATTTTCCAAGATGCAGACTTGATTTCAGGGAACCCAACCTCGAAAGAAGATACCTTACTTGATCGGAGTGACTTATATGCCACCCCATGTGTAGTCTCAACAATCATCTTGTTCTTTCGTTTTACAACCCAAGGAGGAGGCCCAAATAGATTCGAGATAAACACCTGAGCAGTGTTGGAATAATAGAAGTCTGAAAGTGTTTTGAATTTGACCAACCGAATCCCCTTGTCTTCAAGCTCTTTAAAACGACGCGGGTCCTTGACCAACCAACATATCTCAAAATCACCTTTATAGTGGTCAAGCAAGTATTGTGTTATACACATGGGGGAATCGGCGCATTGTAGTCCTTGAATATGTGATATGCAGACAATCCGATTGGGTTCAATGGGTATAAGCCTTGCACTCTGCGACAAAGCAATCGTTACACCCTTAGCAACAAACCTGCCCCATCGATACGCAATTCTATTTACTTTCTTTACGAGAGTTTCAATTCTAGTACGCATGCCAAATCACTCCGCGTGCTCTGTTTTACTCGAACGAGGCATCTCCCTCAATACAGCCGTCCAATCCTCCCGGGCAAGGAAGAAGTCGGCCCGCTCACCAATCTCGTCATCAGACCACTTCGTCCAGTTGATTTCGCTCAGAAGGTCACACGCCGCATCGTCGAATCGCTTTTTGATGCGACGCGCGGGAACTCCTCCCCATATCTCATACGGCGGCACATCATGCGTCACGACTGCACCGGCGGCAATAATCGCTCCTGTACCAACTGTGGCACCAAGAATAATCGCCCCGTCTCCTACCCACACATCGTCACACAGCTTCACGTGCTTTCCCGTGTCGGCATATGGTACCTTCAGCACCTCTCTATAGAGTGCGGGCGAAGTCGAGGGATACCGATATGGATGCTCCCACCCACCGATGCTTACGTAGCTCCCTATAGAGCAAAAATCACCAATCTCAGCATTAAGAACAGTGGAATACGGCATTACGTAAGAATGGCGTCCGACGCTTACGCCCGCACCAACCCTCGTATCGCGGTCTATACGTGCTCCTTGCGCAAGCTGTGCAGAAGGATGAACCCGCAACGACTTAACACGTGCACCGGGAAAGTGAGAATTCAGCCATATTAAATATGAACCCTTGACAATGCCGTTGATACCAACGTCAACCATAGCGTCCTTGACGGCCCGAAACATACCATCACCTCTCCAGACGCCGGGCACGCAGCCACTCAACGCACTCTCGAACCGAGCCAAACCCTCCCGGACACTTGCTCACATATTTGCATTGGCTACGAACTTCAGCTGCTGCGTCCCCAGGACACAACGCCAGACCTCCCGCCTGGATCACCGCCTGCATCACCGGCAGGTCGTTTACATCATCTCCAATATAAGCTACGTTGTGCAACGATAAACCCGCCTCATCCAAAAGCTGTTCCAACAGCAGCAACTTCGTCTTCACGCCCTGATACACCCTTGAAACGCCAAGTTCATCGCAGCGCCTCTCCACAATTTTGCTATGACGTGCAGTTATGATTACAGGTTCGATGCCCATCTGTGGCAGCATTTCGTGAATGGCATATCCATCTTTTATGTTAAACGCCTTAAACACCTCACCTTCGGGTCCCATGTAAATGCGACCATCGGTGAGCGTTCCGTCAACGTCCATGACGAACCAGCGAATATCCTTACACGCTATCACGCCGAATAACCTAACGCCGCACGAACTGCAAGAACATCCTCCAGCATCTTTTTCATCTGCGAAAGCGGAAGCATATTTGGCCCGTCGCACAAGGCGTTATTTGGGTCGGGATGAGTCTCAAAGAAGAACCCGTCCGCTCCGGCAGCAGCCGCGGCCAACGCGAGCGTACGTACCATGCTACGATCTCCTCCCGAAACACCATCACCAGCACTAGGGCGCTGCACGCTATGCGTTGCATCAAATATTACCTTTGGGCCGATGGCTTGCATCTCTGGAATGGAGCGCATATCAACAACAAGGTTGTTGTATCCAAGCGCCGTACCACGTTCACAAAGATACACCTCTTTGCAGCCAGCACCCTCCAGCTTTCCTGAAACATAGCGCATATCCGATGGTGCCAAAAACTGTGCCTTTTTCACATTTACAGGCTTGCCCGTCTTTGCCGCAGCTACGAGCAAATCGGTTTGCCTGCATAAGAACGCTGGAATCTGTAGCATGTCCACGACCTCTGCCGCACGTTCGGCCTGCCATGCCTCATGGATATCCGTTACGATTTTGCAGCCAAAACGTTCCTTGACTTCGGCAAGAATTTCCAAACCCTTATCCATGCCAAGACCACGCCACGAAGAGAGTGACGTTCGATTCGCTTTATCGAAGGACGTCTTATAGTAGTAGTTAAGCCCTAGCTCATCGGCTATTCCACACATCGCTTCTGCCGATTCGAAACACACTTCTTTTGATTCCATTGAACACGGTCCCGCAAGTAGCAGCATATGATCACTCATAAGCCACGCTCCCCTCCGCGCGAGCGGCTGCAACAGCCTTTGCAAGTTCGAAATCCTGAGGTTCATCAATATCTACGGCCTCAATAGGGCTCACTTCCACAATGAGGGGCCTATGACCAATGCGGCGACCCTCGTTGACGAACAACTCACGGCGAAACATGTAGAAACCACTCGTTTCGACCCATACGGGCTCCATGTCTTGCGTGCGAGGAACATCTGTTAGCTCGTAGTTTATGGGCTCGCCCTTGTACCAACAGAAGGTTTGAATTCGCTGTGCAGTGAATGCCGAATCATACTCACCAGAACGAATTGCCGCGACTCCCCGCTCCACCGACTCCTTCGAGAGAAACGGCGACGTGGTATGCGCCAACACGTAAACATCTGCATCGACCTGACTCATGAATTCCTGATAGATTTGCGCGCCTTTAACCTCGTCTTCATCAAGCCATTTAGGTCGCTTAACAAAGCTAACACCATCTGGCAAGTACTTCACCACTTCATCCGAACTGCAATACACGCACACTCGATCGATACCCGCCGCATTCTCCAATGTGTTACAAACATGCCACAACAGCGGGCGTCCACCAAGTTCGCGAATATTCTTCTGTGGAACACGCTGTGAGTTCAACTTAATGGGAACAAGCGCCACAACCTTCATGCTAAACCCCCGCCTAAACCGTGCGTTATTCAGGAACTATACCAGCGTCGATAATCGCTTGCAAAAGAATTGTGCCAGCAAGCAATCCATCTTCTGCAATAACGGGTAAACACGACACGTTTCGCTCACGCATGAGTCGCAGTGCATCGATTGCCATGGTGCCCGCGGGAACCGTAATCGGACTGCTCGTCATCGCCTGCGCCACACGATAGTCATATACGTTAACGTGGTTGAGCAGCAAGCGCCTAAGGTCCCCATCCGTTATAACGCCCAAGAGCACGCCTTTATTATCTACCACACACGTCATCCCGAGACCCTTTTTTGCCATCTCGACTATGGCGTCGGTAACAGCAACCTCAGGCTTGACTACAGCATTGGCTTCTCCAGTTGCCATAAGGCGATCGACCGAAAAGAGAAGCTTCTTTCCGAGCGCGCCCGCAGGATGAAACGCACCGAAATCGTCGCGCGTAAACCCACGCGAATGGCTCACCGCAACCGCAAGAGCATCGGCAAGGGCAAGCCAAGCCGTCGTACTCGCCGTAGGCGCAAGGCCCAAGCCATCGGCTTCCTTAAACTTAGGGAAGACCATGGTAACATCTGCATGCCTTGCCAAGGTGGAATCCGGATTGCCCGTTACCGCAATAAGCTTGTACGCATAACGTTTTATTAGCGGCAATATGGTTGTAACCTCGTCACTCTCGCCGCTAAAACTAACCACAATAACAAGATCGTTCTTTTGCAATACGCCAAGATCGCCATGCATCGCCTCGCCGGGATGCATAACGAAGGAAGGAATCCCCAACGAGCAAAACGTGGCCGCAACTTTTCCGTTCACGCGACCTGGCTTCCCCATACCCACGAAGGCAACCTTGCCCGTGCAACAATCAATCTCGCTTGCAACCATAGCAAACGTGTCGTCCAAAGTCGCGGCAAGCTCCTCGAGCACGGCAGCTTCTTGGCGTATAACATCAGCGCCAGAACCGATAACCTCTTCGCTATTCATTGCCTTCTCCGTTTTTCGTAAGGACGCTCTCCAAATCCACCCGCTCGAAAATTTCCAGTGATCCACCGCGCGTGGCATTGCAAATACGAATTCCGCGATCTTCCCCCTCGTAAAGAGCTACACGATACGCAAACTCAACCCCCTCTTTGTACTGAGGGTTTATAACGGCACCTTTCGGATCGTCGTAACAATGATCGTCCACGCCATCCTGCACGCGCAATACGCCATTCCGATCGACAAAATGGGAATACGTGTGATCCATGCCCAGAAGATAAACCTCCTTAAAGCCCATGTAGAAGGCGAGCTGAAAACACGTATAGGTAACCGTATATCCCTCAGATACACACCGCCACGGTTCGCGAGAAAAAAAGATGTTATCGGTAGTGTATTTATGTGAGGAATAGTACTTCGGACGCTTGTTGATTAACGTAATATGTGGCTTGCCCTCAATTCGTTTGGAAGCTGGCGTAATGTTGATAAAAGCCTCTCCAATTGGTTGGCCTGGCAAATTATCGGCCTCTTGGGCAATTACCTCCCTATCAACAGCAACATAGTAAGTTGGCCGCCATTCGGTTTTATCAAATAACTTGTAAATCCGGTTCGAAGCAAAAGTAACTTCGTCTTTAAGCAAGTCCAAATCTTCGATAGAAAGACTTGGCCCATTACCCAAAATGAAGCACCGCTCGCCTGCATGTTGGTTTGCAAGCGCCTTAACCCGCGCAGAGTCTTCGCTTTTTACATACGAGAAATCACGACGCATGAACTGCAGCGACATAACAGGCATGGTTGCGATGCGAGCCAAGCGATTGTGTTTGAGCGCTGCAACGAGATGAACAGCCTTATCGTGAAGCGATATGCCCGTTGTTTCGTCACGCATCAGTATCCACCCTCACCCTCAAGCACGGCACCAAACGTCTTAAGAATAAGTTTTATATCTGTAAGCAGCGACATATCCTGGATGTAATCGAGATCAAGCTCAACCCACTCTTCCCAGTCCACGTTCGCCCTGCCCGATACCTGCCAATAACAGGTAAGCCCAGGCTTTGCGACCAATCGCTGCGCCTCATAGGGAGTGTACTCTTGGGTACGCTGAATGGCACGCGGTCCCACGATGGACATCTCGCCACGAATGATATTGACCAGCTGGGGCAGCTCGTCGATGGACGCGCGACGGATAAACTTGCCCACACGCGTGATGCGCGGATCGTCCTTTATCTTGAATGCGGGCCCCGTCTGCTCGTTTTCGCCCAAGAGCTCGTGTAACCTCGACTCGGCATCACGATACATGCTGCGGAACTTATACATCTTAAAAGGCTTGCCGTCCTGGCCTTCACGTTTTGCTGCATAAATGACGGGACGACCGTCCTCAACAACAATAGCCAGCGCCGTAATCGCAAAAACCGGCGAAAGAGCCACGAGTGCTCCGCAGCTAAGAGCCACGTCGGCA
This sequence comes from Atopobiaceae bacterium, assembly GCA_017510785.1. Classification (GTDB taxonomy): domain Bacteria; phylum Actinomycetota; class Coriobacteriia; order Coriobacteriales; family Atopobiaceae; genus RUG440. Next base: position 45,944 of record JAFWMH010000020.1, on the reverse strand, counting down.
ACACGCTTTACGAGCTTATATGCGAAAGGCTTACTCTCGTACACCGCCCGCATGTTCGTGCGATCCACAAGCATTCGACGGGCCCTGCGCTCGGGACTTACCGTATATGCACGCCCAGCGTTCTCCTCTGCAGGCACATCTGCAGCTGTAGCGGCAACAACCTCCGCCATGGCTCCCCCTCCTAGTCGCGACGGAACAAGTCGCGTGTATACACCTTGCGGCTCACATCTTCCAGCTCATCATTCCAACGGTTGGCGAGTATGACCGCACAACGTCGCTTGAACTCTGCCAAATCGTGCGTTACCTCGCTATCAAAGAACTTCCGAGCATCCAATGTCGGCTCATATACTAACACGGGTATCCCACGATTCTTTATTCTTCGCATGATACCCTGAATCGAGCTTGCGCGGTAGTTATCCGAGCCACTTTTCATCGTTAGGCGATATACGCCCACGAGCGGCCGTTCTTCAATCCCCTCATAGATGAGATGCATAATACGTTCACAAACCTCATCGGCCACGTAGTCCTTGCGAGTACGATTTGCCTCAACAACTGCACCCATGAGGTTTTGCGGGACGTCTGCATAATTCGCAAGTAGCTGTTTGGTATCCTTGGGCAAGCAGTACCCTCCATACCCAAAACTTGGGTTATTGTAAAAGTCACCTATGCGCGGCTCCAAACACACCCCGCGTATGATGCGTGAAGTATTTAGACCCTTCGCTTCGGCGTAGGTATCGAGCTCGTTGAAGAAGCTCACTCGCAGCGCAAGGTACGTGTTGGCAAACAGCTTTACGGCTTCCGCCTCCGTGGCAGCCATCACAATTACGGGTACTTCCGGTTCTTCGGCCGCACTTGCGAGCAGCGAGGCAAACTCTTCCGCCTTCGCAACTTGAACTGCGTCATCTTGGTCGCACCCTACGACTACCCTGCTGGGGTGCAGATTGTCGTAGAGCGCCTTGCCTTCGCGCAAGAACTCCGGCGAAAAGAGTATGCGGTTGTCTTTGCGCTCCGAACTCAATCGCTCGGTATAGCCCACCGGAATGGTTGACTTAATCACAATAAACGCGCTTTCGTTTACGCCACGCACGGCGTCTATTGCCGCCTCAACCGCAGACGTATCGAAACTATTCGTTGCGTCATCATAATTGGTAGGTGTTGCAACCACCACCCAATCGGCAGTAGCGTACGCATCATTCGCATCCGTAGTCGCACGTAATTGCAGCCTGCCTGACGCCAAATGGTCCTCAAGCTCAGCATCCTTAATCGGCGAAATGCCGCGATTGACTTGCTCGGCTTTGCTTGCGACTACGTCAACGCCAACCACCTCGTGCTCTTTGGCCAACAAGGCGGCAACACTCAAGCCAACGTATCCCAAGCCCGCTACCGCTATTCGCAACACAACCTCCTAAGTGGAGTCATTTTGACATGCGCGAGCATCATCCTCGAGCTCTGCAATTTCCAAACCAACCATCACCGCTTTAGTACGCCCCATGCAAACGCAGGCTTTCGCTAGCAACACGTGCTCGGTAACAAATCCTGCCCTATGAGGTACACCTTGCGGCATAAGTCAGTATTCTAGCATATTGCGAAGGAACTTACCTATATGTACGGGACACCTAGCATTCAGTCTTGTATTCAACCTATTTAAACTAGAAATGTCATATTGCCTGCATAGTCGCTTTGTGCTAATATTCCTATACTTCTAAGAGACAGGGCAATCGAACATTGAACTGCCGACGCCTCGCTACTTCGTGTTCTTCGTGGGCGAAGAGGATCGTCCCGACAAGGAAACCATGCGCCGTCTTCGCGAGGAGGCTATTCGCGAAGACCATGACGAGGGGCACGACGAGGGCTACGACGAGTGACCCTCACCGCGCCACGAGCCACAACCCGACGCAGCAAACGACAACACCGGCAATCCTGGCAGGGGTTATCTGCTCGTGGTAAAAGAGCGCACCAACACCGACGAGTAAGAAGGCCCACATAGTACAATGCTTTTGACAGCACGAAAGGAGGCTAGCATGGGCATGTATGTGAACCCCGGCAACGAGGGGTTCGCGGGAATAATTGCGGGCACCTACGTCGACAAAACTGGCCTCATAGGTCTGGTGAACAGGGTCATCGGCACGCCGGACAAGCTCGTAGCCATCACGCGGCCGCGCCGCTTCGGCAAGACCTTCGCCGCGGAGTCGCTCGTGGCCTACTACAGCTGCGGCTGCGACTCGCGCGCCCTCTTCGACGGACTCGACATCTGCCGCGACCCGAGCTTCGACGAGCACCTCAACGCCTACAACGTGGTGCATCTGGACATGACGGAGTTCAGGGGCGTGCTGGACGTGGCCGAGGCGGTCAAGGAGGTCCTGCTCGACGACCTGGAGGGGGTGTGTCCTGATGCGGTCGCGAGGCGCGTGGGACGTGTCAACGAGCTCACCGCAACCCTCGCCGACGCAGTCGACGCTACTGGGCGGCGCTTCGTCTTCGTCATCGACGAGTGGGATGCGCCGTTGCGCGAGAGACGGAGCAAGGCGTCGCAGGAGGCGTGGGTGTACTTCCTGCGACTGCTCTTCAAGAACGCGACCTTCACGGCGAAGGCCGTGGCGGCCTGCTACATGACGGGGATACTTCCCATCGTGCGTTACGGCACGCAGTCGGCACTCAGCGACTTCAACGAGTACACGTTCTTGCGCCCGTACGCCTACGCACCCTACGCGGGGTTCACCGAGGAGGAGACCAAGCTGATGGCGGCACGGTCGGGCATGGACATGGCCGAGCTCAAGCGCTGGTACGACGGGTACGAGCTGCACTACTTCGACGAGGAGGCGAACCGGCACGTGGCGCTCAGGTGCTACGCCCCGTACTCGGTGGCCAAGGCATGCGCCAATCACGAGATAGCGCGCTACTGGGCGAGCTCGGAGGCCTTCCGCTCCCTCCGCCTCTACATCGACCTGGACTTCGACGGGCTGCAGCAATCCATCATGCAGGCACTTGGCGGCGCGAGCGTCGCCGTCCGCGTGGGCAAGTTCGAAAACGATATCCACGAGGTGTCGAGCCGCGACGATGCACTCACGCTGCTGTGCCACTTGGGCTACCTCGCCTACGACGCAGAGGCGGGCACCGCGCGTGTGCCTAACGAGGAGGTACGCGCGGAGTTGCGCGACGCCGTCTCCGAGAGCCGCCACGCAGAGGTCGCGCGCATCGTGCGCGAGAGCGACGCGCTGCTGCGCGCCACATGGGACATGGACGAGGAGGCGGTGGCCGCGGCCGTCGCCGCTGCCCACGACGGGGGCTGCGCCCACCAGTTCTATAGCGACGAGCAGGCCCTGCGCGCCGTCGTGCGCTCGGCCTACATCGCGGCCGCCGACCATTACGCCGAGGTGCAGGAGTTCCCCTCCGGCCGCGGCGTGGCCGACATCGCCTACGTCCCCAGGAGGGGCGACCCATCGCCGGCGCTCCTGGTGGAGCTCAAGTGGAACCGCAGGCCGACCGCGGCGCTGGAACAGGTACTGCAGAGGGACTACGCACGGGCGCTGCGCGACTGGGGCGGTCCTGTGCTGCTCGTCGACGTGACCTACGACCCGAAGACGCGCGAGCACGCCTGCCGCATCAAGGAGGCGTAGGGCGCGTCGGGTTCAACACCCGTTGCCAAGGTCCGGTACCATTCCAGCATGCCAAGCTCCTCCGAAGACTTCCACGATTCAACACCCGTTGCCAAGGTCCGGTACCATTCCCGCCGGTTAGGGGCCGGGTCCGAACCTAAGCAGCGGGTTGGTCACCATTCACCAAGGCGGGGCACCAAACTTACCGCGCCAAGAGCCACAGCCCGACGCAGCACACGACAACGCCAGCAATCCTGGCGGGGGTTATCTGCTCGTGGTAAAAGAGCGCGCCAACACCAACAAGTATTACCGCTAGCAAGATGTTGTACAAGAGCGACCCCACGCTAATGTCCCATCCGGCACGGTACATAAAGACGTTGCCCGCCTCCAAGCCCACGATGGCCAGCCCCAGCACGATGGGCGCCCAGTTTACGGAGCGCACGTCCTGCGCGAGCGTCGACGAACCCCGCGTGAGGAAGTAGGCACCGAGCGCGAGCACCATGCCCACCACGTACGTTACCACGAGCGAAAGAAAGGGGTTCAATCCTGCCGGTATGCCCTTCGTGCATATGTGATAAAACAAGTTCGATACAACAATCATGCCAATAGGCCACCACAGTTCCATGTGTCCTCCCCGTAAGTCCTTGTCTCCGTACGAATTCGAATCTTACAGTGCGTTGGCGATAGCAAGCCCCGTGATTGCCGGCGTCTCCAACATCCGAGCTCATAACGAGGAAACGCGTCCGCACCAACGCCTCAGGTGTCTGCTGCCATTTCCTCAGGCGCCTGCCGCTATCGCCTCAGGCACCAGCTCCCAGAACCTCAACGAGCGCATCGACGTCCTCGTCACGCGTGGCCCAGCTCGTGGCGATTCGCATAACGACGTGCTCGTCGTCAACGTTCTCCCAAAACGCCATCTCGACCTTCTCTGCGAGCCATGACGCCTGGTCCCGTTGGAGCGTAACGAAAATCTGGTTCGTTGGTGCGTGGAAGGCCAGCTTGTATCCGTTTTCGGCCAGCGCCGCACGAAGGCGATTGGCGGCACGTATCGCCACCTCCCCAATTTCGTCGTATAGTCCGTTAGAGAACAACACGTCGAACTGTATGCCCGCAATGCGACCTTTCGCGAGCAGGGCCCCATGCTGCTTGATAATCGAGAAGAAATGGGGGATGTATCCCGCACGCGGAATAACGACAGCCTCGCCGAGCAGAGCGCCGCATTTGGTTCCGCCGATGTAAAACGCGTCGCAAAGGCGAGCGACGTCAGGCAACGTGACGTCGTTTTCGGGGCAAGCCAAAGCATACGCGAGCCGCGCGCCGTCTAGGTAGAGAGGCATACTGTGCGCGCGGCAAACGCTGCTTAAGTGTTCGAGCTCTTCCAGCGAGTACAGCGTTCCACACTCTGTGGGTTGCGACACGTACACCATACCGGGCATCACCATGTGGTCGCGATTCTCGTCGGCACGGTACGATTCCAAACAACGCTCGACGTCCTCAGCAGCGAGCTTTCCGTTGTGCGGCGGCAGAGTAAGCACCTTGTGTCCACCGAATTCGATGGCTCCGACCTCATGCGTGCTGATGTGTCCCGTTTCCGCGGCGATTACACCCTGGTACGACCGAAGGAGCGCGTCGATAACCGTCGCGTTCGTTTGCGTTCCGCCTACCAGAAAGAACACGTCCGCCTCAGGCGCATCACAAGCGGACCGTATTTTTGCCCGCGCACTCTGCGAGTACTTGTCTAATCCATAGCCTGCGGTTATTTCCATGTTAGTTTGCAGCAGCCGCTCCAGTATTGCCGGATGCGCCCCCTCCATGTAGTCCGACGAAAAGAACAACTTTGTTTGCCGCTCGTTCGTGGACGGACGATCGGGGCACGCGTCAATCATTGCCACATCTCCAACCGCCGCATTTTCATCATTATTACGCATACGCCCTCCCAACTGCGTTTTGACTCGCTCACGTATAATAGCGCGTTCGACGACACGTTTGGAACACATTAGCCGGCCCCGGCAGCACACAAAGCTCCACGGAATGGAATCCGCAAACAGTGAACTACCGTCACATACCCAGCATGTTTACCACGACGTTAAGTGCACCGCAGCCCAACATAACGGGCAAGGGACTCAGCTTTTTCCAATGCATGAGGTAAAACGCCACGCACATAACCGCCGAAGCGTATATGCCGTGCGTCACATCCGGATGAGATGCATCGGGCATAACCGCATTGGCCCCCAGCTTAACCATCGTCGAAACAATGAGCGCCAATGCCATGCATTTGAGCGTTAAGACGATGCTCTGCACCAGCCTCGTTTCCTTGAACCTGCGGAACAAAAACAACAGCGCGATGGCCACAATGCACGGAACGAAAATGCAGCCCAGGGTAGCCGCAACGGCGCCAGGAACGCCTGCCACCTTCATGCCAACGAACGTTGCACTATTGATGAGTATGGGTCCGGGCGTGATTTCGTCCAGCGCAAGGAGGTCGACGAACTCGTCGTAGGTCATAAACCCGGCGTTTCCCACCACTTCCTGCTCGACGAGGGGAATGGCCGCATAGGCACCTCCAAACGCCACGGCCCCTATCCGCACGAAGGTAACAAAAATGCGCAACAAAAGCCCCAAGTCGATCACTTCGCATCGACCTCCTCCTTTGCGATTGGCGCCTTGACGCTCGCCAACCGAGAGCAAATGGCATTCAAGCTTCAACCTCCCTCTTGACGAGCAGCGCCTTAACGGCTCCGACCACGCCGCACCCCAAGGCAAGCCACATAATGGAGCAGCCCGTGATGCGAACGTACAGGAATGCGAGCAGCATAATAGCCAGCGGATACGCCTTCGACTTTTTCGTGGCGTCGCGGAAGAGTCCAATGCAAACATCGAGCAGCATCGCCACAACACCCATCTGCATGCCTCGCATAAAGATGGTTACATAGGGGTTGCTCACGATGGCCTGATAAAAAACGGTGACAAGCACCATCACCGCAAACGGCGGAATGATCACTCCCAGCACTGCGGCCAGCGAACCGAGAAGGCCAGCGCTCTGATACCCCACAATCATTGATGAGGTAACCGCCATGGGACCCGGACAACTCTGCACTATGGCAATGTAGTCGTTCATCTCGTCCTCGGTAAACCACTTGCGCTTGTTAACGAAGTCGTCCCGCATCACGGCGATAATCGCATAGCCTGAATTCGCCGTCGCACTAATGGTAAACGTTGCCAAGAAGAGGGCCAGCAGCCTGCTGGGCAGCCTTTCCAGTCGTTGTGGTTCGTTAGCCATAAGCCCGTCCCATCTTACAAGCTCGCTATCCTGCAAATGACCAATGCCGTACGCCGTACGCGCACGCGGTGCTTTGTACACCGTGTGTCGTGCGCCGTGCGCCGTGCAAGCTTACCGCATTTTGCGCCGACTGCAATCATGCAACCAGCTATCGGGACGAACACCTTATGCCGTCGGCCGTCTCGATGCTCTTATCCGCCGTCGAATGAACTCTACCGTGTTAAGCTGGTGTGACGAAGTGCCACCCGTTCGAAGAGGATTTTCATAACCAAGATTGTCGTCCTCTTGTCGAACTGGGTGGAGAGGTATTCGCATTCGGAGAGGGGTTTCCATGAGCAAGATCGTCGTCGTCGGCGCCAACCACGCAGGCACCGCCGCCATCAACACCATTCTGGACAACTACGAGGGCAACGAGGTGGTTGCCTTCGATGCCAACTCGAACATCAGCTTCCTGGGCTGCGGCATGGCCCTGTGGATTGGCAACCAAATTAGCGGCCCCGACGGGCTCTTCTACCAAACCAAGGAGCAGTTCGAGGCAAAGGGCTGCACCATACACATGGAGTGCCCCGTCGAGCACATCGACTTCGACGCCAAAGTCGTGTACGCAAAAGACAAGGACGGCGTTGCATACGAGGAGTCCTACGATAAGCTCATCCTCGCAACGGGATCGCTCCCCATCCTTCCTCGCTTCGAGGGCGGCGACCTCGAAAACATTCAGCAAGTCAAGCTCTTCCAAGATGCCAAGGAAGTCGTCGACAAACTCGAGAACCCGTCCATCAAGACCGTCGCCGTCGTCGGTGCCGGCTACATCGGCGTGGAACTCGCCGAGGCCTTCCAGCGCAACGGCCGTCACACCCTCCTCGTCGATATGGCGCCCACCTGCATGGCAAACAACTTCGACCCCGAGTTCAGCGAGCGCATGGCCCAAAACCTCGCCGATAACGGCATCGAGGCGCATTACGGTGAGGGCGTAGACCGCTTCGAGGGCACAGACGGCAAGGTAACCAAGCTCGTCACCAACAAGGGATCTTACGACGTGGACATGGTGTGCGTGTGCATCGGCTTCCGCCCGAACAACGAACTCGTTAAGGACTCGGGGATGAAGCTCTTCGCAAATGGTGCCATCTTGGTCGATCGTCATCAGCAAACCAGCATTCCCGACGTGTACGCCGTGGGCGACTGCGCCACCATCTTCAACAACTCGCTCGACGGCGAGCCCGGCTACATCGCACTCGCGTCCAACGCCGTACGTAGCGGCATCGTTGCCGGCCACAACATTGGTGGCACCGCACTCGAAACGGCGGGCGTACAGGGATCCAGCGGCATTTGCATTTACGACCTCAAGATGGTATCGACCGGCCTCACCGAGTCCGCCGCCAAACGCGCGGGCATCGAGGTAAAGACGACCACCGTCACCGGTTGCCAAAAGGCCCCCTTCATCGAGCACGACAACCCCGACGCCACGTGCAAGATCGTTTACGATGCCAACACGCGTGCCATTCTGGGCGCCCAAATCGCCAGCACGTACGACATGCACGGCAACATCAACATGTTTAGCCTTGCCGTCGAGAAGAAGGTCACCATCGACGAGCTCAAGCTCCTCGACATCTTCTTCCTCCCCCACTTCAACGCGCCGTACAACTACATCACGCTCGCGGCGCTTCAGGCCGAGTAAACGAAAACGAAGCTGACGTCGCTGCTCGCATGCTTGAGGATTAGGGCTGAGGATCAGGGCTGAGGAGCGGGCCATATAGCAGATAAAATCATGCGGGGCAGAGAGGGCGTTTGGCCCCCTCCGCTCCGCATTTTTTGTACGCGGCCTCAGTATGGTATAAGCGGAGAACGCTTCAGCTCCATTAAGAACGAGAACGGGTCGGAAGCCTCGGAGGGACCAACGACCTGCCCGGATTCGCTCACCGGAACTGATTCGCTCGTGTGCCCGGGGTCAACAGCCCAATCGGACTTGCTCTCCCGATCCGTACCGCACATCTGCTCGATGCGCCCGCATACATCGTAAAGCTCGGCGGCAATCTCGTCTATGCGAGCCATCTGTTCCTCGTTGAGGTATTCCTCAAGTCGTCCGCCAGTGAATCCGCGTTCAGAAACCCCAAGGAAACGCGTAGCAAGCGAGGCATCGTAGCCTCCCGTCGCAAACAAGAGCCCCACCACGTCGGCGGTAATCTCATCCCACACGGGCAGTACGTCATCGGGCATGGAACGCCTGCACACAACGTGAGCACACTCGTGATGGAGACGAATCTCGCGCGAAATGCGAAGCCATTCGTCAGGCGCATACGGCGTCTCGTCGGCGGGCACGTTGCTATAGGGACCTTCGGAGATAACCACGAATTCGCTGCGAAATGCCCGAGGCTCCTTCGCCAGCCGCGCAAACTCGTGCCCCCAATCATCACCACCTGAAGCCACGTACGCCTCGTGCGCATCGAACACCTTGCCCCAATCGGCCAATCCCATAAACGTCATGGCACCCACCGTTCGAGCAATTGGTTTGGGCGTCGACCTGTGCGCCATTATTTGCAGGAACGTCTCAAAGTCACGGCGGCGCTCCAAGAACAACACCTCTACCGGCCCGGTTGACGTATTCACCTCGCGCAGCTCGTCGTTCGGACTGCCTTCGAAGTGGTTCAAGTTTGCGCCCTCAGGCACAATGCCGCGCCCGCGAGCCATTCGATGCGAATCCTGCACTCCCTCGGCCGGAGCCACATAAAGCTGCGGAAACCTCCGCGCCAAAGCTTCCAACACCGCTGGACCCTGAACGATAACACCCTCATTTGCCCGGTCCAAGGGTTCAGCATCGCTGGTCAACGGTTTTTCGCTCGCCAACGCATTGCACATGTTTGTCTCCTCATCATTTTTTCCTCGTCACCACTGCCACTTTGGCAGCTCCTCCCAGTCGGAGGGTTTGTCTACATCCGACACGTCCGACATAATGGTTCGTCCCGTCCGGCGGTCGTAAAACGCCCGCTGGTTGGGTCCCGTCACGCGCGTCTCCATGCGATGCCCGTAAGGGTCACAGTATTCTTCCGTCCCGCGAATGGCATTGCTCCAAGCATGTCGCACACGTCTGTCGCGCTCCATCTGCGCGTCTTGCCGCCGACGCCGCTCGCGATCGGCCTGAAGTTGCTCTTCGTGACGTCGCATGCGCTCCTGACGCTCCGCATCATTTGCGCGCATTCTCGCGTCGAAGCCCTGGTTGAAGCGATGGAAATCCTCGCGCGCCCTCTCACCTTCGCGCCGTCCAGCCTCTCGCAGGCGGCAACGCTCCCTCTCCATCTCGTCCATAAGGTTTTTATTGAACCGCAGCGATGCCCCAAAACGAACAACGACGTTACGGAACCAGTCGATGTCGCATTCACCTTCCGCGCAAAACCCGTAGAAGCGCCTCTCGACGAGCCACTCCACATCGTAGTGCAGTGCATGCCCCCGCTTCGCCTGACCGAACGGTGCCGACCACAGCATAGAGTTGGGCGCCGTGCCTTCCCTGTAGCACAGCTTGTCGACGCCGCGAACCTTCGCCCCAATGAGGACGTGAAGCATAACGCCACGGGAATCCACCATTCGCCAATGCCGCACCATCGTGCGGTCGATGGCAGCGTTCACGCGCATCTCGAGACCCGAAACTCCTAGCTCACGCCAGCTCTTCTCTTCAGACTCCGCAAGAGCCCTCTCGCGGTTGAGCATTTCCTGCTCGGTTTCTCCAACGATTGCCTCCCCGAGCAGCCAGATTTGACGCCTCGCAATGGCCCCATCGTCCATCTCGACCATCAGCTCGTCCAAATAGTCGGGAAGCGTGAAGAACTGCCATTCGGGACGGCCCGTGCGAGGCTTCGGCACGCTCATTTGCATCGGGCCAGGAAAGGGTGACGCACCACCCATGTCAGCGCCACCAAAACCGCCAAGAAGGCCGAACAGTCCGCCAACGCCACCCAAACCTCCAAAGGGCAGCATCGCTTGTGGCGCACCCAAACCCATCGACTCCGACATGCTGGCTAAATCGAACCACGAAAACGCCTCGCCAGTATCGGCGGCAAGCCTCGGGCCGCTTCCGTCGGGACGCGCAGCAGCCACAATATCCAAACAAAAGGGCCGATCCCAACTCTGTTGCTCGTCCGTACGCCACGCCCTCGTGCTCCAGCCGGCAGGGATGCTCGCTGTGGCAGCCAAAACGTCGCCTTCGCCGCCACCGTCGCGCTTGTGTCCCTTATAGATGAACGAGGCCTTGACCATTTGTGCCATGGGTACCCCCGCACGGCTTCGAACAAAACGATTCTTCGTTGTAGTCTACCATGAGCGCAAGACCGAGAGACCGTCGCGAGCGCAACCGAAGAACCGCGCCTAGCAAACGGCTAAACAAACCCACAGCACACCCCCAAAACAAGCGTTTCGGGCAAGCATTTTCCCCGCACAACTAGGAAGCTGGCGAGTTATGCCGCTTTTTCGACAAAAAACGCTCATGTTGAGTATATGACCCCAAATCGCCGCAGGTCAGCACGTCCTATACTTCGTCAGTCCCCCAAAAAAGTCGAAATTTCGGCATAACTAACCACGCCGCGCACAATCACCCAACACCTCTAGCCGGTTCACTCCAACCGGTCAAGTTTTCCGCGCCAACTTGCCCGTTCGAATACAACCTGCGTGATACGATGAATGCATCAGCGTTCGCGTGATTGGAGGTCAGTATGATCCTTGCAGAGAACCCATCGATTGAGAACGTCAAGCATCAGCGCGAGCTCATTGCTCACATCCAGCCAGCGGATGACGAGCTCCTCGCCGAAGAGGCCCTCGTGGAGGTTATCACCGACGACGAGGAAGAAGCCGAGACCGAGGACGACGAGTCGTAACGCAGTATTGCGTGGCCTTGCTCACAGCTCGGCCACGCAACTGCCGTATCTCCTTTCGCACAGTGCGTTCCCAAAAGGCGGCCACCTCACGACTACAATGAGAGTTGGCACGTGTTACAATAACGTCATCTTCACGAAAGGAGCAGAACCATGAAAGAGCATCTGAAGAACAGCGACCTCGTCGGCAACCGCACGTCCTCTCTCCGCCTCATTCACAAGCTTCTTTTGGCGCTTTCGGCCGTGCTCCTTTTGTTCTGTATCGCCCCCTCCCGCGCCTTCGCGGGCGAGACGTATACCGTTAAGGTGGACAAGGGCTACCTCGCACTGCGCACCGCGCCCAGCTACGACGAAGCCAACGAAATCGGCGAGCTCTACACGGGCGACACCGTGGAAGTAAAGGACAGGTCCAATGGGCAGTACTGGTGGGTGTACTCGCCGAAGCACGGTCGCGAGGGCTACGTGAACAAGGACTACCTCAGGGCACAGTCGTCGACGCCCGCACCATCGAGGGCAAACTCGTATGGCACGTACTCCGTTAAGGTGGACAAGGGCTACCTCGCGCTGCGCACCGCGCCCAGCTACGACGAAGCCAACGAAATCGGCGAGCTCTACACGGGTGACACCGTGGAGGTGCTCGACAAGTCCAACGGACAGTACTGGTGGGTGTACTCCCCCAAGCACGGTCGCGAGGGCTACGTGAACAAGGACTACCTCCGCGGCACCTCTTCCAGTTCGTCCTGGGCCCCCGGCGTAAGGACCAAGACGTACGGCACGTACACCGTTAAGGTAGACAAAGGCTATCTCGCGCTCCGCACTGCCCCCAGCTACGACGACGCCAACGAAATCGGCCAGCTCAACACGGGCGACACAGTCCAAGTGCTCGACAAGTCCAACGGACAATACTGGTGGGTGTACTCCCCCAAGCACGGCCGCGAGGGATACGTGAACGCCGACTACCTACGCGGCGGTTCGTCCACGAGCGCCCCGTCTAGCACGCCCTCGCAAGGCACCTACACCGTGCGAGTCGCTACGGGTTATCTCGCATTGCGCACCGCCCCGAGCTACGACGAGGCCAACGAAATCGGCGAGCTCCACACGGGCGAAAAGGTTCAGGTGAAGGACAAGTCCAACGGACAGTACTGGTGGGTGTACGCGCCCACGCTTGGCAAGGAAGGCTACGTGAACGCCGACTATCTCGTGTAACCAGTGAGGATGGGAGACGCGCGCTACGGAGGCAACACGTGAACAGGAAGACGTTCACCACAAGCAGCGGAACGGTTGCGTACTGGACTGATGCCAGCGCAGGCCCCGACGCCCCATGGCTCGTCTTCCTTCCCGGCCTTACGGCCGACCACACGCTCTTCGACGCCCAAATGCAACACTTCTCCGGAACTGTCAACTGTATGGTGTGGGACGCCCCCGCACATGGCGAGTCGCGTCCCTACTCGCTCGACTTCTCGATGGACGACTACGCCCGCATCCTGCGCGAAATCATAGAAACCGAGCGCATCGAGAAGCCCGTGCTCGTGGGGCAGTCCCTCGGAGGCTACGTGTCGCAGGCATATATGGACTTGTTTCCGGGCGAGACGGCAGGGTTTGTCTCCATCGACTCCGCGCCGCTCAAACGAAGGTATTATCCAACATGGGAGATAAAAGCCCTACGCCACACCAAGGGGATGTACGCATCGATTCCATGGAAGCTGCTCAAGCCATGGGGGATGTGGGGTGCCGCCACAACCGAGCGGGGCCGCGCTAACATGCGATCGTTTATGGATAGCTACTCCAAGCGGGAGTACGTCGACCTCGCGGCGCATGGCTACAGGATGCTCGCGAATGCAATAGAAGCGCAACGGGCGTACAGCATCGATTGCCCGGCTCTCCTACTGTGCGGCGAGAAGGACCACGCGGGTGACGTGAAGGCGTTTAACCGCAAGTGGACAGTGGGCGACAACATCCCACTCGTGTGGGTCCCTGGCGCTGGTCATAACGCAAACGTCGACAATCCCAACTTCGTGAACGCACAGATTGAGCGATTTCTTAAGACGTTTATCCCATAAGCGACTACGCTATACTGATGACCACACCCATTCGTGAGGAGGTCTTCATGTATAAGGTCCTAAACTTCACCCAGAACGACGATGCCGATGTCGTTGGACAGCTCGGTGCGTTTTGCGTCGTCCAGTGGAAGCGCGATGTGTCCGTCAACGCCGCCAATGCCCAACAGGAGTGGTTTGCATCGCAAATGAACGTTCGTCGCCGTCAGGTGGTTTGCAGCCTCTCCGTGTCACCTGTTACCGTGCAGGCCGGCGCTATGCAATGGATGGTAGGCGACGTCGAGGCCAGAACCGGCGTCAAGGGCGTAGGCGACTTCTTCGGGAAGGCATTGCGCGGCGCCGTTACCAACGAGAGCGCCATTAAGCCCGAGTACACAGGCACGGGTTTGCTCGTGCTCGAACCCACGTACAAGCACATCGTTTTGCTTGATGTGGGAAAGTGGAACGGCGGTGTCGTTCTTGACGACGGGCTTTTCCTTGCCTGCGAGTCAAACATCCAGCACAAAACGATCGCGAGGTCAACGGTGTCCTCGGCTGTTGCCGGCGGCGAGGGTCTCTTCAACCTTGGCCTCTTCGGTTCGGGCGTCGCGTGCCTCGAGTCGCCATGCCCGCGCGAGGAACTCATCGAAATCGAACTCAACAACGACGTTTTAAAGATTGATGGCAACATGGCCGTCGCATGGAGTGCGTCGCTTCAGTTCACCGTGGAGCGCTCGGGCAAGTCGCTCATCGGCTCGGCCGCGTCGGGCGAGGGCCTGGTAAACGTGTATCGTGGCACGGGTCGCGTCCTCATGTCGCCCGTAGCATAGCTTCGACCAATTAGGGAAGTGATATGGAAAAGTCACTAGCTTTGGCGCTGCCCGATCGTCCGGGAACACTGCGCGAAGCCATGCGCATCTTTTCGCAACACGGTGTTTCGGTTCTTCGCGTAAGCTACAACCGTTTGGTGGATGTTCACGCTCTGTTTGTGGACGTGTGGGGCTCCACCAGCGCCATCGCGAACGCCGAAAATGAGCTCAGGGCATGGCGCTTCCTTCCCGAGCAGCGCCCCATAGGACAAGTGTATTTGCTGGAACTCGCCACGGACGACGACCTCTCTCTGCTCGAACCCGTCCTCACGCACATCAGCCGAAACGAGCTCAACGTAACCTACGTGGACGCCCGCACCGACGGTGCACACAAAACCATACAGATTGCAGTGTATTCCGAGAGCATCAAAGAGCTTATCAACCTACTCGACGACATCAAAGCAACTTGCGATGTGAAGCTCGTTCCTTCCTCAAAGCGTCCCCCGACGCTCGACAACAACTACTTCATGCTATCGTTCGCGCAACACATCACCTCGCTGTTGGGACTCTCGGATGATGATGAACAAAAGATTCTTATTAATTCCAACAGAATCATGCAGAATCTCGTGCGCAACGAGGAGGATCCCTTCCGGCCGTTTGTTTCGATTCGCCACATTGCGGAAACGATGGCCTTCTACAAGAACGATTCCTTCGTTGCCGCCAGTCGCATAACGCACCTCACCACCGAAAAGGGACTACGCATCACAGGCATCGAGCCGCCCGTGGGCTCCAACACCTGGGTGCTCGAGTGCGACGATTTGCTTCTGTGCGTTGACGGTGGCTACTGCTGCTATGCCGAATACTTGGAGCGCATGCTCAAAGAGTTGTATCCCAATTGGGACAAAACCCGCAAGGAGCACGTACTCACGCATGGCGACACCGACCACATCGGCGCATGCGGCATGTTCGACCGCATCTACGCATCGGGCAACACGATTGATGGGTTCTCATTCGAAACGATGGGCATTGCAACGTGGCGAGAGCAAAACCCATTGTCGTTCCCCTACGATTGCATTGGTAACGTGTTCTCGCAACATCGGACGCCAGACCTCGCCCACATGGTATGCCTGGGCGAACCAAGTCCCTCCGCCTTGCAACAGGAGCTGTTCAAGCGCATCGACACGCTGGAGGTCGCGCCGCTCACGTTCGAGGTGTGGGAAGGCAAGGGCGGGCACGTGCGCGGCGAAACGGTGTTCATCGAACGCGCCCACCGCATATGCCTGAGCGGAGACGTCTTCGTAAACATTCACGGCCAAACAAAACCCCAGGCGCGCTTCAACGCGCTCGCCCCGTATCTTATGACCTCAGTCGATTCGAATCCGAACCTCGCGCGCCAAGAGAGAAAGGCGCTCTTCGGACTCTTGGGCGAAGGCACGTGGCAGGTTATGGGCGGCCACGGCGGCGTGTACGAGTGGCACGCGTAGAGCGGCGCGCGTAAACCAAAACCCGAAGAACGGGTTCCGTGTTGCATCTTGGAGCACGGAACCCATCCCCTGTTCCGCCTTTAGAAGTAACTCACCTTAATGCGCTTGCCCATGTCGTTCAGGCAGGCAGTGAGCTCCTCCACGATGCTCATTTTAATGTTGAAGTTAATCGGCAGGTTTGGGTTTTGATGCGCAGGGTTTATGGCGCGGCCAACGTAAAAGTTTATGTCCGTCGCTTCCTCAAACAAGAGCTGACAAATGCGTGAGGCACCATCGTGCCCATAGTTCCACTCCTCGAAGCTCTCGTTGCCGTGCAGATAATTCTTTGCGTACTCCACCACCCTACTCATGGTTACGACACCCTCAGTCACCAGGTCCACTCCATCGATTACGGAGATTGGCGGCATGTCGCTCGATGTGTCGAAGCCCGGCTTGGCCTTTATGGGCTTGCGTAGGTATTTGGATGCAATGGATGCGGTGGTGCCGCCGCAAATGATGTGCTTGCCCTCCTTCCCAAAGAAGAGGTTCAGCATCTTGTTGCAGTCGTCACGATCGGAAGGCGGGCCGAATAGGATGTTCATGGGAACGCGTTGCCGAATGCGAATGACACACGCCGTGGCATCGTCCTGCGGGTGGTATCCATAGAGCTTGTCGCATTCGTCCACGAGCATCGTGCACAGCACCTTGGCCGTATAGCCCGTAAGCGACAAATCTGCCATGTAGTCGGCAATGTCCTCGCGCTTCCAATTATTGTTGTAGGTCACGTCTGCGCTCGCGTGCGGGCAGCCGTCACTCATGGCCACAAACACGTCGTTTTCCTGCAAGCGAATCGTGGACCGGCAAATCTTTTTGCCCTCAATGTGAATCTCCGTGATGGGATAATCCGTCACAACGCCGTCGCGGATGAGGATGACATGCGGATTGTCGTACTGAATGATTTCCGCCGTGTGATTGCGAACCAAATGGATAATCGTAAAGGTGGAGTAGGCCACGCCGTGGTTGGCACTCACGGGAAGCGTCGCGGCGATGGTGGAAACACACTCCTCAATGGGAAGCCCCTCGGCCATCATGGTGGAAATTATCTTCGAGGTGAGCGTGGAGAGGATGCTCGCACGCACGCCGCTGCCCAAACCGTCGGCGAGCACCACAACGGTGGAGCCATCGTCTGTATCCACGATGTCCACGTGATCGCCGCAAAGCTCCTCTCCCGCATGTTTGATGCTTTTGTAACCGATGTCGGCGCACAGATCATTCATCGCTAATCGACTCCTTCAGCTTCGAAAGGGCGATCTTGGTTTCCGCCGCCGTCTCTCCAAGCAGCGACGCGATTTCCTGCACGATGCGCATTTGCTTGTCCACGACCTTATCTGCGACCTCCACCGTTTCGCGACTGATTTCCTCTTTACGTTGGCGCTGCTCCTCCTCGGCGGTCACGTCGTGCATGATGCACAGAATCATTCGGCCATCCTCCGCTGGGACAACGGTTTGCTCAACGTAGCGCTGGTACTCGGCCAAGTACACCCGCTGGTTGTACACGCCTCTCCTCGACCGCTTGACGTCCATAAACACGCGCGGATCGAGAATACGCACCACTTGGTCGCCCAGGACGTCCGAGGCGAACCGCACGTTGAGCAGCCGCAGGGCGGCGTCGTTGAGCTGCTGCACCTCGAGCGTGTCGTTAACGACGATAAGCGCGTTGGGGCTGTTCTTTACCACCGCGTCCGAGAAGCTCTCGGCCTTCTCCTTGAGGAACGGCAGGCACATGGAGATTTCCGCCTTGCCTTGAATAATCGCGGCGGCCTTCTCGCGACAGGTGTCGTAGCCGCAGGAGCCGCAGTTGAGCTCGTCACTCGGCTTGAACTTGCCCATCTCGCGAAGGATTTGCGCAATCTCGTACTGGGAGGGGGTTCTCTCCGCACGATTGATGGGCGAGTATACCTGCTTCATTCGGGCGACGTCCGGCTGGGCAACGTCGAAATCCTCGCTGCCCGCAAACTCGGCCACCGCCATGTAGTCCCTAACGGGGCTGCGATGGTACTTCTCCATAACGGGACCACCAACGCAGCTGCCCGCGCACGCAGACATCTCGATAAAGCACTTGTGAATCTTCCCGCTCGCGATGTCCTCGAGGGCTGCTATGCAGTTTTCCACGCCATCGAGCGCGAGGTAACCATAATCGGGAGCATCCTGTGCCATGGTTTTAAGAATCCCGCCCGTAGTCGGGAAGAACCGCGCAAGACTCTGCTCGTTCGGAACGACCTCGTGTTTGAGCTCGATTCCCTCTTCCTCGAACCACGCCGTAAGGTCCTCAAAGGTGAGGGCGGCGTCTACGGCATAGCTGTACTGCTCTGCTTCGTCCTTTTTCGCGACGCATGGACCAACGAACACCGTCTTCGCGTTCGGCATGCGCCGCTTTATGTCCATGCAGTGTGCCACCATGGGCGAGGCGACGTCCGCCAAATACGGAAGCTGCTCGGGGAAATACTTGCGAATGAGCAGGTTGATGGAGTGGCAGCAGGACGAAATCACGATGTCGCGGTTTTCCTCCTTGAGCATTCGGTCGTATTCCCGCTTGACCATCGTCGCACCGATGGCCGTTTCTTCGACGTCGGAAAAACCGAGCTGTTTGGCTGCCTCACGCATCGCCTCGATTCCAACGCCTTCGTAGTTGGCAATGAACGAAGGCGCGAGGCTCATCACCACGGGCTCGCCACTGCCTATGAGTACACGCACCTTTTCCCTGTCGTCCACAATCTGCTTCGCGTCCTGCGGACAAACCACGAAGCACGTGCCGCACAGAATGCACTCGTCGTCTATGATGTGCGCTTGTCCCGCCGAAAAACGAATGGACTTCACCGGACAATGGCGGATGCATTTGTAGCAGTTCTTGCAGTTCGACTTCTTTAGTCGCAAACAGCTTGTCATGACTTCCCCCCTATGCGTTATGCGAAATACCAACCCCCCGTTTAGCATATCGGATTTGATGCAGTATAAAAAGGGGTTTGCCCCCGGCGGGCGCTAAGCGGGGTGCCGGGGGCACTTCGCCGCAGTCGCAGTTGGGCGCAGGCTCGTGGGTAACTTGGTCACGGCGTGCGCTCGGCAGAGCGCTGCGGGCACTGAAGACAGAGATTTTGGCATTCGAAGTGCGGCCAGTGAGGATATCCCAAAGTAAATATCGCTAATGTAACATGGCCTCATCTCCACGAGTCTGTCGTGGCTTTCAGCCAATCTTGGCGTGTACAATTTCATGGATGGAAAAAGGCCCGAGTGTACAATTTTGTCTCCAAATTGTACACTCGGCCCTTTTTTTGGAGAGGAAATTGTACACATTGAAACGTTGATATAGAGTCTCGCGCTTATCAAGCCTAGATATCCTCCCAAGAGCCAGCCGTGTTGCCCCCGCGACGGCAGGGACACGACTCTATCCGGAGCCCGCCCTACAAAGCTCGCGGAAACGCCGGAAAAGGGGCCTGGGCCGAGGTTTGCAGGATTTCGCGCGCCCCGAAACCAGCAAAGTACGTGAAATCCTGGGACACGTCAATCACAGAAACGTACATCCAGCCGAACAAACAAACGGGAAAGAGAGCTGCCATGAACACCATTCTTATCGACAACGAACACCTTGCCGTAACGCTACCCGAGGGCTTCAGCCGCATTCCGCACAAAGAGTTGGAGTCCCTCATTGGCATCGCCTACAGCCGCTTGTGGGGAGTACGCGACACGGGGCGCCACATGCTCATTAACGTTACGTGGAAGGACTCGAACGCGCTACTCGCCAAGCTCGCAAGCGAGAGGCAGGTCGCCAAACGAATAGACAAAACCTTTGCTCGATGCCGCCCAGGCAGCGGTTATACCAGCGAAAACCTGCCCGAGCGCAACGTCGTCGGCTCGGATGCCGGCGCCTACGGCTTCCGCTTTTCCTACGTCGTAGAGGGCGTCACCCAGGAGGGCGAAGTCTGGGTGTTCAAACGTGGCACGCGCTGCTATAAGCTGTGCTACTACACGCGCTCGGAGACGGCCGCCCAGAATCGTCCCACCTTCGACGACATCTTCGGCTCACTCCAGGTCCGCTAGCCGCCAACTATCCGCATACCCCAACAGCCATCACGGCTATTCCCATGGCACTAGTGCGGCGTTCCGCAAACAGCCGGACGAAGGGGTGTCCCGCGCGAGTCGCGTCGCAGGGATGCGCGCGGACGTCGCGCGGCGACTCGGGCGTGCTGCCATGACCATGCTTATGGTGTATATTTCGGGAAGTCTCTCGCTCGCTTGCCACCCAAGGCGCCTTTTGGCCCCGGGAGTCCGGGGCCGTCGATGCCGTTGAAACATGGTCATATAAGAAATAGTGGGCACGAGGTTTTGAACGTTTTGCAAAACCGCAGTTGGCGGTCGCACTGGCATAAGCATTGAAACATTACGTGCCCACTGTGTAAAATAGACAGTGGGCACGTAATGTTTCGACGTTTATGTCCCGGGCCCCGCGAGCTGGGGTTTTGCACGGATGGTCAAAACTTCGTGCCCACTATCTTTTATGTGGCGGCCCCGGGCTCCATGGGGCGGGCGCGGCTGGCCCCGGGCGAGGGCCGCGCCGTGCCGTCTTCGCGGGCAAGGAGGGCGGATTTTGCCTATCGCCGGGGCAAAAGGGGCGGGCGCGACCCGGCCATGCGGTCGTCGCGGCCGGCTGGGGGGCCAATCCCGCTCGAATTCGCGCCGCCATGGCTGGGCTTACGCTCGAACAAGCCATCGTCGCGGGCAGGTCCCGCTCGGATTTGCCCCCGCCGCGGCTGTTGAGCGGCTTCGGATTCCGAAACGCCCCCCCACCTCCGCCGTTCCGTCGGAGGTGCCATTATTGGTTTGGTTGTCAGCAGGACGTTCGACTAGCTACACCCGCGCTCGTTTTCGGCACGACGCTTCTCGTAGGTAAAGACGGCCGCTGCAAGGACGCCAAGTGCCAAACCCGCCACTCCCGATCCCGCCGCAACGACGTAGGGTGATGGCGCATCCTCCCCATGGGTAATCGCGGACGCAAAGTCTTTCGAGGCAAGCTCCAAGTCTGCGGCACTCAAATGCACCTCCGCTAGCTCAACCGCATCGGCACAATACTTCGCACAATTCTCCCACGGATTGACGCCCCCCGGTACAGTTGCCTCGGGATCGGCTGCATCGTAACCGCCGCTCAACAAATCGCGACACATCAGCGACCCGTTGCGCTCGGCAAACGCCGCCTCAAAGTCCTTAACGCGCTCCTCCACGCCGTCATCCGCCCCATGCTCCGCGCCATCGGAAAAGCCGTAAACAAGCCCAAAGGCCAGCGCCGTCGAGGTCACCGCACCACACGAGTCGCCGTGATTCACCCCCATGCCCAGACCCGACGAAATCCGCATGCTAAACTCATCGTCGATGCCCAACCGCTCCGCCCAGTACTTAAACACACACTGCGAACAGTGGTTTCCCTCATCAAGCATTTCCTGAAAGGCGCTTTTGATTTCTTCGTAGGACATCGTCTTTCCCCTCATCGAACACTGCCCCGACAAACGTGCCTTCAAATCATACCACGCGATAGCAGCAAAGCACTCGCCTCACGCTGCCACCTTCCCCACCATTTCTTTTGCCAACACGCCCACCCCTGAAGATTGGTCAAATACCCCGTCGGTAGCCCAGAAGGTACCGTGCTCAAACGACCCTCGTTCCTACGGAACTGCGCACGGCTGTTCCTCCGGGCCACTTTCCGATTCGACGATTCTTTAGGAACATGTCAACTCGCCCCCACCGCCAACACGCCCCTCCCGCCAGCAAACCTCTCTTGTCAACACGTCCAGAGGCGCCGGCTTTAAAGGATGTGCGTATAAAAAGTGGCTTCATTCGCATGTATTGTAGGTTCAAACGTTGTCCATACTATTCGACGTTCAGTACCGTACCATGTAAGGCGTCAGGTTTCGCACCACAGAAAGGACCAGCATGAAGACTGAAGTAATCGTTGGAATCGTCGTTATTGCGGCAGTAGGCTGCTGCCTATACACGCATCGGCACGTAATCAAAGCATTGGTTAAACACGAACCCATGCCAAAGGCCCCCGCATGGCATGTTTGGGTAAAGAAGGAGAACCGAAGGGATTAATCTAGATTGGAGGGGCGCAAACCCAACAAAACTCGCGAAAACGCCCGAAGTGGGCACCCGAAGAGCCGGCGGCGCTCGGCGTCGGCCTGTTCGCTTGGGGCAACGGGCACTCGAAGAGATGGGGCTCGGTATCGGTTTGTCCGTTTGAGCAACATGAATGCGCAAAAGGACGCCGCCCCGCGAAGCCTTCTGGACCCATAAGAGAAGCGCCGTTTTTGAGGATGGCCGGAGATGATTAAAGAATTTGTCTACTCAGACGAGATTTCGGCGAGAGGGCGGAGGCTCTGAGAAACATGCTTTGTGCCCAACTTCGTCCGGAAAACCTTTGTCACTAACGCGGACCGCAAAGAACAAGCCCCGAAGCCAATAGGCCTCGGGGCTTGTTTTGCACCGTCACATATTGGTACTATTTGCTCCACGGGAAATTCGCGGCACAAACCTTTATGCAAGTTCCGTGCGTCTTTTTCCTAATGCCGCCGTTTACCGCTTCCAGCTCCTCATCGGAGAGCTCGTAGCCAATCTCCTTTGCGAGTGCCAAAACATCTTCGGTCGTCTCGCACGCAAGCGCCTTGGCCTTTTGCTCCTCAGTTAAATCGTCGAACGTCATGTGCGTCTCCTTTCTTGTTTTTCGCACGTACTACGTAAAAAAAGTACATGCCAGCGGCAAACACGAGCAACAACTGTTTTCGCAATGGAAAGATAAAACCCTAAAGCTGACCGCTCACTGTGACCGCCACATGTCAGACGGTACCAGATAACGGTCCCCACCGAGGTCTGCCACGCTTCCTCAGCGCGCACAAAAACATAGCGTTGTTGGTCCTCATAGCAGCACTTCCAAGTAGTTTCTGATCTTCCTCTCAACACCGAGCGCGCATGCATAGCTAAAAAGCTTCTGGACGTCCTTTCCGCTGCTGCGCACGCACTGCTTCATCGCGGGGTTGACCACGCAAGATGTCGAAGAGGTATCGTTCGTGAGGCATCCGCTCCCTGTGCCTCCCCCGTCCTACAGCTCCTCCGCCCGGTACGCGGCGTAGCCCTCATACGCATAGCTCGCGTCGATGCCCCGCGAGAGGAGTGTGGCATCGTCAAGCGCGTCCGAGAGCGCGCCGGCGAGGAGCGCCTTGAGCTCAGTATCGCGCACGGGGCTGCGCTCCATTGCGAACAGGTAGTCGTCGCGCGAGATCGCGGACCAGTCGACGGTTTTGCCCAGCTCCGCGCGCATCATGTGGTCCAACCAGATGCGCCCGCTACGCCCGTTTCCCTCGCGGAAGGGGTGAGCGACATTCATCTCGACGTACTTTTCGACGATTTGGCCAAACGTGTGCTGCGGCATCGCCTCGACGGCGCGCAGGGCCTGCGCGAGATAGAGCGCCGGGGCGAAGCGAAAGCTCCCCTTCGCCAGATTGACAGTGCGAACCCTTCCTGCGAAGTCGTAGAGGTCGCCGAAGAGCCTCTCGTGGATGGCGACAAGCGTCTCAAGCTTGCCGGGTACCAGCGCCTCAAGGGTGCCGTCTTGGTACATCCTCAGCGCCGCAACCTTGGAAATGCGCTCCTCCTCGTGGGCGAGCGTGACGGGATCGGTTATACCCAGCTTGTTTGGGAGCATCATTGGCCTGCCTCCACGCGCGAATCTCTCTGCAATAATCTCTCGCGATACAAAAACAGGCCCCTGAGGGCCTGTGAATAATCGGGTCGCGGGGGCTGGATTTGAACCAACGACCTCCGGGTTATGAGCCCGGCGAGCTACCAAACTGCTCCACCCCGCAATGCGAGGTATAATATACCCCCGCCGACGCTTGAAGTCAATAATGTGAAGAACACTCCACAACTTACTGTGAATAGTACTTCGCGTCGTCGGAGAGCTTGCGAATCTCCTCTAGGATGTCGTCGTTAGGCGCGCCATCGTCTTTGTCGGAGAGCTTATCCAATTCGCCCTGCAACTTTTCGAGTTCGAAGAGCAGGTCCTCGTTCGCCTTTCGCAAATCGCGCATCTCGTCAATGGTGTTCTCGAACAGGTCCAAACGTCGCTGATCGTTGCTCCCCTCTTCGAACGCACCCGCGTTCTTCAAACGCAGAAGGCGCTCGTACTCGGGAATGTCGAAGCCCTGAACCCGATTGGCAATTTGCGTACAATTGCGCAGGATGCCATCCATCGCAACGTCCACGGGCGTCATGAACTTCTCCCATGTTATGGTGCGCTTGTCGAACTGCCGTCCGATTGCCGCCACCAAGCCATCGTATCGGAAATCGGCCTTCCCCAGCGCAGAGATTACGCTTCGCGCGAACTCGCCCATATACGGCGCGCCCTCGTACGGTTGCATGGCCTTAGTTACCACTTCTGCCGTTGCGCCAGCATCCACGTCGAGGTATTCGTAGTCGCGCGGCGCCGAGAACGGAGTCGAAGCAGGAGCTGACGCTGTGGCCGCCGCGCTCCTCGCTGCCTGGCGCGACGAACTCGACATGTGCCCCGACGCGCGCTCGGAAGCGCGGTGCTGCGGCACCGCATACGTCACACGCTCGTGAGCATGGCCGCGCTTCGCAAGCGGGGCGCTGCCTGCCGGCAAGTTCTTTTGTCGATCCGTCCTGCCTGTAATGCGATTGACTACCGTAATGCCAGCCCAAATAATGAGCCCAAGGAGGGCAAGACCTCCCACCGTAGCAAAGAGCGCAACCGCAACACCAGCTGCAAGAATACCTAGGATTACGTCCATATATGCCCCCTATCGCAATTCGCCGCGCAAATCGTCGAGCAAAGGACCGCCGTCACCACGACGCCAGTACATCCAGCCACTCTGTCCCGTACTGGCCGATCCCAGCGACTCGAGGAATCGCTCATAAGCGGCCGTTGGATCCTCAAACATCTCGCCGTTGGCAAGCATGATTTTGCCCGTCGAGGTAACGGTCGCCCGCCCCGGATGCAGTGGGCTCACGCTCACCAACGCGTCATCCATTTCAACAAGTCCCGCAGCAAAGAGGTCGGAGAACGTAACGTTTTTTATCGCCGCGGCCCTTTGCGAGAGACGATACGCCACACCCACCCCATCTTCCACCACAGGAAGCGGCCATGCCGCACACGCCCGCACAACGAGACCCTGCGTTCGAGCCTCGATCGCCTCAGGCGTCCATGCGTCTGCCGCCGCAACCTCTGCCGAAATCGCAAGTCCGTCATGCAGCACACGTTCGCGCTTTTGTGCGAAGGTAGCGTCCTGCGCATCGTAGTCGTAGCTCGTAAGCGTGAGGTTACCAAAGCTGTTTACGCACGCCTCGAACGCGCGCTCGGCGTCCGGTCCCAAAACGGCACGCCACTCGTCGGTTTCGAGTGCGCGCTGCGGCATGATGTGCTCAACCGTCCAGCGGCCTTCGCGTACCGCCACCGACTTCGGCGCAACAAGTCCGTCTTCGATGCCTGCAAAGAGGTAGCGCACCAAATCCTCGTCGTGCATGTCGCGCGTTGCGAGCGCATGTGCAAACTCCGCGTCGCTCGGCATGCGCCGCTTCCCGCCCTCTTCGTTAAGAATCATCGCAGGCAATGCATCCGCCACATTTGCCCCCTCGGAGCGCACGGCATCCACACGCGCGACGAGCGAGGTGAAGAACGGGGCGAGCACGCTCCGCGAGCAATCGCAAACCGCGCGCCGCACGAGATACGCCTCAAGCATCCTGGCGAGCCTCACGAAATCGTCGTGCGACACCTGGTTATGATCGAAGGCGTCGTAGAGCGTTACGAGGAGCGGGCTCACCGAGGGCACGCCCAATTGCGCAATACGTGCGAACACGCGCGCCAGCTCGGGGTCGTCCGCCTTCGCGCCCGTCACGGCCACGAAGTAGCGCGCGTAACGCTTAAGACGCAGGCTAAGGTTCTTCATGCGGTCGTTTTGGTTGTATCCATGGAAGAGCACGTACCGCTTGAAGGTTTGATAAATATCGGCCTTGTCCATGGAAGTGGGCGCGTACGCAATGCCCAGGAAGCATCGCATGAAGGCGTCGAACGTCAAATCGAAATCGTCCTCGCCCAAAATGCGCTCTATGGGCTGCCAGTACGTACGATACAGGTCCTGTTGCTCGGCCAAGGGATAGCTCATGAGCACGAAGTTGCGCACGAGATCGGCGTTCGTGAGGTCCTTGCCCGTGGAGTTCATCGATTCAAAAATGACCTGCGCGTCATCGAGCGTTTGGTCCAGCGCAATGGAAACCACCTCAAGACGCTGCAAGCCACGCCACACCACATCGACGTCGTCGAGCGCCGAAACGCGTCGCTCGAGCAGCGCAAGGTTTTGCGCGATGCGACCTTCGGGCACGAACTCCAAGTCGCCTTTCTCTAATGCGTCAACAAGCTGTGCGAACGTTGCCCGGTCCTGCTTGGAAAGCGTAAGCTTGTAGTGGTCGTCGCCCGAACGGAATCGATTGGTGAGGAATCCCCCCTCAAGGATCTCCGCGCTCGAGAACGCACTCACGCGCTCGGGATGCCGGGCGGCATGTCGCGCCAAGGCCACCAGCAACAACTCGATGGTCGTCATGCGCTGTTGTCCGTCGATGAGCAGCAGCCGCGCCATTCCCGTTTGGGCACGGCGCCCTTCCTGAACGGTAACGATGGAGCCCGTAAAATGCGACCCTCGTCCCTTGCGTCCAATGGCGAGCACGTCGTCCCACAGCTGAACACACTGCTCCTCTCCCCATGAGTACGGGCGTTGGTACACCGGCACCACGTAGCATGCATTCATTTCGCTGATAAGACCCAGTATGGTGCGTGAACTCGCATCCATGGCAACTCCCATCTTGGTGTTGAGCACTCCACTACACAGGGATTATTATATGCCCTTGCAACGCATGGCGTGGGACACATCTACAGCACGTGCATAAGCAGCGGTATGCGCCGAAGCGCACGGGTAGCAACAACGGAAGCCGTAAGCACCGCCGCTGCAAGCGACGCCTCGTAGAGCACCGGTACCATGGGCGGCGCGCTCATAACGATAAAGAACACGTGGATAAAAAGCGGATGAATGAGATAAATTCCGAAGCTATCGCGCGCGAGGTCGTTTACCGGCGATTCGGCCGGCAGCGCACCGTCGCCCACAAAACGACGCAAGAACAAGAGCAACATGATTGCATACGCACTCGCAAAGCAACTTCCCTGCAAGAATACAAACCCTTGGTCGCCTCTGCCCGTTCCGATGCCTCCGATGCTCACCATCACCATAATGATGGCACTCCCGACGCCCGCGGCAATCCATGCGGGCGTAAGCTCCCATTTTCGTAGGCATCCCCCCAGGCAACAGCACGTAATGCCGATGGCCGTGTTCCCCAAAAATGACGAGATGGGGCCCGCCATGGGAAAGCCACCGAGCAACGTGGGAACCACCAGGACCAGCACAAACAGCGCCATCGTGAGGCGCGCGAAGCCGACGTCGCCCAGCCGCTCCTGGAGCAATCGCAGCAGCGGCACCGCCAAGTACACGCCGACCATCGCATACACAAACCACAGGTGATCCCACGTGCGCATGGTAAGGACGTCGGCAAGTATAACCAACGCGATGCTCGGCTCAATCGGCACTCCGGACGATACGCGCACCCACACCTCTTCCATGCACGCGAAGGCCGTGCCGAACACCGCTATTGCCAACAGCATGCGCTTGGCGTGACGAAGCGCAGAAGCAGCGGTAACGTCGCGCGAAGGGTCGAGCATGAGATGCCCCGTAAGCATAAAAAAGGCAGGGACAGCCCAACGGCAGCCAACGATGCCTGCGACGGCGTAGGCCACCTGC
Organism: Atopobiaceae bacterium; assembly: GCA_017510785.1. Classification (GTDB taxonomy): domain Bacteria; phylum Actinomycetota; class Coriobacteriia; order Coriobacteriales; family Atopobiaceae; genus RUG440. The sequence continues at coordinate 18,004 of JAFWMH010000020.1, read as the reverse complement.
CGGTGCGTGTTGAGTTCGACGTTAAGTCCGGTACTCACGAAAACGTGAAGCACCACGATGGCACAGGCGCCGAGCGCACGCGCGGCATCAATCCAACCGATGCGTCCCGCGAGTTTGCTCGTCGCTACCGCCATAACGCCAACGCTCCTTTCGTCCCCTTCGACCCTTCCGGCACTTCGGCCGTTCGCCCTTGTGGCCCTTCGGCCGTTCGGCACTTCCGGCCCTCGTGCCCCTTCGGCCCCTTTGGCCCCTTTGGCCCTTGTGCCCCTTCGGCCCCTTCAGCCCTTCCGGCCGTTCGGCCGTTCGGCCCTATTGAGGAAAACGTACCCTCTCGAAAACGTACCCTCTCAGTGTACAGAAAGCGTGTTCCGCAAAGTGACGATTCACGTCAAACGGAATCATCCCTCCACGAAACACGCCATTGCACGTGCCTTACCTAAGGCCCGCTTTAGAGAGCGGGAAGGCTCCCCGCACTCAGGATGCGCCGATGCTACTGCTCGCTCGGCTGCTCCTCCTTGGTCTCCTCCGACTCCTCGGTGAGCTCGCCACGACGACGGCTGCGCTCGCGAATCTCCTCGGCAGTGAGCACGTCCTCGATGCGCAGGTTGACACCCGCGACCTCGAGGCCTGTCATGCCGGTAACCTGGTCCACGACGCACTTCTTAACGTCGTCGAACACCTTGGGCGCATAGGAACCATACTCCATGAGGATGGAAATGTTCACGCGCACGGAGCTCTCGGGGGTAACCTCCACCGTAACGCCTTTGCGCACGTCGCGCTGGCCAAAGGCGTCCTGCACACGGTTAACCCAGCCGCCCTTCATGCCAACAACGCCGGGAACCACGCGCACGGCGATGGCAACGATTTTCTCTATAACACCATTGGAGAAGGTAAGAGAATCCTCGCTCACGAGGTCCTCCTCGTTGGTGGTAACGATGTCCTGCGCATCCTCACCCGTTGCCACAACCGTGGGAACAGACTCAACGACTTCCTCGCGAAGCTCTGTGGTATCACTCATCGTAGTGCTCCTTTCCTCTGCGGCACGGCCACCCGTGCTACGCTTTAACGACTAGTAACGCTGTCCGCGATCATTCTCGAACAACTTAAGAACCATATTGATTATTTTGGGGTCGCCATCGAGCACTTGCCCCAACGCAATGCCTATCAGTACGATAATAGCAATGATAAGCACGCGCCATATGCCGATTAAAAACACGAGCAAGGCCACGACAAGGGCAATGATGCCTCCCCAAAACGCATGCTCGTGACCGGGAAACGTTTGATGCACCCAATCCTTGGCCGACTTGCGCGCCTGAACAACAGGGTCGCCAATGGGACGCTGACCGTCGTTGGCGTTTGCCGCCGCGGCGCCTTCGCCGCCTGCTGTTTCGCTCGTTGCCTCCGTCGGCGTTGCCTGGCTTTGAGTTGCGACGTCCGGCTCGGCTCCCGTTGCGGACGTCACGCGAGCAGTTGCCGAAGCGCTTGTCGGCTCACCTGACGCGTCCTGCGCCTCCTCCGAGACGACCGACGTAACATTGATGGCGATCTTTGGCGCCGCAGACGGGACTGCCACCTGAGGTTCGCCCGTTGCCACGACACTCGGCTTGGGAGCTGCAACAGTAACGCTTGTGGCTGTGTCCGTCCCATCGGCGGAAGAATCGGCCGTTGCCACGCGTGGCTTGGGAGCGGCGGTCGTGGTTGTGGTCGCGGCTGTGCTTGCATCGTCGGCGGTAGAGTCGTCCGCAACGACGCGGGCCTTAGGTGCCGCAGATTCCTTTAGGGTCGATGGTGAATCCGTCGCATCGCTTACCGCAACGCGGGGCTTCGGCGTTGTTGTGGCGGAATCCGATGCGCTCACAGCCACGCGCGGCTTGGGAGCGAAAGTGGCAGAGGAGCTTTTGGACGTAGCCGATGATTTGGACGTAGCCGCTGCAGCCGACGTTTGTTGCGGAGTCGATGCCGAGGACGCAACGCCCTCAATCGTAGCGCGTACCATGGATTACGCCCCCTCGACGTCGCTCGACGCGGCATCTGCCGTGGCCGCTGTGGCCTCTTCCGTCGTAGGCTCGCCTGCTCCCTCAGTCGCAAATCCATCCACGACCGAAGACTCCGAGCACCCTTCGTTGGAAGCCATCACATCGTCCGAGGGCGTCGCGCTCATCGAAACGACCACGTCTTGGGGAGCTTCTGCCTCATCCGAAACACCGAGGCGCTCTGGGGGCAGCGAAACCGACTGCGCATCGGATCGACCACTGTCGTAGGCGTCGAAGGACGAATCCGACGAAACCACGCCAGCTCGATTGGGGATTTCGGGATCGGTAAACACAAGTGAGATGGAATCGACGCTTGAGCCACATACCTGTTCGAGTCCTGCGCCAAGCTTGGCATAAAGCTCCTCGCCACAAGCCACCACATCGACGGGACGATGCGGCGTTACCCGCACGTCAACCCGCACATGGCCGCGCTTGCGAACACGTACGTGGATTGCACTTGCAACGCAGGTTCCATCTGCCTCCACGATGGCTTTTGTCTGCGAGATAATAGCCGAACGCGTGACCGTAATCTTGCCACCATCGACCTCAGCCACAATCGTCTCGCGCGGGTTGCGCGGCGTGAACAGAGCACGCAGCACACAAACGAGCAGTCCAAGACTCGTGATGCATACGAGTACCTCAAGGGTGGTGTAATACCATGCGTACTCTTGCAGCAACGTACGCGCTTCCCTCACCCACGGACCAAACCATACAAGACTCAGAGCTGCTAGCGAGAGCAATCCCGAAAGGCCGAACACGAACAAACATAACCGCTTAAACCAATTCATGCACAACCTCCATATCTCGCCGCGACAGCATAGTTAGAGGATACCCCTTACGGGCGATTTCATGCGCAAAAACTGAGACGAAATCCGTGGGTGCGCAGGGTTGAGGCCGAATCCCACCGTTACAGGTCGAATCCCACCGTTGCATGGGCACGCGAAACGAACAACACAGTATTCTCGCCCCATGCACCATACGAGGGACGCCTTGCACGAGATGAGCTTCCCCGGCTCCTTGTCTCAGGTGCCCGTACTAGGCGCCTTGCGAGGGATGCTACGCGTGACGCAGACCTACCCGGGCTCTTATCACATCCCGGCCGCACACACAAGCACCTGTGACCTTTCAGCCAGTTTTGGCGTGTACAATTTCGTGGATGGAAAAACGGCTGAATGTACAATCTTGCCTCCAAATTGTACATTCGGGCGCTTTTTGGTCGAGAAAAATGTACATATTGAAACTTTGATGCCAACGTCTCGCGCGTCGACCCGTCGGCCACGGCTCCCGAGGCTGCTCCCAAAGAGATTATAAGGCCACGTACGCATGGACCCATCGTGTTGCCCTTACCATGCGAACACTCTTATAGCGTCATCGCAAACGGTCATCGCAAACCACCACTGCTCACTGCGCAGGCTCCAGCTCGACGAGGCACTCCTTGCCGCGAAAGCCCATGCCGTACACATGGATGCGCTCGCGTGCGATGCCGCGTTCGACGAGTCCGGCCACGTAATGTTTGCTCTCGATTTGCGCGAGCGCGCGGACGCAGGTGTCTTCCAAGGTTTCCTCATGTCTGGGGTCGAACACCTTGAACTCGATGACGGCCGCCGAATCCGTGCCCGTCGCGCCGTCCGTCGGCACGAGGGCCACATCGTAGCGGCCGTAGCCGCTCTCGCGGTTCGACTCCACGCTGTACCGGCCGCGCAACTTCGCCAAAAGTCCCAGCACGAGGCCGTGGTAGAAGCGCTCGGGTGCGTTCCTGCGGGAGGGCCTCCCCGCGACGTCGAAGCTCGAGGCGCACGCATACACGACCTCGGCGAGGCAGTCGGTGGCCGTCTCTGCATCGCCGGCGAGAATCGCTGTGCACAGGTCGTCGTAGTCGTCGGAGGCGTCCTGGAACCAGCCCTCCACCATGCGATCGAAGGTCGCCTGCACCTCGCGGTTGGTGAGCTCGAGGGGCCGCGGCGTGTGGACGACGTCCTCCGGCACCGGGCCTGGCGCGCGTAGGTATCCCGCCGCGAGCAGAAGCGCCCACACGGCATCCGGGCGTCCGTCCAGTTCCGAGAACACGACCTGCTCGTCGATGATCTTGCTTATTCGGCCGCCGCGCATAAGCTCCTCGAAGTCGCGCTTGAGGACGCGACCGCCCCTGCGCACCACTGACGAGACGAGACTGTTGCTGCTAGTGTTGGCCCAGTAAGCATCGAACACACCGTAACGCAAGAAATGCGTGATTGACCATGGGTTATAGATGCTAGAAACCCCGTCAAACACAAAACCGTCGTACCAATCGCACACACGTTGGCGCATATCCTCGCGACCAAATTCTACGAGCACGTCGTCCACCTCCGACTGCGTGAAGCCAAAGGCAGTTTGATAGAGAGGCACGGACGTCGTAACGACGGTAAGATTATTCAAATCGCTAAAGATGGACTCACGCGACACGCGCGTCACTCCCGTTATGAGACCGCGGCCCAAGCTCTCATTAGTCTTGAAGGTAGAGTTCATGAGGTCGCGCATGAAGTCGGTCGCCTCGCCCCAAAAGCCGTGCGTCCATGCCTGTTGCATGGGGGCATCGTACTCGTCGAGCAGCACGACGGGCTTTATGCCCCAGTAACGACGGAGCAAGTCGCAAAGCAGGTTGGGCACGTCGGCGCAGGTCACGGCATCCATCGTGTCGTCCACGGCATTCAAACGCGCGCGATCGACCTCGGTAAGCCCTTCCCAACCACGCAGGTATCCATGCTCCCGGACGGCGTTTGTTAGAATCGTATTTATCCGCTTGAGCATGTCTTCGAAGGAAGACTGCTTCACCCGCGCAAACGACACAAAGATGACTGGCACCGTGCCCTGAAGAGCGCGCATGCTGGGGTCGTCCCACACCCGGAGTCCCCCGAAGAGCTCCTCGCCACGACCTGCGTACTCCGTCGAGAGGAAGCAGCGCACGGTGTCCAAGTTAAGCGTCTTGCCGAAGCGTCGGGGGCGACACACGAGCGTAACGTCATCGCCCTCACGCCACCAGTCGCTTACGAAGCTGGTTTTGTCTACGTAGAAGTACCCCTTCGCCCGCAGATCTTCGAAGCCCTGCTTTCCTATGCTTATCGTCCGCGCCATGTTAACCTCCGCCCCACCAAGCACAGCTTACAGTATAGCATATATAGCACGCAGATGGGTACCCCCCACTTTCGCCACACTTTGGACAATCAATACTTGTTGGGCAGTGGTCTGGCAGGCAACTCAACGCCCGTATCGCGCACGGGACTCGCCAGACGTCGTTCGACCATGTTGAACTCGGCCAACACATCTGGCACCTCGAACACACGATTCCGTTTGCCGCGGTTCGTTTGGCGCACAATGCCCTCCCGTAGATACCCACATTTCCTTGTGTAACGAGCCCATAACCTTGACTTCCTTTCCCCCATAGTCAAGGTTATAGCATAACCTTGACTATGGCATCGTGCTAGTCAAGGTTATGGCAATAGTGACCTGCACTCCTACGCGTTCGGATCGCCCCCGGCGTTGATGGTGCGCATCATGGAGGCAAGCGCAGCCTCGTCGGCAATGACGTAGCTCACGCCATCGATGGTGGCGGTGGTCGAGGGAACCGAGCAGGAGTACACGGTGGGATTGCTCAGCTTGAAGCGCAAAAGCAGAGGCACGAGGTCGTAGCAACGCATGTCGGTGCCGATGAGGCCACCCACCTCGCGAATTGCGCCGGGCATCTGGCGAGGCGAAAGCGAAAGCATACGGTTCATAATGGCCTCAAGCAGAATGCGCTGGTCCTCCTGACGCTGGAAGTCGCCTCGCTCGTATCCGTAGCGAGTTCGCGCCCACGCAACGGCCGTGTCGCCGTCGAGCGTTTGCAAGCCAGAGTCGATGTCGATGCCGGTGTGGTCGGGATCGTAGGCGGCTTCGGGCACGTTGACCGTTACGCCTCCCAAGTACTCAACCAGCCCCGCAAGCTCGCTGAGGTGCACCACAGCGACGTGGTTTATCCCCACGCCAGTGAGCTTACTCACGGCGCGAACAGCCCCTCCTGGTCCCTCGAACGCATAGGCCGCGTTTATCTTTTGCGTGCCATAGCCATCGAGTTCGACCTTCGTGTCGCGGGGAATGGAGAGCATCGTGAGCTTCCCGCCCAGCAGGTCCACACGAATGAGCATCATGGTATCGCTGCGAGCACCCGTCGTGCCCTCTTGCGCGTCGGACCCGAGTGCAAGCACGTAATACGGCATGCCCGGAATCGACCACGAGGTGGTTCCGTTCACGCTTTGCTGCTCCTGCGGAGAAAACGCAAGTTGTTCGTCGATGGGATGAGCCACGGCCCAATACGCTCCAACCGTGAACACCACGGCCAAGACGAGCAGCGTGAAAAGGCATCCATGGCGCCTACGCCCGCGCCCGCGACGACGGCGCGTCCGAGGTGGGCGGCGAGCAGGCGAAGGTTCGGGCCTTGGCTCGGCCTGCGGAGGCGAAGGCACTGGAGCCACGCCCACGTAGCGATCGGCAAGCGGATCCTCTTCCCTGCGCTGCCGTTTGCGGCCGCGAACACGACGCAGGATTCCACCGCCCTGCCGCGAATCCGACCTTAAGTCCTGGGATTGAGACGCTTCCTCTTGAACGAGCGGACGCTTGCGAACCATCGTTTTGGGCAAATCCGACGCGGCCGGTACGTATTCTGGCGCGTCGAAGCCCTCGCCAACAATATTATCCGTATAGCCAAGGTCGTCCTCGACGTATTCGAAGTTGCCCTCCTCCTCTTCGTCGGCCAGAGGATCGAAGGCATCGTAGTCGTCATAGGGATTGTTGCTCATAGCATATCCAACCTCTTCGAGTTGCCTCACGGTGCCGTCGCAAGAGAAGACGCGTACCACCAGGGGGCTACCCCCTGAGCAACCAGGGGGTAGCCCCCTGGTGGTACGCGTTATCCGTTACGGCAGCAATGGTAGTGTACCCCCGAAGTCGCGGCGCTAGTCGCCACCCCATTTTCCACAACGTTTGAGAAGCGATGCCCGAGCCAGCAAATAACGTGCCTCGACTCGCTCGGCAAGTGCGGCCGTCCACGTGTTGATGTAGCCGCCATGTGCACAAGCTGCCAGAGTATCGATGCCAAGCAAAATGGCTAGGGCACCAAACACCACACGTCCCACAATCGACTCCGTGCCCACGCACATGCTCGCAAGCCACAGCACGATTGGCGCCATGAGCAGGGCATACACTTCCTCGCGCAGGAGCTTGTAAAGCGCACATCCATAGCTTGCGGTCCGTGGCCTCAAGTCCACGTAGGTACGAGTAATCCACGTTACCGCGCCGTTGAGAATCTCCCGCACAAAGTTGGAGATGTACCCCGAAAGAGCCTCATACGCCAACAGATACGACGGGTATATCATGCCCGCAACAAGGTAAAACACATCGAGGAGAGTCCAATCGCCCGCAGGGGTGTAGCGAGGGAGATTGTGAGCGAGCAACGGAAACACGTTCCACCAAAGCCACGCAAAGCCCGCGATAAACACCACACGCAGCACCACGGGACCCAAAAGGACCGACCGCACGCTAAGGGGAACTGGCTCGGGCGCCGGCTCGGCTCCCCAATCCTCTGCGAAGTTCCAAAAACCCGCGTCGTCTCCGTCGCTCACATCGCCAGCACGCCAGTCGACTCCCGCATACCCACGCGAGATGCCGCCGAAGCGCTCCACCACGCGTTCGGGCTTATCGGCAAACAACGGCTTAAGCACAGCATAGGCCTGATTGGCCTCCACCATAAGCCGTTCGGCCTCCTCGGGATCGAGATGCCCTTGCGCCACCGCATCGGGATGATACGTGCGCGCCATCTCCGTATAGGCAAGCCGCAAGTCTTCCTTTGTATAGCGACGAGGCAGCTCGAGAAGTTCCTCGGCTGCCTCTTGACTCATTTCGGAACGCAAGTGTTACTCCGCGTCGAGCGCCTCGGCGATCTCGTCCGTAACGTCCATGGTGTTGTACACGTTTTGCACGTCCTCCAGCTCGTCGAGACGGTCGGCCAAACGCTGGACCTTCTTGGCGTCGTTAACGCTCACCGACGTGGGATTGGTCGGCACGCGCGTAAGCTCGGAACCCTTAACCACGATGTCCTGCTCCTCGAGGCCCTTCACGACGTCCTGCATCTCGTCGTAGGCGCACCACACGATCCACTCGTCGCCGGCATCCTCGTAATCGTCGCCACCAGCCTCGGCAACGGCCATCATGAACTCGTCCTCGTCCGTGGCGTTTTCGCGATCGGGCACGCGCTTGTCGTCGCTCTTGATGACCTTCTCTACGGCGATGGAACCCTTGCGTTCGAACTGGAACGCGACGGAACCGCTCGTACCCAGGCTGCCACCGGAATGGGTGAAGGCGGAACGCACATCGGCTGCGGTGCGATTCTTGTTGTCGGTAAGGCACTCAACGTAGAAGGCGACACCCGCGGGACCATAGCCCTCGTACACGATCTCGCTGTACACGGCCGCATCGGAGCCAGAGCCAAAGGCTTTGTCGATGGCCGCCTTGATTTTTGCGTTGGGCATCGAAACCATGCGCGCACGTGCGACTGCGGCGGCAAGCGATGCGTTGTTATCCGGGTTAGGGTCGCCTCCCACCTTGGCTGCGACGGTAATGTTGCGCGAGAGCTTCGAGAAGAGCGACGAGCGCTTTGCGTCAATCGCGGCCTTCTTGTGCTTGGTGGTAGCCCACTTAGAGTGTCCGGACATGCACGTCTCCTCACTTATATTGACTCACAAACACGCATATGCTAGCCGAAAACGCTTCTCAAGAAAAGGGGTTGTTGTGATTTTTGTGCGTAAAGAAGCTTTCCAGCGAGCCCGTCTCGCACGCCCTACCAGGACAGGGAAAACGCCAGCTCGTTTCGGTCGCCGTCGCGTACGTACACCAAGTCCTCCACGCTGCGCGCGGCGAGCATTATGCCCAGCCCGCCATGCTGCACGGCATCGAACGCCATCGAGCGATCGGTGTCGTGCACGAGCGCGAGCGGGTCGAACGGCACGCCGGCATCGCTCATGCACACCGTAATCCTGTTGGGGTTGGTGGTGTAAACGTACTCCACCGTGCAGTCCCCCACCTCGTCGGAATCGGCATACGCGTACGTGCACACATTGACGAAGAACTCCTCCACCGCCACGTTAATCCTGCTCTGTATGCCCAGCGGACAAAGGCGGTCCTGCAGCACGGCGTCAACAAAATCCACAACTCGCTCGAGATTCTCGACCAGTGCGGGCACCACGAGCTTCCCCTTCACTTCGGGCATCTTGCCGAACTCCAGCGCAAGCATCGTGATGTCGTCGGATTGCTCGGCGCCCTCGGCCCAACTGGCCACGCTCTCGCTCAGGCCATCGATGAGCTCGCGGGGACTCTCTATTGTGTGTTGCGCAACGAACGCCTCGAGACGGTCGTTTCCGTACTCCTCCTCGTCCACGTTAAACGCCTCGTTCACACCATCCGTGTACAACAGCAGCTCGTCACCGGCGGTCATCGTAAGCTCGAAGCTGCGAAACTTGGCCATTTCGAAGGTGCCAAGGAAAAGCCCGCCCTTCTTGGAGAGCCACGTCCACGAACCGTTATGGCGCAAAAGTGGCGGGTTGTGTCCCGCATTCACATACGTGAGCAGCCCGGTTTCGAAGTCCAAGGTAGCGGCCCACACCGTCACGAACATGCCGGCCTCATTGCCATCGCACAGGCGATAGTTTACGGTTTTTATCGCCTCAACGAGGTCCATGCCTGTTTGCATGTAGTTGTCGAGCTCGGCTTTAGCCTTCATCATGAACAACGCACCCGGTATGCCCTTGCCACTTACGTCGGCAATAAGGAAGCCAAGGGTAGTGTCGTTGATGAGGAAGAAGTCGTAAAAGTCACCGCCCACGTCTCGTGCGGCGTTCATGCTAGCATAAATATCGAACGCATGGATTTCGGGAAACGGAGGGAATGTGGAGGGAAGTGCCGACTCCTGAATGGCCTTGGCCGTTGCCATTTCCTGCTCGCCCGCACGCTTCGCCTCGGCAATCCACCCTTTGAGCGTTCCCACCGTAGTATTAATGCTGTTGGAGAGGCTACGCATCTCGCTGCTGCCGTGCACGTCCACCTCGGTATCGAGCTCACCCGCACTGATGGCACCGAGATGCTCGTCCACACTTTGCACCGGACGAACTACAACCGCTTTTAGCAAAATGGAGACAAACGCGAATACCAAGGAGAGCATCACGAGCGACGAGAGAGCAATCCACGAAGCGATGCCCGCACGTTCGGCAAACACCATTTGCGTTGGTCGCATAATGAGCACCACGTAATCATCAATTCGTTCGGCAAACAGGTAGCTGATTTGCGAAAGGATGCTCAACCCACCCTCGCCCATATTGAACTTGTTATACACGACGCGTTCAATCCAGGGCCGTTGATCCTGCTGCGCATTGATTCGCGTCGCCTTTTTGATGACGTACAGAACATTGGAATCGAACGACTCCCCGAGCGACCCCACCACAGGGATATCGGATGCATCGGAGGCCAACACAGTGGAGTCCGGCTCGCAACCGTCGGCAATTACCACCACGCCGTCCACGTCCGGCGTATAGCCCTCAAGGATGGCATCGATGGAGAAGGAGAACAGGAGCTCCGCCCGCTCCTTTTCGCTCAGCTCGTTGGTCATTTGCCCGGAAGCCGCGTCGAAGATTGAGGAACGTTCCCTCTGCGATTCCATTTGGTATGCAATGTAGTCTGCTTCCTGTTGCATCCTCTCGGCTTCCACGCGAAGCTCTCGCGCGGTAACAATGGCGTAGCTCACGGCCGAAACGAGCATGAAGCCAATAGACACAACAAAGAACAACCTCGTACGGAAGGTACGCTGCAACCGACATTCATCCATCGGAAGCCACATACGCGGATACATCACATCAGTAAATAGCGCAGATGCAGACATTAGAACAAAATCAAGCAGCATCTGCAGCATGGGATTGCCAATGCGCAGCACCGCGCCAATAACGTTCTGGTTTTCTACGGTAGCGAAAATCGCTTCTGCGGCATCGCCGCTCGTCGGCGCGAAAACCCACATCGAGATTTGTATAACGATGGATGCAAAGAACGTAAGACTGAAGCCCATGCTTATTACGAGACACACGCATACTAAACGCACACGTCGACGATATCCTCGGAGATTGTTGCGAAGAGCAACCGCCATCAACAAGCCCAAGACATACCCCGTCACAGCAAAAAGTATGACGGAAATCGGATGCCATGCCGCCACGACCTCGTAATAGCCCAGAGGTTGAAAACCCGCATGGAGAGCAAGGGTTATCCCCGCAAAGGCGCCCATGAACGCACTCATCTTTATGCCCAAAAGAAACGCCGCGATCATCATGGGAACAAGCAACAGCACCACGTAAGCATCGCTCTCGATGCCCAGTCCCACATATAGGTGCAACAATCCGTTCTGCGTAAACGTGAGGCAAACGCACATGGCGGCAAGGACCAAGGTTATCTCCGCACGGCCTAGCGGCGCCAAATCTCCCAGCACGCCGCGCCAGCTCAAGATGGCATGTTTCCTGCCTGCCGTCATGTGTCCTCCTCAACGCTCCCCCCTGCGTCCCCTGCGTTACATACGATTTTGTCACCTAACCCATGCGGACTAGGTGACAAAACCGTTACGATAGGCCAAGCGTTTGGCGAATGCATTCCCAAATTGCGTGCGAGCCCTGAGTGTTGGGGTGCAGGCCGTCGGGATCGAAGAGGTTTGGCGTAACGGCAGCACGCGGGTCGACAAATAGGTAACCACGCTCCTCGCAAATTCTTTGGAGGATTCCGCCGAACTCGGATGCGGGCTGCACCACCATTTCCTCTGGACGCAGGTCGTCTACAGGCGCTATAACGATTACCTGCTTGCAGCTTTGCTCCACCGCCTCGAGAGCAGTGCGGGCAGCTTGCTCGTACTCCTGGGCACCGTAGTAGCCTGCATCGTTAGTACCCAGCGCAACTACGATGACGTCGGCACCCTCTTGAATCCACGCGGAGGGGTTTTCGGCGAGCTCCTGCATAAACGACCCGCTAATCCCGGCGTTCGTGAAGCTCGTCATGCCATGCCCCGTGGCCCACATACGGAAGTCGCTTGCCCAGCACTTCGCTTCGGGCGTCGTTTCGTAGTGAATTCCGCCTTCGCCATCGTCGTAGATAATCTTGCTCGTACCCACGAGATCGGGGTCCTCGTAATCGTCGGTAGCATAGCCGGCAGTAATGCTGTCGCCAATGAGACGGACGGAGCGATACTCGCCCGACTGGACCTTTTGCTCGAATTCCGACACAGGAGCGACTTGCTGCGGCGTCTCGCTTGGTGGTATATCGTTTGGCATCGGCGTGCTTCTGGTCGCGGCGTCGGTTTCGTTTGCTGCGGCATCGGCAGATTTCGCGTTTTTGGCTTCCTGCGTCGCGTGCTGCACTTGGACGAAACTCCATGAGCCCACGAGCCCTATGATGATTACAACTGCGGCAACCAACAAGGCAATGGGGAGGACGCGATTTGCCGAGCGCTTGTTGGCGGCGCTTGTTTGGCGCTGAGTGCGCGGACGAACCGCCAGCTCGGTTGGCGTGCGCTGCGTGCGCGGATGCTCGACGGGCGCGCGGCGAGGCCTATCCTGTTCGTGGCGACGCTCGCCCGGCACGCGCGGACGCACGACCGGATTGGGCTTTTGCGAAACGATGGCAAACGCTTCCGGCGGCTCGCGCCCAGGGACGGGCAAGGGCACGTACTCTGGCTCGCGGTTGTCCTTCGCGCCGGGCACGGGTGGCGTGGTGGGCGCGGGGTCCGTGGGAGCGGGCGGTGCGGCGGGGGCGTGGTTTGCAGCCGATGCAGGCGGCGCGGCGGGGGCGTGGTGTGCAACCGATGCGGGCGACGCGGCGGGGGCGTGGTGTGCAGCCGATGCAGGCGGCTCGGCGGGGGCGGGGGCCGTAGCCGATGCGAAATCTGCCGCGGGGACGTGGCCTGCAACCGATGCGGGCGACGCAGCGGACGTGGCGTCATCGGCGGGAGCGGGCGGTGCGACGAACGAAGCGTCATCAGCCGGTGCGGGGTCCGTGGTGAGGGCGTAATCCTTGGCCGATGCGGGGTCTGCCATCGGCACGGACTCTCTGCTATGCCTACCCCCCATTATGGAATCGGACGTTGCGCGGGAATCGGCCTGCCCGCCGAATGAGGGCGTGCCACCGCCATTGCGCAACGACGCCTCACCGCGACCGGACACCATGTCGTCCGTTGTACTCCCTTTAGCACCATGCTCCTGTTCAACCTGCAGTACCGGGTACTCGCCAGTATCGAGCTCGTCCTCAGGGTCCGGCGCGGAGTACGCAATAGCATCCCGTTCTTCCACTGGGTATGGAGTGGATTCATGACCTCCGTACGTCGAGGCAGCGGCCTCGTAGCCTGCTACAGAATCGCGACTCGTCACATGCATGGACTTGGGCGCTGGACTGCTAACACCTGCCGGCTCCGATCGTGGCGCAGGTGTAAATTCAGATGTGTGTGCAGACCCTTCCCAAACCCCATCCGAAGCCCCTGGCTTTCCCCAAAACGCAGTTGCAGATTCGGGCGTTTTCTCGGCTTCCGATTCTCTGGTGGCCATTGCTTTGGCTGCACCAATGTGCTCACTTGCGCTTCTCCCTTTTTCGGCTGGACCACGCATGGAATCGGGCTTGTATCCAACCTCATAGCCAGATGCTTCGCTAGGTTTTGTCGCAGCGTTGAATCCGCCTTCGGGAGCAGTCGGCGAACCCTGCACCTCCGCCGAAGTTTCCTTTGGCAAGTCGAGAGACTCTTCTTCCGTCTCCTCGCGCTCGAATGCCTCGCGATCCTCAATCCTATAGTGCCTTGGAGCACGCTTCGTAGCCATGCTCGCCTCCCTTACAAGCCGTGTATGGAAACGACGCGTGCCTCACGCGACGCAACCGCCCCAATCGCAATGCCTGCCGAAATAACATCGCCAAAATGGCACCACCGAACGGAAGCGCCACCACGGCAATGCGCAATGCATCGATTGGAAATAATAGTATACGCCGTCGCGGTACTCTACCACGTGCAAGGCAAAACAAAACCAGCCACAAACCATTGCCGATGGACCCGCGATGGACCCGCGATGGACCCGCGATGGACCTGGGGTTGCCAATCGCCGACCATTCTTCGCGCGTCATTCCCGGGGCATCGCGCGTCATTCCCGGGGCATCGCACGACCGACACAGTTCGATGGCAACTTGGCACCCATTCCTGATGATGGGTGTCGTTTGTGCCACTTTGCCTGGGTTTACGGCCACCAAATGTCCCATTTGGCACCCATCCCTGTTGATGGGTGCCGTTTGTGCCACTTTGCCCTCGGATTCGGGCTCAATATGTCCCATTTGGCACCCAACGTCGGGGATGGGTGCCGTTTGGGACACTTTAACAAGGGCGCGGCACCGGAAATGGCACTTTTGGCACCCATCCCTAGCAGCGGGTAGTTTTACCTCGGCCGTAGTCCAATCGAACCTCCGTAAAGCATCTTGGGGAGGTCGTAACGCATCTTGGGGATATGCCGTATAAGAGTAGACGTAGCTTCTTCATCACCCAACAGCGTAGTTAGTATTACGAAAACGAATGTTTTCCGCCATCTCAGCTACACACTCATCGCGGTCAACAGAAAAACGCCAACAAAATAAACGCCCAAGGCAAACATCGAGGAAACACGCCTCTTGTTTGCCTTGGGCGATTGCATATTGCCTGCCACGCGCAGTTGGTTGCCTCGAGTAACCACTGTCTCAGGCGGTAGTGCGCCGCTTTACGTCAACAGCGCACTACTCCCGCGTATCGCTTGCACGACGCCGCAGTGCCACACCAATGCCAAGTACAGCAAGCGCGGCAACAACGATTGCCGTAACGCCCATCGTTTGGTCGGACGTCTTGGGAGTCGAGGACCTGTTAGCAGCAGTTGTCGTAGTAGTTCTTGGAGCCGTGGTGGTGGTCTTGTTGTTGTTTGAAGTGTCGTTACTCACCGCTACTTTAAGATACTTTGTTTCGGATGAAGCCGTGCGATTCTCATCGTTGTTGAATCGAACGCTAGCACTATAGGGAATGTACGCTTTTCCATCATCCCTAATATAAGGCGAGAGATCCACATCTTCTTTCACTTTAGCGGTATAAGTAAGGGTCATCGTGGATGTAATATCCGACCCGTCGTTTGCGTTTGTATCGGACGTATCTGCTTCAGTCTGCATGCTCAGTCCACCCTCAGCCTGCGATTCAAGACCCGTATCGTCATCCGTAGCGTCATCTGTTTCACTCGCCGATTCCTCAGCCGACTGATCCTCCGCCTGAGCCGCAAGCACAGATGTATCGGCATTTCCAAAGGTACCTATAACCCTATTTCCATCATAGATTACTCCACCATCTGCAACATGATTATTGGTGGTGTCCGCACTTGAAAGGAACTCCATCGCCGAATCAATATCGCTCCAAAGAGCCATAGATACTGCGTCCGCGGGAACGTCTTGGGTAATTGTAAATGTAATTGCCTTTCCACGCGAAACGAACTGCCCGCCCACGCTCGACTTAATCTCCGGAGCCGGCGTGGATCCCGGTTCCGGTTGTGGCTCGGGCTCGGGATCGGGAGTGGGCTTCACCTTGAACACATTACCCGAGTGATTACCAAACACGATGCAGGAATCATCAGTGGGAATGGGAGAGTACGGGCTGGCTTCCTGCTCCTCAGGAGTGTAGAGAACCTTAGCCTCGTTGTCACCATCGACGTACACATAGAGCGCGCCGGGGTTCTCATTGCAGGTGAAATACGCACGAACGACCGTCTCACTCCCACCACCTACAAGCGGTGAAGCCTTAACCTCACCGGGAAGGACCTCGGAATTGCCGGCTCCATCCTGCGCGTACATGACGGTCTTCTCAAGCTTAAGCTCACCATAGTCACTCAAAACGGCAAGAACACCCTTGCCATCTTCATCGCGGCCACCTACGAAAATCTTGCCGCCCCATACTGTAGGCGTAGATGTGCTATAGGAAGCGAACTCTACCTCGGCCACTTTTTCGATTTTGCCTGACTCCACCTTAAGCTTATGAAGCGTACCGTTGTCGCGCGTTACCACGTATATAGTCGAGCCGTAACTTGTAGCTACACCCGACTCCACTGGCCCTCCGAGCGATAGGGTGGAAAGTACCTCGCCGGTTGCGAGGTCGAAGGCCTGTACCATGCCAGAATTATCGGCAATGACAAGCTTTCCATCAACCTCGGCGGGAACCGCACCGGTATAGCCTGCGTTGTTCTTGTGCGTCCAGGCCGTTGAACCATCCTTAGTATTGATGGCAAGCATATAGCCACCGTTAGAGCCATCGCCTTGAGTGGTTTGGAAATAGGCTATATCGCCCTTAACGTAGCCGGTTCCGAGCGAACGGGTACTATCGGCTCCCTCGGGCACAACATCCGACGTCCATGCCGTCGACAGGTCATCACTGTAAAGCGCTTGCACGCGACCACCCGGCAGGGGCACCAACACCAAACCGTGCCTCATGTCGTACACAATGCGCGTGCCGTCATCAACGGCAGCCTCGAGTGGAGCCCTCTTATCGACGGTGCCGTCGGAATCTTTGAGGACGAGCAGTTCGTTCTTCACCGCAATGAACACATTCTTGTCCACGATAATGGGCTCGCTCATGGTCTCGGATGCAACGTTCGACTTCCAAACCAACTCACCCGGAGCATCGCCAAGACGCCGCATTGCAAAGTTACCGTATGAACCATTGCGGAAGCCACTCCACGTTGGAATCCCTAGGCGATGATAGCCAGTATCAGACGTGTGTGTATCGTCCGTCTTTGTCTCATCCGACTCATACCGCCACTCAATCTCCTTAACCTTGGAGATGTCAATCTCGGTTGCAGCCTTATCCGCCGCCATGCCGTCCACGTACAGCTTCCAAGACTTTTCCTTATCCTTATCAACGCTCAGCGTATTGTCGCCCTTGGTAAAGGACTTAAGGATGTTTTCGGTCTCGGAGAAATCAAACTGGAGCTGGCCATCGACTGCCTTCTTGGTGGCATCCCACACGGTCTTCGTGTCTGCGTCGATTTCGATTTCCTTCTTTTCGAACCAGTCGACTTCCTTGTCGTCCGCATCGATCCCAACAACACGCACGGAAACCTTATCCGCCGTGACCTCGCCCGTCGGGTCGCCATTCTCTTCGCCCGTTCCCTGGTCGTCCGGATTAAACATCTGCGCCTCGACCTGCGCGGTCGCCGCTTCCGGCTCCTCGGTTTTCGGCGCCTCGACGCTGCCTTCTATGGCGTTGCCCTCTCCAGCGCCCTCGCCCGAAGTGCTAGTTGGGGACGACTGCTCCGATTCCTTGCCACCTTGCTCGGCACCTGCCTCGTTGCCCTGCGGCTCGGTTTGCTGCGTAGCGGAAGCGGATTCCACGGAGCCATCAAGTGACGCCCCCGTCGTCTCCTCGGCGCGCGTCGATACGGGCGCCAAGCTCCATATCATGGCGAGCGAGACGAACGCCACCAAGAGACGCCGCCACGTAGTGCTTCGATTCGTGTTCATGTGTGATCGATTCCCTTCTGCCGCGCTACACACGGCGTCGACGATGCTCGTTCAGTTTACAGCAAGCACCATAACGTTGTCCACAACAGAGAATCATGTGCGGCACCATTTTCCAGCGCGAAACAGCTTTATATCCGGATTCAAATCTGTCGTGGGATTCAAATCCGTAAGCGTGAAAATACCACGTCGCATAACGCGCGGGGAAGGCTTTCATGGCAGAGTCTGTGAGGCCGCGGCCTCGTGAAGCGAAGTGTGAAAGTATAGGTTACCAGTGAGGGCCTCGCGAAGCACAGCAAAGTCGGCCCGGCACGCGGGCCCAAAAGAGCACCCTCGTGACGAGGCGTCACTCGGCAGCGTCGGGCGCCTCTATGACGTAGCCCATGCCGCGC
>JAFWMH010000019.1 GCA_017510785.1 Atopobiaceae bacterium | reverse complement strand
GTCGTCGCCGGCGGCAGCCTACGCCCCTTCGGCCACCACGTCCAGGTTCGGGAGCGGCGAGATCAGGTAGTTCCACTCGCCGTGCCAGAGGTCTCGCTCCAGCGCGAGCGAGGCGATCTCCTCGTCGGCGACCCTGATTCCGTTGGGGTACTCGTTGGTGTCCATGGCACACTCGACGGAGAGGCCTCCCCTGTTGGTGGTGTTGGCGATGAGGCTGACGACGACCTCGTAGGAGACGAACGGCCTGCCCCTCCATTTGCGGCTGATGAAGGAGAAGAGGTGGTCGGCACGCTCAACGCGGCGAGTCCGCGTACGACCAGTCTGCAAAACGGCGCCAAGGCGAAGATGGAGGACATGCTCGACCATGGCTTCTGGTCTCCGCAATCTGCTGGTCAAAATCTCCGCATTCTGCTGGTCAGTACCTTCGCAATTTGCGGGTTATTATCCTCGCATTTTGAGGGTCCATACCTTCACATTTTGCGGGTTGTGTGATATCTTGGCTCTAAGGGGAATAGGTCGACGATGGGGCATACATGGTATCTGAGCTCGCGACAAAAGACTACTGGCCGCGAATCGCAGACGCCCTGCTTGTTAGCAAGCTCGCTAGTGCCGGAGCAGTGGAGATTCGTGGACCAAAGTGGTGCGGCAAGACTGAGACAGCGCTCCAACGTGCATCAAGTGCGGTAATGATGCAGGATCCCGATGAGGCGCAGAATAACCTGCTGCTGGCACGAACAAAGCCCTCCGTTTTACTACGAGGCGCCCGCCCAAGGCTCATCGACGAGTGGCGGGACGCCCCGCAGCTTTGGGACGCCGTGCGATACGCCGTTGACCGCGAACGAGAGGCGGGTTCGTACATTCTCACAGGGTCAGCAACCCCCTATGCAAAGCCAAGGCATACAGGCGCAGGTCGTATTGCATCGCTGGAGATGCTGCCCATGTCGCTCTTTGAGTCCCGCGACTCCACCGGCGAGGTCTCACTGCGTTCCCTCTTTGAAGGAGACGATCCCGACGGGCATTCAACGGCAGATGTCGAGACCCTTGCCCAACTAACCTGTCGCGGAGGCTGGCCGTGGTCAGTCGTCGGAACGAGCACCGACACATGCCTCGAGACCGCATACAACCTTGTCGACACTATCTGTCACCGCGATATTTCCAAAGTAGATGATGTGGCGCGCAATCCCCAGCATGCACGCGTCATAATGCAAGAGTACGCGCGCGTCTCGTCCACACAGGCCAAACAGACGAGCATCCGACGCGACCTCGCTGTGCGTGGAACCGAGTTATCACGCGACACGATCGATTCCTACATCGCTCGACTACGCGAGCTGTATGTTATACAAGATCTTCCTGCATGGACACCATCGCTGCGAGCTCGATCGCGCATAACGAGAACACCCACCAGGCACTTTTGCGACCCATCCCTAGCTGTCGCGGCCCTAGGCGCATCGCCCGACCCGCTTCTTAGAGACATGGCAACGTTCGGTTTGCTCTTCGAGACCCTCTGCGTCCGCGATTTACGAGCATACGCAGGAGCGATAAACGGCAGGGTATTTCACTACCATGACGAGAGCGGCCTCGAAGCCGATGCGGTCGTGGAGCTTCGTGACGGTACCTACGCACTCTTCGAGGTGAAGATGGGTGCATGGGAAATCGACGACGGCGCCGCTAATCTCCTCAAGCTGGCACGCAAAATAGACGTGTCCGTCACGGGCACCCCTGCATTCTGCGCCGTAATCACACCGGGTGGATATGCATATCGCCGTGAGGACGAAGTTCTTGTGGTACCCATCACCTGCCTAGCCCCCTGACGATTTCCGAGAAAACTAAGATACACCCGCGATGCCGGACAAGACCGCTTCCTCGGCGGTCGGCCCGATGAATTAAGCCTTGCACTTTTTTCTCCCACCCTCAGGCATGCCTCGTTTGCACGCAGCCATATAAAACGGTAGTATTTGAACTAGCAATATTGCCATAATGGGGAACGCAGCACGGAGCCGCGAGTGCACCGATTGACGAGGAGAAGAGCATGCTGGAAAACTCAAGTCACGACGCACTTCCCGGTATCTTGGCATTACGGTCGTCTTTTTGCTTGTCGTAACTATATCGCTCGGATTCTTGCTGGTAAGCCAAACAAAAAGCTCGATTGTCGCGCTCATGCAAACCAGAATGCTCGACATCTCCAACACCGCCGCGGCAATGATCGACGGAGACGCGCTGAAGAGCGTCTCACCCGCAGACGAGGGAACAGACAAGTACGAGTCCATCATGCGAACGCTGCGTTACTTTCAGGATAACATCGACCTCAAGTACATCTACTGCATCCGCGACATGGGAGACGGCAAATTCACCTTTGGCCTCGACCCTACCGTGGAGGATCCGGGTGAGTTTGGCTCACCCATTGTATACACTGACGCGTTGTACGAGGCAAGCCAAGGTCATCCCGCAGCCGACAACGTGCACTACGAGGATGCATGGGGTGCCTTCTATAGCGCCTACAGCCCAGTCTTCGACTCGGAGGGCAAGGTTGCAGGAATAATAGCTGTGGACTTTAGCGCGGAATGGTATAACCAGCAGTTGGCTGAAGGCACGCTTTCCGAGTTTGGCCTTGTTATTTGCGACGTTAACGGCCTCAAGATTATCAACGACACAAATGGCCATCAGGCAGGCGACGAGTACATTCGTCAGGCGTGCAAAATGGTTTGCGACATCTTTTCTCACAGTCCGGTGTACCGGATTGGCGGCGACGAGTTTGCGGTAATCCTTACGGGTAGGGACTACAAGAGCCGAGAAGTGCTCATGCAGATGCAGGTTTACGAGGACTTCGCATCGATTCCGGTTATCGTCTTGACAGTAGACGAGGGTGCCCAGCTTGACTGCCTAAGATACGGAGCAATGGACTTTATACCCAAGCCCTACCCCGACATCGAAATCGTTAAGGCTCGCATTGCCAAGTGCATCGAGCTTTCGGAGAACCGCAACCTCATTCGACAAACGCAGCGAGACAAGCTCACCGGCCAATTTTACGTTGACTACTTCATGCGCTACGTTGACCGCTTCGACCATCTGTACGAAAACGCCATCTTGGATGCGGTCGCATGCAACGTGAACGGACTTCACTCCATCAACAGGCACCATGGACGTCAGTTTGGCGACTTCGTTCTGCAAACCCTTGGCATCAGCCTTCGCAAGCTTGCGCGCAGAATTGGCGGCATGGGCTGCGGGCAGACGGGGGACGCCTTCCTTTTGTACTGCCCGCACCAAGAGGACTACGAACAGCTGCTGCATGAGCTCTTGCTGGACGTGTTTTCCAACGAGGAGTTCTCGGACGAGCTGAGCATTAGGTTTGGCGTGTTTGCCAACGCAAGGCAGGAGCCAAGCATCGAAGAGAGGTTCGTGTGCGCCAAAATCGCCGCCGAAAAGGTGCGGGACGATTCCG
>JAFWMH010000018.1 GCA_017510785.1 Atopobiaceae bacterium | reverse complement strand
GGTGGCCTCCTCGTTACCAACGAGGTGCTCTACCGACTGAGCTACACGGGCAGATGGTGGGGATGCCTGGACTCGAACCAGGGAACCCAGAGGGAGCGGATTTACAGTCCGCCGCAGTTGCCGCTGTGCCACATCCCCATTCCGTTTTCAAGCACTCGTCGGGTCGTTCCCTTCAAGCAGGGAGTATAGTACGCACTATTTCCGGGATTGTCAACGCTCGCTCCGATCTAGCGTGGGCTTATCACATTTCCTTCACATTTCTTTTATCACATGAAGTGCCAGACTCTAAGGCGCCGTACTAGGAGTGGCCCGGAGGGCGGCTGCTCCTCCAGGCCACTGGCGCAGTGCGTTGCGGACGTTCCTTACATCTGGTTGCAAACGTGGCTGCGTATGTACGAGTAAATCCTTCGGTTGGTATCGTCGTCGTAGTGGAGGTTGTCGGGTGCATAGCGATTGTAAATAAGCTCGTCGAAGGTATCGAGCACGACCACCTTCGAGGAAAGCCGTCTGATCATCTCGTCGTTCCATTGCCGTATGGCAGGGTTTGTGGTGGACTTATTGCGGGAGGTGACGTATAGGTCCGTCCCCGGGTACATTCCCACCGGATTGACGGTTACGTAGTACACGCTGGCCCCGCGCTTGGCCCACTCGTCGGCCAGCGCATTGATCGTATTCGCATAGTGAGCGGCGTCGGATGCCCCAAACATGGGATCGTCGTAGCCCCAATGGGCAACGCAGTCGTTAACTCCCAGCATAAACACAACGGACGTGTTGGCATCCACGTGTTCGTCCGCTCGCTCGGCACCGTAATTGACCAGCCAATTGTAGGCCGCACCAACGCGCATGATCCACCAATCGTCACGCACGTCGCGATGAACCACGGCAACATCGTCGTCGATACGCACCCCGTAAAGCGTTTTGTACATGCCAATCGTGCGCGAATCGCCAATGATCATTAGCCGCTCGTGAGGCTCGCACTTCACGAATGGACGCTTGGTGCTACCCGGCGCCGCCACTCCCTTGGGAACGAGCATGATTTCCACTGCTTCCATTCGCTTGCCCATCCCCTCGGCACCTGCCGGGGCACCGTTCTTGGCCCATCCGAGCCAGCCGTAGAACTGCAAATGAGTACGGTAGTACACGTTGAAGTACTCGGCTAGCTCCCCCGTGAGCCGAATTTGGATTGCCTCCAGGCGCTTCGAGCTGCCAGTCGTACCGGTTTGGCCACCACTAGTCGCCCACGACTGCTCCCAACCAAGACTCTGCACGTGCGATTTGTATTCGATGTTGCCCTTCAAGTTCGTTGAGCCGAGCTTGACGCGCAGCGCCTCCACGCGCTTGGACTCCCCCGTCGATCCGGCCGAGGCGCCATCCTTCACCCAGGCACGCCAGCCGTACGACTGCACGTGGGCACGATAGTTCACGCCCGTATACTTTACGAACGGACGCGCCCAGGCCGACGTGATTGAGCCAACGTCTTGTGGCGCGGCCTCGCCGTTGGCGACAAGCACGATTTGGATGGCCTCAAGGCGTAGCGCCATGCCTTCGGTACCAGAGGACGCACCGTCCTTAGCCCATCCGAGCCAGCCAAACTTTTGCGCATGTACGCGATAATACACGTGGTACGACTTCGCCAAGGCGCCCGTCAGCTTGATTTGTATTGCCTCAAGGCGCTTGGATTCGCCATGCGTACCCGCTCTGGCCCCGTTGGACCTCCAGTCCTGCCAGCCATATGTTTGCACGTGCGTGCGATACCTCACGCCTCCCGAAACCGAGCCGCCACCAACCTTAACGTATATTTCCTCCAAGCGCTTCGACTGGCCACTCGTGCCTGCTATGGCGCCGTTTTTGCGCGCGGCTTGGTCGCCATAGGACTGCACGTGGACGGCATAGGTTATGTTGGGACGCTTCGCTGCAGTTTTCGTGGCAGTAGCTTGCGGCGCAAGTCCCTCATCGCCCGTCTTCGTGGCGGAAGAGCCCTTCGACTTCGATGCGCCTGCAGCCGACGTGGTAGCGCCACGAGCCGCATTCGGTGCGGTCTGCTCGGTTTTTTCCTGGGCTTTTCTCTCCGTCTTGGCCGCCTCGGACGCGGCTGCCTCGGCAGTCGCCGCCCCGGACGCAGTCGCCTCGACGTCTTGCGACTCCTGAGCCTCGGGTTCCAAGTCGGCATCCTCGGAGTGCTCGGCGTCCTGGCTCTCGGCCTGCGAGCCCCCGGCCAGCGGGTCCCCAGCCTCCGGGCCCCCGGCGTCGCTCGCCCCGGCCGCGTCGCTCGCCCCGGCCTGCGAGGAAGAGCTCTCCCCCTGCGATTCGCCCGGATCGCCCGGAACGCCCGATTCGTCCCATTCGCCCGATGCGCCCGATGCGTCGGGAAGCACCCAAGGGCGCTCGCCTGGCTCGCCCTTCGCGGGACTCAGCTCAACGCTTCGTCCGTCAAACGTCACGTGCACAACAGGCGCGCCGGCATCGTCGCTCGTTTCCTCGCACAGAATGCCCAGAGCGTTCGCCACGAGAGAGAACGCGTGCGTCACTCCCTCTTCGGTGCTCTTGCCCCCGCGAAGCGCCTCGAGCGCGGCGGCGTCCACGTCGCCGGCGCCATCCACCTCAACGCCAGAGAGCTTGTCCCAAAGTGCTGCAAGCGGATCGTCGCTCGTCGCAAGCTCCGACGCTACCTGATCGACGTATGAAGCCAACTCGTCTGCGTTTGTCTCCTGCGATTCGCCGGAACTAAACGTCGTGATTTCCTCTGCGACCGCGGCGGGCACGTTTCCCACCGCGAGAAGTGCCGACACCGCGATTGCCACGAACGTCCGCAGATGTCTGGGTTGATTTTGCATTATTCCTCCGTTTGCCCGAGAACTGCCATAAGCATTGTAGCGATACGAATGGCAGGCAGTAGAACCGCACGAAAAACACGCCGCATGCACAAGACATACGGCGCGCAACGCGCGAACGCGATGTACGGGAGAAGCCCATGCGGGCGCAGCTAGACGCGGGTACCGTCCAGCTCAAGCTTTCCCTTGCTCGAATCGATTTCGATGTGCAGGTTGTCGCCCTCGACCTCGCCGTGCAGGGTGTAGGCCACCTTGCCCAAAAGCCTCACCTTGAACTCGCCCTCCGTCGAGAAGCCATCGCCATCGGCTTGCATCGCGACATCTTGCTTGCCTATGACGGGCATCTCCATGTTGGCGTAGACCACATCGCCCTCGGAACGCAACGCCACCGTACCCGGTTTGCGTCCGAAGGGGGTATCGACTTCAACTTTATATGTTCCATCAAGCATGACTGCACACTCCTTTGCGTGTTCGGTAACGGAACCATCGTACCATCAACCGAGCGGGTTGTGGGGCACGCGGCACCAAAGGCACCAAGAGGCGCTCGAATGGGCCATCAACCGAGCGGTTTGTGGGGCACGCCCCTTCGTGAGGGGGTATCTCCGTAGATTTGTTTCACTATAATTAATGTAGAATAAGACTTATGGATACTACAGGTGGCATTGCATCAAAGCATTGGGGGCATCTAGTATGGCAGGTTTTATCTCCGCTCTTATCAAGCAGCGCAGGGACGCGAAGAAGGCTGGTCCGGACACCAGCGGAAGGCTCAAGGAAATTGTCGACATCATTCGCAAATACAACTACGACGACGGCATTACGCCCGAAATCGTGGTGGGTATTATCCAGGACCTTGGTCCGACCTTTGTGAAGATTGGCCAAATCGCTTCCCAGCAATCGGAGTACATTCCCCCCGAGTACTGCGACGCCCTCGCGCAGCTCCGCTCGAGCGTGGCGCCCATGGACCTCGCCACTGTTCACGCGCAAATCGAAAAACATCTCGGCAAGCCGACGGACGAGCTGTTTGCCTCGTTCGACGAAAAGCCCTTGGGGTCGGCGTCCATCGGCCAGGTGCACAGGGCGGTGCTCTTCGACGGCACCGTCGTAGCCGTTAAGGTGCGCCGACCCGGCGTCGTAGATACCGTCGCGCGCGACTTCGCGCTCCTCGAGAAGGTGCTCGACACGTTGTTTAAGGACGGCATCGGTGGCATAGACATTAAAGGTCTTATAGTTGAGCTCGAGAAGACCTCGAAGACGGAGCTCGACTTTACTAACGAGGCAGTCAACCTCGAACAGTTCCGCGCAAATAACGCCGATCGGGCGCGCGTGGAATCGCCGAGGTGTTACCGCGAGTTGACAAACGAAGCCATTCTTACCGAGGACTTCGTGACGGGCCATGAGGTAAGCGACTCGACCTATATTGATACCCTCGACGACGAAGAGCGCGACCGCATCGCATCGCTTGTCGCCGATAACTTCGCCGCGCAGGTGCTCACCGACGGCTTTTATCATGCCGATCCTCATTCGGGCAACGTGCTGATTAAGGAGCCGGTCGTCGACGCGCCGGACGCGGGCGAGGCTGCGGCCGGGAGCGCGGCCGAGACCAGCGCGGCCGGCGGCGCTGCGGGGGATTCCGAAGAGGAAGTGGCAAAACTCCCCGACCACAGCATCGAGTGGATCGACTTCGGCATGATGGGCGTGCTCACTCAACAGCAGCGCAAAATCCTCATCGACCTCGTTACCGCCATCGTGATGCAAGACGCCTACAGCCTCAAGCGCACGGTGCTCAAGTGCGCCCAGCCTCAGGGCGAAATCGACCATGGCGCACTGCTCGAGCTGTGCGAGGGCATGTGCGACCAGTACACCGGGTCGGACTTCGGCGACTTCGACCTTGGCGACCTCCTCGGCACCATCCTCGGCAACCTTCAGGACGAGGACTACAAAATCGACCCCTTCCTCACCAACCTTTCGCGCGGCATCATTGCGGTGGAGGGAACCGTTAAGGCGCTTAGCCCGCGCATCAACATACTGAACAATTTTATCAATAAGGTGGATGTGGGTCCCGCCATTGACTTCGAGAACCTCGACTCCGACGATCTGGCGGACATGAATCCCGAAATAGCCATGGAGCTCATCAAGTTCTTCGATAGCACCTCTCGATCCTCGGCAAAAACCGCCGAGACGCTCGACATGCTTGAGAAGGGCCAAATTCGAGTTCGCACCGACTTCAGCTTCGAGGAAAAGGCGCTGGGCACGGTTGAACGGCTTGCGGGATATGCCCTTCGCGCGCTTATGATCATTGCGTTCTTTATAGGCTCTTGTCTGCTGTGCACGGTGCCACTGGACGCAAAGGGTCAAACGCCGTTCCTCGTTGCCTTCCCCATAGTGGGCTCCATTGGCTACGTTGTGAGCGTGTTCTTCGCGTATCGGCTGTATAAGGATTCGAAGAAGAGCAAGTAGCGTGGGTGCGTCGCGCGAGTCAAGTGCGCTCGCTGCGCCCCGACGGACATCATAGGTGGTAACGTTTAGGAATCGTTAGACAAAAGCCTGCGATGGCTCGCGCGCCGCCTGCGATGGCTCGCGGTCGCTGCGCGGATGCCTTGCCCCTAAAGAATGGTCAACTGCCCCGTCCGCGGCCCGGAGGGGGTCGTGCTCATACAGCCCTCGTTCCTGCGGAACTGCGCGCGACCGCTCCTTTGAGCCACTCCCCGATTTGACCTTTCTTTGGGAACCATGCACGTTGACAACCGAATACGGCATACAACCTTTGGGCCGCTCCCCGATTTGGCCTCTCTTTGGGGGCAGGCCACGGAAGATGTCGAACGGCGCCCTCGCAAGTCCGTTTTCAGCCCTCGACGCAGGTTTAAGCCGCGAGGCGCGGCACAGAGCCGTTTGTCTCTGGAATGGGTTGCTATCCGCCAAAAAGGGCGCCGCGAGGCCGGCGCGGCGCGCTCGACCTTTAAGGCAGATTTACTGAGTACACTTTTCGCAACAGAGAACCCCGGTCAAAGCGCACTTTCCGCCGAATAGTGTACTTTGACGGGGGTCTTTCCGGACGAAAAGTGCACTCGGTAAAGTCGGCTGAAAGCCCTTCGGCCCCGCGCGGCGCCCTGCCCCTGAAGAATGGCCAACTGCCCCGTCCGTGGCCCGGAGGGCGGCTCTTACAGTCCACGTTCTGGCGGAACCGCGCGGCCGCCCCTCCGGGCCACTCCCCGATTTGACCTTTCTTTAGGAGCAGGTTGTCGCCGGGGCCGGACCACGGGAAAAGTCGGACGAAAACGCGACTTGTGCAACTGAAAGATTTGCACAGGTCGATATTCCGTCCGAAAACGTACCAGGCGATTTGCACAGGTAGACATTCTGTCTGGCTTTTCGCGTGCGGTGCGCCGCGATACGCGGGAGTCGATGTTTCGTACAGTTCCGTTGCGGGCGTCGCAGCAGTGCGGTAACCATTGGTCCCCGCCGCGGGCGAGGGCGCGGGTCGGGTGTCCGGCGACTAGCCGCGCGTCAGGGCCCGCCCTTGAGAGCATATCACTATATTGGAATAGGTCGTCCTTGCGGACGCCCTGTCCTCGCGCAGCCCTAGCGACCGGTGGCCTTCCGAAGAGCCACGTCCTCGCGCAGGCCTAGCGACAGCGACCTTGCAGAAGCCCACTCTCTCGCGCGAGCCGGATTCTGCCGGTCGCGAAGGGCCAAAGGCGCACCCGGGAGGCCCCGTCGTGTCGGGACGGCAAATCCCAGGGACATGGCGACCCCGCCATATAAAAAATAGTGGGCACGTAGTTTTGAACGGTCGTGCAAAGCCCCAGCTCACGTAGTATAGCGCATAAATCTAGAAACATATCGTGCCCACTGTCTATTTTAGCCAGTGGGCACGATATGTTTCCACATTTATGCATTAGCGTTCGCCAACTGCGGTTATGCCAAAAAAACATAACTACGTGCCCACTATTTTGATACATATTTTGATGTACTGGACGCAAGCCTCACAGCATGGGCACGACACCCTACGATATGAAGCATTTCGGGGAGCATTTCCGCCGATTGCATGACTTGGATGCTATACACCGAGCGGTACACCTGGATCCACCATATGTACAACGACAAGTTCTTTGCGGCGATGAACCAACTTGGGCGGATGGGCTCAGGCATAAGCCTCGAGCAGGCCAACCCTAAAGAATGGTCAAATCGGGGAGTGGCCCGGAGAAGCAACCGCGCGCAGTTCCGCAGGCCCAATAGCTGTTTGATATTTGTCCTCCGGGCCGCGGACGGGGCGCTTGGCTATTCTTTCGGGGCAGGTGAACAGGTCGAGGCGGCAGCAAAACCTTCGCGTGGAGCGAACGTCCGCGTGTACGCCCCCGTCTTCGACCGCACGATTGCAGGAATGACCCACGCGCCCAACGCCAAGGCTACGGGAATGACCTGCGCGTCCAACGCCAAGAACAACGCGATTTACCACGTCGACAACAGTATTCATCTACGACCACCAGCAGTCGTGCTAATATAATGCCATTAACTAAAAGTAGCCTTAATCGCAGAGAACGAAAGGATGCGGTCATGACAAGAGCAACCAGCGACCGGCTGAGGAGAGTGACGTCCCTGCTCGTCGTCATCGCCCTCGTGGGCACCTTGTGCCCCCTGCCACGAATCACCCACGCGCAGGAGACGCGCGAACAGGGTGAAACCACGGAGGAGCCGTTCCAAACCGCGTCTGACG
The DNA here is from genome assembly GCA_017510785.1 of Atopobiaceae bacterium. Lineage (GTDB taxonomy): Bacteria > Actinomycetota > Coriobacteriia > Coriobacteriales > Atopobiaceae > RUG440. Next base: position 6,084 of record JAFWMH010000018.1, on the reverse strand, counting down.
AGGATGCCTCCGAGGATACCTCCAAGGGTGCCTCCGAGGGTATCCCCAAGGGTGTCTCCGAGGGTATCCCCAAGGGTGCCTCCAAGGAATCGCCAGAATCCGAAGAGTCGGAGGCGAACGAGGATAAGACGCGCGAGCAGAGGTCGGCCGAGGAGCTAGCCGAGGCACAGACTGTGGCTGAGGCCGACGAGCAAGCCGAGGACGCGAAGGAAGAGGCAAATGCCGCAGCGCAGAGTCCCGACTCGGAGCAAGATTCACGGGCGGCCACAACGTCAGAGACGACGGAGGCGAACAAGCAACCCGAAGCCGAGGCCAAGTCCGAGGCCGAAGCCAAGTCCAAAGCCGAAGACGACGGAGGAGTAAGGGAAGCCAGAGGCCGCGAACAACACCGAACCCGAGGCCAGCGAGGCGGCGCCCGCCCCCACAGTGTTCCTACGGTCCGCCGAGGGCCTTCCCTCCAGGTTCGACCTGCGTGACCGCGGGGTCGTAACGCCCGTGAAGTCCCAAGAGCCTTGGGGCTATTGCTGGGCCCACTCCGCCATTGCCGCCGCCGAAACATCGGTCCTCAGCGCGATGGGATCGACCTATGCGGACACCGGGCTCGACCTCTCCGAGCGGCACTTGGCGTGGTATGTTACACAGCCCGTACCGGAAATCGTCAGCCCGTCGCAGGTGGGCAAGGTTCTATACATGTACAACACCGATGCCGGCTCAAACCACGTGTTTGACTTTGGCGGCAGGGAACATTGCGCAGCCACCCTCTTCGCTCAGGGGATTGGCCCCATGCCCGAGCAGGACTATCCGTGCCGGGGTGCCGAGGGAAGGCTTGCACTAGACGACTTGCTCGCGAATCGGGAGGCCTACATTAACCAACTGGTTGTGGAGTACAAGGAAACCTACCAGGGCTATTCCGATGCGGCGCTTTTATCTATGGCAGAAAGCGCGTACGAATCGCGCGTTGCGAGGTACCAAAAGAACGACGCATACAGCCCGCTCGACGACTGGTCCATTAACGAGCCGGACGAGCCGGGCTTGGGGCGACTCAGGGGCGCGCCCTACACGTTAACAGATAACAACTCATTTAACTACTGTGCGCGCCTATACAAAAACGATGAAGGGGTTTTGGAGATCAATCCCGAAGAGGGATTCAACCGGGAACCGCTTTACGAGCACCCAGACGGGTATTATCTCTATCAAGAAGGCATCGACCTGATTAAGTCGGAGGTATACGCAGGCCATGGTGTTTCAACAGGCCTTTCGATTACCGCGAACGGACTGAACACCGAAAACTACTCCTTATTTACACCATCTCTCGTGACCAACATCGACCACGCCGCCTGCATCGTGGGATGGGACGACGATTACCCAGCGTCAAACTTTACACACACCAAAAGCACCCACGGCGAGTCGTTGGACGCGGCCAGCACCACGCCTCCAGGCAACGGCGCATGGATTGTAAAGAACAGCTGGGGATCGGAAACCGACTGCGTGCCGGGCGGTCTTACGGCAGCCGACAGCACACCCAAGGACGCTCACGGAGGCAACTGGGGCGTCTTGAACGAGCAGGGCAAGCACACGGGCTATTTCTATCTTTCGTATTACGACAGGACCATCACCACTCCCGAGTCCTTTGCGTTCCGCATGGAGGCAAACAATGACCAGCAGAATGCACTGCAACACGACTACCTTCCTGCTTCCGTTACCGATTGGTCTATGTCGGAAAAAAGGCCCATGTGGGAAGCCAACATCTTTACAGTAAGTAAGAGCATGCGCATCGACGAGGTGGCAACGTGTGTTCATATGGCCGATCAAGCTCCTGCAACGGACTTCACATGCACGTTTGACCCTTATAAGCTGCGCGAATCCGCCACAAAGCCAGACGACGGCGTGCATCTCGCCACCTGCACACGTGAGTTCAAAAACCAAGGTTACCACCGCGTGGCGCTCGACGCACCCGTCTACCTGCATGCCGGCGACCGTTTGGGCATAGCAGTATCCAACCCACCCCCAACGATACGCCATAATCATGTCTTCTCCCATGAAGGGTGCGTTGGCCTCAATCGACCCGGCAACGCGTTGCTTGCGACCAGTAAGCAATCGCCTCACCACCGACGACGCACCGTCGGCGCCCACGAGCGTCCCGTAATGAATTTGCATCGTTTCGCCCGTGCGCAAATCCTTGCACGTTACCACGTGAGTCCGCTCGTCCACCGACTTCACGCGCACACGATCGCGCACCTCGGCACCCGCGCTCTCGCATCGTGCAAGCAGCCAGCCGTCCAACCGCTTGCGCGGAAGGGAGGCAAAGGACATTCCGGTGGCAAGCTCGCGATCGAGGCACCGTCCTCGTATGCTCGCCGTATGCACAAGCCCGAGTTCGTCCAAGGATCCCTCTCCAAAAATGACTTCAATCTCGCTCAGAGCCCAAGGAGCAAGCGCACCACCACAGAGCTTGTTTTTTTCGCGCGCATCGCGCAACTCCAGCAGAAGCACCTCACGTCCCGCCTGACGCAGCAGCCAAGCAAGCGTGCAGCCCGCAGCTCCCGCGCCCACAATGAGAAACTCCACGTCGCGCATGGCTCATGCTCCTTCGTGCATCGCAGTGTTTTCTATAAGGGGTACCCATAATACAATACCCCACAGTGCCACGCCCGCATGGTGAGGCGCATTCTGGCACGGCGTGCAACACAGCGACATGCTTCTCGCCACGCCCGCATGGCGAGGCACCTTCCCGAGGAGTATCTCTTAAGCCCTTCGTTATAGTATTTGTTGCTTTTGTGCGGAACGACCGAAGGAAAAGACAAAATCATGCCAAAAAGGGAACGAGTAAGGGAGCAGCGGAGACAAACGCATACTTCGAGGGTATAACTGTAAAACGATAATTCAGGATGCAACGAAGGAGCACGTCCATGACCTATTACACCACCGTTATGGCACTCACTTGGATGTCGCTCGCTGTCCTTGCCGAGCTGGTACGCGAGAACAACCGCATGAGCGCGGGCCGACGCAGGCTGTGCTATGCGGAGTTCGCCCTCATCGGGGCGTCTGCACTCGCTGAATGGACTGGCGTGGCGCTTGCCGGCTTCGTTGGCCTCCCTTCCTGGCTCATCCTCATTGCCAAATGGGCAGACTACGTCCTCACGCCGCTTGCTGGCGGAGCAATTGCCTGGCAGCTCAGAATACACAACCGCTGGGAGAAGGCGCTCAACGCCCTGCTCGTGTTCAACGTGGTGTTCCAAACAATAGCTTTTCTTACCGGACAAATGATCGTGCTCGACGCAAATAACCACTACACCCATGGAAACCAGCACGTAGTGTACGTGGCGGTGTACCTCGCGGTGTTTTTTATCATCGCAGTACAATTCGTCCTTTTCGGCCGATCCTACAGCAAGCAAAACCGAGGGTCGCTCTACATGACTCTGGCACTTGCCATTGGCGGCGTCGTTTTGCAAGAACTCCATGGCGGAGAAGTGCGGGTGGCCTACCTTTCGCTCGCGCTGGGCGCCGCGTTTTTGTACATCCGCAACGGAGAGTTCTTCCAACTCGCGCAAGACGAGAACATGCAGGAGCAGCGTGCATTGCTCATGGTGGACGACCTCACGGGCGTGGGCAGCCGTCGCGCATACTCTGCGGCGCTTGAGGAACTCGCGAGTCGTGGCGTTGACGCCGGACTCGCCGCCTTTTGCGTGGACGTTAACGGCCTCAAGGAGACAAACGACACGCTTGGTCACGCGGCCGGGGACGAGCTCATTCGCGCGGCGGCGAGCTGCATTCGGGACGTTTTCTCCCCCGAAGGCAGCTGTTATCGTACGGGCGGAGACGAGTTCGTCGTGCTCGCCAACATGAGCAAGGCGCAGGCAGAGCAGGCAATGGCCGAGCTCGAGCGAGAAGCGAGGACGTGGCGCGTCAACAACAACGACGGCGACAAAAGCGGCGGCGATAAAAGCGCCGGCGAGGGGCTGCACCTCGCGGCGGGCTACGCCCTCGCCGCCGACTGGCCCGACGCCACGCCCGAAGAGCTCGTGATGCAAGCCGACCAAGCGATGTACGACGCGAAGGAGGCTTTCTACCGGCAGGCGGGCAGGGACCGGCGCAGAAGGCGGTAGGGCTTAAGCGCCGTGGCGCTACGCCCTGGCGCCGCGGCGTGCGCCCCGACGCTGCGGCACACATCGGCCCCGCCCCGCGCAAGGGGGTATACCGGATTGGAATGCTCCCCCGCCGCGCAGGAGGGCGGCACGCCCGCGTTCGCGTGGGAGGGCGGGAGCGGCGCCGGAATGCGGCAAGAGCCCCGTGCTTTTGTCACATGCTTTTGTTGTCGGAGCACTCCTCCCCCCGGAGCGGTGTTCCGCCCAGCTCTTGATATATAATCAAGCAGAAAACTCACGACACGAGGAGGACGGACGACCATGGGCGGCATGACGAGGGATATGCGAGCGCATGGCCGCGCGTTGCTCGCGGGCGGGAGCTGTGGCAACCATCGACGCGATACTTGACGAGATGGCGCCATGATGACCAGAAGTACTCCATAGGCGGCCCTTCTCGTTTACGCTGCCAAGAGCGTTTGTTCGGCGCCAGGGCTCTCGTTACCATTCGCATGGAGTATCCGACAAGTTATCCGACAAGTTATCCGACAAGTTGAGAGAACGCATGGGGGACGAGGGCATTCTGCTTGACTCCGTCTTTATTGCCGACAGCGATATCAGGCATACATTTAAGCGCCACGCCATCGACGAGGACGCGCGAGGCCGCACGTATCCTCGACGAGTGCGCGACGTTGCATGACGAGCTCGTTCGTCATCGTTCGGCAACCAGTGCATGAGACGGAGCCGCGGCATACGCCCGGCAAACGGAGTCGCAACGCCCGGCTAACGGAGCCGCGGCATACGCCCGGCAAACGGAGCCGCGGCATACGCCCGGCAAACGGAGCCGCAACGCCCGCGATCGGCACGCTACCATGTTCACGTCCGGGCGCCCACCGCCTTCCTCCGAGCGAGTGCGTCCTGAATACGCTCAACCAGAACAAGCGTGATTAGCGGAACGATCAAACACAATGCGAAATACCACCCTATTTTTTTGAGCATCGGGCAAGCTCGGCGCCAATGTGTGAATTCCGCTCGCGATTGTCCAGTTCCACAAGAACATGGGCAGGCTCAGTCGGCCGAGCCATCGCATCACCGACGATTGCACGCTCGACGTATAGCTCATGCCAGAGAAGAGTATTCCAAGAGAAACAATGAACGCCACCAAGCAAAGATTCATCGCACCAAAGCTGTTTCGATAAGCGGCGATCATGGTAAACGCAAAGCAGGCGACCTCGATTAAGGTCAACACGAGCTTTGACTGGACGCGCTCGCACACCTGTTTGATTTTATCCATGCTCAGGCTGATGCACGTGCCTATGAGCATGCAGCAAAAGGCCCTCGCCAAGTCGTGCGGATACTCGCGATGCACGGACACTCCAAAGTAGCAATAGTACAAAACCGGCAGTATGAACGAAACCCACTTCAGGATATTGCGGTTTTTGGTTTGCAGGAGAAGTCCGAATACGGGGAACACGAGAAACATCGCAGACACATACCAAACCGTTGCCGCCGAGGCACCGTGGGTTGTGGCGCAGGAAAGATAGCAGATTTCGAACAACATGTTTTGGAACCCGGTTATAAACTTCCAAAGGCCTTGAGGAAGCAAGCCAAGATTGGCGAAGGTGTATTCGGCACTATGACTATTGTTGAATAAGGGAATATGCGGGCGAACTTCCTCTTCGTGTATTCCAACGAGCGTCCCATCCTTGCGTCGAGGGACGCATCGAAACCAGTCCTCTTGAAGTGCTCGGTAGTGAAGTATCCCGTTACGATGAAGAAGAACTCAACGAACACCCATCCCAGGGAGAATGGGTAGCTTCCCCACGGTATGCCCACGTTGAACACATGGGTGCAGACAACGGCGATGCCCGCAAGAAACCTTAGCAAGTCCAAATAATCTAACCGTTTCATAGCTCACCAATCTCCACTAACCAACATGCGATAACGGCAGCGGTTCGGCGCTGCGGGGCCGCCGCGACGGGCCGCGACGGGGCCGGCGCTG
>JAFWMH010000017.1 GCA_017510785.1 Atopobiaceae bacterium | reverse complement strand
TTTCAGGTCTTCTCGGCGGGCGTCGCCCGCCTCGAAGCAATTTCGCTAGTCTGTCTTCGTCGATCTCATCGATCGCAGTATCCGGTTTTCAAGGTTCGCCGCGCTCCGGGCGTGCCGTCGCGCGAGGAGTAAATATACGCCTCTTTCCTGGCTCTGGGTACGAGATAGTGCATCTACACATATTCTGCACATTCGGTAGACACTGGTTGACACAGGCCAACACCGCCACTCGCCCGTCCTTATCTACGAACACAATAGCTCAAGCAATTCGCCAGCGTCCCCATCAATGCAAATGGATCGCTCCTCTATTTGCTTCGGGCAAAAGGCCTCTTCGTAGTTAATGCAAGCATACGTCGCGTTTTCGTTTTCCAACGTCATTGCCCAAAACGGATACTTAATAATGACCGGCGTGTTAGCACCCACGCCCATCTCCAAATAGAGCACGCGCTTTCCGGCGTTCTCGTCGAGGAAGGCAGCGTAGTTTGCCGATGCGGCATGCCAGCCTTTGTCTTCTACGAAGGTTTCGTCCGCACGCAGGTTCATGGCAGCCGATTCGCCGTCCGGAGTACGCGGGATCATTTCGGTGGGAATCTGCATGGAGACCAATCGATCCTTCGGCAGCCGATACACGCCGTTCTCATCCACGACGAATCGCTGAGCTGCCATCGCCTTTATTACCCATTCTTCGTTGTCGTAGGTCTTTCCATCCCCACCGCTAGCACTCTGGAACAGGCCATAATCGCCCTGCGTGTAGAACAGCCGCGCCTTATTGAATCCCGCACGCTGAAACTGATGGTCCACGTTGGTGGTTATTACAAAATAGTTCTTGTCTTCCACCAGCGCCAGTAGTTCCTTATAAACCGGTTTCGGCGCATCAATATAGCGGTTGAAGTATATGTGCCTCGCCCACCATGCCCAGCGAGTCTCTTCGTCGGGAAAGGGATAAAAGCCTCCGGAGTACATGTCGGCGATGCCAAAGCGCTCCTTGAAGTCGAAGAAGTACCGATCGAACCGCTCGCCGCTGTAGGTTAGGCCGGCAGCGGTGGAAAGGCCAGCCCCCGCGCCAATAACAATGGCGTCTGCCGACTCCAGTTCCGACTTTAGCTTCCGAAGGTTCTCCTCGCGACTCCCGGTTCCGTAGGACAGGCCAGAATGAAAGGTACGAACCGCAGAGAGTCCCTTTTGAATCGTTTCCAAATATCCGTTTGGCTTGTTATCGTAGAAGTTCCTCATAGTATTCTTTGTCCTCATCCTTAAAAACGTTGAAAATTACCCGGTCCATCCTACCATTGTGCGCCAGCAACCACTCTTCTACAGTCTTCACCGCAATTTGCGCCGCCCGCTTGTTTGGGAAACGAAAAACGCCGGTGGAAATGCAACAGAATGCGACCGTTCGAAGCCCATTCTCCAAACACAAATCCAACGTGTTTCGGTAGCAGGCCGCCAAATCTTCCTCCAGCTCCCTCGTTAACCTGTGCTCCACGATGGGACCGACCACATGGATTACCTTTTTCGCCGGAAGGTTATAGGCATCCGTTAGCATGGGAACGGCCGTCGGTTGCTCGTAGTTCCTGCCGTAGCGAACGCGAAGCCCGTCCATCTGCCGATTGCATTCCGCTCGAAGCTGCACGCCCGCAAAGGTGTGGATGCAGTTGTCGATGCACGTGTGCATCGGAACGAAGCAGCCCAGCATTTGCGAGTTGGCCGCATTCACGATGGCATCTACGGCAAGCCTCGTAATGTCGCCCTGCCAAATGGACATCCCGTCTCGCGCCACGGGAATGTCGCCAGGCTCCACGATGCCGTTTTCCCGTATGCGCTCCTGCAAATACTCGTCCTGCACGGCAAGAACAGCCGCGTCCATCTGGCGAGGCATGCGAATGTTCATGAGCGATCGCAACACGCGCCGCTTTCCCTCGGTGTCGCTTGGCGTTCGTAAATCCCTGTACTGGCCAGAGTCGGTTTTGAACTTCTCGACGAGAAAATCCAATCGCTGGCTCTGAGAACTTTGCTCGTTCATTGTTGTCTCCTCAAGATGCCCGGTACCCATCCAAAACATCTCCAACGGGCGTGGCGAGCATCGTTGGCCCCGTCGTCCCATGGAAACCAAACCGGTCCTTATGAGTTTTGGGCATACAAACCACAAATCTGGCGTCCGCTATGTACTGTACCATTTGGTCGCGAAGATCCAAATACTTCTTTTGCACATCTGGGTTCGTAAACTCTATGTTGAATATCGATTCCATGGGAGTTCCGCCTTTCGCGTTTACAGCATCCCCAGAGCAGACAAATGCTCTTTGACGGTTTCCATCGTAGTTTTGGTTACGTAACCAAGCTCACGCTCTGTTTTATCCGCGGAGCATGAGGGCGAGCGGGAGATGTGCTCCAAGGTATCGGCCGCCTCTTGCTTCGACACGCCCTTGGCAAACTCGTCGAATGGGAGAAACCTCAGCTTTGCCTGCTGGCCATAGAGCGCCGCGACCTCCTCGCAGAAACCGCGAAGCGTAATCGCTCGCGGAGTTACCGCATGATACTCTTGGCCAAAGGTCGCATCTCCTACCTTTATTGTTGCGTCTATGATGCCCGCCAAGTCCTCCGCATGCACATGATGCAGCGTTTCGAGTCCAAAGTTTGGAAGCGTAACCTCGCGTCCGTCGGGCAACGCCTCCACTACGCCAAGGTTCCTGTTTCCCTGCGGACCGACAATGGACGAGAATCCCGGTGCAACGATGTGTCCCGGGTGGACGATCGTGGCAGGATACTGTTCGGTTTTCCACAAGCCCGCGAGGTAGTCCGTCACCTCGAGTTTGCCCTTGCCATACTCGTCCGTCGGTGTTCGGCACTCCTCCTCGGTGATTGGCGCATACGTGGCGTGGCCATGAATCCAAATGCTGCCTATAACGATATGGTGCGCAACCGTTCCAGCCCTCGTAGATGATTCCCATTCCGCTGCCTGCGCGCTCGCCTATCTCTGAGGTTGTTCCAAATTTCATCAATCCTTCTGCTTGGCTTTGGCACTCCCTCAGGCATGAGCTCGCCATCGGGACCTTCAACAACCCCGAGCAGAATGACGCCGCCACGTGAGTTCGCGAATGCGGAGTAGGTCTCCCACATGCTCTTGGGAAGGCCACCCTTCGCGGACTTTGCCTCTAGTCGATTGCCCTCACGAAACTTGTCCAGATCACGCAAATCCATAGCGAATATCCAATCCTTGCATGTCTCCTTCACATGCCCGCAACTAACGGCATATGTCCTCCCTCAACTGGTCGACTGCGTCTGCCACCCGCTCGTCATCCTCGTACCTGTCCCGAAGCGATAGGTAGAGCGATAGCCCACCGACCGCCTCCAGACCGCCAAAGGCATGGCCGTATAGGTCGGTCGGATAGTCGTCCCAGTAGCCCCATACCTCGACCTCCGTCCCTTCCTCGTCCCACCAAGGCAGCTCCTCGCCCTCCTCTCCGAACCCGGACAAGGCTTCCGACAGGCGTTCTTGCGGGAGGGCAACAACAGGATAGTCACCGCTAACCGCTAGGTCGCTCATCATCCCCAGAGCGGAGAAGCCCGCGAGGCGCGCGCCAACGGCAGCCAGCTCGTCAGGGCCAACTCCATTCGAGATGCGGAGACGCCGCGACACGGGTGACCTGAGATACGGTTCGAAGCAATCCAAAAGGACGCCCTTCTCCATACCATCGCTGCACAGCATCGCGGCACGGCCCTTACGCCTTACCGCCTCCGGACACACGGCCTCTATCTCCGCAAGGTATTTGCTGACGCTCGCGCGGCTCTTCCCCAGTCGCTTCGACAGCTCGCCGGCATTCAAGCGATTCCAGTTCCCCTCGATGAGGTTCACGACGACGCGCTGGGCTTGTGGAGAGAGGGCGGACGGGCGTCTTCCACGTGACGTCTCGCGGAGAACAAGGCCAAGGAACGGGAGGTATGCGTTTCGCTCGTCCTGTATGAACGGTATCCGTTTCGAGACAAGCCACTCCTTCTGCCAGTAGTCAAGCGACGGGCTTACCACGACTATGGGATATTCGCCTTTCGCGCTCAGAGAGTCGACGGCGCCTTTGAGAGCTTTGAGGTTGGGCCTCAGCCTCGAGCCGACCGCGACGAATCTATCATCCGACGCGGCTCCGTCGAACGCGAACAGCCCCGTCTCGTACTCGATTGAGTACATACGGGGCAGCGACGCCACCGTCGCGTCTTGAATGGAATCTATGCAAAGGGAGAGAACCTCTGCGGGCATGTACTCGAGCACGCTTCTCCTTTCATATTTCAACGTCATTTTACTTATGGAATGAAATTACGTCAATGAATCTTTTAAGCGAGTTGGCACCTGCTCCCCCTGAGACTATTTACAAGGATCGACTCTAGGTCGATCTCAAGGACGCGCTGGTTCTTGGAAATGTGCGAGCCTCCGAATCCTCGGCGCACGTAATGTATTGTTAATGGGATCAGCCCAATTCGCTAGACAGTGTGTAACGAATTGGGCACGCGTGGTAGAAGGGCCTCATGTTGCGGAGATTCAGCGCGCTGCAGACTGTGCACGCGAGAGCCGCTCCTCGAAATCGGCGCGATTGCGCCTGAGCACCTTTGCGAGCTCCTCCTCCGTCGGCAGGTAGGTGAAGTACTGCGCAGCATAGAGGTTTTCGTTTCGTGATATCGCCGAGTATTTTGCCACAACCTCGTCCTTGTACGAGCACAGCAAAATGCCTATGGACGGCTTTTCTTCGATCGCCTTAGCCTCTTGCGCGTGGAGCGGGTACTCATATAGACGCGTGTCCACCTGTCGCTTCAACTCCCTCGGCGCGCAGCGCGTCGCGCACGCCCGTGGCTAGGTTCCTTATCCTGCTGGAGTACATGGTCTTCTCTCCCTATGCAATACCAATCAGTTTTACTCTTGCTCTCTACACGTTACAGCCACCCACTACCACGCCGTCAACGGAAGGGCCTCTCATCGCTCGCCAGTACTATTCACCACATCACTTATGACCTTGCCTGAAACCCGAAATCCACCAAGCCTAGTGTGTTGACTATGGACACTTCATGCAACAGCCGCACGATGGCTACCTCCATGTCTTCAGCAAGCTCCTCCTCGCTATCGTAACGAAAGACGCCTTCGCCCTGTGATCCCAGGTAGAGGATGAAGTCCGCCTCCGACAGACCATAGGAGAGGATTCTTTAGGTGGCGGGATAATAGCGCGTTCCAGATTTGCGGCCACGCTGTATAAGCCGACCATCATCTACCATACTGCGCAAAAGGCGATAGGCAGTCTTCGAATCTATGTTGAGCATATCAGAAACATCGCCGTTGGCCACCGAACCACGCTCGCGCACCAGCTCTAGGACGGCATCGGGATACTCCGATCTCGTTTTTTCGTCGCGCGCAATGCCAGGATGGTCATAGGCCCGTGAGTACATCTGCCGGTTAAGCGAATAACGTGCTATGCTAGCGGCTTCTTTCCTGTCAACAATGCCGTACGACTGCAACTCGTCCATCGTCGTCGCGACCTTGCCCTCAGAGGCGTGAGCCACCTCCGCCAGTAGGCGCACCGCAAGTTCCCGTTTCGCTTGAGCGCATCCAAAACCAGCATGCTCCAAACAGATGGATGGTTGCCCGCAACCTCATAATAGCTTTCCAACAGCCGCATGAAGTGCTCGTCCGGCAAACCCCTAGGGATGAAGAGCCGCGCATATGCATCGGTTGATTCCGACCAATCCGGTGATCTCCTTCTCGCGAGGAGGGGGCAGACGTATCGTGTCCCTATGCGACTTATGCACCCCTGTCGCCCACCCCACCAGTAAGATTTAGGACATGTTTAGGACATGTCCTATGTTACTACGGACGTGTCCTAAACATGTCCTAAATCTCGCATAGATGCGAGTACATTTCATGCATACTTAGCTTCATCGTCAAGGAAGGTCCAGCGAATGCGATTGGCTAATGGCTCAACCTGAGCATGGTCCGCCCTGTCACCAAGGCAAGCAATAAACTGTTAACGCAGAATATGTCGTTTCAAACGCAATAATCTGCGTTAATCTGCGCCAAAAGTCCATGCCCGAAGACCGATTGACCTACCTCACAATCCAAGCAGGTACTCCTCATCGTTGACGTAGTCGATTCCCAGACCAAGTGGATCGGGAAGGGTCGACCCGCGATACAGGACGTGCCGCTCAACCGATTGCGCCCCGTAGGCATCAACCAGCGCTGCTACGACCTCCGCATTCGTAAGATGCCTCGTCTGCCCTAGCGCCACCTTTTCGGAGTGTTTTATCTCATACAGATCGAGCGCTTACGTTGCGTGGTCGTAGGAAACCATGCCGAACTCGTAAAAACAAGCTTTGCCGGAAGGCAGCATGTTGCCGCTTAGCTTGCGTCCATCCCTATAGAACTCGAGACCGTGCTGGATGTTGTGGGCAATGGCGGAGTCAACGTAGACATAGGTCGCGTTCGAGTCGCGAAAGCGCAGACGCACCTCTCCCTCCACATAGACACGCTCGCGCAAATGAGGTTGAGCTCTTCGCCCGTGTAGACGTCCAGGTTGAAAACCTCCCCTTCCTCACCCATTCCCCGCATGGCCTCGAGCCTCCTCCCCAAACAATTCCTTTCGGCAATGAGATGCCTAACCGCAGGCAGCTGCTCCTCGTGAGCCACGCGCGACCGCACCTTACCGCCCCCGTCTACCACGGGACGCCGCAGCACCCTCGGCGCATGCCCTACAGCTCTCCCGCGAGAACGGCGTCAATCACAATGCGTCCCGTGTCGAAGAGGTTTTCCATGCCCGGCTCGAAGATGTCGAGCGTCTCGCTGTTTTCCTCCGTCACCATGTTGGAGAAATCCGTGTCGTCAAGCCAGAGACTCTCGGGGCTCTCCCCTTTGAGGAAGGTGTCCATGTTCACGACGACACGCAGCGAAACGACCTTATCCTTAAGGCCGAAGCACTCCGCCGCATTCATGATGGCAGTTTCCTCCATTTCGGTGACGGCGTATTCGTCGGGACACCCGTATTGCTCAACGATGAAGTTGGCATCTGTGTGACCCTGCTTGCCCTTCCAGTAGCTATCGCCCGTAAGGGCACTCCCCTTCGCAACACGCGGATTGCGCGACGCCCACTCCTCGTTGGGAAAGTTCTGCGCGAGGGCCCTTTGCGAAATCTCGGTCGTGCGCAACGGAGTGTCTTTGATAAGCTCGTACGCGTGGTCGCTAAGCTCCGCGCTCATCTTCTCGCACGAATACGCGTTGTAGGACTCGTCGGCAAACCATGTGTGTTTGGCTTCAGGATTCTTGAGCTCGCTCGTATCCGTACGGTGGCCGAGCTCGGCGTCGCATGCGGCAGTGACGACGACCACGTCGCCGAGCACGAACGACCCGGTGCTCGCCCCACCGCAACCAACAGACACAATCGTGGCATCGGAGAAGTCGTACGCGTCCCACGAAAGCAGCGACGCGAGCGAAAGGCCAGCCGCCGTCTTGCCCGAGCCCGTTACCAGCAGCGCTACGCCGTTCTTCTCGTTCACGTAAAAGTGAGAGGTTGGAGTGGTGTTCGGGATGGCCACCTCCTCGCAGCCGGCGCAGTAGTGCTCGTAGAACAGTTGCGCCTCGCCGGGGAAGTCCCCACTCATCTCGCCGATTTCGAACTTTGGCACAATGAGCGCCTTTATCTTCGTCTTTGCCTCCGTTTGGGCGCAGGAAGAAAGCAGCAGACATACAACCACTAGTACGGTAAGACTGATTGCAAGTTTCTGAAGCTTCCTCATCCCACATCCCTTCCACGAACCATGGCAAGTGCGTCGTCCCAGTATACGCCATATGAGTAGTCTGCATGACGCAAGTGGATGTAGGGTTTATCCACGGCGCCCGGGGCCCGGGCACACGGAAGACGGCGCCCGGAAGCCCGTGCGCCCGATGGGTCCGAGTGCGAGACTGCTCCTCCCCTGAATCGCGCACGAGGATGCTGCATGAGGCCACTCTCAAAGCCGTCAAAGTTGCGTTATTGCGCCACGTAAAGGAAACGCATCAAATGTACGATGCTTCTCGCACATGGACTATGCTAAGGTAAATGGAGTCCGCATGCGCACGAGAAAGGATACGCTGTTGAAACTCACGAAGGCTTTTGTCGCATACTCACTGGCATGCGCCATCGCAGTTGCGCCGCTCGCGGGATGTAGCTCGCAAACAACGGGCGCATCGGGCGCCGACGCTTCGGAGGGCTCGTCGCAAGCGAGCGTTGCGACCTCCGATGTAACCGCGAACGCCTCCGATGCAGCCGCGAACGCCTCCGATGCATCTGCGAACGCATCCGATGGGGACAAACAATTCGTGCTCTACCTTGGAACGAACGACAAGGACACCAACAAGCCCGTGTACTCCCCGGAGGAGTCGAAGGAACGCGCGAAAGCCATCCTCATGAAGGACTTCGGTGGCTACACGATTCAGGGAGCCGAAGGTGGATGGAGAGGCGATGACGGAACGGAGTATCAGGAGTACACGCTGGTCATTTACCTGAGCGACACGACTATCGACGAAGTGCACGCGGCAGCAAAAGAGCTGATTGACGAATTCCATCAAAGCTCGGTACTCATAAACACCGAGCGCGTGAAGACTGAGTTTTACGACGGGGAGTAGCAGGCACGGCTACGTCTTGGCATTAACGCGCGGTCGCCCCTTCCGCATTGCTGCGACCGCCCCTCCGCGCTGCGTGCGGCCACCCCTCCGCGCTGCGTGCGGCCGCCCCCTTCTGGCCACACGAGTTGCTCCTTGGCACAGTGAATCCAAGTGCTCGTCAAGCCCAACGTATGTGCGGCGGATATAAGGGTGCTCATCGTAAGACCGCCGTCACACAAATATGTCGGAAGGTTTTTCGGTGCCAAGCACGACGCGAGTCCGGCGCAGAAAATGGGTGCCGTTTGGGACACTTGGCGCCCGAATCATCGAGCTAAACGGTCCGTTTGGCACCCATTGCCGATAATGGGTGCCGTTTGGGCCACTTGGCGCCCGAATCATCGAGCTAAACGGTCCGTTTGGCACCCATTGCCGATAATGGGTGCCGTTTGGGCCACTTGGCGCCCGAGACCCTTGTTAAACGTGACTTAAGCGGTACCCATACTCAACAATTTCGCACATATGCTCCTCAAGATGCCTCATAGCCACAGCTCGACTGGCGTCTCGTCTCGGAATCGTACGAGACATCGACCCGTGCGACTCACGCAGGGCCCGACCCGACGGAAAGCGGGCCCGCGCGACGCCGCCGGGCAAAAACCTGACGGAATGTCGACCTGTGCAAATCACGCAGGCCCGATCCGTCGAAAAAGGGGCCTCAGCGACGTCCCCCGGGCAAAAATCTGTCGGAATGTCGACCTGTGCAAGTCGCCGCGACGGAATCTGTCGTAATATCGACCTGTGCAAGCCTTTCAGTTGCACAAGTAGCATTTCCGACAGACTTTTCTCTCCCGGCCCTCGCAACGGTTCGGACACAGCGTGGGCCGCGATTCGGCTGACGTTGCCGCGACGGCAAGCGTAACTGACGGTAGCCAGAAGTAGACATTGCCCATCGACTATGTAGCATCTTGGGGAGCATACCGGCGCAAATCGGCATGGTCGCTGGCAAATCGAAACGGTCGCTGGCACGCCGACGGATTTTAGGGTACCCTACGGATTCCTTATATAAAATACAGTGGGCACATAGTTTTGAACGCACGTACAAAAGCCCAGCTCGCAGAGTCAAACGCATAAACTCCGAACCATCATGAACCCACTGGCTAAAATACACAGCGGGCACGTGATGTTGCAAGAATTATGATTATGCACACGTTAACTGGTGTTTTGCAAAACGTTTAAACGTACGTGCCCACAATTATTAATGAACGAGGATGCAGCGCGCCGAAGAAGCTTCGACGACCGCTTCGCTCAACCGTATCGCTCATTTTCATCGATACCAATTCTTTCGTTTTCGGCCCAGCACAGTCCTTGCTCTGGTACGCTATGGAACGAAGGACAGGACGCAGGCTCCTCGTGGGCTGCCGGGACACAGGCTCCTCGCGGGCCACCTGCCCATAAAGAAGCGTCAAATCGGAAAGAGGCCAGGAAGAGCAGCAGCGCGCAGTTCCGCAGGCCGATAGCTGTTTGAGCTTTGCCCTCCGGGCCACTGCGAGGCATTTGACTAATCTTTAGGGGCAGGGCAGGCGCCCGGCTACACAGGGCACAACTTCAACAGAAGGGAGGAATCGCATGCCGGAAGATGTTGGCCAAGAGGATTTAGGTCACGAACCGCAGGATACGCAGCAGCCACAGCGCATACCGTATCGCCCGCAGTTGCCCACCGCGCAGCAGGTCACCGCAGCGCTTGCGATTCTCTCGCTTATGGGGCCAATGGCCTTAGGCGGGATGCCCGTTATTCCCGTTACCATTGAGGACGAGCGGCGGCGCCAGCAAGACGAAATCCAACAGGTCAGTGAATCGAGCGTAGGCCTATACCAATCCTCCACGGAGGCCGAAATTGGGCTCGCAGCATCGCAGCTTCGTTTGGCGCAGGTTACGCGTGAGGTCGAGGATCTTACCACGCACGACGTCACCGAACGTGATGTGATTCACGCGGCAAATCGCGTTCTTACGGGCAACGTTGAGGAAAAGCTCAGCGGAAAGTTTCGTTCAGCCCTCAAACACGTGACGTGGGACACCGTCGACCTCTTCATTCTACGCGACAACGAGGAGTACGCAGCGGCGAACTCGTAGTCAAGCGATACGAACCATCAGAACGGCGAGCGCGCTACACGACCGGAAGAGACAAACTCGCAGCAACGACGGCAACAGCAGGATGCAACGAAGCGATGGCACGTGCACCATGCTCGGCTGCCTGCGCAACTAAAGCCTGCAGTCGTTCCGGGTCTTTTCCCTCAGGTCCTTCGTCAAGGACCGCGTCAAGCGCCCGCTCGATCCATGCGCGCTCCGCTTCCGGCGGCACGACCACCGCGATGCCCGACGCAGCAATGGGCTTTCGCAAGCGAGGACTCCGCATGTCCTCAACCGTGCCAAGCAGCAGCACACGCTTATACCCCGACTCGCATATGCGCCGACGCAGTTCCTCGGCCTCCACGTCCATACGCGCAGAAAGGGCCTTCGCCTCTCCCCTGCAGGTTGAGTCCTCACCCAAAACATCGCAACAACGCGCCATGACACCGTCCGGTTCCACCGCCGGCCGCTTACCCGCGCCCGCGCCACCAACGGCCGCGCCCACGTCCGGTGCCACCCACGGGCCTTTGTCTACAAGGAAGCCAACCAAGCCAATCACCTTGCCTTGGCTCCACAATGGCATCTTGGAAAGCCAAATGCTTCGCAGCTCACCCTTGGCTTCGGTGTAGCCCTGCGCCTCAAGCACTCGCTCGCCCTCAAGTACGCGTCGCTCGTCCAAATCGAAGCTCGCATTGTGCGTCCAGCCAAGATCGACGTCCGTCTTCCCCGCCAGCTCTTCGAGCGATTCAAAACCGTAGTAATCCAAAAACCGCTGGTTCGCCCCCACGAACCGACGCTGAGCGTCCTTCCAAAACACGTAGCGCTCGGTCACATCCAGAATGCCCGAAAGCAGAACCTCGTCGGAAATGCGTCCCCACGAACCGGCGGTTTGCCGCGCGATGCCAACGATGTCGAGCTCGCGCAAACACGAAAGATACTGCTTGTGCCCGCCAATGGAGGCCGGGATTATCATAAACAGCTGGTCAACATAGCGATTGTTGTCGGAAATCGCAAAGAACGTATCGGCCACATGATCAGTGGGCAGCTTCCTAATGCGCTCGTCCACGGTCTCCAAGTCGTAAAACTCAAGGAAACGTGCGCGATCGTCGGGGTGAATAAACGTGCTACAAAAGGCCTCAATCTCGTCGCGCGGCGTCTCGCCCGCTCGCAGCGAATCGTAGCGCGGCACGTTGAGATAGATGTTTCGCCAGGTATTATCGGTTACGTCGAGCAAATCGATCCGCTTGAAAATGGAGTACAGGAAACGCAGCGATTCCTCAAGCAACTTGAAATCGTTAAACCGAGAGTACTTGGTAACGCTCAGCATCTCGAGCAAATAGGCCTCGCGATTCTCGGAGCTTTCCACGTGGCTCAAGCCCATCGTGCAAATGTTGCCCTCGAGCACGAAGTCCATTTGCTGGTAGGCATGCGTACGCTTCGCCTTCGACGCGGAGTGCAGCATTTGGTTGTGTATGCTCTTGAGGTCATCGCTCAGGCGGCTAATAAAACCTTCGAAGTTCCCCGAACCAGTCTCGAACGCGAACTGGTTAAACGCCGTATTCGAGCTAAGCGCCACGATGCTCTGTCCGCGAATCTCGATGAGCGCGAATGGCTGGCTTCCCTGAAAGTGCGCCGCCTCCACGCCGTTCACGCTCGCGCGCGTGCCGTCCATGAGATTGACCTTGCCCAGCGAATCGAAGTAGCGTTTCTCTTCGCCCGTCTCGTGCAGCGACGCCGTCTCCTCAAGGTGGGCCATTATCTCCTCGTGACGCATGGGCTTGGAGAAGAAGTATCCCTGCGCCTTTTCGCAGCCCACGGCCTTAAGGAACATGTACTGCTCCTCGGTCTCCACGCCTTCGCACAGCGTTTGCAGGTTGAGGCGCTTCACCATGCTCACGGCATCCGCCACGATGACGCGCGCGCGCTCGTTGCTCTCGATTTCGCGCAGCAGGGACATATCGACTTTCACGACGTCGAAGCTCGTGCCTTCAAGTACCTCAAGACTGGAATAGCCGCTGCCGAAGTCGTCCAGATACAGCTGGAAGCCCGCGTCCCGGAACTTCTCGATGCCACGCATGAGAACGTCGTTGCTGTGTGCGAGAGCGCTTTCGGTTATTTCGATGTGCACTTGGCCCACGGGCACGTCGTACGTTCGCATCGCCTCGCGAACGACCTCGTACATGTCGCACAACTCGAAGTCGAGCCGACTGAGGTTGATGCCGAACGGCACGTTGATGCCGCACTTCGAGGCCTCCGCCCATTGCTTGCACGCGAGCCGAATGACCTCGGCATCGAGCCGATGGATGAGCTGATGTCGCTCGAGCTCGGGCACGAACTCGTCTGGCCGCAAAAAGCCGAACTGCTCGGACTCCCAACGGGCCAGGATCTCCACCTCGCTAATCATGCCCGTGAGCACACGCACGATGGGCTGCGCGTACGCACGAATCTCGCCGCGCGCGATGGCGTCGTCGAGGTGCTCCACGACGTATCTACGCCGGATGTACACCGTCTCCAAGCCGAGGTCGAACAGGCGCGTGTAGGCGAAGCTTCCTAACTGAATGTCTTCCAGCGCATATCGCGCGCGTCTCATCGCTTCCTCGATGGTGAGGCCATCGCGCAAGACGCAGCAGCCAGCTTTTAAGATAAGACCATCGGGTTCGCCGGACGACGGCAACGTGTAGTTTATGGCGTTGAGGGTACGCTCAACCTTGCCGATTGGCGCGATGGCCGCGAAGCCGTTGGCGTCGAACATTCCCACGTTGTGAGCGGGCAGCTTTTTGCGCAGCCCGGAGGTTACCATCGTAACCACCTTCTCGCCTGACTCTGCATCATGACGAAGATTGTACGCATCAAGATTGAGGAGCCGCGCGTACACGACGCAGAGTTCCTCGTCCGGGTATTTCTTTAGAGTCTTGCGGGCCTGCGCCATGAACTTCTCGCGTTCGACGAGTCCCGTCGTCCCCATCTGCGCACCCCGATTGAACACCGGCATTGCGTCTCCCTCGGTCGCTGGTTGAACCCCGCATAGCACCAAACATCGCAATACCAAACAATAGCAAAAAAGGCGTACATCACGCGCGAAAAATGAGAACTGCGGGACGAACGGCGGAGCAAACTTGGTGAGACACGCTGCGGGTGGCGCATGCTCCCTGCGTGCTTCTCTCACACGGCCTCCGCCTTGCGAAAGGCCTCCTCGAAGACGTCCATGGTCTCCTTGCTGGGTTCGCGCACGACCCCCTTTAGCACGTCGATTTCCGAGGCGCCACGCCTCTTCCCCACAAAGTTGGCCTGTATGCCGCAGCATTGGCGCATATCCTCGTCGTCGAAAACAGCGTTCACGACGAAGTTGCGCACACCATCCGCATTGCGGCACCCCACGGACTTGTACGGCTTGCCATCGTCGGTTCGCCGAATTGTGGCCTCCGACCAGCCCCAGTCCCTTGCGAGCTCGCATTCCTCAAGGATGTTCCGCAAAAACTCCTCGAACGTATAGAGCAACATGTTTACCGAGCATTTAAGGTAGCGTTGCGTCTCGCGCAACACAATAAAGGGGTTCTTTGCGACGCCCCTCTCCAGGGATTCTCCGAAACCCTCAAGGCCAATCGACCGCATGTGCAACAGATAAAAGCGTACGTTGACATTCCTGAAGTAGCACACAAGGCGAATGTTCCCGGCCACATCCACGTGCTCGACAACGGGCGCGGACTGCGCGGAGCGTCCAACCGACGTGGGTAGCTCCGGCGACGTTACCGGCGCGGATGGCACAGGTGCCGGCGCGGTCGGCTCCGGCGGCGCGACAGTCTGGGCTGGATCAACCGGCGCGGCAATTCCTTCTGTAGCCACGAGAGCGAGCGCCGCCTCGCCTTTGCGACCAGTAGCTCGACTCAGCGCGTACATCACCTCCCGCCGGTGCTCGTGCTTCACCAGCCTCAGATCCCCCGACACAAACGATTGATATATGGAATACGGCCGCACACCCCCACCCGCGAGCGGCTGCACCTGTATTCCGCCCTTAGTGACCTTCGTCACGCGACCCAAGCCGGCGTCTTTTGTCTCAATGAACGCATCCTTTAGAAGCGCATCCAAACGCTCAACATCGGCCTCGCCTATTCGAATCCGCCTTTTTGCCATACCCCGCTCATCCCGTTCATGCAAACGCTTGTCGGAACAACAAGACCATTATCGCATGTCAACAGCCCTGCGAACGCCGCACGGACCAAACGCCAAGCGCGCCGCCAAGCAGGACGCCGCAACAGCCCCCGCGAACGCCGCGCGGACAGCCTAACGGCTAAACCAGCCCGTCATCCACCCGCAATCCAGCCTGAATTCAACGGAAGCGCTATTGCATACGGTGCCAATGCCTCGGACAAAAACATCACGCGGTGCATCACATGAGTTCAGGCACGAATTATCGTTCGCGACGCATTCTAGTTGTATGCGGCAAAATGCTTCGCAACCAACACGCCCATTTGCACAGGTCGTGATTCCGCCAGGCCTTGCTCTCGCGGCCCCAGGTTCGTCCCTCCGAAGGCGAAACCGGATGGAAGACCGGCCTCTGCAAATCGCTATGCCCGCGTTTGGGTGCCAAATGGCACTTTTGGCACCCATAATGGCTAATGGGTGCCGTTTGGGCCACTTTGCCCTTGGTTTTGTCTGCCAAATGGCCCACCAAGCCGACCAGACCGACCAGGCCCACCAGCCGACCAGGCCGACCAGCCACGCCTAGTCGTAACGCTCGTCAAACACGCGCTTCGTCTTCTTCTCGCTGCGCGGTAGAACGCCCAGCTCAACAATCTTCACGAGCGGCGTAAAGCCAATGCGATGCTTCACGCGACGTGCGACGCGACCACGCAGGTCCTCCCAGTCCACCGAACCGTTCGTCTCCACGTAAATGCGCATGGTGTCGCGTCCGTCGAGGTGGCTCAAACGGATTTGATATTCGCTCGAAAGCTCGGGGAACGTCGCCAGAATCTCCTCGATTTGCGCAGGGAACACGTTGACGCCATGGATCTTCATCATGTCGTCCGAACGACCGGTGATAGTATCAATGCGCGGATGCGTCGACCCACACGCACAGTCGCCAGGAATGATGCGGCTAAGGTCATGCGTCCGGAAGCGAATGAGCGGTGCTCCCTCCTTTACGAGCGTGGTAAGCACGATCTCGCCCCACTCGCCGTCGGGCAGGACCTCGCCCGTCTCTGGATCAATAATCTCCAAGTACACAAAATCGTTCCACACGTGCATGCCGTGACCATGCGCACAGTTGATGCCAATACCAGGTCCATAAACCTCGGTGAGACCATAAATGTCGTAGTATTCCACGCCAAGGGCATCTATTATGCGCTTGCGAATCTTCTCGCCCGAGCGTTCGGAACCCGTAATGAGCTTCTTCAGCTTGATTTTGTCTTTTATGCCACGTCGCTCGATTTCCTCGGCCAAGAGCAGCGCGTAGCTCGCCGTAGCCGTGAGCACCGTGGACTGCATGTCGACCATGAACTGCAACTGCTTTTCGGTGTTGCCCGGACCCATGGGGATGGCCATGGCGCCCAACAGCTCGCAACCAGCCTGAAAACCAATGCCTGCCGTCCACAGACCATAGCCCGGGGTTATCTGCACGCGATCTTCCGGCGTCACGCCTGCATACTCGTAGCAGCGCGCGAACTGAATCGCCCAGTCGTCGACGTCCTTTTGCGTATACGGCACGATGACGGGCGTTCCCGTAGTGCCCGAACTCGAATGGATACGCACGATGTCGCGTTCCGACACGGCACTGAGTCCCAGCGGATACGCCTCGCGAAGATCCTGCTTCTCGGAGAATGGCAGCGCAAGGAACTCGTCCACAGAAGAGACACCCTCAATGCCAGCTTCTTTGAGCCTACGACCGTAAAAGTTGTCAGCCTCAATGAGGCGCTTAATTTGCTTGTCAACCTGCTCGAGCTGTATATCGCTTATTTGCATTGAACACCCTTTCTGTAGGCCAATGGGACGCGGGAGCTTGTCCCAGCGCTCCAGCATAATACGCCAATCTCGGTTGCCGCTCGACCTAGATGACAATTACGTAACCCGCATGTGATGCGTGCTTTGCCTCTGCCGTTTTGCAAATCAAGTGGTCTGCAAAACGGCATTTGCGAACCGACGTGTCGGACACCGAGCGCCGTCGCGTGCTTCTCCGTACTCCAGCGCGGTCATCCGGCCAACGCACGCATTTGCCACCAGGGCACGCCGTCGCGCACTATTCCCCGTACTCCAACGCCCGCTCGTTGAGTTCCCAAAGCTTCGCGGGCAGTCGACGGTGAAGCGCCGCACACAAGTCCTCGCACGACAACCCCAGAGCGCCCGCCCGAGCCGCCGCCCCGAGCAGCACGACGTTAAGGCACTTCGCCGAGCCAAGCTCCTCAGCAGCGGCATCGGCATCAATCTCTACGAGATTGCCCACCTGTGCACGCAGGTAACCAAGTAGTGCGTCGAGGTCGTAGGCCGGCCCTCCCGTCATGGCGCTCACCGGTACCACAGGTCGCGTGCTCACAACCACACATCCGTCAGGCTTCAAATACGGCAATTGACGAACAGCCTCGGCCGGTTCAAACGCAATGATAAGGTCGGCCATGCCTCGCGCCATAAGAGGGCACGCAACGCCGTCGCCCAAACGTACGTGCGAGAACACACTGCCACCGCGCTGCGCCATACCGATGGTCTCGGCGGTTTTCACCACAATGCCACGTTCCATGGCAGCAGTAGCGATGAGCTTCGAGGCAAGAATGGTGCCTTGTCCGCCCACCCCGCACAGAATGATGTCCGCGCCCACACGCACCTCCGTACCCGCGCCCGTACCCGCGCGCGTGCCCGCATTCTCGTTTGCGCTCACAGGCGCTCACCTCCCGAAATCGCCCCGAAGGGACACACCTGCTCGCAGAGCGTACAACCCGTGCACAGGGATTGGTCAATACGAACCTTCCCCTCCGCAGGCACGAGCGCCGGACAACCCAGTTCGCCAATACAACGCTTGCAACCCACGCACTTCGCGGCGTCCACATGGCTATGCGCCTTGGGACGTGCCAGCACGACGCAAGGACTCTTAAAGATAATAGCCTTCACGCCGGGCTCCGCGGCCACACGCTTCACCGTTTCGACGGCCAGCGCATGGTCGAGCGGATCAACCGTCTCCACAACCTCAAGGCCGATGGCCTTCAACACGCGCTCGATGGAGACCTTCTGCACCACTTGGCCCATCATCGTGCGACCGGTTCCCGGATGCGGCTGATGGCCAGTCATCGCCGTGGTGGAATTGTCTAGAATGCACACGGTGAGGTTCGCTTGATTGTAGAAGGCGTTTACAACCCCTGTTATGCCACTTGCAAAAAACGTCGAATCGCCCACGAAGGCAAAGCACGTCGTGTCGGGTTCCACGTGGCCCACGCCCTGCGCTATGGTAATGCCCGCGCCCATGCACAGGCACGTATCTACCATGTCGAGCGGAGCGGCATTGCCCAGCGTATAGCAACCGATGTCGCCGCAATAGATGGACTTGCGCCTACCCATGGCCTTTTTCACCGCATAGAAGCTCGCACGATGCGGACACCCCGCGCAAAGCACGGGCGGTCGCACCGGAAGCTGAGGCGCGGGGGGCGCGGAATTCGCACGCCTCGGGCTCTCCGACGCCTCCCCAGAGGCACCGGGACTCACAGGCTGTCCCGATTGCTCAAGTTGACAAGAACGCTCCGCCTGCCCAGGCCGCGCGTCTTGCCCAACCTGTCCGACATCATTCAGCCTCGCACCCACAAACGCACGCAGCGCGGCGCCAACCGAATCGGGCGTGTTCTCACCCGACGGCTGCAAGTCCCCCGTAAGCTTGCCGCGAATCCGAACGCCGAGCCCAAACTTGCCACACACTTGCAGCAGCGCGCGCTCGATTACGGGATCGAGCTCCTCCACGCACAGGACCTCGTCGAGCCCCTCCAAAAACTCACGTGCGCACTCCTCGGGAAACGGAAACGGCGTGCCCACGCGTAGCACGCGCGGACGGTCCCGCTCCTCGAACGCATTGAGGCTGTCGAGCACATAGGTGTAGCTAATGCCGTGCGTGGCGACGCCCAAGCGCGGGCTCGCCCCGGCCGCCGCACCCACAGCCCCGCCGCCCGCCGGCACCACAAAGTTGTATCGCGCAAAATCGCAGCCCGCATCCGAGAACTCCCGCGCAAGCCGCGCGTTGCGCGCCTCGATCTTGGCATGGTTCGCAACAGAGAGCCGCGGGAAAATCACCCACCGCGAGGAGTCTTTCACGAAGCCCTCCGGCTCATGAGTCGCCCACTCGTCCTCGTCGCTCACGCGAATCGACTCGTAGCCATGGTCCACACGCGTGGTGGGGCGCAAAAACACCGGCGTCCCTTCGCGCTCCGAAAGCTCAAACGCATCCTGCACCATGCTATACGCCTCGGCGACGCTCGACGGATCGAACACCGGCACCTTGGCGAACTGCGCGAACGTCCGCGTATCCTGCTCGGTTTGCGACGAGATGGGACCGGGATCGTCGGCCACCAGCACCACGAGCCCACCTTTCACGCCGATGTACTCCAAGCTCATCAGCGGGTCCGACGCCACGTTGAGTCCCACCTGCTTGCAGGTCACCATCGCCCGTGCGCCCGCGTACGCCGCGCCCGCGGCCACTTCCATGGCGGCCTTCTCGTTCGTCGACCACTCCACATACACTCGATCGCCACCACGCTTGGCAACGTTTTCGAGCACCTCCGTCGACGGCGTGCCGGGATACCCCGCCACCACGTTAACGCCTGCCGCCAACGCTCCCAGGGCAATTGCCTCGTTGCCCATCAAGAACTCGGTATGCATACCTATCCCCTTTCGATTGCATCGACTATAATAGCTGTTTTTGTTCCTAAGGCACTTCATAGTCGCAGATAAATGCCTGCGATAGCCAACGCGCAAAAGGAAACGCCGGACGGAATCGCGACCGTGCCGCCACGGACGCTTTTGTCTGCGGTGCACCTATCCCACAACCCACTAGCACAACCCCCTGGGAGCTTGTTTAATGCGTCCCCGACCCAAAACACGAATTTACAGTCGCGCGTTGCACGAAAACGTTATAGAATTACATAAATATGCGCACAGCAAATCAGGACGCACAGTGAATCAGGACGGAGGATTGCATGGGCATTCGCGTGGTATCCGACTCATCCGCCGACCTCTTCGAGGTCCAAGGAATCGACTACGTTACCGTTCCCCTTCAGGTCATGTTCGGCGGCAGGGTGTACGTGGACACCGCCGAGGTGGACACCGCCAAAATGATGCAACGACTCTCCACTCACAAGGGGCCTTCCACAACCTCGTGCCCCAACACGTACGACTGGCTCTCCGCATTCGAGGGCTCCGACGAAATCTTCGCTGCCACCATTAGCAGCGGTCTCTCGGCGAGCTACGAGTCGTGCACACTCGCAAAAAACCATTACCAGCAATCCCACCCCGAGGCGAAGGTTCACATCTTCGACAGCAAGGCGACCGGTCCCGTGCTGCATCTCATCATCGACCACCTTGCCCAAGGCATCCGCGACGGCTTACCATACGAGCAAATCAAGGAGGAAACAATAGCCTTCCAAAAGCGCATCCGCATACTCTATGCGCTCGAATCTCTCAACAACCTCGCCAACAACGGGCGCGTGAACATGGCCGTTGCCAAAATTGCCGGGGTCCTTGGCATTCGCGTAATTGGCCATGCGAGCGACGAGGGCAAGGTCGACATCCTGCACAAGGCTCGCGGACAAAAGCGCGCGCTTGCAACCATCGTGCACGAGATGTCCGAGCGCGGCTTTACGGGTGGCAAGGCCATAATCGACCATTGTCTTAACGCCGAGGGCGCCAAACGACTTGCGGACCTCATTTTGGAGCACTTCCCCACCGCGAGTGTTTCCATCGTGCCCTGTGGCGTCCTGTGCAGCTACTACGCCGACATGGGTGGGCTCATCTTGGGCTACGAAGTCGCCGAGTAGCACCGTTCGGGGTCGTAGCACCGTTCGGGGTCGGCAGGCCCGACTCTCACCTCGACGCTGCCGACCCCGTTGTCTCGGCAGTCAAAGGGCATGCCTACGCCTTCACGTCACAAGCCATTGCCGCTGTCGCGACGCGGCCTGCCCCTAAAGAAAGGTCAAATCGGGGAGTGGCCCGGAGGGGGAAGCCGCGCGCAGTATCGCCAGAACGTGGACTGCAAAAGCCGTCTCCCTCCACGCCACGGACGTGGCACTTCGAACGTGGCACTTGACTATTCTTTAGGGACAGGCGACGCGGGGGGTGCGTCGAAAGGCCGCTGCTTGAGCGGTGCACGGCACGCCGCGAACACAGCACGCCGCGATTGCAGCCGACGGCCGACCGTCGCGCAAGGGCGTGAACGCATTCTTTCAGCCTGGTTTGGTGAGTACACTTCTCCCCCAGAATGACCCCGGCCAGAGTACACATTTTGTCCGAAAGTGTACTCTGGCCGGGGGTCTTTGCTACCCAAAGTGCGCTAGCCAAATCCGCCTGAAGACAAAGGCGCGCGAGGCAGGCTGCCGGCGAGGCTTTGGAGGCAGGCCGCCTCGCGAAGGCCCGCGCCTACTTGGAGACGAACGCCTTCGAGTAGGCGCGCGCCTGGCCGCGGTAGGTGGCGGCCGGGGCCTTCGCGCCCTTCGGCACGAGCACGACCTGGACGGCCTCGGCGCGCCTCGACTGGCCCTCGGAGCCCGCCTTGGCGCCGTTCTTCGCCCAGCCCATCCAGCCGAGCCTCTGGGCGTGGACGCGGTAGTACACGTCATACTTCTTG
>JAFWMH010000016.1 GCA_017510785.1 Atopobiaceae bacterium | reverse complement strand
CGTCGCCGTTGGCAGCGCTGCTACCGGCCGCGTCGCCCGCGCCCGGCTGCGTGTCGCCACCGGCAGCGTCGTCACCGGCAGCGTCGCCGGCAGCCTCGTTTGGCAGCGCGCCCTCGCCCGCTGCCGGCTCCACGGCCCGCAGCTGCACAAGCACTTGGATGTGCTTGGTGACGGGCGTCGCGAAGTCGTACGGCCGCAGACCGCCGTCGTCCACAGAATAGCCCTCAACCTCGTAGCCCGCGGGGATCTCCGGCTCCTCAGCCGACTCCCCGTCCTTAACGATTTGCTGTCGCAGACCGGACGGAAGCGATACGCTCGGCACAAAACTCACCAGGTAGCGGAAATGCCAGCGCGCCGTAAGCGTAATGTCGCCCGTCACCGGCGTGGAGAACTCGTACGGCTTGCCGTTGAGACTCCATCCCTCAAACCAACGCCACGTCCCCTGGCCTGCCGAAACATACACAAGAGCCGCCTTATACCTAGCTCTTCCACCATGCTTCACGTGCTGGGGCGCCGGGCCAACGTAGCTAATCCCCTCGTAATACTCGCTCGTATCGAACGTCACCGTATACGTCGCAACATCCCACGATGCCTTCAGCGTAAGGTCCCGCGTGACGGGTTTATCAAAATCGTAATCTACCCCATCGAGCTGCCAGCCGCGGAACGTGTAGCCCTCGCGAACGGGATCGGCGGGCCGCGCGGCCTTTTCCCCCTCGACGACCTTTTGGTCCGCAACCTCGGAGCCACCAGCCGCATCGAAGGCGACCACGTACTCCTTGGGCGCATCGATCCAGCGGGCATAAAGCTTCAGGTCGCCCGTCACCGGCGTCGCAAAGTCGTACTGCCTATCGTTCGGACCTGCGTCCGCAATGGTGTACCAGCCACAGAACACCTTGCCCGCACGCGTGGGAGCGTCTGGCACCGTAGCCGGCTTGCCATACTCAACCGTCTGCGGCGCAACCTCGCTGCCTCCCTGCGTGACGAACGTCACCGTGTGCGTATTCAGCTGCCAACCCAAATAGAACGTTTGCGAAACCTTAATGGGAACGTTACGGTCGAACGGCACGGTGCAGTCCTTGTCTAAATACCACTCGGCCTTATAACCATCGCCGCGCAAGCGGTGGTTCGCCCGCTGAGGCTTGCTCTTCCACCTCGCAATGCGCACCAAACCCGAGTACTCGCGCTCGGAAAGCGTGGATCCAAAGAGCACTTCGAGCCTGTTCGTGCCAAACACCGCGCTGTCCCACATAACCCCGCCTACGCCGCCGTTAAGGTCGAGCGTGATACTCACCTTGTTTCGTGTGATGCGAGCAAAGAACTCGGCCGGCATGCGCATGTTGTTGAAATGGTCGTACCTGTACCACACGACGCCAATGTTTTGAAGGTGAGCGTTGTACATCCACGTACCGTCGAAGCTATACCCCTCATCGGTTTCAACCTTGAGGTTCGACACGTCAAACGCGCCCCCGGGAGGCAACACAAACTCAAGGTCGCGCACAACCGTGCCCGCCGCCACCAGCTTGTTGAGCTCGGCCTGGCTATAGGCCCCCGTCGTCGGCGCAACCATTTGCACGTCGGCCGCGGCAGCAGGAAACTCCGTGAAGCGCGCATGGGCGCCCGCATGAAGCGCCGCCTGCACGTACCACTTCGCGACGAGAGTTAAATCGGACGTCACGGGCTTGGAAAAGTCGTAGGGTGTCGACGCCCCCTGCTTGTACCATCCCATGAACTTGTAGCATTTGTTGTACTTGTCTACTGCGTTGAAGGGCACGCCGCGAAACGTGGGGTCTTTGGGCTTCTCCACCGGCATAAAGCCCGCGACCCTTTGGGCGCTCACGGGCGTGCCGCCCTTGGAGTCGAACTTCACCGTGTACCATCCCACGAGGTACACGTCGTTCGAACGGTTGGCAACGGCGTATCGCTCGTCGTCGCTCGCGAAGTGCTTCAATGTGGCCTTGCTCGCAAGCGCGCTGCCCTTCGTAACGGATGCGGACTTGCTCTGCGCAAGCACCGGGTCGGCGGACGTCACGCTCACGGATGCAGCAGCAGAGAGGTTCTTCGCGACGGCAATCTTGGAACCCTGCGCCAAGGTGACGTTGCTCTTCGCACCTGCCGCGACGTTGTTCACCTCGTTAATCCTCGTACTGCCCGCAACCGAGAAGTTGGTTTTGAGCTTCGAGGTCGTCGGGCTCACGTACACGCCGCCGCCCGTGCCCGTCGCCCGGTTGTTGCGCACCATCACGTCCTCTAGCGCGAGCGTTGCGCCCTCGCTCACGAGCACGCCGCCACCGTTGCCGCTTGTGTTGCCGCCCATCACCGTGCCGTTCTTTAGCGTGAGGCTGCCTTCGACGAGCAACACGGAGCCGTCCGCCTGCGCCGCCGAGGCAATGTTGCGATTGAGCGTGTGACCGGCAAGGTCCAGCACAACGGTCGCCCCCTTGGGGACGTGCAACACGTGGTCGAGCGTCGTGGCGGTAAGGTCGCGATCAATCGTCAGGGAGACGTTCGCCCCGCTCTTGAGTCCGTCCAGATAATCGCCAAGTGCAGCCCACGTATTCGTCGTACGATACTGCGCCCACACCTTGACGTCCGCGATGATGCGGTTGGGAAGCTTCTCTCCGGGTTTATACGTTTTGCCGCTCACCTCCCAACCTCCGAAGAGCGGGGCCGTGTTCGGCACGGGCAACATGCATTCGGGCAAGACGAGCTCGGAACCTGTGAGCACCTTGGTGGTAACGTAGTCCTTTTTGCTGTGCTGGTCCGAGCCATATACTATGGTGTGGTATTTAAGGTTGCTGGGGAAGTTCGTTTGCCATGCGACCTTCGCCTTGGCAGCATCCATGTACTCCGAAAAAGTCCAGCCGCAGAGCCTGCCCGCTTTGAATACGGGGTTCGAACCCCCGTACAAATCGTCGTTAATAAGAGCCGCCATTTCTTTTATCGGCCTGTTGTTGTTAGGGTCTACGTTGCTCGAGTGCGCATCCGTTTGAGGAACCACGCACGTATAGAGCACGCTAAGGTAGCTTGCGTGTTTGCTCGCGGAATCGGGCAACTCTTGGCTCCAGTCCTTCGTCCTGGAGGCATATCCAAAGCGAGGCCGAGCCTTAACGCCGCCAACCGAACTGTTGTCGCGCGAATCAATCGCTTCCTGCATCGTGGGGAGCTGCATACCGGGATTTGCGCCCAGAAGGTTGGGGTGCGGCGTGCACACCACGATGCGCCCGCGAACCTCGCGAAGCTCGGGCATGCTATTGGTGAGGTACATCAACGAACGCCCGTCCTTCGTTTTGATGGCCGCGTATTCGTCGAGCGTTTTTCGAAGCAGTTTAAACCGCGCATCGGGCGTGCCACCTTCCTCGCAAATGTTAACAATCACCGTTTCGGTGGGGTTGCGGTTAAGAAACGCGCGCACATAGTTAAGCGCCGCCCTCAGCGTAAGAGCCGAGCCGTTGGGATTTTGCGCGTAAAACGTGAGGTTCTTCTTCGCGAGCGTCATGTTGCGACACACCCACAAGAAGTCCTTCGAGTCATCCCAAAAACCCGACGTGGGCTTGTTCGACGTAACGTGCAGGTCAATCACGCGCACGCCGTCGGTGAGCTGCTGCGGAATCGTCCTCTCCTGCGTCATAATATATTCGCTCGCACTTTTGAGGCTCGTCGTTTGGTTGTCGAGGTACACGTTCGACGTGCCCGAATGATACGTGCCCGGCAGCGTAATATCGCTCAGCTTACGACTCCCCGAAATGCCGCTCATCCAGTTGCTACCGGTGAGCTTGCTCGCGTCGCCGTCGAACAAAGGCTCAGCGGCGTGTGCCGGTACAGCAAAGCCCATCACCAGCGCAAGTAGCAGAGAAAGCCATAGCAGGTACTTGTGTTGTTTCATTTCCGTCTCCTCAGTCTCGCGAGCTACTGGGTGGGTTGCCGGGCGGGCGCGGACACGCAGGGGGCTACCCCCGTGCAACCAGGGGGCTACCCCCTGAGTGCACGGCGTTAGCGTTCGTTGCGCGCGCGGCGACGCTCGTACGCGAGCACGGCCGCACCAATGGCTCCCAAGGCGCCGGCCGTGCCTAAGCTGTTGTGGTCGGCGGTGTTGGGAAGCGTCGCACGAGACGCGCCGGCGTTAGCCGTAGAGCCCACACCGCCCCCGGTGCCCTGGTTCGCGCCAGCGCCAGCGCCCGCGCCCGCGCCCGTCCCCTTGCCGTCGCCGTCGCTCACGCCCGGCGTGTACGGCGTTACCGGCGCGTCGGTGTGCGACATGTAGTCCGGCGCATACACCTCAACGTCGATTTCGATCGCGTCCATAACGGTAGTCGGGCCGTCCACGTGGTACTCGACGCCTTCCTCGTCGTCGGCCTGAGACACCACAGCGTCGCCGGCGGTCGCCGACTTCGTGGTGGGATGCAGCGCGCGGAACGAAACCGACTTCGTAATGCGGTTTCCGTTTGCGTCCTCACCACCCTTCCACGACTCGGGAATGGTGAACCCCACCGCGTACACGCTCGTCTTGCCGGGCGCCAGCGCGAAGTCGGGCTCGACGTCTTCCAGCGTGCCGTCCTCCTTCTCGCCGTTGAACTCGGAGGCCTGCGTGGTGGTCGCGTCGAAGGCGATGGAGGTCGAGTCCAGCTTCTTGCTTTTGTCTGATCCTTCGTACATCTCGACTTCGCAGCCACCGATGTAGGTGTTGCCGTCGTTTCGAATCGCGATGTAGAACGTGGCCAGCTTTCCCGCCACCACGTACGGCGTGCTCACGAAGGCGCGAATGGCGTTGACGGCACGCACGAAGGGGATGCGAACGACGTGCAGGTCGGCCGTGTTCGTTTCCAGATTCTTAACGCCGCAGGTCACGACCGTCAGCGCTTCGGCCGTGCCGTCCAAACTCACCATTTGGTCGGCGGCATGGGGCAGGTCGGCAAGGTAGAAGGGATTGCCAAAGCTGCCCATGCGGAAGCGCGCGCCCATAATGTACTTTTTGTTCTCCGGCTCGTTTTCCGCAAGCTCGGAGCTCGTCTCGTCAAACGTGTGTCCCGTAACGCCGTCCTTGGTACCCGGCCAGTAGATAAAATCTCCGCAGACGCCAAACGACGAGATGCCAAAGTCGTCGGGACCGATCTTGCTGAATTGCAACGACGAGTCGCCCACGCGCGCGCTGCACAGCCGACGCTTGTAGGCGTCTACAACCGCGCCGCTGCCATCGGCCGTTTCGGCCATGGCAGTGAGTGCGGCGTCTTGCTGCGCGGTAACCGCAAACTGGTCGCTCACGGCCTCCGTGCCCAAGAACACCGGATTGCCGTCCTCCTCGCGCCACATGTGAAGGCGCGTGTTCGCGTCGTACGCACCGTGCCACTTAATGGCTTTTATCTCCGGGCGATAAAGGCCTATGCCGCCGCCAAACTCATAATACTTCGTATCGAAGACCATCGAGTAGTAGTTGGCCTTGTTGGCTCCGCGAACAACAAACGTGGAGGAGTTGCTGTTGCTCGGCCGCGGCCAAAACACAAGCTCGTATGCCGAAAGGTCGTTGAGCGGACAACCCGAATTATTTACGAGCTTCTCGATGGCCGAAGCGTCCACGTCGGTATACAGGCTCCTAATACTGTCCCCGTTAAACGGCATATAGCTGTAGAGCATGATGCCCAAGCGCACCAACGCGTTTTTGTCGTTAATGCAATCTTGGGGTTGGTCGCCAGAGCGGTCGAGAAACGCGATCACCGCCGTGGAGCTTCGCATGTTGTTGCGATTCTCGAATTGCATCGTTATTTGCAGGTTGGAGAGGCAGTGATACTTCTTGGCGCCCGCTACGTCCAGCAGGAAATTCCCGCCCCAGGAGAGCGGCTGAAGATACGTGCTGAAAAGGCCCTTGTCGTTGGCAGCGCGGCTCTGTCTAAACACGACCGTCGTAAACACGAGGTCGGTGGAGACGTTGGCAAGGTTCTCGGCGTTGCTGGCACCGCTCAAATCGCGTTTGCCCGAAATAACCGAGAGAATGAGACATCCTTGCTCGCTGTCGCCCGCCACGGCAAAGTCGTAATCGAAGAAGTTGTCGTGGTTGTTCTGGCGGATGTACGCCCGGTTGTCGCGCACGCGCTTTGGAATCTCCCCCCAATGCATGTCGCTCTCGCCGCCGGCCGCCACGAAGTGGAAGTCGAGCGCCTGCACCTCGCCCACGCCGTGGCCACCAAGCGCGCCGTCGATTACGGTGGCAATAACGCGCGTCCGGAGATTTCCCTTTACGCTCACGACGCCGACGCGCAAAGCGTACGTGACGCCGTTGATCGTCGCCGTTTGCATGCGGGCGCTGCCTAGCACCGACGTCCCCTCGGGATTCCAGCGCCGGTCGTTGGTAGCCGCGTTTAAGATAACCCCGCCGTCGCTGCCGATGCCCACCACGGGGTCGCTCGCCGCGTCCGCCATGGCGCCGATGCCGCCGAATTGGGGCTCCCAATCCATGGTGTAGTCGGGGGCCTCGAACTCGCGCGGCGCGGAGGCGGCGGTGAGGCCTTGGGCCTGGCTGTCCGCCTGGCCGGTCGCCTGGCCGGTCGGCTGGCCTCCGTCGGCCTGGCCGTCCGGTTGGGCTTGGCCGCCGGTCTGGCCAGCCCGCTGGCCGCCGTCCGCCTGGCCG
>JAFWMH010000015.1 GCA_017510785.1 Atopobiaceae bacterium | reverse complement strand
GCACACCCGGTCCCATCCCGAACCCGGAAGTTAAGCCCCCGAGCGCCGATGGTACTGCGGGGTCAGCCCGTGGGAGAGCAGGACGTCGCTGACCAACGACGGGCGTTTCCGCACCGAGGCCCCCCTCCCGCGCGACGCGGGTGGGGGGCCTCCCGCGTCGCGCGGGGCGCCCGGGCCCCGTGTGGTTCCCTTTGGGGTATGCGGCGCGGCGCTTTTATCCTAGCATGAGAAACGCGAGGTTTCTGTTTGTGGAAGGCTGCCTTCGGTACGAGTAGTAGAAGGCTTTCATGATATGTGCAGTGCCGCGAGAGCGAGATATGCTCGTGGCGCAACCCTTGGTTGACGAGTTGGATGCGCAGCGACGTGGCAAGGTCGAGCAAATATTTACCGTCGTCTTTCGGCGTGAAGATGTTTGCCAGTTGCTCTTGAGTGTGCGTCCGAGAAAACTCCTCGAGTAGATCTGGCCCTACTTCGTAGCAGTTGGCGCATATGCGTGGCCCTATAACAGCGAGAATGCGAGGGGGCGCTGCCCCAAGCAGGCACATTTTGTGGACGCCTTCCGCGACGATTCCGTTGCATGTGCCACGCCAACCACAATGGAGCAGTGCGATAACGTGCGCTTGTGGATCAAACAGGTACAACGGAGTGCAATCGGCTACGGTTATGGCGAGAGCGAGTCGTGGGTGGTTGGTTACGATGCCGTCGACATTTGGTGGTGCAGACGGCACGACAACACCTGTGCCACCGTCATCTGGGACAACAATACGTACGTTGCAAGTGTGGGTTTCGTCGGGCACGACGATGCGAGTAATGGGTATGTTGAGTGACTTGGCGAGTGCTGTGTGGTTAATAAGGACGTCATCCGAGTCTGTCCCGTAGCGCCATGCGCCGCGTGGTATGCAAGAAAAGCCCGCAACATAGCAATTGTTGGATGTGGGGAACGTTAAGGGGAGAAACAGGGGTGTTGTATTGGTGGGGGTTTCCATGAGTTCCTCGATTCGCATAGGAAGGGTTGCGGCGAATTGGGGCAGATTTTATCACGAAGTGTAGCGTGGAAGTGTTTTGTGTGCTTGAAGCACACAACAGTATGCAGAAACGTGAATGAGGATATGGGGTAAATCGCGCAAAAAGAGTAAGACGGCGTGGATATGCACGAGCGTGAAAAGAAGCACGTGGAGATATGCCAATTGAGAATACGACAGAAATATGATATGTGCACGATACAACGCTGTATGTCGGGGCATGTTGCGATGCGTATGCAACATGTCGTTGCGTATGGCAGTTGAGCGCCACTCTCCCAGTACGGCGCAGTGCGTATGCGTAGGTGTGCATCAAATCATTGAATGAATACTGGTAGGTTGGACGTCCGTATGCTCGTCTCGAAAGATGTCGAAATGCGATTGGAAGGACCCCAACATGAAGTCTTTGAGCGCCGAATACGTGCAAACTCTGGGCGGGAGCGTCGTTAGCGCTTCCCCCAAAGAGGGCGTGCACGATAGAACTCCTGAACTGCACCCTGTGTTTGAAGCGCTGACCACGGACGGATGTGGACGGGTGCACATACTGTGTGCCGAACCTGGTATGGGAAAAACGACCCTCATATCGAGGGCTCTCGAGGAGCGCGCTAGCGGAGGCGCGAAAACGCGCTTCGAGGACCTCATGTCGCTTGGTCACGCGGAAGTGCTTGCGCGGTTGTCGGAATTGCTGCGCTGGTCGCGTAAGAGAATTGCTGAAGGCAACGCCGTAGTGCTCGGGTTCGACAACGTGCCTCCCAGTGATGAGGCGGAGGCAGACTTGCTTGTACGATCGTTTCGCTCGATGGTTGCCTCTGGAATCACGCTCATACTGGGCATGCTCCCAGAGGGAGAGACGCTCGTCGAACAGTATGGGGAGGCAACGTGCTTTTGGTCGTATGACTTGCGCATGCCACGTCCAAGTGACGCGGGCGAGGCGCTCATCTTTGACGAGTATGCGCGAGGGGTCCCTGCCTTGGCGGGGGCGCTGGCGCGCATCTCGCCCGAGGGTATGCGGCGCGTCATGAGCGATCCGGGCTATCTTCAGGCGTATGCGAGCGTCGTTGAGGAAAGCTTGCGTCCGGGCATAATGAACGACGAGCGGCGTCTTCGCGCTGCACTGCTCTTGTTTGGGCATGGGAGTTTTTCGGAGGTTACCGCGTGCGTGGGGAGTGTTGAGGCGGAGCTATGGCGTATGCTTGCCCGCGACGCGCCGCTGTTTGGCATCGACGTGGCGTCTAGGACTTTCTGCTGCGCGGGAGCCGATGTGCCCGATGGCTTGGCACCAGTCTATGGCCGCCTGCAATCAATCGTTTCGGCTTGGCCCAACATGGTTGTTGAAATAGTGGAACACTTGGCCCGTCGAGACGATTACGCTCGTGCGGCTACGGTGAGCTTGATGTGCGAGTCCGCGGTGGACCGATCCCGTTTGGCATTCGAATGGGCCGCAGAGTTTGTCAATGCGGGAGAGTTGGGCGTGGTGACGGATGCTCTTGAGTGTGTTCGCAAGAAGGGCGTCCTCGGTATGGAGGGGTTTGACGAAGCGGATGCCATAGTGTGGTCGCTTACACGGCCCGTCGGACATGTATTAGAGAAGTTCGCGTCTACCTTCCCAAACGCGTGCTCTGCGGGTCGTGAGGCGCAGACCGCTGCAATTGGCGTTGCATGTCGCGCCCTCTTGGCGAAGGTCGCGTGGCCGGAGGACATGCCTCCACACGGCAGAGAAAACCCCATAGCCAATGCGCTGATGCTCCATGGCAATGTGGTACACCTCATTGCGAATGGGCGCTTGGATGAGGCATACACGCTGCTTATTGACGTTCCCAGTCGATTGGAAACCACGACGTTGGTAACAACGCTTCTAGAGATGGACTTTGTGCTGTGCTCGTTGCTTATGGGCATCGTGCCGAGCCCAAACGATCGCGATGCACTGAGGCGTTCCAGGGAGCTTATTGAACAAATGGGTCTTGCCGGATTGGCAGGTGCTCACGACGCGCTTCTCCCGCTTGGGGTGCTGCTTGGCGGACGAAAGCCCGCGATCACGACCTTCGAAGCCCAAGTGCACCATGCGTCGCGCATGGGCGATTCCTTGTTGCATGGTGCGTACTTGCTTGCCGCCGCGGTGCTGGATGTGCGTACGGGCGCATTTGTGAGAGCCCACGTCCGATTTGGCCAGGCGCGCAAGCAGTTCACAGCCGCACAGGCCACGTTTTTCACGAAGGTGGCCCATCTTCTGGACATATGCGTTCGTTTGCAACTCTCGGAGCGTGTCACTCGCGCAGAGATTACCTCTTGTCGAGGATCGGGACGATCGCTGGGCAAAGTTGTCGCAGTGCTGCTTGCGGCTGTATCGTCCAAGCGCACCAGTGGCCGACCGATGGGATCGGGGAGGTGGGACCTGAGCGACTGTCCGCGCGAAATGCATTGGATTATG
The DNA here is from genome assembly GCA_017510785.1 of Atopobiaceae bacterium. Taxonomy (GTDB): domain Bacteria; phylum Actinomycetota; class Coriobacteriia; order Coriobacteriales; family Atopobiaceae; genus RUG440. Next base: position 18,575 of record JAFWMH010000015.1, on the reverse strand, counting down.
AACATCATCACGAGCGATTTCGGGCAGCTTTCGCAAAAGGTTCGCGATGTTTTGCCTACGGTGTGGTCGGAGGCGTTACAAAAGGGTGCCGCAGACGTCGACGCTCTGGCCGATGAGCTGGCGAACACAGTTCCGGTGCTGCCTTCTCCAAACGTAGATCTTACGTTGTTGCCCGTGCTGGAGGAGCAGCGCGTTTCCAACGAGCTCATGGGCAAACGAATAGCCATTCGCATGCTTGGAGGGATGGAGGTGCGAGTCGACAATCGCATTGTGGGAAACAACTCGCTAGAGCGCAGGCGCGCAAGGACCATGCTTGCCTTTCTTGCGGCGATACCTGGGCATGTGGCAAAGCGCTTCGCAATTATGGAGTCGGTGTGGCCGGAATACGATTACGAAACGGCCAACCGTTGCGTGTACTCCGCCACCACTGTGCTGCGTACCGAGATGAGTAGGATGCTGGGCGATGTGGACGGCCCAACGGTCGTGGCGTCCAACAAGACGGACAGGACTCTCTCACTCAACGCAGCGCTCATCGTGTGCGACGTGGACCTCTTCGAAGAACGCGCGCGTAAAGTGCTCGATAGCGAGGGCGATGACCGGCTCATCGTGAGTCTTTGTCGCGAACTTGAAGACTTGTATCGCGGTGGATTGTTCGTTCCCCCTACCGATGGGGCGGGTATCGTTGCCGCACGTGCCCGGGAGTTGCGCGACTTGTACTCGGACGCGATGATTGCCGGGGCGCAGGCCGCACGGCGCATCGAGCTCAAAATGCTTGCGTGTCGCTTTGCGAAGCGCGCCCACGAGGCGGACGACATCCGCGAGGATGCCATGAGCACGCTCCTTTCGGCGCTGTGTGAGGCGGGGCGCCATGTTGAGGCGGAACAGCTTTACGAGCAGTACGTAAGCCACGTGGTGGACGTCACACGCCGTCCTCCCTCACGTAACATGCGCAAGGAGGTTAGCACGTTCTCTCATCGCGGATTAGAGAAAGGCAAGTCGAAGTCGCGTGCTGGCCGACGCGAGGCGAATCGGAAGCAGGCGGAGATAATAGAGGTACGGTTGGCGCCACCTGCAGAGCAGCTGAGCTTCAACCTTGGTGACCTCGCCGCGGGATAGACCGCTCGATGCCGGGGTTTCTATGGCGCCTGGTGCTTACGCTGCCGCTGGCGGGGATGTCCCTATGGTGCCTCGTGCTCAAACACCGCGCTTCGCGCGGAACTGCGCGCGAGACACCATAGGGACACCCCCTCGGGGCCAACGTGCCCGGACCGCGCTTCGCGCGGAACTGCGCGCGAGACACCATAGGGACACCCCCCCTCGGGGCCAACGTGCCCGGACCGCGCTTCGCGCGGAACTGCGCGCGAGACACCATAGGGACACCCCCTCGGGGCCAACGTGCACGAACACCGCGCTTCGCGCGGAACTGCGCGCGAGACACCATGGCGGCCCATCGCAAACGTGCATTGTGCCAATACCGTGAATTGCGACCTAACCTGATAAAGTAGACAATGCTGTGAACTCAAAACGCATCGGCAAAAGAAGGAGAAGCCATGCCAGGTTTATTTTCGCGGATTCTCTCCATGGGCTCCGACAAGCAGCTCAAGGAGTTTCGCAAAATTGCGGACCGTGTTAACGATCTTGAAGCCACGATCCACAAGATGAGCGATGCCGAGCTGCAGGCACAAACGGCTAAGTTCAAGGAGCGCTACGCTAATGGCGAGAGTCTCGACGACATGCTGCCTGAGGCTTTTGCCACGATGCGCGAGGCATCCCAGCGCACCATTGGGCAGCGCCACTTCGACGTGCAGCTCGTAGGCGGCATCGCTCTGCACAAGGGCACCATCGCCGAGATGAAGACGGGCGAAGGCAAGACGCTTGTCTCTACGCTCGCTGGTTATCTCAACTCGATTTCGGGCGACGGCGTCCACATCGTTACCGTAAACGATTACCTTGCCAAGCGCGACAGCGAGTGGATGGGTCGTATCTACAACTTCTTGGGTGTCTCGGTTGGCCTTTTGCAAAACGGCATGAAGCTCGGCCTCAAGAAGCCCGCCTACGCGGCCGACGTCACGTATGGCACCAACTCCGAATTCGGCTTCGACTACCTGCGCGACAACATGGTGACGCGTGCTGGCATGCGCGTGCAGCGCGGCCACCACTATGCCATCGTGGACGAGGTCGACTCGATTCTCATTGACGAGGCCCGTACGCCGCTCATCATTAGTGGTGCCGGCACCAAGTCGGCAACCACCTACGAGGAGTTCGCCGCTGCCGTGCGTGGTCTCACGCCCGACGAGGACTTCGAGATGGACGAGGCGAAGCACACCATCGCCGCCACCGAGAAGGACTTGGAAAAGATCGAGAGCCGCCTTGGCATCGACGACATCTACGGCGACCTTTCCGGCACGCTCGTTAACCACCTGCAACAGGCGCTCAAGGCCGAGTACATGTTCCATCGCGACCAGCAGTATGCCATTATCGACGGCGAGGTAAAGATCGTCGACGAGTTCACGGGCCGCATCATGGAGGGCAGGCGCTACTCCGAGGGCCTGCACCAGGCAATTGAGGCCAAGGAAGGCGTGCTCGTTCGCGAGGAAAACCAAACGCTTGCCACCATTACGCTGCAAAACTACTTCCGTCTGTACGAAAAGCTCAGTGGCATGACGGGTACGGCCATGACGGAGGACGCGGAGTTCCGCGAGATCTACAAACTGCCGGTTCAGGTTATTCCGCCCAACCGTACGGTAATCCGTAAGGACAACGAGGACAAGGTGTATTGCGACATCGAGGCAAAGTTCGACGCCGTGGCCGACGACATTCAGGCGCGTCACGCCAAGGGTCAGCCGTGCCTCGTGGGTACGGTTTCCATCGAGAACTCCGAGAAGCTCTCCAGCCTGCTCGTGAGGCGCGGTATTCCGCACAGCGTCCTTAACGCCAAGTTCCACGAGCTTGAGGCGCAAATCGTGGCTCAGGCCGGTCGTGAGGGTGCGGTAACCATCGCGACTAATATGGCCGGTCGTGGTACCGACATCCTGCTTGGTGGCAACGCCCAGGTTATGGCCAACGACATCCTTGCCAAGTCGGGCGTGGCCGAGGACGAGATTACCGACGAGCAGCGCACTGCCGCGCGCGCGAAGGCCGACGCCATTTGCGAGAGCGAGCGCAAGCGCGTGCTCGCTGCTGGTGGCCTGTGTGTCATCGGCACCGAGCGTCACGAGAGCCGACGCATCGACAACCAGCTGCGTGGCCGTTCCGGTCGTCAGGGCGACCCCGGTGAAACGCAGTTCTATCTCTCGCTCGAGGACGACCTCATGCGCCTGTTTGGCGGCGACCGCATGGACAAGATCAAGGCCATGATGAAGCGCATGGGCATGCCGCGCGACGAGCCAATCGAGGCGAGGATGGTTACGAAGGCGGTTGAGGGCGCGCAGCGTAAGGTTGAGGAAATCAACTTCGCGATGCGTAAGAACGTTCTTGAGTACGACGACGTTATGAACGAGCAGCGCCGCGTTATCTACGAAGAGCGCAACAAGATTCTGGACGGCAAGGACCTCACCGAGCACGTTAACGAGGTTACGACCGATACCGTGTGGCATCGCGTCAATGTGTTCTGCCCAGAGGGCGACGACCCCGAGACGTGGGATCTTGAGGGCCTCAACAAGTGGCTCGAGGGTCTTACCGGACGCACGGAGGGTTTGCCCACCTTTAGCGTCGAGATGGAAACGTCCGACATCTCCGACGCCGTAGAGAAGTTCGTCCACGAGTGCTACACCGAAAAGACGGAGAAGCTTGGCGACAACATCATGCACGAGCTTTCCGCGCAAATCATGCTGCGCGTTATCGACACGCGCTGGATGGCGTACCTGCAGGAGATGGATTATCTCAAGACGGGCATTGGCCTGCGTGGCTTCGGCCAGCGCGACCCGCTGGTGGAGTACAAGAGCGAGGCGTACGCGGCCTTCAACGAGCTCGTTAACACCATGTACGAGGACTTCCTGCGCACGATTCTGCGCATCGAGATTCAGGGCGCCCCAATTCGTCGTGCCGCGGCAGCTCAAAACGAGGACGAGGAGCCCGAGGAGCTCAAGGGTGCGCACTACACGGCGGCTACGGTGGACGGCGATCAATCGCGCACCCCGCAAGGCGCAACGCAAAACGACGCTCCCAAGCAGGTGACCACCGCTCCTTCCTCCGACCTCACGAAGGTTCGCGCTCCCATGCGCAGCTTTACCGAGGTCGAGCAGGCACCCGACCAAACGAAGCGCGTGCCGTACCGCAAGGCCGATAGCACCGATCCATACGCCAACGTGGGACGCAACGATCCGTGCCCCTGCGGCAGCGGCAAGAAGTTCAAGAACTGCCACGGACGTCGGGGTGCCTAGCATGAGCGATGTCGAGGCAGCAGACCTCGGTTCCCTGGGTGAGCGGCTCGAGCACATTGCGAGCTACCTGCACGAGGATGAGCTGCGCGAAGAGGTTGCGCGTCTGGAGAGAGCGTCGGCGAGTCCTGACTTTTGGAACGACGCCGACGCGGCTCGCGACGTGATGGCGCAGCTCACCCGTGCGAAGGAGAGTGTGGGTGCGCTCGACGATGCGCGCGCGAAGCTCGAGGACGCGCTTGCGGCAGAGGAGCTTGGCGGCGAGACGGGTGACGAGGACCTCATGGAGGAGGCCGCGTCCCTTGCCGCCGAGTTGCAGCACGACCTTACGGAGCTTGAGCTCGCCAGTTGGTTTACCGACGAGCTCGACCACGGCGATGCCATCGTTACGGTTACGCCGGGGCAGGGTGGCCTGGAGGCACAGGACTGGTGCGAGATGCTCTTTCGCATGTACCTTGCCTACTGCGCGCGCCGTGGCTGGAAGGTCGAGGTGGGCGAAGCCCCTGCGGCCGAGGTCATTGGCATCGACCGTGCGACGTTTACCGTTTCGGGCACAAACGCCTACGGCATGCTGCGGTCCGAGCAGGGCGTGCATCGTCTCGTGCGCATTTCTCCCACGGACGCCAAGAAGCGTCGGCAAACGACGTTTGCAGGCGTGGAGGTGCTTCCCGTGCTGCCCGACGACATCGACGTGCAGATAAACCAGGAAGACCTGCGCATCGATGTGTACCATTCGTCCGGGCACGGTGGCCAGGGCGTGAACACGACGGACTCGGCGGTGCGCATCACGCATCTTCCTACGGGCATTGTGGTTACGTGCCAAAACGAGCGCTCGCAGCTGCAGAACAAGGCCTTCGCCATGAACGTGCTGCGCTCCAAGCTTTACGAGATGGAGCGCGAGCGGCGCGAGGCCGAGCTCGACGAGTTGCGGGGACCAAAGCACGACATTTCGTGGGGCAACCAAATTCGAAACTACGTGCTTTACCCCTTCCAGCTCGTTAAGGATACGCGCACCGGCGAGGAGACGGGCAACACCGACGCCGTTTTGCGCGAAGGCGACCTCGATCGCTTTGTTGTGGCATATCATCGCTGGAACGTTAGCGGATCGTAAGCGAATCGTAAGCGGATTGCATGAGGGCCGCTGGGGGAGTATCCTCTGGCGGCCCTTCTGTATTCTCTTGTTCTCCACACCTCTGTTGTCTCTGTAGGGAAACGTCGTGGCTGCTGGTCGCTTGTGGATGCTCCTGATAGTATTATGAGCACGTACGCACTACTAAGAAGAACAAAGGAGCACTAGTGCCAAGCCATCTTCGCAGCACCGATTCCAAGGAGACGCCCAACTTGGGTGCGACTCCTAGCGTGGCTGCCGTGCCCGACGTCACCTCGGCAGCTCCCGAGCCCGTCCACACGGTAACCGCTTCGACCGACATCGCTCGTACCGATGCGGGTGGTGCCCCCGCGTCCGAGAGCCTCTACGCGCCTTTGCAGAGCAATGCTCCGGCCGTCGCGCGCGTCGGTACGCCTACCATCTCGCTGAAGGGCGTTACCGTAATCTATCCTGCACAGCCAAACAAGCCCGCTCTCGACGACGTCTCGCTCGACATCTACCCCGGCGAGTTTGTCTTCGTGGTTGGTCACTCGGGCTCGGGCAAGTCAACCTTCCTTCGTTTGCTCACGCGTGAGCTCAAGGCGACGAAGGGCGACGTCCTTGTCGCAGGACAAAACCTCACCCAAATGCGCAACTGGAAGGTTCCATACCTCCGGCGTCAAATCGGCACCGTGTATCAGGACTTTAAGTTGTTGCCCGATAAGACCGTCTATGGCAACGTGGCCTTCGCCCTTGAGTGCATTGGTAAGCCGCGTTCCGTTATTGATGCGCAAGTGCCCGAGGTGCTTCGCCTCGTGGGCTTGGCCGAAAAGATGGACAACTTCCCCGATCAGCTCTCTGGTGGCGAGCAGCAGCGTGTATCTGTTGCGCGCGCCATGGTAAACCGCCCGCCGCTGCTTGTGTGCGACGAGCCCACGGGTAACCTCGACCCGGCGATTTCGCTGGGCATAATGAAGCTTCTCGACCGCATTAACCAAACCGGGACAACGGTCGTTATGGCCACGCACGACCGCGAGATGGTCGACTCCATGCGTCGGCGCGTTATTGCGCTCGAGGCAGGTCACGTGGTCCGCGACCAAGAGAGGGGAGGTTACGGTTTCTATGATGCCCTCTAACCTTGGCTATTCCATTCGCGAGGCGTTTTTGCACATTCGCAGGAATTGGTCCACGTGCCTTGGCGCCGTGGTTACCATCTTCCTTTCGCTGTTCGTCATTGGCGTGTTTATCCTCGGCTCCAACCTCGTGGGCAACTTGGTGGGAAGCGTCGAGGATCGCGTTACCATTCAGGCTTTCATTAACGACGGGGCCGACCAAGCGGCCGTCGACGGATTCCACAACAGCATTGCGGGCTGGGAAAACGTTGAGTCGGTTACGTACAAGAGCAAGGACGAGGCGTTGCAGGAGTATCGCGAAACGATGTCGAACCGCAACGCGGAGGACGCCGTGGCCGCGCTCGACGGACAAAACCCCGTTCCTGCGTCGCTTGTCATCAAGCTCGACGACCCGCAAAAGGTCGAGCAAACCGCTAACCAGATAATTGCCGACGAGGGCTTCGCCGCCATTGCCGATACGCCCGAAAACCCGGCGGCTTCGGTTCAGTATGGTAAGGAGACGGTCGACCGCCTCTTTAGCGTTACCAACTACATTCGCATCGGTGCGGCGGTGCTCATCGTGCTGCTGGTGTTCGTCGCGTTCGTGTTTATCAACAACACCATTCGCCTGGCCATTTCCGCGCGTCGTCGCGAAATTGCCATCATGAGGCTCGTCGGTGCGTCCAACAGCTTTATTCGCGGGCCGTTCGTGGCGGAGGGTGCCATCGAGGCACTTGTCGGCGCCATCCTTGCCATCGTGGCCCTGCAAGTTGGCTGGTCCTTCTTGCAGCCGCAGCTGGCCAACAGCCTGCAGTTCTTGTCGTTCCAGCTTTCGTCGGGCGTCGTGATTGGCGTGTACGTTGCGCTTTTGTTCGTCGGCGTCATCATAGGCCTGTTTGGCTCCGCAATCGCCATGAGGCGTTACCTCAAGGTGTAGGTTTTCGATTTACTGCGAGTTTTTGGGGATGCTCCCTTGGTGCGCGATGCGCTAATGCGTGCGCCAGGGGAGCATCCTTTATCTCGTATGGAAGGAGAGTCGTATGGCGCATAGAGGTCGCCGACAAGATCATCGTCGCAAAACGCGAGCGCGGCGTCCCACGGTGCAGGGAACTCTGCGCATCGAGCGGCCGGGGCACGCGCATGTGCACACCGCCGAAGGTACCTTTGCCGTTGCGCGCCGAGGCCTGCGCGAGGGCATGAACGGCGACGAGGTACTCGTGAGCCTCGTTCCCATGCATGGGCATCGAGGAGACCCCGTGGCCTACGTGCAGAGCGTTGTGCAACGTGCATGCACAGGCTTTGTGGGAACGTATGCCGAGGAGGATCCGCTTGGCGTTGTTGTGCCGCTCGATGCGCGGATCGGGCACGACTTCTTCGTGCTTCCCGAAGACAAAAGCCCTCGGGCATGCGGCGTTCGCACGGGCGACGTGGTTCGGGCGCGCGTCGTTGAGTATCCAACTCGGTCGAGCGCCGGAGTCGTTACTATCGAGCAGCGACTTGGTTCGACAACGGAGCTCGACGTGGGCGTGGAGGCCATAATTGCCTCGCATGGACTCGCGACGGAGTTTTCGCAGCGGGTGCTCGACGTGGCGGAGGGTGCGGCGGTGCACGTGGATGAGGAGCTCCGTCGCAATCCGCGCCGACGCGACCTGCGCGACGTGGCGTGCGTAACCATCGATCCGGCTGACGCTCGCGACTTCGACGATGCGGTGGGTGCACGCGAGGTGGAGAGTGGCTTCGAGCTCGACGTGCACATTGCCGACGTTTCGCATTACGTGGCATGGGGAGATGCCATGGACCTCGAGGCGCGGGCGCGGACGTGCTCGGTATATTTGGTGGACCGTGTGTTGCCGATGCTTCCCGAGCGCTTGTGCAACGACGTTTGTTCGCTGCGGCCCGCGGAGGACCGGCTCGCCATGACGGTGCGCATGAGGCTCGACGAGCGCGGGGAGGTGCTTGGTGCCGAGGCGTTCGAGAGTGCAATTTGCTCGCAGGCGCGCTTGAGCTACGACGAGGTCGATGCGATGCTTTGCCCAAGGGATGGGGCCGAGCAAAGCGGTACCCGCGACGACCTCTCGCAGGAGGTTTGCGACATGCTGCGGCTGCTCGACCGCATCGCCCAGCTGCGGCAAGTCGTGCGCGAACGGCGAGGTGCCGTGGACTTTAATACCGTAGAGGCCAAGGTACGCCTGGACGAGGACGGCCGTCCCGTGGAAATCGTTCGACGCGAGCGGACCCGAGCGACCTCGCTCGTGGAGGAGGCCATGCTCGTTGCAAACGAGTGCGTGGCCAAGATGCTCGCCGACCGCGACGTTGCGGCGGCGTATCGCGTGCATGAGCGGCCGGCGCCCGAGGACTTGTTGTCGTGCGTGCCGGTGTTGCGCGAGCTCGACCTGCTGCGTGGCGTGGGAGAGGAGAGCTTTGTGGCGGCGGAGCCCTCGGCGCTGCAGGCCGTTCTTGACGCGGCCCGCGGAACCGGTGGGGAGGTTCTCGCCAACTCCGTCTTGCTGCGGGCACAAAAGCGGGCGATATATGCGCCGCACAACGAGGGCCATTACGCGTTGGGTGCGTCGGCATACTGCCACTTCACCTCGCCGATTCGAAGGTATCCCGACGTGCTTGTGCATCGTGCGCTCAAACGCGTGCTTACCGGTGAGTCGGCGCCAGTTGAGGTTGAGCGCGCATTGCCGCAGCTCTGCCGCACCTGCTCCGATCTCGAGCGCGTGGCTGACGAGGCCGCACGCGATTCCCAAGACTACAAGATGGCGGAGTACTATGGCGAGCGCATCGGAGCGAGATGCTATGGCGTGGTGGTGGGCTGCGAGTCGTTCGGCCTGTTCGTCATGCTCGACGACACCGGTGCGGAGGGCCTTTTGCCCACGCGGGCGCTTGGTGACGAATGGTTCGTACACGACGCCGAGAGGATGTGCCTCATCGGCGAGTCCACCGGTCGCGTGTGGCGTCCCGGCAGGCGCGTCGTCGTACGCGTTGCCGACGTCGACCCCTCCCGAGGTCGCATCGACTTTGCCTTGGCGTAGCACGGAAAGACGAAGCGCCTGATTGAAGGCTAAGACTTTATGACGCAAGGAGCGGGCACCGCTCGACACCGCGTCGGGCCCTGCCTCCCCGCGTCGGCCCGACCGGGGCAGACGGGTGTATGATGGTGGAAAACGGACGGAGGCGGCGTTTGTTCGGGCCCTCTGCCGCAACGTGCCCAAGGCCTTCCGTGAGTTGCCCGTCCCCATTGCAGGGCGCATGCGCGAGGTGGCGCGCGACCGGCAGACGGAGTGGGTGATGGACGACCTCTTCGACGTGTTCGAGGAGTGGGTGGAGGGGTCGTGTCGACCTGTCGTGCTCATCGTGGACGAGGTGGACAGCGCGACGAACAACCGGGTGTTCCTGGACTTTCTCGCACGGCTCCGCGACCAGTACCTGTTGCGAGGGAAGAACCCATCGTACCCAGCGTTCCGATCAGTGGTGCTGGCCGGCGTAACTGACGTAAAGCACCTCAAGGCCAAGATTCGGCCCGAGGAGCAGTCCAGGCCCAACAGCCCCTGGAACATAGCGACCGACTTCGACGTGGTTATGTCGTTCGACGGGGCCGACGTCGCCGGCATGCTTGCCGAATACGAGGCGGACCACGCCACCGGTATGGACGTCGCCGCAGTGGCGGAAGAGATTGTGGCGTGGACCGGTGGCTACCCGTATCTCGCGAGCCGTGTTTGCCAGCTCGTGGACGAGAGCGGGCTCGGCTGGGACCGGGCTGGCGTCGGCAGGGCCGTGAGGCTGCTGCTCGCGGACGACGACGTCGCGCTGTTCGAGTCGCTCATGGGCCAGCTCGAGCGTCGCCCCGAGCTCAGGGCGACGCTGCGTGCCATGCTCATACGAGGCGAACAGATCGCTTACCTTCCCTACGACGAGACGCAAAAGCTGCTCCGGATGTACGGCTTCGCCGCGGTGCGCGATGGCAGGCTCGTCGTCGCGAACCGCGTCTTCGAGACGCTCCTGTGCGACCACCTCCTCGGTGAGGAGCGCGACGTCGGGTTCCGCAATGCCGGCGACCTCGGTCGCAGCCGATTCGTGCGCGACGGACGGTTGGACTTCAGCACTTTCAGTACTTGAGCCTTCGCGAAAGCGCTCTATTGTGTAGCTAATGCGGTCGAACACGCGGCGACGTGGTATAATAATTTAGTACCGCCGATAAAGGCTGCATGCGTTTGGCAGTTCCGCGCGGCGCATTCGGCGACTGTTGTCTTTCGACGTGCGTAACGTACGCCTGTCACATGCCGACTGCGTTCGTACGCGACTCGCTAGGTTATAGGAACCATGAGGAGGTGCTTTGGGTAACACAACCCTACAGGACGAGTTGTTCCGCGCCGAGGCGTACTTGGTGCAAGGTGAGGACGAGTTGGCGCGCGACTTGCTGCTGCGGCTTGCCGAGGATGCCGAGGAATACGTGGACCGCAATTGTCCCACTACCGACGAGGTGCAGTGGTTTAGCTTTCCCACGCTGTTTGAGCGGCTGTGTTATCGCCGCGTCGAGAACGACCCGCGAGAGCTGCACGACGTTGGCGAGCCGCTCGATCGTTTGTATGGCGACTTGGCGTTGGCCGAGGTGCGGCTGGGGGAGTACGATCTCGCCATTGAGTCGCTTAAGCGCGCGGTTCGGTGGAATCCCATGGAATGCGGATACCGGCTCGATTTGGCGGACCTCTTCCTCGTAAACGGAAACGTGCAGGAATGCATGGCGCTCACCTTTAGCGTGTTCGAGCGGGCAAGCGAGGCGCGTCACCTTGCACGGGCGTATACGACGTTCGCAACGTGGTTCGAACGCGCGGACAACGTGCGCGCTGCCGCGGCGTGCCTACATGCCGCTCAAAAGCTCGAAGTGCGCGACTCATCGCTGGCGGCGGCGCTCGACCAGGCGCGCGAGACGCCGTGCGACCCGGCGGGCATAACCGACGACGAGGCGCGTGAGGCGCTCGCGGCCGAGGGCTTGCCTGATGGGGCGAACGCCGAGGTGGCCATTTGCCTGCTCATGTGCGCGGGCGACGCGGCGCAGCTCGGGCAGCGCGACGTTGCGACGGAGCTTACGCTGAGGGCGCGCGACCTCGTGGGCGAGAAGGCGGCCATGGCTTTGCTCGGGCTTATCCGCGAGGGAGATGCCAACGAAGGCGAGGAGGCGCAATGAGGGACCAGCCGCAACGAAAGACGATTTCCCGTAACAAGTCGGCGCGTCATGCGTACTTTATTGACGAGACGCTCGAGGCGGGCATCGTGCTCACGGGTACCGAGGTGCGTGGTTTGCGTGAGCGCAATTGCAACCTTTCCGATTCGTTTTGCTTAATCCGTGGCGGCGAGGCGTGGCTCAACGGCGTGCACATCCACCCGTACTCGCACGGTGGCGTGTGGAACGTCGATCCCGACCGGCGTCGAAAGCTGCTGCTGCACCGTCGTCAAATCGACTACCTCGACGGCAAGCTGCGCACGAAGGGCATGGCGCTCGTGCCGCTCGAGATGTACTTCGACGACCACAACCGCGTAAAGGTGCTCATTGGCTTAGGTCGCGGCAAAAAGTTATATGATAAGCGCAACGATATGGCCAAGCGCGACACAGAACGCGAAATTCAGCGAGCGCTCAAGGAGCGCAGCCGCTACTAGCGGGTTTATTGGCGTAGAGGATTCCAACACAAGGAGGTAGGGCATGGATCCAAGGGCATTGTACAAGTTTCAGTCGGGACTGAGCGTTGTTTCGGCGCAGGCCGGTGACGACGTGGGCGCCTGCGTCATCAACACTGGTTTGCAGCTTACGAGCGAGCCGCTGCAAATCGAGGTCGTTGTTAACAAGAAGAACCACACCGAGGGCGTTATTTCCAAGGCTGGTCACTTTGCGCTCATCGTGGTAACCGAGGCGGCGGACATGCTGTACATCGGTCGGTTTGGCTTTAGGACGTCGGCAGACTACGACAAGTTTGCCGGCATCGAGCATAACACTACCGTGCTCGGCGATCCTTACACGCCCGAGAACGCTGCCTGCATGCTTGCCTGCAAGGTCGTGAGTTCCCTCGATGTGGGTACGCACACCATCTTCGTGGGCGAGGTCGTGGACGCCGAGGTTCTGAGCGATGTGACGCCCATGACGTATAACTACTATCACACGGTGCTCAAGGGCAAGACGCCTGCGAAGGCCTCGTCCTTCGTTAAGGTGTAGCGCACGCAAGACTTCCTGAGAGCAGCCCTTGGGGGATTGTCTCGCAGTTCGTCCTGTTTATGAGCGTTTCGATGTGGTAAGCTTGGTTCCGTGGATGCGGAACGGGACTTCCGCAGCAAGGAGAAGGGAGGCCATCATGGCCGATCAAACGTACAAGTTCGTGTGCACCGTTTGTGGTTGGGAAGTCGAGGTCGATACCCCCGAGCCGCCTGAGGACTTCGTGTGCGAAGTTTGCGGCGTTGGCCCCGACATGTTTGAGCTGGTCGAGGAGTAACTCTCTTGGCGGGCGTCGGCGTGCACGACGCCCCATTTCGGGGGTGACTGGTTTCGACAGGGTATGTTTGAGGTGGGAAGCAAGCCGTGGTCTCCTCGCCACGTTAAACAGGGGTACCGTCAAAATGAATTGACAAGAATCAAACTTTCGAGCCTCAACTGGCTCTCGCCGCATAGTATAAGTCGGCGCGCCTAACCGGGATTGCTCCCGCTCTCGGGGTGGTGTCATTTGAGGGAGATGCTCGTGCGGATGTGGCCGGTATGCCGTACGAAAAGATTGAACCGACTAGGGTGCCGAGCGCGGGTCGCCAGGTGCGAGGCCCCCGAATCCCAACTGGCAACTGAGCTTGGAGAAACCTGCCAGGGATGTGCTTTGGACCGGAGTTCGATTCTCCGCACCTCCACCATACGTTACCGTGCGCCTCGGGAGGGGCGCACGTTTTTGTGTGCCTGCGGGTTCTCCATGGATGCTGCGACCGCGAGCTTGGTTGATGGTGACATGGGCGCAAGCGCATGGTCTTGTTTCTGGCGTGAAACGATTGCCATGATGCCTATCCGAACAAATCATACCCTAACAAATCATCGACGGTTATCTCGGATTGAACATCTTGCCAGTAGGTGTTTCTCTTTACGCCATATGGAGGAGGAATCGGATGGAATATCGACCTGTGCAAAACTTTCAGTTGCACAAGTCGATTTTTCATCCGACTTTTCCCGTGGCCCGGCCCCGGCGGCAACCCACCCGCAACGCAGGCCGCGATTTCGCATGGCGCCGACGCGCTTGGGCGTCGTACCCTCATGCATCTGCGGCTATGAAGCATCTCGGGGAGCATATTCGCTGATTCGCCGTACATTATCACGAGCATAGACTTGTTCGTTGCTCGTGAGCAAGAGGTACAGCTGTTGCGGTCAATCGCGTCCGATGTGGCGCGTGGGCCGCTCCCTTGTTTGCGTATAATGGGCGGCGGGGATTCACTCTGACTGAGCACAAAGGACAGGGGGGCAAATGGACATAGACTTTTTGCTTATCTTACAAGCATTTAGAGAGGACGTCGGAAACATCTTGATATCTTTTCTCTCGAAGATGACCTTTTGGGGAGAGATGTCGACGCTGCTCGTGGTTGTCGCGGCGATCTACTGGTGCCTGAACAAGGACCTCGGCACCTACCTGCTGATGGGCTTCAGCGGAAACAGGCTTGCAAACGGCACGCTGAAGATCACGGCATGCGTTTATCGGCCGTGGATACGAGACGTTCGCATCGTTCCCGAGGAAGCGGCCCTTGCCACGGCGACCGGCTACTCGTTTCCCAGCGGGCACTCCATGAACGGGGCGACGCTGTTCGGCGGCATCGCGGTTCGAAAGGAGCTTCCCAAGGTGCTGCGCGTTGCATGCGCCGTCGTTATGGTGCTGGTCGCGTTCAGCCGCAACTTCCTCGGCGTCCACACGCCCCAAGACGTTCTCGTTGGCATGGGGGTGGGCCTTTTGGTGATGTGGCTGACGAACAAGCTCATGCAATGGATTGCGCTACATCCCGAGAAGGACGTCGTGGTGGCCGGCGTCGGCATTGCACTTGCCATAGCCCTGGGCCTGTTCGCGGCGCTCAAGCCGTACCCCGCGGACTACGACGCGAGCGGCAAGCTGCTGGTGGACGGTGCCAAAATGGCCAACGACACCTTCAAGGCCGTCGGCTTGGTAACGGCGTTTTCGGTTGGCTGGATACTGGAGAGGCGCTTCGTCCGCTTCAGCACGGAGGTGCCGGTCGAGACGAGGCTCACGCGCTTGGTCGTTGGCCTGCTGAGCTACTATGCAATCGCGCTCATCCTTGTCCCCGTTCTCAAGGACGCGGTCCCGGGCGCTCCTGGTACGACGATATCCTACTTCCTCCAGATGTTCTTTATCACGTTCCTGTATCCGTGGTGCCTGGTGCACTTCGAAAAGCAGTAGACAAAACCGAGGCATTCGACGAGGACGTGCCCCGCTCGTTTGGCGACGAGCGGGGCGCTTTGCTTCTTTGGGGAGCAGGCTGCGTTTCGGGGACGCTCAACGACAAGTACAACGGCAGCGAGGCTCCACATGTTACGTTACTCCGCCAGAATCATCCAACTCACGCGCATCATGTGCGGTTGAGTTACGCCGCCTGAGCATACCTACGTCCGAACGGAAGTCGGGCCCCTGAGCCCCGGCTGAATATCGGCATCGATTGGAGCTGTTGGTCGTAGCAAAAAAGCCGCCCGCCGGGTTGTGATGGGTGACTTGCTTTTATCTGTTCTTTTGCAGGCGTCCTCGAGAAGCTGGAAATCATTGCACCGCTTGGGCGCGGTGGCGTCTCCATGTTCAATCCCCTGCGCAGGCAATCACTGCGTTCTTCCGGATTCCCTCCTGAATGGCCTTAATTGCTCGATACTCAGCCAGAAGCAGGCATCTATTTTGGGCATCGATATCTCCGTCGGCGAAAGCCTCAGAGGAGCTTGAGAAATCGTGCGCAGTTTGCGCCTATCTCGCGGGTGAGCGCTGGGCCTATCTGCTCGATGCCGGGCAGCCGTGCCTCGCTCGCGTCGTCCAGGACCATCTGAAGTGCCAACGGCATCTGCGTTGCCATGCGTTCCGCAGACGAGACGATCCATTCGCGTGTCACGCCCGCGGCTACGAGGCTTTCGTCGTGAGAGAGTCGCTCGACGGTTCGCTCCGGGGCGGACGCCGCGGCTACGATGTCGGTGCTTCTTACGGGCTCGATGCGGCCCGAGTTGCGACAATCCTGCCGGCTCGGGGATCGGCGTACTCTCTGCGCACCAATAGGTTGGAGACAAGTTCGCGCGCCATCTTCCACAACACGCGAGGGGGCGCGACCGTTCTTCGGCCGCGTTCCCTCGGTCGCGTTGCGGCTCGCGAGAGGGACGACGTGCGGCCGACCTATGGAACGGGGCGCGAAACAGACGGGCTGGCTGTTCCGCAGGGATTGGGCGGGAATCCCGTCCCGCCATCGCAGAGGCTCGAGATCGAGCGCGTGTCGGCACGCACGCGTGGCTCAAGTAAAGTAACAAGCCTCTTTGGCCCTGGCATTCTTGCCAGATTAGAATTCATGGAGGATAGTAGAAACAATAGAAAACAGTAGAAAGATTAGAAAGGGCCTCCATGAGCGATTACGAGTGAGGGCGCAGGGCCGCGCGTGGCGGGGCGGCGCGAGGACAACCCGTTCCAAGAAGTACGGCCAGTACGCCTCCCTCCTCCGCCCGTCGCCCGCGCTCGCGCGTTGCTCACCAAATCACTCGAGTAATTGTTCGGCATGTCCTTGGGCATGACTCCCCACATTGCGTTACTCCGCCAAAATCGTCTAAAATGGCGGAGTAAACCGAAAGCTTGGGGGAGTGGACAATGCATAGGTTCGACTATCGGGCGCTGGCTGACTACCTGCCGACCGACATCGCGAACATCACGAACGTAATTTTCGACCTCCGGGCTCGAAACGAGATGCGCCAAGTGAAAAATCCCTCGGGCTTCGAGCGGCTCAGGGAGTCTGCCGTCGTCGAGTCGGTGAGGGGCAGCAATGCCATCGAGGGCATCGTGACTACCAAGGCGCGACTTGAGGAGCTCGTCAGCGGTGCGCCGCCCCATACCCATGGCGAGTGCGAGATCTTGGGCTACAAGAACGCGCTCGAGGAAATGTATGCCCCCGGTTTCTCGGCGGACCTGTCGGAGGATTACGTCCTTCACCTGCACCAGCTCCTGCTTGGGACGACGTCGGATCAGGCCGGCGTATACAAGCGAGACAACAACTGGATTCAGCAGCGTGACGCGGACGGTCGCATATCCGTTCACTTCGTGCCGGTCTCTGCTGCCGACACCCCAGACGCCATGAAGCAACTCGTAATGGCTTACCGTGAGGCGCGCCAAGACTCGCGTGCAAACCAGCTCGTGCTTGTGGCTTGCGTGGTGGTGGACTTCCTTTGCATCCATCCCTTCTCGGATGGAAACGGGCGCGTGTCCAGGCTGCTCACGACCATGCTACTGGAGCGCGCGGGCTTCGACATCTGTCGCTACGTTTCGATCGAGGGCATGATCGACGAACACAAGGCTGGCTATTACGATGCGTTGGAGGAGGCCTCGGTGGGCTGGCACGACAACCAAAGCGACTACACGCCGTTCGTGCTCTACCTGTTGCAGATACTGTACGCATGCTATCGCGAGCTCGACAGGCGCTACGTGAGCGGGACGCTCGAACGGGTGCCCAAGGCAAAGCGCGTCGAGGCGCTGCTCATGGAGCTGTATGTGCCCGCGTCCAAGGCCGAGATTTGCGACCGCCTTCCGGAGGTGGGCGTGCGCACGGTCGAGCGCGTGCTCTCACGGCTCATGAAGGAAGGCAGAGTCGAGAAAATCGGGACGTATCGCGATGCGAGGTATCGGCGTGCGTAGGGCCTGGGCAGTGAGTTGCCCACGACTTGTGGACACGAGACGGACGATACGCGCATGGACGGCCCAACAATGGGTGTCAAACGCGCCATTTTGGCCGCGGAATCGGGCCACAAACGTCCCAAATGGCACCCATCCCGCAAAATGGGTGCCGAACACATGACTGCCTCGCCTCACAGCCTGCCAACGAGCTCGCTCATGGCGAGCAATCCTGCCTCCTGACGACAACCTGTAACACTTGGGCCGCCTGGTGGCCCGGCCGGTCGTGTGAGTGCGGGACATGACTGCATCGGCCGTCGCCTCCCGGGCCGCCTGCCGTCTAAAGAAGCGTCAAATCGCAAATTGGCCCGGAGGTGCGGCCGCGCGCAGTTTTGCAGGAACGGGGACTGCAAGAGACGCCGCCCTCCGGGGCGCCGACGGGACATTTGGCTAATCTTGGGGCCAGGCCGGGCTACGGACAGAGCATAGTACTCGTCTTGAGGCGGTGCCCGCACATGGTTCCTCCACAACACGCGCGGCCCTGAGACGGGGCGCCACGCCGTGCGTATGAACATACGACACGAAGAAAGACGGGCCGCGAACGGGAAGGCGGCCCGACCGATAGGAGGAACCAACCATGACCGACGTCAAGACCAGCACCGTCGAGACCGCCGCCAACACCGACAGCACTACCAACACCGCCGCCAGCACCGCCAACACCACCAACACCACCAACACCACCAACAAGGTCATCGGTGCCGTCGCCGCCGTCGCCGCGGCGGGGATTGCCGTTAAGGTGGCCCGCGGGCTCATCGCAATCGGCATCATGTTCGCGCTCGTCGTAGTGTGCGCGCTCGTCGCCTTGACGACCCAGGCCTACGCCAACGACGGCATGTCGTGGGAGGAGTCCGAGGTGCGCGCCCAGGCCGCCAACGCCGGCCTCGACCCGGACGCCGCCGCGGCCTCGTGGGCCGAGGGCGCCGCCGCCGACTCCGTCCACTACGAGGGCGAGCCCGTCACGATCAGCCCGGGCAACGGCGGCAAGGACGTGTACGCCGAGTGGCACATGGTCGACGGCGAGTGGGTCGCCACGTTCGTGACGTACAACGGCAACGAGGTCGTCGCG
>JAFWMH010000014.1 GCA_017510785.1 Atopobiaceae bacterium | reverse complement strand
TACGACGACTACGACGATGACGACTACGACGACGACTATGAGGACGAGCCCTCGGGCAGTGGTCTTTTAGGCAATACGCCGCGCCCGGAAGCGGAGAGCGTCGCCGTGTATACGCGCTCGGGTCGTCCGGTGAGCACGAATGCCGGTGGGACGTCTTCGGATTCGTCGCAGCGCTCGGCGTCGTCGGGTTATGCGTCCTCGTATAGGAGCCAGAGGTCCGACGACGATGGCTACGAATCGTCTCGGCGATACACGCCCTCCCGCCAAACAAGCTTCAACGCGTCGGGCCAGCTGCCGCCCTATGTGTTGCGTGCGGAGGCTTACGAGGATGTTCAAACGGTGGTGCGGCGCGTGCGTACCAACCAAACCGTGTTGCTCGATCTTTCGGATACGCCGCACGACGTGGCGCAAAGGATTCTGGACTTCTGCTTCGGTCTCTCGTTTGGCATCGATGGCGAGGTGAGTTCGGTGGGCGACCGTGCGTTTGCGGTGCTGCCTGCTGGTATGCAGCTTTCGCCTGCGGAGGCCGATAGACTGCTCTCGAGCGCGAGGTAGGTCATGGAGACAAAAGACGTAACCATAGGTGTCGTGGGCGTGGGTTCGATGGGCTCGGCGATTGCCGGAGGCCTTGTGGGTTCGGGTACGTGCGCTGCGCAGCATGTCGTGGTGTGCGACGCCAACCCGGCATGCACCGAAAAGATGGCAGCCCTTGGCATGCGTGTGGCTTCTACGGCTGCGGAGCTCGTGGCTCAAAATACCGACGTGGTGGTGCTAGCAGTTAAGCCACAAATACTTGCGGACGTGTGCTCGGGCTTTGCGGAAAATGTTGCGAACAGGCTCGTGGTTTCCATTGCCGCGGGCGTCGCCATCGAAACGCTTGAAGGATTGCTTCAGGGCGCGCGGGTGGTGCGCGTTATGCCCAACTTGCCCATCCAGGTGCGTTCGGGCGCGACGGCGGTGTGCGCCGGTACGCGAGCGACGGCGGAAGACGTGCAACTGGTATGCGAGCTCTTCTCGGCGTTGGGTTCTGCGCAAGTGATGCGCGAAGACCAGCTCGACGCCGAGGGTGCCGTGGTAAGCTGTGGTCCTGCCTACGTAGCGTTGTTCATCGACGCCCTTACGCGTGCCGGCATTCTACGTGGCCTTCCGGCGGATTCGTGCCGCGAGATGGTTGAGGCAACCGTCCTTGGCGTTGCAAAGACACTTGTGGAGACGGGCGAGCATCCCCGCTCGTATTTGGAGCGTGTGACGTCTCCGGGCGGGACGACTGCCGCTGGCCTTCGCGAGATGGAGCCGTACGTAATGGAAGCAGCATACGCGGCAGTGGACGCGGCCTTGGCTCGCACGGCCGAGCTGGCAGGAAGCAAATGAGTGGGCGGTGGGTTCGTTGAGCGTGGCATATTTCCTCATGAGGCTAATGGACTTCTACCAAATTCTCATTGTGGTGTGGTGCATTCTCTCGTGGCTGCCGGTGCCACGCGAAGGAATCCTAGCCGACCTCGTCGGGGCGATTGATGCCTTGGTGAGCCCTTACATCAACCTTTTTAGGCGTTTCATTCCGCCGTTCGGGGGATTGGATTTCACGCCTATTTTGGCAATGCTTGTTCTTCAAGTGGCGGAACGGGCGATTATTGGTATACTACTTTAGCGCAGAAAAGGTGCGTCGGCCCGCAGTAGGTGTCGTGCACTCAGGAATGAAAGGGAAAAAGATGGCAATTACTCCAGCTGACATCGAACAACTGACTTTCTCTGCCTCGAAGCGTGGCTACGACACCGACGAGGTCGATAACTTCCTCGAGCAACTCTCTGGCGAGGTTGACGCGATGTTGCAAAAGATCGCCGACCTCAAGAGCAGGCTCAACTCTACCGAGGCCCAACTGCAGTCCTCGCAGGCGCAGGTCGCCTCACTGCAGCAGCAGGTCTCCGAGCTCGAGATCGAGATTTCCTCGCGTCCTGCGATTCAGGCAGCTCCCGTAGCGCCCGCACCGGCTCAGGACTACACCGCCTCCGAGCGTCAGATTTCTCAGGTTCTCATCGTTGCTCAGCAGAGTGCCGACAAGCTCGTTGCCGATGCGCGCGACAACGCGGAGCGCATTCGCAACGAGGCCGACCAGAAGGCTCGCGAGGTCATTCGCCAGGCGCTTGCCGAGAAGCAGAGCGAACTCGACGAGATCGATCGTCTCAAGCAGTCGCGCGAGGACTTCCGCGCCGAGTACAAGCGTCTCCTGCAGCACTTCATGGACGATGCCGACTCCGTGTTCCCCAACCAGGGTGATGCTCCGGTCGCACCGGTAGCTCCGGCTCAGCCCGTGGCAGCTCCGGCACCTGCTCCCGAGCCCGAGCCCGAAATCATCGATGCCGATGCCACCGCAATGTCGCGTCCCATAACCACGGTTCCCATGGGCGGCATGGGCGAAGACTTCGACGACCTCGACTAGCTGATTGACCAATCCTTAATGTTTAGCGTCCCCAGTGCTTGTTGGTTTGAGCGCTGGGGATTCTCTTTTGCCCGAATGTGCTACAATCTATGGCGCGAAGTGGGCCAGACAATCGCGGGGCAACGCGGTTCGGTAACGGATGCTTGCCATGAGGAAAGTCCGGGCTCCATAGGGCAGGAAGCCGGCTAACGGCCGGGCGGGGCGACCCGACGGAAAGCGCCGCAGAAAAGAAGACTCCCACTGCCTGCCTCGGCAGGTAAGAGAAAAGCTGAAACGGTGGTGTAAGAGACCACCAGCATCGTGGCAACACGGTGGCTTGGCAAGCCCCTTCTGGAGCAAGCGCGAATAGGAGCGCAATGGTGTGGCCCGCACTGCGCTCGGGTAGCGTGCTCGAGGCCAACGGCAACGTTGGTCCTAGATAAATGATTGTCTAAAACAGAACCCGGCTTATTGGCCCACTTCGCCCTTTGTGAGGAAGTTGCCACTCTTGCCGTTCACGGTGCATGCAATACCGTTCACCTGCATTACTTATAAGCGTTAATTACGCTAGTCCAAAGATGGATTCCGCTGGCAGATTATGTTTGCCAACTGTCGATTTCTTACCCTCCATCCTTCTTTTCCCGCCGTGCAAGGCGATAAGATTACTGCAATCGCGAGAGAAGGGATGGAGTTCGATGTCTTTTGCCGATGAGAATCGTGCGATTGACTTGGTGGGCGAGGCTCGCCGAGCACGTACCGAGCTGCACGAGCGTGTGGAAGAGCGTGTGGCGCGGGAGAAGGAGCGTTTACGCTCGACGACTAAAACGCGCAAAAGCGCCGAGACGCGCAAGCGCATCATGAACATAACTACACAACTCATGGTTGAGCGTGGCAACACGGCGTTCCGGATGAGTGAAATCTCACGCAGGTGCGGTATGTCGAAGGGCGCACTGTACTACTATTTCTCCGACAAAGAGGACTTGGTCCGAACGATTTTCGAGGGTTCGGTAGACGACCTCGTTGCGGGGGTGGATGCGGTGGCTGCCTCGGCCGATACGCCTGAGGAGGCTCTGCTGGGCATTAGCGGCGAGTTCGCGCGACGTGCAGGTGAGGGCAGTCCGTTGCCATTGGCGTTGGTACGCGAGTTGGTGCAAGCGCGCGAGAAATCGATTCCTAATGACGAGGTCCGCATCCAGCATATTATTTCGGTGGTCGAAAACCAGCTCGTGCGTGCCAAGGAAACAGGCAGTGTGCGTTCCGACGTCGATACTCATCTGGCTGCGGTTGCAGTGTGTGGCGCCTTCACGTTTGGTGCTTTGAGCGCATCCGATGAGCATGCGACCGACGCCAACTTTGCAGATGGGCTTCTCGACGCCATCATTCATGGCCTGGCCCCCGACTCGTCCCGTCCCTAAAGGATAGTCAAATGCTCCGTCTGTGGCCCGGAGGGCAGTTGCTCCTCCGGGCCACTTCCCGATTTGACCATTCTTTAGGGGCGAGTGACTCGTGAGGGGTTGTTTTTCGCAAAGTGATACACTGTTTGCGAAGGATAACCTAGAAGAAGGAGTGCGCTGTGGCAGGCAGGAATTACCTGTTTACTTCGGAGAGCGTAACCGAGGGCCATCCCGACAAGATGGCCGACCAAATTTCGGATGCGGTGCTCGACGCAATCTTGGCCAAGGAGGCACGACTCGAGGCGGAGGGATATGTTTCGCCAACTGGCGTGCCGGCATCGTTGGCCAACGTGCGCTGTGCGTGTGAGACGTTCCTTACCACGGGTACTGTAATCGTTGCGGGTGAAATACGTACCCAGGCATATGTTGACGTGCAGGAAATCGTTCGCAACACGGTTCGGCGCATCGGATACGATCGCGCAAAGTATGGGTTCGACTGCGAGACGTGCGGTGTTATCAACATGATTCATGAGCAGAGTCCCGATATCGCCCAAGGTGTAGACGGGACGTTCGCGCGCGCCAACGAGGATGAGGCCGAACGAATTGGCGCAGGCGACCAAGGCATGATGTTTGGCTATGCCACCGACGAAACGGAGGCGCTCATGCCGATGCCTGCGTACTTGGCGCAGCGTATGGCCGAGCGACTTGCTGCCGTGCGCAAGGATGGCACGTTGGACTATTTGCGCCCCGATGGAAAAACGCAGGTTACCGTGCGCTACGAGGATGACGAGCCGGTCGAGGTTACGGCCGTGGTCGTATCGACGCAGCATGCACCCGAAATCGAGAGCATGTCGCAGATAAAAGTCGACATGTTGCAACACGTCATTGGCCCAGTGCTTGATGAGGTGGGCATCGCGTGGGCTGACGCCGAGGTTTACGTTAACCCCACCGGGCGTTTTGTGGTGGGAGGACCCATGGGCGATACTGGTCTTACGGGGCGCAAGATTATCGTCGATACGTATGGTGGTGCGGGACGTCATGGCGGCGGTGCCTTTAGCGGCAAGGACTGCACGAAGGTCGATCGTTCGGGAGCCTATGCAGCGCGTTGGGTGGCCAAGAACGTGGTAGCGGCGGGTCTCGCGCGGCGTTGCGAGGTTCAGCTCGCATATGCGATTGGCGTGAGTCATCCGCTTTCGGTAATGGTCAACACGTTTGGTACGGCAACGGTGGACGAGGACGCGCTCGAGCGCGCGGTTCGAGAGGTGTTCGACCTGCGCCCGGGTGCGATTATCCGCGACCTCGACCTACGGCGTCCGATATTCGAGAAAACGGCCGCGTACGGACACTTCGGCCGCGACGACGCGGACTTCACGTGGGAGCGCACCGACCGGGTGGACGACCTGCGTCGCGTCCTTGGCAATTAAGCGTTGCCTCGGTCCTCGGAGGGCGGAGCATGTCGCGGGCGCAAGACATCGTGGATAGCATCTTGCAGGGCGAGCGATACACGAACTCGCGCCTGTTTGACGATAAAGTATATGTTGACGAGCCCATCATACGCACGGGAGCAAGTGCGTATGGTCCGTCTCCTGTGCGTCCTCGCGAACGACGGACGTCGTTGCCTCAGGAACTGGCCAAACTGCGGCGCATGGCACGCGGGCGAAAGCGCGCGCTTTGGGGCTATTCGTACTCGGCGGACTCGGCCAAGCTCTTCGTTGAGCAAGCGCGGCTCGTGGCAGCCTACGAAGACGACTATGCGGGCGTAGTCGACGCGGCCTCGGTGAGGGGCACGTACGTTGGCTACGAGGACCTGAGCGACCATCAGCTCAGGTGCTACTTCGCTTGGAGAACGCAGGTGCGAAGAGGGGAGCGCCCGCCCGCGCCTGCGGCATTCGTGCGGTTGCGTACGTACGAGCTGCTCAATGGCATTGGTGCGGAACCGAGCGAGGAGGGCTTGGCAGAGCTCAAGATGCTTGCCGATACCTATATTAGTGACGAGTACGTGGCGGAGACCTTTGCCGCGTGGTTGCGCGACTATGTGGTGTACTACGGACTAAACGTGGACCTCGTCTCAGTCGCGAGGGACGAGAGGTCCTCTGCCATTGCGGCGGTTGCGGTGTTGCGGCGCGCCGAGAACGCGATACTTGCCGGCGAAGGCAGCGAGCGCGTTGCGTCGAACGACCTCGCAGCTCCTGCGGAGGAGGAGCTGCTCGATGCCTTGGTGCGACTCTCGCGTTATCGTGCGGATCGTTCGCGCTTCATAAGGAATCGTCGCGAAGACGTGGCGTGGGTCGTGAGTCGCGTGTTTGCCGATATGGTTGTGCATTGCAGCAAGCGTCGCAAAACCGGACTTATAGATGGCTGGTTTGGCAAGAGTACGCGGACCTCCTATACGATGTTTCGCTCGGCGATGTTTTGGACGGACGTGCCACACGAGGATGCGACGTACGAAGTGAGCCCTCACGAATCGTATGTTTGCTCGCGTGGGTTCTGGTGGCATGAGCTGCCCGCACGACGACTCGAGCGAAATGCGGAGTTGGGTGCGCTGATGCATGCAATTGACGCACGGATGCGTCGCATGGCGCAGGATGCCCATCCGCTCAAAGAAAAACCCTTGCCTAAGTATCAGGCCAAGTTCGTAGACAAACGCATTGAGGAGCTTGCTTCGTTGCGTGCGGCGGAGGAAGCGGCGCGCATAACGATTGATCGCTCGGCGTTGAGCTCGATTCGCTCTGCCGCGTTGCGCACGCGCGATGCCCTCCTTACGGACGAGGAGCGCGGGGAGCCTGCCCCTAAAGAAGGATCAAATCGGGAAGGAGCCCAGAGGGGCAGCCGTGCGCAGTTCCGCGGGAACGAGGACTGTTTGAGCGCGGCGCCCTCCGGGCCACGAACGGGGCACTTGACTGTTCCTTCGGGGCAGGGAGAGGAGGCGCCCACGTTTGCGGTGGCCGAACCGCATGATGAAGGGGCGCCGGTTGGGGTCGACGTGCCTGCTGGGGCAGCACCCGCCGTCATCGCACCCGACGCCAGCGGTGCGACCTTCTCGGATGAGCACAAGGCGCTCCTGCGTGCCCTTTTGGCGGGCGAGACGCTTGACGGCTTCGACGCCTTGTTTGTTTCGCTTGCGGTCGATGCCATCAACGAGGCTTTTTTGGACGAGCTGGGCGATACGGTTATTGAGTTCGATGGCGAAACCCCCACGCTCGTGGAGGACTACCTCGAAGATGTTCGTGCCGCGGTGGCATAACATCTGTCCCACCAGTTTTGTATACTAGGCGATACGTCGTTCGAAGGAGTGGTTATGCCCGTACCAAAGCGCATCGCAACCGTGCTTATCAACTCACTTAAGGGTGGTGTCGTGCCACGCGTCGGCCTACCATATATTACGGTAGGACGCGAGGCCGAAATAAGCGCCCTGCTGCGCGACCTCGAAATCGTAAGCGAGGGCGGTGCGTCGTTCCGCTTTGTGGTGGGGCGCTACGGCAGCGGCAAGAGCTTTTTGCTGCAGACGATTCGCAACCACGCTATGGGCAAGGGCTTTGTGGTGGCCGATGCCGACCTCTCGCCCGAGCGGCGGTTGCAAGGCTCGAAGGGCCAAGGTTTGGCGACGTATCGTGAGCTCGTGCGCAATCTCTCCACGCGTACGCGGCCCGAGGGGGGCGCGCTTACGCTCGTGCTCGATCGCTGGATTAACGGTGTGCAGGCTGCGGTTGCGGCAGAGGGGCTCTCGCCGAACGATCCCGGTTTTGCGGACGAGGTCGAGCGACGAATCTACCTCGTTATTGGCGACCTGCGCGAGATGGTGCACGGTTTCGACTTCGCACGTTTGCTGGCCGAGTACTATAGGGCGCATGTGGAGGGCGACGACGAAACGAAGGCCTATGTTGCCAAGTGGTTCCGCGGGGAGTATCGCACCAAGACGGAGGCACGCCAGGAGTTGGGCGTGACGTCCATCATTAGCGATGACGACTGGTACGACTACATCAAGCTTCTGGCGCGGTTCCTCGTGGGCGCGGGCTATGCGGGACTTGTGGTGCTCGTGGACGAGCTTGTTAACCTGTACAAGATTCCCAACGCGATCAGTCGACAATACAACTACGAGAAGATTCTTACCATGTACAACGATGCGCTGCAGGGACGAGCCGAATACCTGGGCATCATTATGAGCGGAACACCGCAAACGGTTGAGGATCGGCGTCGCGGCCTCTATTCCTACGAGGCGCTTCGGTCGCGCCTTACTCAGGGGCGTTTTGGCCGTGAAGGTATGGTGGATTTGCTTGCGCCCGTCATTCGTTTGCAACCGCTTACGCACGAGGAACTGCTCGTGCTTGTGGAGAAGTTGGCCGATATCCATGCCGGGCTATTCGGCTACGAGCGTTCGCTTACGGAAGACGACCTCGCGGAGTTCCTGCAGCTTGAGCTTGGACGCGTTGGGGCCGAGAGTCACATTACGCCGCGCGAGGTAATTCGTGACTTCATCGAGATGCTCGACATCATGTGGCAGGATTCGAGCGTCACGATTGCGGGACTGCTCGGTTCTGGCAGTTTTGTGCATGCCACACCGGACGTTGGCGACGACGAGGCGGACGTCGCGCCCGGCTATGCCGAGTTCACCATATAAGCGAAATCTTGGGTCCATGCTTCGCGAAAAAAAGATTGAGACACAGTCGCAAGAGCGGGGTATAAATAGTACCATTGCGAGTATTCGATAAGGCAAGTTGAAGGATGGGAGTTACTGCAATGCTATATTCGAAGAAGATTGGTGCTCTGCTCGTTTCGGGTTCGCTGGCGCTTTCGCTTGGTTTGGTTGGCTGTGGTGGTAGCCAATCGACGAGTGCCGATACCGAGGCGGCGACCAAGGCGGCAACCGAGGCCGCGACGGAAGCCGCAACTGAGGCTGCCACCAAGGCGGCAACCGAGGCAGCCAGCAAGGCGGCAGCCGAGGCCGCTTCGAGTGCTGCTACGCAGGACTCCACGAAATCGGATTCCAGCGCCAATAGCACCACGAGCGCGACTACCGATTCCGCCACATCGACGACTACGCAAACGGCACCTGCCGCCAACGCTAACGCTAATGCTAATGCCACGGGTAATTACATTGGTGATGACGCTGCGTTGAACGCAGCGCTCACGGATGCAGGCGTTGCGAAGGACGACTGCGTGGAGCTTTCGGTTGAGCTCGACCTCGACTCCGACGATGCCGACGTCCCTCACTACGACGTGGACTTCAAGGTGAACGGTGTTGACTACGACTACCGCATCGATGCTACCACTGGTGCCATCATTAACGGATACTCGGAAGTAGACGTAGACGACTAGCATCGACGAGTCGACGCTAATGGCGTGGTACTCATGGTATCGCGCCATGCGCTTTTTCTTGCGGCAGTCTTAGGTGGCGTCTTATATCGCTGCGCCTGCGGATGCCGTGCGGTGCCGTATGCTCTTGTTGTCGTAAAACGGGGGTGCCACGTATGTCGAGCGTGTTCAATAGATTCGCGCCGTTTGTGCAGGATTTTATCTATGCTCACGACTGGGAATCCCTGCGTGGCATACAGGTGGCAGCTGCTGAAGCGATTTTCGATACCGACGAGCACGTGTTGCTCACGTCTTCTACGGCCTCGGGTAAAACCGAGGCTGCGTTTTTTCCCATTCTCACGTTGTTCGACGAAGATCCGCCGGCAACGGTGGGTGCGATGTATGTAGGGCCTCTCAAGGCGCTCATCAACGATCAATTTTATCGCCTCACGGACCTCTGCATGGAGGCCGATATTCCCGTTTGGCACTGGCATGGCGACGTGAGTGCTTCGCATAAGGCACGCCTCATGAAGAAGCCGCGAGGTATTTTGCAGATAACCCCGGAATCTCTTGAGGCGATGTTGCTTCATCGGCATTCGGCCATTCCGCGTTTGTTTGGCGACCTTCGTTTTGTGGTTATCGACGAGGTCCACTCGTTGCTGCGGGGGGACCGCGGCGGACAAACGCTGTGTTTGCTTGAGCGTCTCTCGCGCATGGCGGGTTGCAATCCGAGGCGCATTGGGCTTTCGGCGACGATTGGCGACCCCGAGGCGACGGGAGCGCTGCTGGCACAGGGTACGGGGCGCAGGACCATCGTGCCGAGGGTGGAGTCACCTGGCCAGGCTTGGCGCATCTCGATGGAGCACTTCTACACGTATGGCGAGCAGGCACGTGCTGTTTCGCGCGGTCAGGCACACGTGGACGCCATAGTGGAAGCGGTCGACGAGGGTGCGTTACCCGCACCTGGTGTACGGGTTGCCGAGGAATTGCTCTCCAGTAGCTCGGATGCGCATGCGCCTGAATTGGAGTGTGGCGTTGCAGCGCCGGAAAACGCCGATCCTGGCATTGGGTACATATATGAGCATACGCAGGGTCGCAAGTGCTTGGTGTTCTCGAATTCGCGTGAGGATTGCGAGGCCGTTACCACTACGCTAAGAAGCTACTGCGAGGCAAACGGAGAGCCAGACCGCTTCCTTATTCACCATGGCAACCTGAGCGCGAGCTTTCGCGAAACGGCGGAGGAACTCATGCGCGACGATGACCTTGCGCTTACCACGTGCACTACGGCAACGCTTGAGCTGGGCATCGATATTGGCAGGCTTGAGCGCGCATTCCAAATTGATGCCCCGTTTACGGTGAGTGCGTTCCTGCAGCGTATGGGACGTACTGGTCGACGAGGCGCACCTCCGGAGATGTGGTTTGTTATGCGTGAGGATCCACCAGAGCCTCGTGCCATGGTGAGCGAAACGATGCCTTGGAAACTCATGCAGGGCATTGCGCTCGTTCAACTGTACTTGGAGGAGCGCTGGGTGGAGCCGCCGCGTCTCGACCGCCTGCCGTATAGCTTGTTATATCACCAAACCATGGCGACGCTTGCCTCGGGAGGGGAGATGACGCCCGCAGCACTTGCGGGGCGCGTGCTGAGCCTTGCGTATTTCCATCGTGTGGACACCGACGACTATCGCGTGTTGTTGCGGCATTTGCTTGCAATTGGCCATATTGAGCAAACCGAAACGGGAGGGCTCATCGTGGGATTGGCTGGCGAGCGCGTTACCAACAACTTCCGCTTTTACGGGGTGTTTGTGGAGAGCGAGGAATACACCGTGCGAAGCGACTCGCAGGAACTTGGCACGGTGGTGCAGCCTCCGCCCGTGGGAGAGAAGCTTGCCATTGCGGGGCACGTTTGGATTGTGGAGGAGGTCGACCACAAGCGTCGCTTGGTGTATTGCACGCAGGTGCGCGGCAAGGTGCCAGCCTATTTCGGCGAGTGCCCCGGCGACATTAACACTCGCGTGCTCGAACGGATGCGCGAGGTGCTCCTCGAGCAGCGTGACTATCCCTACCTGCGGCCTAACGCGCGGGCTCGGCTTGCCCATGCGCGCACCGTGGCGATGAACGCGGGCATCGGACGTCACCCTCTCGTCAATTTGGGTGGCGACATGTGGGCGTTGTTCCCGTGGCTTGGTACCTATGCGTTCCTTGCGCTCGAACGTCTTATAAAACTGCGGCTTCCAGCGAGCTTGGGCATAAAAGGTGTTGATGTGAGCAGGCCGTACTTCATCCAGTTCCGTATGCGGGCGGATGCCGAAGAGTTCACGGACGCCCTGCAGACGGCTGCTGCCGAAGAGTTCGACCCGCTTGAACTCGTGTATAAGGCAGAGGTACCCGTTTTCGATAAGTACGACGAGTTTGTACCCGAGGAGCTTGTTCGCAAGGGCTTTGCCTATGGCGTGCTCGACGTTGAGGGCATGCGTGAGCGAGTTCTTGGGTGGTAGGAAATAGCACGTACGTTTTAAATTGTGTGTCTAAACGAACATTTGTATGGTATAGTACCTAACGTTAGCATCTACGACTAGGAGGGGTTATGGCAAACGAGAATCAAGCGAAAAAGAAGCCCATCGTGCCTATTGTGGTGGCGGTCGTGGTCGTTGTCGCTGCCATTGCGGCATTCATGGCGGCGAGTGGCGGCGGCGATTCGGGTTCCACGTCGCAGCAGGAGGTTACTGCCGCCAAAAAAGAACAGGTACTGGTCCCCGACGTGTCGTATCAAACGCGCGAGGAGGCCGAGAAGATGCTCAAGGAGGCTGGCCTCACGCTTGGCAAGGTGACGGAGAAGAATACCAAAGAAGTGCCCGAGGGGTTTGTAATCGATCAGTCTCCCTCTAAGTCGGCGGCGGCGGAGAAGGGATCGGCCGTGAACATCGTGCTGGCTAAGGGTCTCAATAAGGTCACGGTGCCAGATTTGCGTGGAAAGACGCCCGATGAGGCCGAGAAGATGCTCTTCGACGCGTTCATTATTCCCGTGGTGGGAAAACCAGTTTACGACGATGCAGTTGAGCCCGGCTTGGTGTGCGTGCAGTCCGTAAAGGCTGGCGATAAAGTAAAACCGCTCACGGAAGTGTCGTACGCGACGAGCCTTGGCAAGGAAAACGTGAGCGTGCCCGAGGTAAAGGGCAAGCACATCGACGAAGCGCGCAAAACGTTGGAGAAGGCTGGCCTTGCCGTTGAGACTACCAGCAGCTATAGCGATACCGTGGGCAAGGATCGAGTGATTAACCAGTCCGTTGCCAAGGATACCAAGGTTGCAAAGGGAAGCGTCGTGTCGCTTGAGGTTTCGCTTGGTAAGAAGCCCGTTGAGCGCGTGAAGGTTCCCAACATCGTGACGTACAGCCGAGGCGAGGCCATCAGGGCACTTGAGAGTGCGGGATTCGCTTGGGAATGGGATGGCGATGAGGATGGCAGGGTTGTGCGTGTTAACCCTGGCGTGGGTGTTGAGGTACAGCCGGGGTCCGTTGTTCACTTCACACTGAAGCGTGAGCAAAAGGTGCAGGAAGGCACGCGGACGGAGACTGCGACCCCCGATCCCGAGCCCGAACCGACCCCTTCTCCGGATCCCACTCCCAATCCAACGCCCGACTCAACCCCCGACCCCACGCCTGATCCAACGCCCGACCCGACTCCCGAACCGAGTCCCGATTCCGATTCGGAGGACGAAGATGAGGACGAGGGCGAGGACGATAAGATGACCCTTACTGAGGAGGATTGCGAGAGAATCATTTGGGAGCATGGCCTTGGCGAATTTGTTACCGCCATTAAGCAAGAAATAGACGGCGAGGAGTTCTGGGAGGTCGAGACGAAGGATACCGAAGGCGAATCGCATTGGTATTCCATCGATAAAGACGGGAACGTGGAAGTATCGAACGGCTAAGGTTCTTGCAATGCCCAACGGCCATGATTCGCGAACGTTTCGACGGGTCATGGCCGTTGGGCTAGACTTTCGCTATACTTATCGCATATGTAAACCCAACACGGGAGGAAACCATGGGACTTATCTCTGCGGCAGTGGGCGCAGCAAGGGGAGCGCTCAAAGATACGTGGCGTGACTACTTCTACTGCGATTCTCTTCCGGCTGATGTGCTCATGACGAAGGGCACTAAGCGGCAAAAGCGCAACAAGGGGTCCGACAACATCATTTCCGATGGCTCTATTATTGTTGTTAACGACGGCCAATGCATGATAATTGTGGAGCAGGGCTACATCGTGGAGGTGTGCGCCGAGGCGGGCGAGTTCATTTACGACATGAGCACGGAGCCGAGTCTCCTATACGGTGGTTTGGGCGCGGGCATAAAGGAGACGTTCGCGAACATTGGACGTCGCTTCTCGTTTGGTGGCAACGAGGCTAAAGACCAGCGCGTGTACTACGTCAACACCAAGGAGATTATGAGCAATAAGTTCGGTACGCCCATGCCGGTTCCGTTCCGCGTGGTCGATGCCAACATTGGTCTCGATATCGACATTTCCGTGCGTTGCAATGGAGAGTACTCCTATAAGATCGTGGACCCGCTCTTGTTCTACAAGAACGTTGCGGGAAACATCTCGGGCGATTTCAGGCGCACCCAAATCGATAGCCAGCTTAAGAGCGAGCTTATCTCTGCGTTGCAGCCGGGATTCGCCGACATCTCGGCGCAAGGTGTTCGCTATAGCGCGGTGCCGGCGAACACCACCAAGCTTCGCAATGCCCTGCGCGAGGAGCTTTCGGGTGACTGGGAGAAGAGGCGTGGCATTCGCATCGAGCAGATAAGCATTAATTCCATTGCTGCCAGCCCCGAGGATGAGGAGCGGCTTAAGACGTTGCAGATGACTGCTGTCATGCGCGACCCCAACATGCGTGCGGCGAATGCGAGCATGGCAACGGGCGAGGCCATGAAGGCGGCCGCTTCGAACACCGCCGGTGCCATGACGGGCTTCATGGGCATGAATATGGCTGGCGGAGCCGGTGGTGCCTTTAATCAGCCGGGCATGTACGAGGGTGTCGGGCAGCCATATCAAGCTCAAAACGCCTATAACGTTGCGGCTGGTGGCGGTTTTGGCGGAGCTCGCCAGGGAGCTTGGACGTGTTCGTGTGGGGCGCAGAATACGGGCAAGTTCTGCCAGGAGTGTGGCAAGCCCAAGCCGGAGCCTGCGGGTAGCTGGAAGTGCCCGCAATGTGGTGCCACCAATACCGGCAAGTTTTGTTCGGAGTGCGGAACACCTAAGCCTGCCGACGGTTCATGGACGTGCTCGTGCGGCACGAAGAACACGGGTAAGTTCTGCGCAAACTGCGGGAAGCCGCGCGCGTAGCATTAACGGATAGATGCTTTTGGCTCATGGGGAGCGTTCCTCATGAGCCACCTTTTTTCGCGATAGGGTTTTGGGGATAATTCTCCAGTGGCATCCATGCCGTGGGGGATTGATGTCGCTCGAGGAGGTGCGGAGAACGTGCAGAGTTCGTCGACGGGATACACGCTTCGCGTTGCGGTGCTCGATGCGCTGCGTACGAAGGGTGCGGAAGTCTTGCATGCTCCTCGTGAGCTCGTTAAGCACGTACGCGCAGTTGCCGATCAGGCAAGTCCCTACGTGGCGCTGTTCCAATCGAACTGTGATTTGGAGCTACTCGACCCCTTTGCTCTGGCGGTGGCCGGAGATGACGCGAAAGATGTTGAAGACGCAGCTCGGCGTGCGGAGAGCCTACTCGTGCAAAAGAGGTTTGCGCGTGAGGAGGCGGCGCACAAGGTGTGTTGCGAGCTCGCGTTTGCCTTAGCTACGTTTATGGGCGTCCAAGTGTCGCCGCAAATCGTGCGTGATGCCGTTGCGGGCGAGGGATATGTCATGACTCCCTCGGTGGTCACGCCCCTTAACCGTGGTTTTGTGTCGATGCATTCGGAGAAGGTTCCGTCTGTCGATTCGTCTTCGCAGCCGATTGTTACTCCGCAAACTGTGGCATATGGACATAGGGGATGGTCGAAAACCCGTACCGCCGTTACGTACTTTTTTATTGCGTTGGCTGTTTTCGTTGGGACGTACGCAGGCCTCTCGGTGTTATTTGAGCC
The DNA here is from genome assembly GCA_017510785.1 of Atopobiaceae bacterium. Lineage (GTDB taxonomy): Bacteria > Actinomycetota > Coriobacteriia > Coriobacteriales > Atopobiaceae > RUG440. Next base: position 10,458 of record JAFWMH010000014.1, on the reverse strand, counting down.
GCCGACGTGGTTGTCGCTCGACGAGGAAACAAGCGTCGAGGCAGATTTAGTGGGGACGTGGTATCCGGAGTCAATCGATACGTTAGATGCGCGTTTTGTTTCGTACAAAGAACGTAGCCTATTTGCTCAGCAAGGTGAGCTACAGCTCATGAGGGACCACACGTATACAACCGAGTTTTATCCCGATAGTTTTACCGGGGAATGGAAACTCGAGGAGGGCGAACTGGAGTTGCTTCCAGGAACGGATGGGGACTACCACATGCGGAAGGAGCAGTGGGGGACCGATTCGTGCTATGGGGTGATTGAAAACGAAAAGCTCATAATGACGTACCCGATTGGGAAAAATGCAGATGGTGAATACATTGTTGTGTATGGCAAAGATGACCCTCGTGACGTTACGAGCAATCTCGTAGGCATGTGGGAAATCGTGGAATGGTGCGAAAAGGGCGAAGTGCGTTACGGGGAAGAGGTTTTTGAGGGCTTCCGCAACAACAATTTGTACTCCATTTATCTTGATGTGCGTGAAGACAACACCATTGAATGGGATAACCAGGGCCAAAAACGTTCGGGTACGTGGAAGGCCACAAGCCAAGATGAGGGATTCGTACACATTGACGCGCCGAAAAAGTCAAAGAAAAAGGATGACGCCTTTTGGGAGGGAATCATAGAGCTTAAGGGCGAGAATCTTGTGTTCCACTTTCATGGTGAAGAATACTATCAGGTGTTTCGTCGTATTGACTCCGATCCGCGCGAAAGCGGCACACTTAAGAAGTACACTGAGGCATGAAGTACGCATCGGTTGTTTTGGACATAGCAGCACGCACGCTCGATGGCGCGTTTACGTACGCGATTCCTGCTGAGCTCGAAAACGTGACGGTAGTAGGCGTAACAGTGCTCGTTTCGTTTGGCCACCGAAAAGCAGTAGGCTATGTGGTGGATGTGCTCGACGGCGTGCCCGACGAACTCGTGGGGCGAGTCGCCTTGCAGGAGATAAAACCGCTCGAGCAGGTTTTGAGCGAATCTTCGTTCGACGCAGTGGGTGCCAAACTTGCAAAATGGATGGCGCGCGAGTATGCATGCAGCCTTGCCGACAGCATACATCCGTTCCTTGCGCCAGGGAAACGGTTGCGTGTGAAGAAGACTGCCGAAGGCCTATGGGAGCTTGTGAACAAGCCGATGGCCACTCGGGACGATCGGTGGGTGGAGCTTACTAAAAATGGTGTGGACTTCGAGCCCGTACGTACTGCGAGCCGTCAGCGTCGGCTCGTTGAGGCGCTTAGGATGGGGCCCGTCCGTTTGGCAGAGCTTTCGGCGACGATTGGAGGCGCAAGCAAGGTTGTGCAAACGCTCGAGCGGCGGGGAATTGTGCGTACGACCCGCCAGGAAATCGTTCGTGGCGGGCTTACCACATCGCTTTCATCGGCTTCGGCACCGGCTCCAGAACGGTTAACGGATGGTCAGCGACGTGCCCTTGATGCCATTCGCGACGCGCGGCATGCCGGCCGCGGCGATGTGGTGGTGGTCGATGGGGTAACTGGTTCGGGCAAAACTGAGGTATATTTGCAGGCAATCGAGGAGGTGTTTGCCGAGGGTCGCGGTGCCATTGTTCTCGTGCCCGAGATTTCTCTTACGGCGCAAACGGTTGGACGATTCCGTGCGCGGTTTGGGATGCGCGTGGCCGTGCTGCACTCGCGATTGAGCGACGGGGAGCGCTTCGACCAGTGGAATCTTGTGCGTCGTGGTGTGGCGCGCGTTGTGGTGGGAGCTCGCTCGGCTCTCTTTGCACCGCTCGAAGACACTGGACTCATCGTTATTGACGAGGAACATGAAGGTTCCTATAAGCAGGATGGTCCGCCGCGCTATCATGCGAGGGAAGTGGCGGCGCAACTTGCGAAGATGCGTGGATGTGCGTTAGTGCTCGGCTCGGCGACGCCTTCCATCGAAAGCGTGGGACGCTGCGAACTTGGCTCGTGGCGTGGTGCGAGTTGGACGAGGGTGGCAATGCCCGAGCGACCTGGTGAGGCAAGGTTGCCGGAGGTGCGGGTGGTCGACATGGCGTCGGAGTTTCGCCGTGGAAGTCGCTCGGTTTTCTCTGCTCCGCTCGTCGATGCGTTACGAGAGGTTGTGGCTCGCAGAGAAAAGGCCGTGTTGCTGCTCAACCGTAGAGGCTTTGCGAGCTTTGTGATGTGTCGTGAGTGCGGCTGTGTGCCGGAGTGTCCTCATTGCTCCACTTCGTTAACGTATCATGAGAGAACGCATTCATTGGCGTGCCATACCTGTGGCAGGAGCTGGGGTATGCGCGCGTATCCCGACCCACTGACGTGTTGTCCGAATTGCGGAAGTCGGTACATGGGCGCGTATGGCGTGGGGACGCAGCGCGTTGAGGACGAGCTCGCTGCGCTGCTTGCGGATTTTGCGCGCGAAGGCCTTGATGCCGGTGTTGATATTATACGCATGGATGCGGATACCACGCGCGGGAAGGAATCGCACCAAAGGCTGCTCGAGCGTTTCGACGCGGCTGAGTGTGCGGTACTTGTTGGTACGCAAATGATTGCCAAGGGGCTGGATTTTCCTGAGGTAACGCTGGTGGGCGTGGTGAATGCCGATACAACGCTCAAACTGCCCGATTTCCGTGCGGCCGAGCGTACGTACGACCTGCTTGAACAAGTTGCGGGACGCGCGGGCAGGGGCGAGCTTGAGGGTAAGGTAATCGTCCAAACGTATTGGGCAAGTCATCCGGCGATTCAGGCAGTGGCTATGCACGATCGTGCACACTTTTTGGAAGCAGAACTGGACGAGCGACGTGAGGCGGGCTATCCACCGTACTCACGTTTGGCAAACGTAGTCGTTTCGGGTGGAAACGAAAACGCGGTTCGTGCGGCGGCCGAACGAGTAGGCGCGACGTTGCGCGCGCATGTGGGCGATGCGGCGGAATGGGCTGTGCTGGGACCTGCGGACTGCGTGCGTCGCAAGGTGAAGGACCGCTTTCGACGTCATGTGGCAGTTAAGGCGCCGCCCGATGCGGAGCTGGGCGAGCTGCTTTTAACCTGTGTTCGTGAGGCTAACGTTTCGCGGGGCATAGCGGTTGGCATCGACGTTGACGCTCACGACATGCTGTAATCAATATGCTGTAATCACCATGTGGCATAGGCATGTGGACGAATCGAACAAACGGCCCTTCGCTTGTGTGATGTGACGTCGAGTCGGGTACAATCGTATGGATTGTGTCGACGGAGGAGGGTCGGTATGGCAGAAGCAGACGAAATCGTGGTGGCGCCCGACAAGCGACTTAAGACGGAGTGCGAACCCATCGAAACGATTGACGACGGGGTGCGCGAGCTTGCGCAGCATATGTTGGACGTGATGTACGCAACCGAAGGGTGTGGTCTTGCCGCGCCGCAAATTGGTCAACTCATTCAGCTTGTTGTTATTGACGTGGATTATGCTAAGGGCAAACGCAAGCCGTATGTGCTCATTAACCCGCGCGTCATTTTGGCGGATGGCGACGAGCGAGAGACGGGCGAGGGTTGCCTCTCGTTCCCGGGCATCACGGTGCGCGTGAGTCGTCCGAGCCACGTGGTTGTGGAGGCTCGCAACCTCGATGGCGACCTCATGCGCTATGAAGCCCGAGAAAACCTCATGGCCGTGTGCCTACAGCATGAAATCGACCATTTGCATGGTGTTTCGATGCTGGATCATTTAAGGCCGCTGCAGCGAGCGCGTATGATGCGGGAGTATCAAACGAAGCTCGCGGAGGGTGCACGCCCCGGTGACGTGGGTGATGAGTAACCATGCGCGTCGTTTTTATGGGTACACCCGATTTCGCGGTGCCTTCGCTTCGCGCCGTCGATTCACAGCATGAGGTAATGCTTGTGGTAACAAGGCCGGATGCCGTGCGCGGCCGCGGTCGCAAGTTGGTCGCATCACCGGTAAAGGCTGCGGCAGTCGAGTTGGGCTTGCCGGTGTTGGAGGCGAGCCGTGCCACGGACGAGATGGTACAAGCCGTGCTCGAAACGTCGCCAGAAGTCATAGTCGTTGCGGCATACGGCGCGATTCTACCGAGCGCCATCCTTGAGTGTGCTTCGTACGGTTGCATTAACGTGCATGCCTCGTTGTTGCCACGAGGGCGTGGTGCGGCACCCATTCAGCGTGCGTTGCTTGAGGGTGACGATCGCGTGGGGGTTTCGATTATGCGGCTCGTGCAGGCGATGGATGCAGGTCCATACTGCAGGCAGGCGTCAATCGAAGTGGGAGACAAGCCCTGTAACGTGGTGATGGACGAGCTTGCGAAGCTCGGTGCCAAGGAGTTGCTGGCTTCGCTGGACGACATGGCGGCCGGACGGGCGACATGGCACGAGCAGGACGAAGCGCTTGCCACGTACGTGAGCAAGGTCGAGAAGCGCGAGATGCAGCTCGACCCAGCCGATTCGGCGCTGGTTAATAAGCGACGCGTGCAGGCTTCGACGGATGCCGCGCCCGCACGCGTGAAGGTTGGAGGACGTGGCCTGCGTGTGATGGATGCGCGAGTGGTGTGCGTGGCCGATGTGGACGGTACGCCGGATGCCATACCGGTCGGTGAGGTGTGCGTGGTGCGACGTCGCGTTCTGCTAGGCTGTGCCGAAAGCGGGCGCGAGGATGTGCTAGAGCTGCTGCGCGTGAAGCCAGATGGCAAACGCGAGATGGATGCTTCGGCATGGTCGGTGGGCATTCGTGGCGATAACATTGCGTGGGAGCGTGTGTAGTGGCTGCTGCGTCGGCAGCGCGTTGTGTTGCCTGTGATGTGCTGGGAGAAGTTCGGCGACGGGAGGCTCGCGCGCGTGACGTGCTGCGCGGGTCACCGCGTGTGGACATGCTCGACGCACGCGACCGTGGGCAGGCGACGCGGCTGGTGCTTGGCGTAACAGGCGCCTTTGGTTTGTTGGACGAGCTCATTAACGCACGACTTTCGGGGCGAGCGCGACTCGAACCAAAGGTACGCGATGCGATGCGTGTTGCGGTGTACGACATTCTGTTTTTGGGAACGCCGACGAATGTGGGCGTGAGCCAGGGCGTGGAGCTGGTTCGCCGAGCGCGGCCTCGTGCCGCCGGATTGGCGAATGCGGTTTTGAGACGAATTGCACAGGAGGATGTTCCTGCGCGTGAGGCAGCTCTCGCCCGATGCGAGGCTGCCGCGCGAGGCGAATTGGTTGTCCAAGATAACTCATATGAGTGCGACATTAAGTCCCTCGCGCTTGTTTCGGGCTACCCTGCGTGGCTGCTTGAGCGTATGGATTGTCCTGTTGAAGTCGCCCTTTCGGCTACTGGTCCCGCGCCTGTATATGTGGCGGCGAACCGTGCTTTGCATGATAACGACGAAACGCTTGAGTTGCTCGAGGCTGCGGGCTTGCAGCCAGAGTCATGCGACGTTCCCGGCTCGTTCGTCTTGGGAAGTGCCGCTGGTCTTGCGCGGTCGGGACTTGTTGAAGGGTCCGACTTGGTGGTGGCAGACCTTTCGGCGCAACGCATTGCCGCAATGATTCCGGTCGAAGCTGGCGCGCACGTCCTCGAGGTTGGGCAAGGTAGGGGGACGAAGTCCATTCTCCTAGCGTCGCGAGCCATTCGGGCGGGCGAGAGTTCTACGAAGGGAGGGAAGGGAGGCGTTGCGTCTTCGAAGGAACGCGCCCTTAGAGGAATGCACATTCTGGGCGTCGATTCGATGGAGTTCAAAACCCGGGTGGCGACCAATCGCATGGCGCGTGCTGGTCTTTCCAATGTAGTGACGTGCGTTACGCTTGACGCACGCGAACTGGCCTCGAATACGGCGCCCGAAGCCGTACACCAAGCGTTTGACGTTGTGTTCGTGGATGCTCCCTGTTCGGGTACGGGTACCTTACGGCGTCATCCCGAAATCTGCTGGAATCTTAAGCCTAAAGATATCATCTCGCTTGCGTCGCTGCAGCTCGAAATATTGATGGCAGCAGCTACACGTGTTCGGGCGGGCGGGATGCTGTGCTATGCGACGTGCTCGCTCATGCACGAGGAAAACGATGGCGTGGTCGAGACGTTTTTGGAAAGCGAACCCGGAGCGAGATTTGTACTCGAGGGCAAACCACTCCGTACGACTCCCGCTTTGGGTGGCCCCGACGGTCACTTTCTCGCGATGCTTCGGCACATATAATAGGGCGAGGATACGTGCTGCGAAGGCAGCTCGTGACCTACGATATCAAGAAATTTCCAAAGACTGGGCTAAAGCACTGGCTGTTAGTCGGACGAGGTAGCGTTCGATTTGCTTTCCGATTTACTAGATGACTTGGGTGCGCTGGTTGCACTTGTTGCCGATGAAGCTTTGCCTCGCTGGTCGGTGTTGTAAAAGCCAGAACCCTTAAACACGATGCCCGACGCGCCGAAAACCTGGTTCGCCTTTGCGCCGCACGAGGGACACATGACTACCGGATGTTCGGCCATGGGGTGTTCAACCTCGAACTCGGCGCCACAATCGGGGCAGCGATAATCGTAACGTGCCATTGAATCCTCCATTATCGATGCCGCATCGCGGATTTGCTTTTCCAACGAGCGACGTTGTTTTCCCGTGATACTTTACTCCAAACTACGGCGATGTGATGAATACGGCCGCATTGTAGGTGCAAAACCGCGATATGCCCACATGCGCTTTGGCATACATCGATTGTGTATTATGGTTATAACGAGGGAAACGGAGGTTGCTATGGCTATTCGAGGCGCCATTTTTGATTGCGACGGAACGTTGTTGGACTCCATGCCCATGTGGACAAATTCGTGTGTAGATTTGCTGCGACGCTATGGCGTACGCGACGCCGAGCGTGTTTTCGCTGAGCACGAATCACTGGATATGGATAAAAAATGCTACTGGTATCACGATAATCTTGGCATTGGCGAGAGCGGCGAGGCGCTGTATCGGGAGTTGTGGGAGACGGTGGAGAAGGCATATCGCGAGGATGTGAAGCCGTTTCCCGGATGTGCTGACCTTTTGCGAAAATTGAAAAACGCGGGTGTGCGGATGGTCATCGCAAGCTCTACGCCTACTGAGTTGCTGCGCATTGCGTTGGAAACCCATGGCCTCATCGAGTACTTCGAGGAGTTCGTGTTTGCGGGCGACGTTGGACGTGGGAAGGAGTTTCCGGACGTGTACTTGGCCGCTCAGGAGCGATTGGGGACTGCCCGGGAGGACACATGGGTGTTTGAGGATGCGCCGTTTGGCGTTAGATCTGCCACGCGTGTGGGCTTTCCTGTGGTGGCCGTACTCAACGATCACGATGGCAGAGACGAGTGTTTCCTCGAGCGGTGGGCGACATTCGTGGCGCGCGGATACGAGGGTTTCGAGGCGGCACAACTCGAGGAGCTTCGTCCAAAGGTGTTGCGAGCGCTAGTTGTGGCGGGCTCACCCGAGCCGAGTTCTCCGGAGCTCGTGGCACAACTAGCACGTGAGGCAGATTATGTTGTTGCCGCAGACGCGGGCACGGAAACGCTTATGGCGGCGGGCATCGTGCCTGACGTGTTGTGTGGCGACGACGACTCAGCTTCTCCAGAGGCAATAGCATGGGCACATGTGCGTGCGGGCGAGGTGCGACGTTTTCCCAAAGACAAGGACGATACGGATTTAGGGTTAGCACTCGAAATCGTACGCAAGGAGGCCGAGCGGCGCGGGGCATGCGCGCGGTTGGTGGTTACGTGTGCGAGCGGCGGACGTCCCGATCATGCGTTGGCGGTATGGGGCGTGCTCGCACGTTACGCTGCCATGGCTCCACGAGTCATTGAGGATGACTTCGAGTGTAGGTTGCTGGCGCGTGAGGGAGAGCCTAAATGGCATCATATTGCGGAGAGGGGAGCGACCGTTTCGGTTATTCCACTACTCGGTGAGGGAGTGGTGAGCGAGCATGGCATGCAATGGGAGCTCGATCACTCACGGATTGCGGCATTGAGCGATGCGGGCGTTTCGAACAAGGTGACGTCGGATACGTGCGCCATTTTGTGTCACGACGGGGTACTTGCGGCGTTTGTAGTGCATTCCTTGCAGTAATGTTTCGTGCGACTTGAGTTGTGAGAGTACAGCACACAATACATTAATTTAAAAGAGGCGTATGTCGGGCATTAGGCATACGCCTTTTGTTACCTATAACTTGTTCACTCGACGTACTAGACATGCAGCTTCTTGCTGTGGTTCCACGACGAGCTCATGTACCGCATCTGCCGATGGGCCAACGCGTGTAGGCATACGTCGAAGTATGCGGAATCTTCGAGTAGTTGAGAAAAGCAAGAGGCTAAGGGTCAAGTATAGGTCGAACGTTAATAATACCATCAAGGGACATGAACTACGAGTTGAAGGTCATCAAAACCGCAGGTCAGAAGGGGTGTGGCTGTAGCGAGGGAATACGGAGGGGTTGAGGGTGGCGATTTGACGTGCTTGGTAAAGGGGCGAAAAAGGTGACTAAAGACAAAGGATTGATGTAGACTCAGATATTGTCATGATGCTTGGTGGAGGCTCGTGGAGGGTTGGGGGGAGCCTGTTTAGACGGGAAGAATTGATATAAAGAAACATGTTTTGAGCACTGGTTTTGCCTGTGGGTGGTAGCTAGCAGGCGTCCCTCACGCGGACGAGTTGGGCGGTTTTTGGGTGGTTGCGGGCGCTGTATAGAGCACCGTGTGAACGTGTTTTAGTTTTGAAAGCTGATGAGGTTTTACGGGTGGCTGGGTTGGCCTTAAGACTGCTTTTGGTAGTGGACTGATGCGCATAAAGTACAAATATTGATTCTAAATGCCATTGAAAACGAGGCTAAAAAAGATGAAGAATGATGTGACGATTAGGGCGAACAGACGCCTGGATTATCCCAGAATTGAAAGGGATATTGATGTGAGATGAGCCGAGACTCAATTGAAAAGAGAGGCAATATTGAGGTGCATATGCGCGTTTGAATTGGGCTGGGATGAGTGCTTGGCGAGCGAGTTTGAAAGCAAAACATGTTGGTGTGGTATGTCGATGAGCGTGTGACGATGGAGCAATTGAAGCCGTGAATTGAAGCAGTGAGAGGAGATGTGGGAGGTTGTGTGCGGGTGTTTGGCGGGCTCATGAGAGGGCCGTCTGGCTGTACGAAAAGCGAAAACGGCGCAGAAATGATGTTGAGGAAAGAGCAAGAAGTGATGTGATAGGCGTGTTTGATCGTGATGGTTCGATGGGCTATCACGTGAAGAATAAAACGCTAGAGGGGTGCTCGTGCAGAGTTAAAACGTTGCAAGAATGATTTTGAGTAATGTAATCCGAGCGGCCGTGCAGGGCGATATGGCTTGAGGATTGGCACGTGGTGGGCGACCTGCGAAACGTCGTGCACGATGGGATGACGACATGAATGCATGTTTGCGAGGCAGCGTGAATCGGGCGTTGAGCGGGAGGGTTGGAAGGGAGGGTTGGGCCACCGCGGACGATGTTTAGCGGCAGTTCGCCTTTGGCCCAAAGTGGGTTGGTTGACGTTGCCGTGGTGGGAACAATAGGTTTGAGTTGGGAGCTACAGGGAAGCGGCTGCTAGTTCATTGAATTGCTAATAGTTTTGCAAGTTTAAATTGCCTTGGATTACATTCAGCTTGATATTTCCAACCGAAAAAACCACGTTCCTTCCCCGAAATACGCTTAAAAGTAACCCAGCCGCATGTATAATTTATTCTGTCTGCACATAGGGTGCGGACGGCATAAACGTGGCTCATTCGCAGCCGGAAAGGAGTTCTATGAAAGATAGTCCACGCACGTGGGCGAGGCGGGGGCTCAGCCTCCTGCTCTCGCTCTCCATGGCGATGGGGGGCGTCCCGGCCTCGGCGTACGCCGAGGCGCTGGAGTCCTCCGTCGCTAGCCCCTCCGCCGAGGCGGAGGGTACCGAGGACCCAAGAGGGGAGGTATCCACAGAGTCACAGGAGACCCAGCCCCAACCCGAGGCCGAGGAGCAGCAGGTCCCGGAGGACGAGCAGCAGCCCGAGGCCGAGGAGCAGCAGGAGGAGGCCAGCCAGGACGGCAACCCCGCCCAGGAGCAGGCCCCCCCGGCGATGCCGGCGTTCGACGGCGAGGCCCAGGTGGGCGACGTCACCGTCCGCGTCCACGCGGACGAGGGCGCGTTCCCCGAGGGCGTGCGCCTCGAGGCGAGCTACATAGACGAGGGCGCGGCCCAGGCCGCGGTCGGCGCGGCGGACGAGCTTCTCGGCGACGAGAGGCAGGTCGTCGGCAGCGTCGCTCTCGACGTGCGCGTCGTCGACGCGGAGGGCAACGAGGTGGAGCCCGCGAACGGCATGGCCGTGCAGGTCTCGTTCCAGACGGCCCGCGTCGCCGACGAGGCCACCGTGGCCGACGTGTTCCACGTGCTCGACGACGGCGCGGCCGTGCAGCTCGACGCCTCCGAGGACGGCGACGTCGTCGAGGCCTCCACGCTGAGCTTCTCCACGTACCTGGTGACGTTCAGCGTG
>JAFWMH010000013.1 GCA_017510785.1 Atopobiaceae bacterium | reverse complement strand
GCAACCAGGGGGTAGCCCCCTGGTTGCACGGGGGGCTACCCCCTGGTTGCACGGGGGCTACCCCCTTTCCATGCGGGCGCGGTCGCGCTCGAGGATGCGGGCGAGGTAGCGCCCGGTGTAGCTCTCGGGATTCTGGGCAACCTTCTCGGGTGTGCCGTAGGCCACGATCCTGCCTCCGCCTTCCCCGCCCTCGGGTCCAAGATCGAGCACGCGGTCGGCGGTTTTTATTACGTCGAGGTTGTGCTCGATCACGAGCACGGTGTTGCCAGCATCCACGAGCTTTTGCAGCACCTCCACGAGCTGGCGCACGTCCTCGAAGTGCAGGCCGGTGGTGGGCTCGTCCAAGATGTAGAACGTTTTGCCCGTCTGCTGACGGTGCAACTCCTTGGCCAGCTTCACGCGCTGCGCCTCTCCACCGGAAAGCGTCGTGGCAGGCTGACCCAAATGAATGTAGCCCAAGCCCACGTCGTAGAGCGTGCGAAGCTTCTTCTCGATGCGCGGAATGTTTGCAAAGAAGGCCAAGGCCTCAGTCACCGTCATGTCGAGCACGTCGGAAATTGACTTGTCGTGATAGCGAATCTCCAGAGTCTCGCGGTTGTAGCGCTTGCCGCCGCACACCTCGCAGGGCACGTATACGTCGGGCAGGAAGTTCATCTCGATTTTGATTTGCCCGTCGCCCTTGCACGCCTCGCAGCGTCCTCCGCTCACGTTGAACGAGAACCGTCCCGGCGCATAGCCACGGGCTCGACTCTCGGGCACGCTGGCATAGAGCTGGCGCAAGTCGTCCCACAATCCAATATAGGTGGCAGGATTGGAGCGCGGCGTGCGCCCGATGGGGCTTTGGTCGATGTCGATGACCTTGTCTACTATTTTGCGACCTTCGTCGTCCACGAGTCCCTCAACGCGACGATGCGGGCCGACGGGACGCTGGGAGCGATGCACTGCGTTGGTAAGCGCGGGAGCGAGGGTATCGGTTACGAGCGAACTCTTGCCCGAACCCGAAACGCCCGTGACTACGGTAAACGTGCCGAGTTCGATGCGTGCCGTCACGTTCTTAAGGTTGTTTGCCCGTGCGCCCAAGATGCGCACCGAGCCACGACGTGGATTGCGACGCGCCGCCGGCAGCTCGACCATGCGCTCGCCACGTAGATAAGAACCCGTGAGGGAGTCCTCGACTTCCATGATTTCGGCGGGGGTGCCCGAGGCCACTACGGCGCCGCCGCGCTCCCCCGCTCCCGGGCCCATATCGATAACATAGTCGGCCGCAAGGATGGTATCTTCGTCGTGCTCCACCACAATAACCGTGTTGCCTTGGTCGCGCAGACGACGGAGGGTTTCGATGAGACGGTCGTTGTCGCGCTGGTGCAAGCCGATGGACGGCTCGTCCAATATGTAGAGCACGCCCATAAGGCCCGCACCAATTTGCGTCGCAAGGCGGATACGCTGCGCCTCGCCGCCCGAGAGCGTGGCCGCCGCGCGCGAGAGCGTGAGATAGTCCAAGCCAACGTTCACGAGGAAGCGAAGACGCGCGACAACTTCCTTTACGATGGCGGCGCCTATAAGCTGCTGGCGCTCCGTAAGCTCAAGCTGCTCGAAGAACTCCAGCGCCTCCTTGCACGAGAAGTCGCACACCTCCTGAATGTTGCGATCCCCCACCGTCACTGCCAGGTACTCGGGCTTGAGGCGCGCGCCATGGCACGTGGGACACGGCACCTCGCGGATGAACTTCTCGTAGTGCTTGCGCATGGTTTCGGAACTCGTCTCCTGATAGCGCTCGAACAAGATGTTACGAACGCCGGAGAATTTGGTAAACCAATACGTGTCGCGACCATCGCGCGTGTGGTAGTCGACGCGAATCTTTGCGGAACCAAGGCCGTCGAGCAGGGCGTTTTGCACACGACGAGGCAGCTCGTCCCACGGCGTCGTTGGGTCGGCACCAAGATGCTGGCAAGCGGCGGCGAGGATTTGCGGATAATAGTTTGAATTGCCAAAGATTCCGCCAAACACGCCCTCGGCAATTGAGAGGGATGGGTCCTCGATGAGCGCAGCTGCGTCCACAATGCGTCGCGTACCCAAGCCGTCGCAGTCGGGGCAGGCACCATAGGGCGCATTGAACGAGAAGTCGCGCGGCTGAAGGTCGTCGATGGAATGCCCGTGCTCGGGGCATGCGAGAGCCAACGAGTACTGCAGTAGCTCCTCGGGCGTGTGCTCTGGATTCTTGCGATCGGCCAGTAGCAGGAAGCCGACGCGCCCCTCGGCAAGCTTCGTCGCCGTTTCCACTGCCTCGGCTATGCGCCCGAGCGAGTTCTCGCGCACCACGATGCGGTCCACCACCACCTCGATGTTGTGCTTAAAGGTTTTGGGCAAACGAATTTCTCCGCCGTCAAGCTCACGGACCTCCCCGTCCACGCGCACGCGGCTAAAGCCCTCACGACGCAGGTCCTCGAACAGCTTGGTGTACTCGCCCTTGCGACCGAGCACCACGGGCGCCAGCACGAGGGCGCGACGACCTTGGGCCAACTCCAAGACCTTATCTGCCACCTGGTCGGTGGTTTGGCGTTCGATGGGACGGCCGCACTCCGGGCAGTGCGGCGTACCAACGCGCGCAAAGAGAAGGCGCAGATAGTCGTAGATTTCGGTTACCGTGCCCACCGTTGAGCGCGGGTTGCGGCTCGTCGTTTTTTGATCGATGGAAACGGCAGGACTCAGGCCATCGATGGAGTCCAAGTCGGGCTTGTCCATTTGCCCTAAAAACATGCGCGCGTAACTCGAGAGACTCTCCACATAGCGCCGCTGGCCCTCGGCGTAAATCGTGTCGAACGCAAGGCTCGACTTGCCCGAGCCCGAGAGACCAGTTATAACTACGAGCTTGTCGCGCGGAATGTCGACGTCGACGTTGCGGAGGTTGTGCTCGCGTGCGCCGCGAATGGCGATGGACTCCGATGCCATGTAATTCCCCTCGAACGAAAGTTTGCATCCTCTGGGAATAGTGTAGCGAGATTAGGCCCTCATCACACGGAATGCAAAACATGTTCGGTTTTTGGGAAGCTGACGTTTGAAGCTACGTCACCCCTACGCCACGCGAGGGCAGCGGTTGCGGCCGAGCATCGCGCGGCGCTGCTGGCACAGCCACTGGCGCTCGAAGTGATGGATGGCAAGCCAGTACTCAAGGGGTCGCACCTTGGTGTCGAGCGCTGCGTCGAGAGCCACAAGCGACGCGCAGTCCGCACCCGTAATGCCGAGGCCAGAGCCGTCCGTCGCGCCGAGGTAGTTAATGAGGTCCATCGCGCGCATCTTAACGTCCTTATCGTTTCGCCCAACTGCCACGATGAGCGACCGGCGGACGGCGTCGAGGGCCTTGAGGCGGTCGAGAGGATCTACCGAACCAAGGCTGACCTGCCGAGCTTCATCGAAGGACCGCTCCAAACTACGCAGGGCAAGCTCGCTGCGTACGTCGAGCGTGGGCAGCCACGGACGCATCACGTTGGAGCCGCCCACACTCGCCGCGACCGGCGGCAGGGTTCCGGCGGGGATAGGCAGGTTCTTGAGGGCACAGGCAACGACGACCTCGGACTGCTCGTCAAGCGCCCTGCGACGAATCATCGCGTCAATTCGCTCGGGCTTCGGTTCCTCGACGATTGCCAACCGACGCACGCACTGCTTGAGGCCTTCGACGCCCGTCTCGCCCGCGGCGTCACGCACCGTTCGAAGGCTCATCCTGCGATCTCCCATAGCATGCATAATGGTGACATTGGTCGCGAACATGATGTCCTCCCTCGGTTGTTATCTTTTGCGCCTCGATGACAACACCTATCCTACGACGGCGGCGTTCGCGGAATTGCGTAACGGCTGCGCGGAGACGGAGGCGCCGCACGCGGACGGGAATGTGACAAGAGCCCCGTTCTTTTGTCACGCAACACCATCGGCGCGATATAATGTATGTGCTTCCACTGTTTCTTCACAATATTAAAGGATGTTAAAACAAATCAAGGAGGGTGCCGCATGCAAAACAACCCATTCACTCCCTTCTTTGGCGAAGTGCCCATAGTCATGGCGGGACGCGAGCAGCTCCTTCGAAGCACGTCGCACGCCTTTGCGAGCTCGATGCGCGCCCCTGAGCTAACCATGCTCCTTTCGGGCGCGAGGGGAACGGGGAAGACGGCACCCCTAACCGCAATGGCCTCGCAGGCAAAGGAAGCTGGGTAGGTCGTTGCAAACGTAACGGCACTGCCCGGCATGCTTGACGACATAATCGAGCGCTCGCTCGAAGCAATAGGCAAGCTGGATGCGATTCCCGGACGTCAGATTACCGGTTTGAGCATCGGCTCTGTGATTGGGCTGGAATGGGAGCGGGGGCAGCCAATCGCAGGCAACTGGCGCGCCCGAATGAACCGCATCCTGGACCATCTTGCCAAAACGGACACAGGGCTGCTCGTTACCGTAGACGAGGTCCTGCCCGACTTCAACGAGCTTCGTCAGCTCGTGGCCACGTACCAGCACTTCACTCGAGAGCGCAGAAAGGTGGCGCTGCTCCTCGCAGGCTTGCCCCACAACATCTCATCCCTTTTGCGCGACAAGACCGTATCGTTCCTGCGCAGGGCAAAGAGACAGAGAATCGGCAGGGTTCCGGACGCGTCGGTCGCGAGCGCCTCAACAACACGGTAACGAGTGCCGGGTCCTCAATTGATGGAAACGCCATAGCTATGACCGTGGATGCCATCCAGGGATTCCCCTACATGATGCAGCTCGTTGGGTATTATGTATGGGAAATGGCATCGGCCCACACCGGCATCACCTTGCGCGACGTGGACTCAGCAATAGGACATGCAATGGCGGAGATGGCAGACCAGGTGTTTGAGGAAACGTATGCGGAATTGTCGGACGTAGATCTCGGCTTCCTGTGTGCCATGCTTGCGGATGACGGCCCAAGCCGAATGGCGGACATAGCCCCGCGCATGAACAAATCCTATTCCTACGCTGCGCAATACCGCAAGCGCCTGCTCGAAGGGGATTTTCGGAGAGCGCGGTCGCGGAAGAGTGGGGTTCGAACTCCCGTTTTTCAAGGAGTACCTCGTGAGTCGCGATCTTCCGGCAGAGTTCGAGGAGCGCATTGTACGGGAGTTCCCTGCCAGAAGAGAGGAAGGCGAGTAGGCATGGCGTCCATCGAGTTCAATTACTCTGATGACCAGCACCACCAGGCAGAGGCCCTCGTGGCGGCGATCGAACTCTTTCGGGTGCGAGATCCTGCGTAGGCAGTCTACTGCCAACCACAGACGCGCGGGACAGCTGGGCTTATAGTCCCTGGTGCCAGGCCTTGCCAACGGGTTACGTCGATCGTCCACACAGCTTCTGGAGAACCTGCAGCCCAAAAGGGACAACCCCTTTTGGGCTGCAACCAGTCCCTCGCCTACTTGGAGACGAACGCCCTCGCGTAGGCCTGCGTAACGTCGTTATAGGTCTTGCCGGGGGCCTTGGAGCCCTTCTTGAGGATGACGACCTGTACGGCCTCGGCGCGGCGCGACTGTCCTTCGGTGCCCGCGCTCGCGCCGTTCTTGGCCCAGGCCATCCAGCCGGCGCCCTGCACGTGGACGCGGTAGTACACGTCGTAGTGCTTGGCCATCTCGCTGGTGAGCCTCACCTGCACGGCCTCGATCCTCCTGGACTGCGCGACGGTACCGCTCATGGCGCCGTCGGAGGCCCACTTGGACTCCCAGCCCCTGCCCTGCAGGTGCGAGCGGTACTGGATGGAGCCCGCGTAGGGCGCGCCAGAGAGCTTGAGCCTGAGCGCCTCGAGGCGCTTGGACCTACCCGTCGTGCCGTAGAACTTCGCGGAGGCGCCGTACGCCGTGTCGCCCGTGCCCTGGAGGTGGCCCGTGGCGGTGGTGGGCACCCTGCCGGGCGCCGTCACCGTGAGGGCGCCGGCCTTGTAGGCGATGTCGTAGTTCGTGGACGTGAGTCCGGAGGGCTCTATCTTGTACGTACCAGGTTTCGAGCCCTTCCTGTAGCCTCCGTAGCCGTAGGCGAGCTTGCCGCCGAGCGACTTGGCGGAGTCGGACCCCTTGAAGCCTGCGTATGAAACACCGGCGTTCGCGGGCGCGGCGCCGAACGCAATGGCCTTGTCCTTGGCAGTCACCGTGAGTTTGGCCTTGCCGATGGTGAACTTTGTCGTCGCGGCCTTGGGAAGCACGTAGTTCTTGTTGGAGAGCTCGGTGGCAGTGGCGGCGTAGGTGCCGGCGTCGGCCTTCTCGCCGGAGACGGTAACGGAGCACGAGGTGCCCGGCGCGAGGTTAGACACCTTCGCCGTCGGCTTGTGGCTCTTCGCGTCGTAGGTGAAGCTGGTCTTCGACCACGCGAGGGTTGCCTTCGCGGGCGAGACAACAGCCTTGACGCAGACGGGAGCGGAGTCCTCGTGGTTCTCGTCGCCTGCGGCCTTGTACCACACGTAGTAGGTTCCCGCGTCGGTCTTTACGGGGATGGATGTGGCGTAAGATTCAGTGGCTTCGGTTGCGGTGCCGAGAGCGTACTGCATGGTGCCGCCAACCAACGTCGAGTTGTCCACAGTCACAAGCGGCTTCTCCGTCCCGTCGTAGGTGCGGTTGTTTGCGGTAACGGTGGCTGCAGCTGCGTTTGCCATGCCAATGGTCACGGTCACGTCCACATTGCTCACAGATTTATAGTTCGCTGTATCCGTAGGCGTGAAGTTTGCCTTGAAGGTGTGACTGCCCGCGCTGCCGACACTGGTGGTCCCTTCATCTACCCATGCCCAGCTTCCCGGTGTGTTGCCCTCCGGATTGCTCAGAGTCACATCGGCCAATGTCTGTCCGTAGGTGGCCGACGCCGTTGGTGCGGTCGCGGTAGGGTTCGCTTTGCCAACCGTTACGGTCGCCACTTCAGATGTTGCCGTGGCCGTCTGGTCGTTGTCCGTGCGCTTGGCGGTCACGACGCAGTAATAGCACTCTGTTGTGTCGGCGCTTTTACCGGTAGGAATGGGATAGCTCGCCTCTGTTGCGCCACTGATTTCTGTGCCGTTTTCCGCGCTGTTTGTCGTGTTGGAATACCATTGATAGCCGGTAATGGCATGTCCGTCTGCCGGGGCAGCCGTAACGCTCACGCTGCCCGCGGTATACCCGTAGGTCAGCGCCAGATCAGCCGCACCTGCGACGGTCGGTGCGGTCGCGGGCACTGTTGTCCACTTCGCATACAATGTCATTGCCGTCGATGCAGTGTCGCTGTCAAAGTTCCACGCATTGGCACAACCCGCCTCTTTATACCAACCGCCAAAAGTATAGCCATCCGCAGTCAGGTCATCAGGCTTGGTCACGGTACTGCCGATTGCGACAGTCTGCGCGGCGGGCGCGGTGCCGTGGCCGTTGGCATCAAAGGTAACCACCGTGCAATGTACCAGCATCGCCTCTCTATTAACATCGAGCACAACGCCATAATCGGTGTTATCACTGCTGAAATAAGTCGAAGGAGCCGTGCTGCTGAAACTGCTGTACCCAACGGTGAAGGCGCCGGGAGTCTGCATCGTCACAGCGATGGATGTGCCTTCGGTTAATCCATTCTCGCCGATCGTGATGAGCTTATTTTTATTAACGGATCCTTCCGTGATGTAGACATTATTCGCCGCGTTTTTCACCGTATTTCCCGTGATGGTCGGATTCCCGGAGAAAGAAACGCTGCCTGCATCCGTTCCACCGTCATTTGGCTCTATGCATATTCCACCGCCATGGGTAGTGGCGCTGTTCCCCGTGATGATGGGACTTCCGGAGAAAGAGCCATAGCCTCTTAAGCATATTCCGCCGCCATGGGTACCAGACGAATTCCCGCTAATCGTGCCACCGGACATGTTGAACGTACCAACTGTTCCATTCTGGTTTTGAACAAACACACCGCCGCCGCCATATTTTGCTTCCCCATTAACATGGTTTCCGCTGATCGTGCCGTCGGACATGGTAAACACTCCCTCAATGTACACGCCAGCGCCCCGTTTTCCTGCAACGTTTTCACTGATTATGCCGCCGGACATGGTGCCCGTACCACCAGGGCCAATTCGCACACCAGCGCCGTACTGACCGTTGTTTTTGCTGATCGTACCGTCATACATGTTGAACGTGCCCTCACTGTAAACACCGCCGGAACATCCATTTTGTCCCACCGTGTTTTCAGTGATTGCACCTTTATACATGCTGAACTTGCCGCCGCTGTTCACATTCACGCCAGCACCGTAATTTCCATTGGCTGTCATTTTCGATTTGGTGATTATACCGCCATACATGTTGAACGTGCCGCCGCTGCTCACATTCACGCAGCCGCCTCGAAAGTGGTTAATGGTTATTGTCGCGCCATTGATAGCGCCTGCAGTTTCGGCGCATTCATACAAGTTCAGCATTCCAGCTTGGGCGATGTCAATGACACGGTTGTTATTGACCGTTTGCGTGATCGTATGCCCGTTCAGGCACAAACTGATCTCGGCGGAGACGACCCACTGACTTGTCAGCGTCACATCCGTGGTCAGATAGTAATTGCCGCCGTCGGTCGGGAGGCCGTTGGCCGACGTCCACGGAGTGAAGGTAATGTCATCATGCGTGTGCACCTCATTCACCGTCACATCACAGTTTGCGGACTTGCTGCTGTCCGCGTTGCTAGTGGCGGTAACGGTGGCCGTGCTCGCCGACATGCCCTTGGCGTAGACGGTGAGGATGTCGGTGGCCTCCGTGCCGACCGGGTTCTGGCAGGCCTCGTCGGCGTACAGCTCCACGGCGCTCGCGTCATCCCCGGCGACGCTCCACAGAACCTTCCTGTCCGTAGCGCCGCCAGGCTCGACGCTCGCGGTAAACGCCACGTTCCCACCCACATCTATCGTCTGCGCGGTGTCCGGGCTGAGAGAGACGGAGGTCACGGCGACATTGGCATTCTGTGTGACAGCAATCCGGAAAGCTTCCGAATCTGTCATGTGCCCATCATCATAATTAATCAGTATTTCCGAGGTGCCTTCACCATTCACCGTTACAGTATTGCCAGAGACGGCAACATTGGTTCCGCTTGTCAGGCTTGTGTCGACCGGTGTAGTGTCATAGCCGCAAAGCTGGAATATTTCATTCGCCGTAATTGATATTGGCAGTGTTGCGCTGTCGCTATATGTGTGTGAGCCGAAGTATTCGCTAATGACTATTGTATAAGTCGCGCTATCCGCCAGCGCCTCCTTCAGCCCCTCGCCGGGCACCAGCCCCGACACCAGCGCGAGGGTGAGCAGGACGCTCAGGAACCTCTTGGCCTTCATTCTCATAGAACTCCCTCCTTAACTCGTTTCCAACACCCGGCATGGCCTCCTCTGGCCATGGCGGACAACAAAAGACCGCCGGACCCGGCGGTCATCCGTCACGAATGTAGTTGTATTCGGTTCTCGAGGCCTTAGCGCGGCTACGCCTTACGCCGTGCCGTGTCGTGCCGTGCCGTGCCGTACCGTGCCGTGCCGTGCTGTGCTGTGCTGTGCTGT
>JAFWMH010000012.1 GCA_017510785.1 Atopobiaceae bacterium | reverse complement strand
GAGCACAGACGAGGACGCCTCTTTGATTTGCAACACCAAGGAGT
This sequence comes from Atopobiaceae bacterium, assembly GCA_017510785.1. Lineage (GTDB taxonomy): Bacteria > Actinomycetota > Coriobacteriia > Coriobacteriales > Atopobiaceae > RUG440. The sequence goes on along the minus strand of JAFWMH010000012.1, from coordinate 2,672 downwards.
CGTGCTCGTTTGCACCCTCCATCACCACGATCCACGCACGCGTACCCACGCTACCCACGCCCACGACCTTATGGGCTATGTCGGCACCGCGATACCCGTCAATCAGCGCAGCCCGCTCGGGCGGCAGCGTCTTGCGGTATTTGGCAAGCACGGACGAGATGAGCTTGGCCATGTCCAGGTCCTTTGGTATCTGCGCGCCTGCCCCCTCCACAATGTCGCGTAGCGGGATTATTACCGGCGGATCGCTCTTTACGCGCAGGTGGCCATCAACCACCTCGGTAAACTTGGCGACGGCGCGGGTGCTATCCTTGGCCTTTGTCTTGTTGAGTATCTTCTTTGCCCGCTTGCGATCGCCCTTTTTCGCGCGGTCCTCAAGCAGCTGATACAAGTCATCTACGTCCAGATGGGCATACCACACTTCCCTGTTGCCCATGTCGGCAAAGGAACGCATCGCCTCACGGTAGCCGTTTGCCGCGGCAAGCACTGCCTTTTCGCGACACTCCTGCGAGAAGCCACGATTGCGCCCACAAATCTCCACGCTCGCCACAAGACGCGCCACATCCCATTCCCAAGGGCCACGGGTAGTCTCGTCAAAATCGTTGATGTCAAACACGGTACGACGCTCGGGGGACGAGTACAGCCCGAAGTTTGATATATGCGCGTCGCCGCATACCTGGACTTCAATGCCTGTGGTAGGCAACGTAGAGAGGTCGGACGCCATTATGAGCGCCGCACCGCGATAGAACGTAAACGCCGAAACAGACATGCGCTCGTGGCGCACCGGCACGAGTTCTTGCACGCGATCTTTGTCTTGACTCAAAATCAGCTCAACAGGATCCGGACGTCCCGACGACACCACCCATGAGGCCAGCACATCGCGCGGCACAGCTCTTCTTAGCGACTTGCCGTACTTTCTGCTCTTTTTTGGCGTATGTTGCTCGCTTTTGCCCAGCAATGCCTCAAGAGCTCGCCTACGGTCCTCCGAGACAAGATCGCTTACGTCCCCCACTGTTTGCCCCTTTCAATAACTCACAGGTTTTGAATTGTAGCCGAACAGCCGCAAGAATGAACCCCCGGTTCCCTTATTGGCGGGAGCCGGGGGCGGGATGTAGGCGTTGTATGGAAGTTAGCCCTGCATAACGTCGCCTTGTGTGGTGCCACCCATGGACATGTCGCCCTGAGGGCCACCGTCCTGGAACTCACCATGACGACCGCCCATGCCACCAGGGCCGCCCTCGCCCATCATGCCGCCATGGCCACCCATGCCACCGCCCATCATGGAGTTCTCGATGGTCGACACCTGCTCGCCGTTTACATACACGGTGCCGCCGGTAAGCTCGGCCGTCTGGTCAAAGTCGAAGGCAGACTGCGCGGTAATGTTCACGGTGCCGCCGGTAATGTAGATGCTGCCGTTGGCGTCGAGCGCGTCGGTATCGCCCTGGCCCATGGTTATAGCCACGTCGCCACCGGCAATGGTGATGCTGGGTGTAACGCTGGCATCATTCGACTTCGTTGTGGCGTTGATGCCGTCGTCGCTGGCACTTATCTCTATGGTGCCATCGTTGATCTGCACCGTGGTGGATTCAATGCCCTCCGCAGCGCGGATGTTCATGGTGCCGCCGTCAACCTGCACGAGCACGTCACCCTGGAGGCCATCGCTTCCCGCCTCCATGGTAAAGGTGCCGCCTACCACATAGATGCCGTCGTTGGCCTGCATCGCATCACCGCTGGCAGTGATGGTATAGGTGCCGCCCGTCACCTTGAGGTCGTCCTTGGCAACGACACCGTGGTCCGATGAGTTGATGGTGAGCGTTCCCAAGCCGTTGAGCACAAGGTCATCCTTAGAGAAGATCGCGCCGTCGAGGTTTGTCTCGCCATCCGCCGCAAACGCGCCAGTAACGGACAACCCGTTTTGGCTTCCCTCGGCCGTGGTAACAAACACCTTGTCGGCCGAGAGCACATAGATGGCCGGGGCTGTTTCGTTTGTGATGTTCAGGCCGTCAAGCACGAGCTGCACCTTGGCCGTCTCGTCGGCCTGTACGCGCACGGTTACGTTGGTGGCGGTGCCGCTCAGCACATAGACGCCTTCCTCGGTAATGTTCACGTCTTCGCCGCTCTGCACGGTAATGGCCTTTGCTCCACTCGTGTCCGCGGTCTGCCGTAGGTCGCGATCGGTGTACGTGTCACTCGAGTTGGCGCTGGTCTCGTTGGCGTTGGTCGCAGCCGCCGTCGTTGCGTTCGAGACGACCGCGGTTTCGGTCGTGGTGTTGTTCGCGGCAGATGCCTCGCTAGCCGGGGTGGATCCCGAGCCACATCCTATGAGCGCAAGCGAAAGCAACCCTGCACAAATTGCGGCGGACGCCTTGGTTCCGTGGTATTTGGTCATGACAACGTGCCTCCTTTGGTGCCGTCATTCACGTTGCAGGTAGCTTACGACCCCAACCTTTAATGTCACTTAAAGAGCATGGACATCCACATGGTTGAACGGGCTTTAAGGTTGGTCGGCACAGGCGTCATCCGAGCGCGGTTGGCTGGAATCGCGACCGGTGCGGGTGCCGCCGGCACGCTTCGCGACCGGTGCGGGCGCGGTTGGCTTGAATCGCGACCGTTGCGGGCGCCGCCGGCACGCTTTGCGACCGGTGCGGGTGTTTCCACCCGCAGCAGCTGCAATT
>JAFWMH010000011.1 GCA_017510785.1 Atopobiaceae bacterium | reverse complement strand
GACTTTTCGCAACCGACGATTGTAGGACGGTGGCCCACCCCTTCACCCAATCAACGCACTGTCCCGGGATACAGTACGTTTGTTCGCCCCTCCCCCCATGGGGGGAGGGGGAGGTCTTACACCACTTTTCGGGACGCTACTTGGCAGGAGGCGCCCGGCCCTACAAACCTCGCGAAACTGCCGAAATCGGGGCTTTCCGCGAGCTTTGTCGGATTGGGCGTCCTCCGAATCGGACAAACCTCGCGAAAACGCGGAAAACGGGTCCCCCGGCGAGGTTTGTAGGGCTCGGGCCCTGTCATGCGGGTCCGGCAGGGGTGTCCGACCCTACAAAGCTCGCAAAAACGCGGAAATCGGGTCCTTTGCCGAGCTTTGTCGGATTGAACGTCCCCCGAATTCGACAAACCTCGCGAAAACGCCGAAAACGGGTCCTCCGGTGAGGTTTGTAGGGCTCGGCGCCATCCCGGGGGTTCAACCCTGGGGTGCCTGGCTCTAGAAACCTCGCGAAACTGCCGAATATGCTTTTCAAGAAGCGTCATGGCCGTTGGCAAGCCACTTCGGACGTGCTGCGCGACCCCGTGGGGCCCACGCAAGTTCCCCCGCGCCCAAAATAGTGGGCACGTGGTTTTGAACGTCCGTGCAAAAGCCCAGCTCACGACGCTTGTGGCATAAATGTCGAAACATCACGTGCCCACTGGCTAAAATACACAGTGGGCACGTGATGTTGCAGAACTTATGTCTCCGCACCCTCAAACTGCGGTTTTGCAAAAGGTTTAAGACTACGTGCCCACTATTTTTTATGTTCCGGTGCCGTCACGCTCTCGGAATCCGCCGCCGCGGCGCGACGATGTCTCCTGGGCGCACCTTCGGCCCCTCGCGGCGGCGAAATCCGCCCGCGCGAGGGCGTGGCCGCTCGCTATGCCGCCGGTCGCTTGGAATAGGCGAGGACCGGGCATTCGCGAGGACGACCATCGCCCCCGCAAACCGCCGCTGTGCGTTCGTACGGAATATCGACTTGTGCAAGCCTTTCAGTTGCACAAGTCGATTTTTCGTCCGGATTATCCTTCGGATGGTCCTCGCGGTGCACCTTTCGGGGAAAAATCGGATGGAATATCGACCTGTGCAAATCGCGGGGGCGGAATCGGACGGAATATCGACCTGTGCAAATCTTTCAGTTGCACAAGTCGCATTTTCATCCGACTTTCCCTCGGTCCGGCCCCGGCGACAACCCGCCCGCGACGCAGGTCGCGATTCCGCATGGCGCCGACTCGCTTAGCGTCGCGAACGCCATGCGTGGCGTCGCGAGCGTCATGCGTATGCGACTATGAAGCAGCTTGGGGAGCATATCGGGCCAATCCGCGAGCTTTGTCGGATTGGGCGTCCCCCGAATCCGACAAACCTAGCGAAAACATCGAAAACGGACCCCTCGGCGGTTTGTAGGGCTCATTCGTCCGTGTCTGTCGTCACTTCGCAACTCATGGTCGCGGGACCGCAAGGCCGGGGGACCGCGGGAACACAAGACCGGGGGACCGCGGGACCGCAAGGCCGCGGGAACGCAGGATGCGCAGGTTAATATCCGGCGGCTCCTAGCCCTGACGAGATAAAATGACGAAACAGTCTCGTGCTTTTTACAAGAAGAAACTTCATAATTAGTCGGACGTCTGTATTATTAGATTTCACCTTCCCTCGCTAAAAGTTGGTGTCCCCCATGCATAAATTGACGCACGTACGCAAATCTTGGTTCCTAGTTTGTGCCGCCGTCGTGTTACCGCTTGCCATGGCGGCTTTTTCAGCTCGACTAAGCATTATTGCGTCGGCTGAGAGGACTATTGCGAGCGCCGAAACGGATAACCCCATCGAAACCGCGGCCGGACAACCGCAGTCAGCAGAGGCAAAGTCGGTTCAGGGGGAGGCGATGCAAGCCAAGCCAGCAGCAGTCAAAACTGCGCAGGTCAAGCTATCTGAAAATGACGACACACAGGTCTCTCGGAATGCGCATGATGTCATAGATAAAAACAGAATCAAAAGCGGCGCGAACGCAGAGCGTGGCACCTCAGTTGAATCTAAAGACGAACAGCTCGCAGCATCCAAAAGCGCCGCTGCGTCCGGTGCCGATTTGCCTAGCGCCGATGTGCGTGGTACGGGCGCGAACAACGGTGTGCAGAGCGGTGACGACGCGGATAATGGTGACAAGGCCAATGCAGGTGCCGATGCCAATGGTACGAATGCGTCCGGGACTGGTGATGTTAGTGTCGGTGACGTCGCCAGCAGCGGTGCTGGCGACCACGGATCGGGTGACCAAGTGAGCGGCAACAAAGACGGCGGCGACCCCGATGCCAGCGACGCCACCGCGGACGACCAGCGCGTGCGTGACGCAAACACCGTTGCTCCGCCAAAAGCTGTTGAGTTCGAGATGCCGGAGGGGGCCGAATACGTCGAGGGCGAAGTACTCATTAGCATAGATCCCTCTGCAACTGTAGCCGAGGTCGAAAAGTTGCTTGCAAAAACACCGGGCGTTGCGACGCAGTCGGTTGCAGCCGAGGACGTCGAATGTGGTTTGGTGACGGCTGCGCTTGAGTCTGGCATGAGTGTGGAGGACGGGATAAACGCCATTCGTGGGATGTGCTCTCCGATTGTTTTGGGGACGCAGCCCGATTACTTGTACTACATTTCAGAGGATCTTGAAAGCAAGGATGCCCCTCGAACGCGTACTGGCGAAAAGGCCACGCTTAGCGAGGACGGTGCGCGTGGGACTAAGTCCAGCACGGGAGTGCGAGCGGGGAGTTCAACCAAGTCCGATGGGTCCGAAAGAGCATCGCATGCAACGGACGTCGACGGAGCGCAGGAATCAGGCTTGAGTCAGCTTGACGATTCGGGCGTGGAGCAGATAAACGCCGGCCTGCTCGGGGAGGCCGACGGTGGGCGGGTAAACGCCGGCCATCTCGGTGGGCTCGATGCGGAGCAGATAAACGCTGGCCTGCTCGGCGAGTCCGACGGTGGGCGAACACAAGCCAGCCAGGTCGAGGAACCTGTTGGGGCCGACGGTTCGTACCGGGGTGAGGTCCAGATTGAGGCGCATGAGGCCGAGGAAGGCCAAGACGTCGATGCTGGTGGAGATGCCCCGGCCGACGGCGATGGCCAAGGTGCCGGGGGAGATCAGGCCACAGGTGACGCCCCGGCGGACGGCGATGCCCGAGCCCACAGCGGCGCCCGAGCCGGCGATTCTCACGCCGCCGGCGACGCCAACGCCGGCGACGCCAACGCCGGCGACGCCCCAGCCCACGACATCCCAGCCACCGACGATGCCCAAAGCGAGCTTCCGGACGTCGACCGAACCGACGATCAAACCGAAACGCGGGCAGCAGCCGACGCCGCGGCCGACGCCGCGGCCGACGCCGATCGCCGTGATGATGCCGCAGCCGAGGATGCAGCAGCCGACGTCGATCGCCGTGATGATGCCGAACGCACGAAGGACGCCGCGGCCGATGCCGCAGCCGACGCCGATCGCCGTAACGACGACGAACGCACGAAGGACGCCTCGGGTGCGAAGGACTCCGTCGCGAAAGAAGCCGCGAAGGACGCCGCATCCGCCACCTCCACCTCGCCCGAAGCCACGGTCGCAGCAACCCCAACCCATGTCTCCGACGTCGTGAACGACCCGCTTGCAAAGCAACAGTGGGGTCTCGAAAGCATGCGGGTGCCGGAGGCATGGCAAGTGGCCCGTTGCGCGGATGTGGAGGGCGGCATTGGCGTCGCCATTATCGACAACGGCTTCGACCTCAATCAACCCGACCTCACAGATAGCTTTATCGCAGGCTCAGCCTACAACGCCGCATATGACGTGTACAAAGACGAAACATGGTGGAACCCTACGTGCGGGAGCTCCACATCCGACGTCGCCCCGTACCTTGCTTCGAGCAACAGCATGGCGAATCACGGAACGCACGTGGCCGGTATCGTGGGCGCAACAGCGAACAACGAGATTGGCGTGGCGGGCACCTCCTACAACGCCCGAATCGTGCCCATTCAGGCGTTTTGCTACAACAAAAACGGCAGCTCCACGGCAGCAAGCGCGGCCTTATGCAAAGCGATCAATTATGCGATAGAGCATAAAGACGACTACAACATAAAAGTAATAAACATGAGCGTTGGTATTGCGTGGGACGTGGAAGCATACGGCGAGCTCGAAGACTCCGCCGTAGTACGGGCCATGCGCAACGCTCGCGCTGCGAACATTGCTGTGGTGTGCGCCGCGAGCAACTCTTCGTCGAGCTCGCCGGTCCCCTACATAAATTGGCCGAGTGACGCTGCGTCGGCGGTAGCGGTAATAAACCTCAGGGGCCAAACCGCGACGAACGGGGGAAATGACGCATCGGGCTCGTATCGCGTCGAGAGGAGTTCCAGCTCGAACTACAACTGCGAAGGTCAAGGCGGCACGCACACTACCGAAGGCAAGAACATTTCGGCTCCGGGCACAACGATTTTGAGCACCTCGCTCAACGGCGACTATGCGAACAAGAGCGGCACCTCAATGGCGGCGCCACACGTGTCGGGCGTTCTTGCGTTGGAGTTCGCAACTCGGCCCGACCTCAGAGCGACAGACGCCATTAGCGTTCTTTATGCCGCCGCGCACGATCTTGGCGATGCGGGTTGGGACCGCGTGTATGGCCATGGCGAAGCGGATGCGTACGAGTCGGTTTCGCTTGCGAGGGGTACACAAGCGCTCGTTGACTTAGGCGATGACGGCGTCGTGTGCCTGCAGGTTGCGTACGCCTCGGACGAACTTGTCTATAACGGTGAAGCGCATGAGCCTGAAGTGCTGGCAATGCAGCGCAAGAAAGGCCAAACCACCGAGCTGGTTCGCGACGAGGACTTCGAGGTGGTCTATGCCAACAACGTGAACGCGGGGACGGCAACGGTTACCGTGCGGGGCATCGGGTCCTTCGCAGACAAATTCGAGCAGGAGCTACCGTTCGTTATCGCGCCGGCCGAACTTACGGAAAACATGGTGAGCCTGGTCGAAGACGAGTTCACGTACGACGCGCGGCCGCTGTGTCCCGACGTGGAGCTCGTTGGGGTGAACGGCAATGTGCTGGTGGCAGGCGAGGACTACGACGCGGCGCTTGACGCGCAGAACAACGTTGGCGTGGGCACGGCCACGGTAACGGTGACGGGCATCAATAATTATACGGGCCAGGTGACGAAGACCTTTAGCATTGTGCCGCTCGACGTCGCGTCCAACCGTATCGCCGCGGAGCTCACCCCTGCGGAGTGCATTTACAACGGCTCTGAATGCACGCCCACCGTCGCGCTTTCGCACACGCAGCTCGATGCGGAGAACACGTCCGTCGCGCTTTCGGAGGGAACCGATTACACACTTACCTTCGCCAACAACGAGACCGTCGGCACCGCCACCGTTACCGTTACGGGCAAGGGCTGCTATGCGGGAAGCAAGACGATTGAGTTTTCCATAAACCCGGCGGAGCTGGTGGCAGGAGACGTGACGTTTGGCGACGACGCAGAGAATCTCGTGTACGACGGCGGGGCAATGGAGCCAAAGCCGACTGTTGTACACGGGGGGAAGACGCTCGTGGAGGGGACGGACTACACGCTTGTTTATGCCAACAACGTGAATGCCGGCACTGCCGTTGTAACCGCGACGGGGAAGGGCAATTATGCGGGCTCCGCAAGTGAGGAGTTTATTATCCAACCGCGATCGGTCGATGAGTTCTATTGGGTTCTATTGAGTGACATACCGGCAAGCGATTGGGAGGAAGCTTATAAGACGCTTGTGCCCCCTCCTGTGACGTTGACGTTTCAGGGTAGAGATGGGGAACACGCGCTTGTGGAGAATACCGATTACACGCTGTCGGTCGGATTTGATGAAAGGGAGACTCTGCAACTTACGTTAACGGGCAAGGGAAACTTCACCGACACAATTACTGTTCCTCATATATTTGGGCCCGTTCTCTATATGGTCAATCTGGAAGATCTCTTTGCATCAACCGCAAAGACTGGGCTTATCTACAACGGTGAGGTGCAGGCGGGCATCGTACGTGCGGACGACTATGCACGTGCGCACAGCGAATTGCAGGAAGCGAGTGCCGTGTTCGGGGATGCATACACGCTTTCGGGCGTGACGGAGGCTGCGGAGCCTGGCACGTATCGAGCAACGGCAATACTCACCAACTCCACGTACTTCGTGTGGGATGACGGTACGAACACGCCCAAAGAGCTCGAGTGGAAAATCTTGCCCGCCGACATCAGCTCGGTTTCCATTTCGACGTCGTGCACCTATACGGGTTCGGCGCTCAAGCCTTCGCCCGTTGTGAAGGCGGGTTCGCTCACTGTCCCAGCAACAGACTACACCGCGACGTATTCGAATAACGTGAATGTTGGTACGGCGAGCGTGACCGTTGTGGGCAAGGGCAATTTCGCCGGCACGAAAACAGCCAGCTTCAAGATTGCGCCCGCGAGCATCGCGAAGGCGAGCGTCACGCTTTCGAGTGCGAGCTACACCTACGACGGCAGCGCCAAGAAGCCGGGCGTTGCGGTGAGGCTCGGTGACAAAACCCTCGGTGATAAAACCCTCAAGGCGGGCACGGACTACGTGGTTTCGTACGGCAACAACGTGAAGGCGGGCACTGCGACGGCCACGGTGACGGGCAAGGGCAACTATACGGGCTCGACGGCGGCCAGCTTCAAGATCGTGCCCGCAAGCATCGCGAAGGCGAGCGTCACGCTGGCGAGTGCGAGCTACACCTACGACGGCAGCGCCAAGAAGCCGGGCGTTGCGGTGAGGCTCGGTGACAAAACCCTCAAGGCGGGCACGGACTATACGGTTTCGTACGGCAACAACGTGAAGGCGGGCGCGGCGACGGCCACGGTGACGGGCAAGGGCAACTATACGGGTTCGAAAAAGGTCAATTTTAAGATCGCACCCGCGAGCATCGCGAAGGCGAACGTTGGCAGCATTGCAAACCAGCCCTACACGGGCAAGGCAGTGACGCCGAAGCCTACCGTAAAGCTTGGGGGCAAAACGCTCAAGTTGGGTAGTGACTACACGCTTTCCTATGCGAACAATACGAAGGCCGGCACTGCGACTGTTACGGTGAAGGGGAAAGGAAACTACACCGGGACGCGCAAGAAAACATTTAAGATTGTGGCCCCTTCCGTGAACTACAGGGTGCATCGTCAAACCTACGGCTGGGAAACGTCGTGGAAGAAGAATGGCGCGACCTCGGGAACCATGGGCGAGTCCAAGCGGCTTGAAGCCATCGAAATCCAGCTGGGAAGCAAGCCCGTGACGGGGTCCATCCAGTATCGGACTCACGTGCAGACGTATGGTTGGCAGAACTGGAAGAACGAAGGCGCCCTGAGCGGCACCCTGGGCGAATCCAAGCGTCTTGAGGCCATCGAAATTCGTCTTACGGGTGCAATGGCCAAGAAGTACGACGTGTATTATCGCGTTCACGCGCAGACGTTCGGCTGGCTTGGCTGGGCCAGGAATGGCGCTTCAGCGGGTACGGCAGGCTATAGCAAGCGTCTCGAGGCAATCGAGATTGTTCTCGTGCCCAAGGGTGCTAAAGCTCCTGGCACTACGGCGGGCGCTTTCCTTGCGCGGTAGGCAGGGCGGTCAGTGCGCGCACGGGCGCGTTCCTGGCGAAACAACGCTGCGCGACGGCTCCGCGAGACGGATTCTCGGATTTGAGCTTTCAGTCGGGTTTCAGTGTGTACAATTTCGCGGATGAAAAACCGGCTCAATGTACAATATCTTCTCAGAATCGTACATTGAGCCGTTTTTTTGGCGAGGAAATTGTACACACTGAAAATACGTTGAACGTTCCTCGTGTGCGACCCCCCTCGCGATCCTTGCTGCTGGCGCTGTGGCTACTCCTTGGCAACCTCACCCTCCACGTGGGCGTCGTGGTCGGCGGCGTCGTTGCTACTCCTTGGCAGCCTCGCCCTCCACGTGGGCGCTGTGGTCGACGGCGGCGTCGTACGTGTTGGCGCGCATGACTTCGCGCATGTCTACGCTGGCGCCGCCGCTACTCCTTGCTAATCTCGCCCTCCACGTGGACGTTGTGGTTGACGGCGGCGTCGTACGTGTTGGCGCGCATGACTTCGCGCATGTCTACGCCGGTAGCGTCGCTCATGGTGTCGAACACCTGCTTAATGACGACGGGCATGGTGGCCGTAATGCGCGACACACCCGTATCGCCATCGCCAGAGCCCGATCCCGCGTCGTAAACGCTCACGTTGCCGATGCTCGAGAGCGGCTTCGCCACTGCAGCGGCAACAGAAGGCAGTACCTTAATCATCATTTCCGCCATACCGGCCTGGTTCATCTTTTGCAGCGCCTCGGCACGCTTTTCGAGCGCCGCTGCCTCGGCCTCGCCCTTGGCCCGCGTGGCCTCTGCCTCGGCGATGCCCTTTACGCGGATGGCCTCTGCGTCGGCCTCGCCGCGCAGCTTGATGGCGCGGGCCTCCATCTCGGCGGCGTATGCATCGGCCTCTGCGCGGCGTTTCTCGGCTTCCATGGCCGCCTCAGCTGCCTGAATCTCGCGGTACTTGTCTGCTTCTGCGCGCTTCTTGACCTCGGCGGCCAGTTCCTGCTCGCGAACGCGGACCGTCTCGGCCTTCGCGCGACCCTCGGCCTCGAGCACGGCACGCTGCTGTTCCTGCTCTTGAATGCGATATGCTGCGTCGGCCTTTGCGCGCTCCGTGTCCTCAACGGTTTTGAGCTGCGCCTTTTGAATGGCGAGCTCGTTTTGCTTCTCGGCAATGTCGCGATCGGCGCGAACGCGCGCGTCGTTGGCCTCGCGGTCGGCCTCGGCCTGCGCCACGGCGACTTCCTTATCGGCTTTGGCCTTGGCGATGGAGGCGTCCTTGCGAATCTTGGAGGTATTGTCCATGCCGAGGTCGGTAATAAGACCATGCTCGTCGGTGACGTTTTGAATGTTGCAGCTCAGGATTTCGATGCCAAGCTTCTCCATGTCCTTGCTGGCCTTGGCCATAACCTGGTCGGAAAAGGAATCGCGGTCGGTATTGATGCTGCGCAGGTCGAGGGTACCAATAATCTCGCGCATGTTGCCCTGCAGCGAATCCTGCAGCGACGCGGCGATGGCATCCTCTGTCATGTTAAGGAAGTTGCGCTCGGCGAGCAGCATGCCGTCGGGGTCGTCGGTTACGCGAACCTTGGCGACGGCGTCAACTTTGACGTTGATAAAATCGTTCGTGGGGATGTACTGGTCGGTTTTAATGTCGACTGAAATCTGCTTCAGGCACAGACGGTCGGTGCGCTCGAAAAAAGGAATCTTGAAGCCGGCGCGGCCGGTAAGAACACGGGGCTTGGCATGAAGGCCGGAAATGATGAGCGCCTCGTCGGGCGAAGCCTTGACATAGCCCGAGAGGAGGAAGACGGCGCAAACAATAACCAGCGCCACGAGAAGCACGAGCACCAAGGGATTGAGACCGAACAACACGGGAGGCTCCTTTCAGCCGGACAATAATGCTATTTAGTGTACCCATTGGAAACTCGCTCATTCGCGACTTCCGTGAACGGTATGCGGGGCGCCGTAATTGTCAAAAAGGGGGCGAACTCGCAGCGGGTTGGCGCAAAAAACCGCCCACTACATGGTGGGCGGGCAAAAGAATTGTTCGCGAACGTTTTGTTCGCGGGCTTGCGATCCTAGGGCACAAAAGCAAGCGTTTGCGCGTTTGTCAACGTGTGGGGAGATGGCGATGCTCGTATGTGAAGTCATCGGCCAAGTTGGTGTCGCTCATAGAGTGGCCCGCCCAGCCCACTATTCGCTGTGCGCTTGCACCAATTCGCCAGCGCCAAAACCTCCTAAGGAACCGTCAGGCAATAGCCTCCCGCGCCGCGCGGGACCGCAGGGTGTGTAGGTTATTGTATGACAGTTCCTAAGACTCCGGCTTCCGCAAATCGGCTCGGTTGTCCTTCTCTGCTCTCTGGAACTTTTCCCAGTCGCCTTCGTCTTCAGCCCTGTAATGGAACGTTAGCTGCCCGTCCTCAAGCTCCAGCAGGCCAAGCCAGTACCTACCGGGTTCGCTTTCGCTTCGGATGTAAGCTACAGCTTGGCCATCGCCGATCATGCGATAATGTCCCTGCGACAGCTTGCCCTGCTGATCCCAAATGATGGAACCGCTTGCGCGTATATCAAGATATTTAGTGTAATAACCGGTTGCCCGTTCGCTTTCGAAGTCGTCTTGTCTATAGTGAACGACTCCGCCCTCCGCATTCTCCACGATTTCCCAAAGGCCTACGAGCTTGTCGCTAGATGGCTTTTCCACGCCGCGTTTGTACACAACCGAAACGCCGTCGCCGTATGTTACGCGTAGTTGGTCGTCCTTATGCGTTGCCACGGGAGGGCTCTTAAGGTCGTGTTTATCCCACGAATTGATGTCCTCTTTTTCGTTTTTCGGCCGTAGTTCTATGGACGATTCGTCTACCTTTTCCCATGTGCCTTCCAACAAGTCGGGAAACACCGAACGCGTAAACGTGCCGTCGTCACAGAGCACGAGGTCTTTTTCCTTGGCGCAGCGCAAGCGCGTGTCGTATGCTTGTGCGTCCGCGCCGTTCACTTCCACGGAGACGGGCGACCATGTGCCAGCGAACGAAACCACTTCGGATGCGGCGTCCGCTGTCAATGCGTCATTATCTTGGGCATCTTTGGAGGTAGCGACCATCGCAGTTTCGATGTTCTCTGCGTCCCCATCGACGTGTGGCGTCGAGCCAGTTTGTAGCATCAGGACGACTAACGCTCCAATCCCCACTGCACATGCGGCCACAATTGCGAAGATCAACTTGCCGTTGCGCATTGGCGCGCGTTGCACGGGTTGGTATGGTGCAGGCGAAGCGACTGGCCCGTATCGCTCGCCGTCCGGTGCGAGGTACGTTCCCGGCGCGGAGACTTGTCGAGACACGAAAGATGGCGCGGCCGCCTGGTCCAGAACGGAGACCCCCGCAGATATTTGCTTCAGGGCGAGAGAGTCCCCATAGGAGTCTGTTTCGCGCGATTGGTTTCGGATTTGCTCTGGGGCGATAGAGTCCCCATAGTCGTCTATTAAGAGCGATGGGCTTCCAATCGGGGGCGTGTCCCCATACAGTGCACTACTGGCCCAAGGAGTTCCGGACCAGTCAATCTCGCTTCGTGCCGCGTCGAGGACTTCGTCGGGAGGCGTCGTTCCCATGTAGGCGCAGATGCCAACGGCCATCTCGCTTGCAAGATGACGGGCCACCACAGGGTGGATGTAACGCATGCTTGCCAGTAGTGCTGTGGAACGATTGGTAGCAGATAATACCGCATCTTGAGTGCAGTCCTTTGCGAGAGGCGTGAAAAACGCCATCAGTTCGCCATCGCAGTTTGTTCCGAAGACGCCCGTTAGAGGGCTATCGGGATCTGCGTAGTCCAGCGTGAGAGCAAGGAAACGCCGAGAGTTTTGCAAGATTGCTATGCCGTCCTCGCGCAACGACGTGCACACTGCGTCATGTAGCTCCATATGTCGTTCCCCAATCCGCGCGGATTCTCGTACGTGCTATTGTATATGAACACGTGGACAGCGGGGGCGCGGGGATGGAGTGACGTGGTGGATGGGCAGACCTGCGGACGGACGCGTTATACTTGCTATACACGTGAATTAATACCAGCGCCCGAGCGTGGACGGGGCGGTTACGCAATTCCTGATTTGCGTTGCTGGTGTAAGCCGCTATAATCGTTGTCACGTCGCGATAGGCGCGGCGAAAGACTATGGGGGAGCAGAGAAAGGAATAGCAATGACGTACACTGCGAAAGCCAAGGTGCTTGCGGTTGCAACTTCCCTTACGCTCGCCGTTTCTGGTCTGGGGGGGGTGCTGCTCTCGCTGAGGATTTAGTCGGCGCAGCGCAGACCACTGATACCCCGGAGACGGCGCAGACGCAGGAGACGGCTCAGGCGCAGGAGACGACCTCGGATACCGCGACTAACGGAGTGGCGACGGTGACCGAAAACCAAGGAGCGGCGCAGGAAGCGGCCACGGAGGACACGACTGACGAGAAACCGGTGGCGACCGAAGACGGGGAAACGACGCAGGATGAGGTCTCGGACGCTACGAGCAGCAGCGATGCCGAGAAGCCCGCGGCCGATGAGGCGGCAGCAACGGACGAGACTACGACTGACGAAGCGACAAAGACGCTTGCCAGCAGCAAGCCCACGACCGACGCAGCTGAGACGGATGCTTCCTATACGGACGCCGCCGTTGACGATGGCGGCCTCGTGCCCATGGTCGCAGAGTACTACGATTATGAGCGAGACAGGGAAACCGGCACCGTTGATTCGAATGCGATTGATGAGTCGGATATCACCGAGTGGGAGACCGTTGACGCTGATGCGGTGATGCAAGAATACGCCGGCGATCGTCACTATTATTCGGTTGACGAGGATGGCTTCCGTATGTATTACATGACGCTGACGGAAGAAGGGGGAAAAAAGCACGAGCAGCTAGTGGCCAGGTTTAAAATCTTTAAAGACGGCGAGGAGGAGGTCCTTAAGGCTCCTGCTAAGGGTGAATACGCGCTGACAACTGATCATACTGCCGGACCACTGTTCTCGTCTGAATTCTTCAAAAGCTATCTCGAAGGTAAACGCGCATTTGAGCCGGATAAAGAAACCAGAAGCTATATTGTGACCGATGATCCGAACAGCGTGTTCACCCCGGGGATAGAGCATATACGTTACGGAACGGATTATGTTGACCCCACTGACTATTACTATTATGCGGGCGGCCCCTACGGCGCAGCGGGGTGGTATTACCTGGTGAAAGAAGCATCGGGCCCGGGACGCGCCGGCTATTACGAGAAGTTCGTTGGCATGTACGCGCTCGCTACGCCTAGTGGCGGGCTGCCGGAAGGTGGTTTGGACCTGCAGGGCGATTCGTCGAACCCGGCTATCTCGGCTTCGTACAGCGGCTACGAGCCGGGCGCGATGACCGTAACGCCGGCAACGGGATCCTCCTATGTGCCTTCTACTGCTGTCGCGGCGATTCCGGCAACCTCCGATGTCACCTCGTTTGCGGGAGCCGCGGCGGCTGCGATATCTGCGCTCGGCGCGCTCGGCTTGGGGACGGTTATTCGTCGTAAGTAGCACGGCGGTGTGAGGCGAATTTGTTGCTTTGCTGCTACGTGAACTGGAGTCGCGCATGGTGTCGGCTGGTGTGCCGCGCCATGCGCGACTCCTTTGAATACCTGTCGAGGGGGAGTCGGCTGGTTTATTATCTTCTCTGTAGGGTCTAGTGCGGGGACTGCAACCATGAAAGGAAGATGTTGCCATATGAACAGGCGTGTCTTCGTAAAGGGCGGACTTGTCGCAAGTGCATTGGCCACGCTCGCGGGATGCGCGCGAACGATGACGGTTGAAGTCCAGCAAAAGGAAGACGCTGAGCCGCGCATCGGCGGCAAGATGAAGTTCTACATCGGCAACCCCGTGGCCATCGACCCCTATAACGCACAGGAGTCTTCGGGCTATCAGGTCGTGAGGGCGCTGTTCGACTGCCTCGTTGGGTACGACTGGCAAGCCCGCAAGCTTGTAGGCAAAGCGGCGGAGGCGTGGGAGACAAACGACGACGCAACAGTCCACACCTTTCATTTGAAGCCGGATGCCACGTTTCATAACGGCGAGGCCGTTACGGCCGCAAGCTTTAAGCGGGCTTGGGAGCGCATTTGTGACCCCGCGATGAAGCCGCGTTCCGCCATAAGCTACCACCTCGACCCCGTGCAAGGCGCTGCTCAGATGGCCGACGGAAGCGCGACGAGCCTTTCGGGTGTCGAGGCAGTAGACGAACTTACGCTTAGGGTGACGCTTGTCCATCCCATGGCCGACTTCGCTTACGTTTGCGCGCATCCCGCCTTGGCGCCTGTGCCCCAGGCGGCGCTCGACGACCCGCAACGTTTCCTCGTCGCTCCCATAGGCAACGGGCCGTTCCAAATGGATGGGGAGTGGATGGCCGACCAAGGCATTCGAGTTACTCGATTCGAGGATTACGAGGGCTCTCCTGCCCATCTGGATGGCGTGGACTTCGTCGTTTTGGAACGGCCCGGAACTGCCTTTACAGAGTTCACAGAAGGTCACGTGGACTTTACGCCGATCGCGAGGGGGAGGATTGGCGAGCTAAAATCGCACTACGGACTCTCCAAAGACGGATACACGGCCACACCGGGGCAGCAAGTCCTAACTGGTTCGAAGTGCAGCGTGTATTACTTGGCCGTTAACTGCAACGACAAGATTATGCGCGACGTGGTCGTTCGCCGCGCCATCTCGCTCGCCATCGACCGACAACGCATTTGCGACAGCTTCTTTGATGGCACGTATCTTCCCGCCGATCGCATCATTCCTCTTAGCATCGACGGGGATGTGAACGGCGTCTGGGAGTATTCTCGATACGACGTGGACGAGGCGAAGTCCCTGCTCGACAAAGCCTATCCGGCAGCTGACGACGGAAAGCGCGGGCTCAAACTGAGCCTCCTCTTCAACAGTGGGGGCGGTCATGAGGACATCATGAACTACGTGGCGGAGGACTTGGAGAAGGTTGGCATCGAGGTGGAGCCGTCCTCGTTCGAATATGAGGCCTTCCTCGAAGCAGCCAAGAGCGACCGTTGCCAGCTGGTGCGCTTTGGCTGGGTGGCCGATTATCCCACGATGGACAACTTTCTCTACCCGCTCTTCTTTTCGACGTCCGCAGATAACCATTCGAACTACGCGGTTGACGAAGTTGACGAGGCACTGCTTGCGGCGCGAGGCATCGTGGACGGAGTCGATCGTCGACTGGCCTACCGCGACGTGAGCAAGCGTATTGGCGAGGACATGCCCGTCATTCCGCTGATGTTCCTAAGCCACAACCATGTGGTGTCCAATCGCGTGGCCCGCCTGTACTACGACCCTCAAGGAGACGCGCACTTCGCCGACGCAGAGATGAAGTAGGACGAAGGTCGTGGGGCGAGTTACGCCGAAGTCACGTCCGAAGCGGAGCTGGAATCGTTGGCGTTCTGTGCGGCTGAAGGGTCAAACCATTGGCGAGTCACGGCTGGCGGATGAAACGATACTTCCGTTTCCGGCTCATTGCTTGGATGTGTGAGACGGTTACGAGGCACTTCGACTCGGCCTGTTTTTGTTTGCAGCGTATTTCGTTACGCAATTTTCGGGTTTATTTAAGACGGTTACTGACGTATAATGCTTCATGCCGCTGAAAGCGGTAACACTTTTTGCGAATGGAAAGGTGAATGTGATGCCTAACGGTAAGTCTAGGAAAGCCCTTGTTGTCGCGACCTCCCTTGCGCTCTCGATTGCGCCGCTGGGGACTGTTCTCGCCGAGGAGTCGGTCGACCAAAACCAGCCTGCGGCAGAGGCCGTGGCGCAGGAGCAGGAAGTGACTGCGGAGCCGCAGGGAACGGATTCCGTTTCCGAGAATGCGGTTGGCGAGGATGTAGCCAGCGAGCCATCGGCCAATGGTGGGACTGCTGGCGAGCAGGCTGACGGCGAGACCGATACCAATGATGGGGCTGTCGATACTGCTTCCGATGATTCCGAAGATGGCACTGATGAGAAAACGGATGACGAAAAGGCGACCGCTAGCGCTGAAGAGAAGTCTCTCGCCGAGGACGATGATGAGGCGAAGCAGAGCGAGGCTGCCACGCCAGCCGCAACTGCTATGAGTGCCGCTGCCACCGATGACGACTCCTCCGGCGCAGGTCTCGGGGCGCAGTTTGTGGAGTACCAGGACAGGGACGGTAACCAAATCGATAAGGACGAAGTGTCGTGGAGAGAAATTGATGCGAAGACTATGGAGGAGCTCAGCAAGCTTGAGTACAAAGAAGAAGATGGTATTCGCTTTTATCATAAGCCGTTCGACTATGACAACGACGGCAATGCCGAAATGGTGATGGTCCGTGCTGTAAGAGTCTTCGAGGATGGTAGTCTTCGCGTTCCCGAGAACATGGCGGACCTCGGCATGGTTACGACTGATCACTATGTGATAAAACAGTGGGGAATAACCGGCACTCCAACCTGCATAGTCTACGAGTACGATGAGGTCATAGACGTTCTCACCGAGATTGACCAAGACGAGGGCTACTACTACAAGTATAGTGGTGGAGACTACCCTCGCGGAAATTACGTACGAGTCACCGAGAAGAACGCGAAATACTACGGTACACGGAACATCGGCAAGTTCGTTTATTTTCCGCCTTCGGGGGTTGAGCCGGGGGGCGGCCTGCCAAATGCAAGTGGCGCAACGGACCAAGCCAGGACGGCTTCGTACGCGGGCTATGAATCCGGCACGACAATGGCCACTCCGGCGACGGGCGGTTCCTACGTGTCGGCTACGGCTTCCGAAGCCGTCCCGGCAACCTCCAAAGCCATTACCGAAGCCGTCCCGGCAACCTCGGACGCGACTTCATTTGTTGGTGCGCTGACGGCTGGCTTTGGTGCTCTCGTGGCGTTTGGCTCTGCAAAGGTGCTGCGTCGTCGCAAGTAAGCAGTTTGAGTTCACCTATAGTGTGCGTCGTTTGAGGCGGGCGAAAGGACAGTTTCCTTCGTCCGCCTCGTGATTTTGACGGGCGCGGTGACAGCTTTTCGTGCGAGTGCATTCGTCCGGAAAGGCCCGCGAACTCTTCGAGGCCAATTCTTACTTGTTGATAAACGTGCAGTGGTAGTTCTTCCAGCAGAACTGATTCTTGCTGGCCGACTCGGTGTGCAGCATCGCGGTGCCGCAGTGCCATGCGGTAACGCACCAGCCGTTGTGATCATTTTCGTCCTCGAAATCATCTGTTTCGTACAGCGTGAAGCATTCGTAGTCCTTTACACATGAGAACAGGTCGCTGAAGGAATTGCTTCCACCGGCCACGTCGTCCAAGGCATCGTCGTCGATCTGCTCCATTGAGGCGCTCTGGCGCTCGAAATCTGCCTGGGTCAGGCCGTATCCCAGCGCGACCGCTGCTGCGCAGGAGACTTCTGCGTCGTTTGTATAATCGCCCGACTCGGCAAGCCGCTTGCACTCGTCGGTAAAACGCACGCGCAGCTCCTTGTTTGCGTTGATGTCTGCTTCGAACCTCTTGACCTCGTCTGACTTCTGCATGGTTTCCCTTCCTTTCGGCGTTGATGCAAATTGCCCTCAATTGGGATAAATGATACTACGAAGTCTGTCGTCGCGCTCGCGCGTTAAGGTAGCGTGTACGAGCGGACGGGTTTGCTGGCGCGCCCAGCAGGGTTTGCTGGCACGATGCGGCTCGGTCCATGACGGGACCGATTTGAGCTGATGGCTGGGGAGCGATCCCCTCATAGCGTGGCCATGCGGGCGTGTCTATTTGGGCCTTGTGCCCAGCGTACTTCGCATGAAAGTGCGGCTTAGGCGGTCTGAGCGCCCTTCGGCGTGGCCGAGGGCCGCTTCCGAGCCCTACAAACCTCGTCGGAGGGCCCCTTTTCCGGCGCTTCCGTGAGCTTTGTCGGATTCGGGACGCGAACAATCCGACAAACCTCGCCGAGGCCCCCGTTTTCGCCACTTTCGCGAGCTTTGTAGGGCTGGGCGTCCCTCTGTCGTGCCGTCCTTATGTTCACGTGTATTCCGCATAAAAGTGAGCGGATTGTGGTCGTCGTAGTACATCGTTATGCGAATCCGCAAGAAGAGCGAAAGCAGCGGCGCCGTCATTCTCTCTCCTTCGGTGACGCTTGCATGATTATAGTATGGACGTAATGTGGCGGGCGGTCCGCTTGACAATTCGCCCGTAATGATTTGCCCATAAGGAATGGCCGATTCATCCGAGGGCCATTCGGGGATTCACCGTCGACGCGTTTTCCGAGTGGCCCTCGTTCCTTGCGATAATATAAGCGCAACAACACGCTCACGCTGTAAATTTCCACAGCGTGAGCGTGTTGCTCGGTGTTTTATGATTTGATGTCCACCAACAGACGCTCTCTCATTCGTTGCATGCTGCGAGCACGCTGTTCATTATGAGCGCGCCAACGGCCCCTTAGCCCTCTACAGACATGTAGCAGCCGTAGTTCTCCCAGCAAAAACGATCTTTCGAATTCGACTGGGTGTGGAGGAGGGCGCTGCTGCAATGCCACACGGCGACGCAGAAGCCGTTATGACCGTACTCGTCCTCGAAGTCGCGCTGATGGTAGACGAGGGAGCACATGTAATCCTTGCCGCACGAGAATGCGTCCTCGATGACGTCGCCGGGGTCGCCCAGATCTTCGCCGCCCGCGACTTGCTCCAGAATCTCGTCGTCCAGCGTTTCCATTGCCGCCCGCGTGCGCTCGAAATCTGCGGCGCTAATGTTGTAACCGAGCGCGCTTGCCGCCGCTACGGAAACCTCTGTGTCGTTGTCGTAATTGCCCGTCTTGGCAAGTTGACGACACTCCTCTTCGAGACGTGCGCACAGCTCCTCGCTTGCCGCCAGGTCTGCCTCGAACCGCTTCATTTCGTCGGACTTGTGCATGGTTCCTCCTTTGGTTCCGTTTACCGTGTCGCTTTGAGTGCGTTATTGTAAGGTTTTATGATACTACGTATCTCGTCCGCAACCAATGAGGGACTGGCGCTAGTTAAGACGTGCGCGATGCGCTCGGGTCGCGAGCCCGACCTTCAATATCGCCGTCGCCATGAGGGCAAACACCGATTACGAGGCGCACGATGCGCTCGGGTTTCTGCGTGGATGAGGGATTGTTTGCCACGACGGAACGTGTGGCCCTCCAAGTTGCGGGTTTCCGCGCGGATGGGGCGATTGTTCCGATAAATTCCGGCCCGGAAAGTGCTCCGCGGGGGCACGGGAGACAAAATCCTGTCGAAAAGGCGACTTGTGCAACTGAAAAGTTCGGTTCGTCCCCGCGTCTCGGGCATGTATGATGTAGGAAGCAGCTGCGAACATAGGGCATATGTTTGCTCGCGCGCAAGAATGCGAACAGAGAGAAGAGTGACCTCCATGAGTGCTGCGCAATCAAAAGGCGCGCTGGATTCCCAACATCACGTTGTCGATGGTCCTTACAGCTATGCAATCCTGAGCGACAGAGGGCGGTACACGACTTTCGAATACAACGGGAGAACAATAACCTTTCTGCATGGAAAAGACCTGATTGAGTATTTAGCTGTAAAGGAGTGGGACGACGGCTACCTCGTCGCTGAGTGTAGGGGCGAGCTCAAGGGGGTCTTTGAGGATTACATCGACCTAACGTATATTTTGGATAATCTTTACATGGATTCGCAAGAATTCTTGCGTGGGGTTAAGGAGGTGCGCATAGCGCATGACGGAAGAGAGAATCAAACGGATAGCTGACCATCTGGATTTTGCGATGCAGGCCCAGGGAAATGTCAATTGCAACCGCGACCTATGGAGGCAGACGACTACCCCGCTGATGGCGAAAAGTAACGAATGAAGTACGATGTTGCTGTGTGGCAGTATTTTCCAATCGTCCGATTCGGTTTCGGTATGCGTGCCCAACACCGAGAGTGCATTCTGCGCACGTCCAACGATTTGCTGGAGGTGAGTCGGTGTCTCTTCCCGAAATAAGGCAGTACGCTATTGAAGGTGACAAGTTCAGATCCAGGCAGCATGTGCTCAATCATCTGGATATGATCGTTGGGACGAGCGCCGCCGATGCAGATCTTTTGAAGAGGGCAATATTTGTCAGTGAGGGCGGACGTTCTGGAATCGTTCATATGGGCACTTTTTCGCCAGAGCGCTCTAGGAAATGTAGAGCTTGGGTGCTTCGTGAAGCGCAATACGCTTCTGAGTGGCAGCAGCTTTTTCCTATCGATGCTGACGGCGAATACTTCAGTCCCAATAAGCTCGTCGATTCAGATGACGTTACGGGCCTTTTGCGGGAATGCGTCGACATCTGGATTTACGACGAGCTTGGCGGTGATAGCGCGTCATTTGAGGCCACGACCGCGGCTGTAGTGCTTCTGGGGGATTGGGAGGTGGTTCGTGCCGACCGCATACTTGTGAGGAGGCGCCTGTTGGATGATGAGGAGATTCTACCCTCATCCATCAACACGTTTGCGACTATGGGAGCAAAATACCATCGCAGCAAGGAGTGGCTTTTGTTCTCCAGGCGAATATGTGCAAGCGAGTATGTAAAAGGAGCACTGATTGACCGCCAGCAGGGCGTATGCGCGATATGCGGTAATCCCCTCGGCGGTCATGCGGTAGTCCACCATGTGGACTACGACCACACATGTAGCAATTCAGGTGCTGAAGGCACCGTGCCGAATTGCGAACAGTGTTGCAAAACACACCCACACCGATTTGAAGACTGCGTCTCTCGACTGCGTGCAGTGCATCCATCCTGCAATTACTTAATCGAAGGAACGCTGTAGCAATTCATATGCGACCGCATCCACGCGCATAGCGATGCATGACTACCTGACTAACGGGCCAGCTTTTCTCCATGGACGCATCGACAAAGGACGTTGGCCGCCATGCGTAGTGACAGTTCCTCAGCCCACGCTTGAAAAGGGGTTGTGAAGGCGTCCGCTCGACTTTGGGAGGGTACGTTGACGGATTACATTGGCTTTACGTGTTCGCCTAGGTTCCGGAGCTGTACTCTATATTTCGATACGCCTGTAGAGTTGGCAAATGAGTGGCTGTAGCGGTTGGGGAGAGACGATGCAAGGGTTAATGTTGAGATTGTTCGCAAATCGACGTGATGCGCGTGTAAGAAATCGGTCGTTGTCTTGCCTTATGCTGCTCATTTCATGCGTGTTGCTGGTGGCCAGTCTCGTATTGCTGCCCAGAGTTGCACGTGCCGCATCTTGGGATGAGGATATTACGTTGGATGTGGGAGCGGACGGCGTAATCGAGGTTCAATGTAGTCGCGTATGGCATAAATATGGTGATGATACGGCGCCAGCGACACTGAGGTGGTTCTTGCCGCTGCCTTCCGAGGAGCAGAGTCCTGATGATGCAAAGGACGTCGTGTTTGGGGAGTTGCGTGATGACGGAAGCTTGCGGCGTTACGATTTGGTCGAGGACCTAACGTCAGCCGCAAAAGGCACGTTTACCTTAAAAATCGAAGGGTCCGGTGTGCAAATCGACGCGATGCTGGATAAATGCGACGAGAGCACTGAGTTTTGCCTGAGGTACAAGTTGAGCGGTGCAATTCGTCGTTGGGCGGATGTGGCCGAGATTGGCGTATTGTTTCAAAATGACTGGTTGGCATTGGTTGACTCGCGCGTATCGATTTGGCTTCCCGGTACTGAAGGAATGCTGGAAGGAGATGGTCACGACGAGCCCTCTGCTTGGGTGGAGTGGCAGGAGCCAAAAGATGATGTATGCATCGTGGTCCAGCACCCAATAGAGTATGACGGCTCCAAGAAGAACGGGGAGTTCGGTAAGCTGAAGTTCGAATTTCCGTCCAAGGTCTATCCTGAAGACCACAGATTCACACTTCGTGCAATAGTATCGGCACAGGCCTTTCCTTTGGTAAGAGCCGTTGGACGAGAGAAGAAGTCTGCCATCATCGAAAGGAGAGACGAACTCGTAAAACAGTATGATGAGCGCCTAGAAGTCGAATCGAAGGAGTATCAGAGGCAGAAGGAGATAGAAGAGGAAAGTAATCGACAGCTGGTAAACGTCGTGACGCAGCTGGTAAACGTCGTGACGCCTGTTGCATGGGTCGTTACTATAATACTTTGTGGATTGACCTGTGCTGCTTATTTTTATTTGAAAAGCTTGGTGTCGAAGTCAGTTGGTACCAGTAGCCCCAGTCTTGAGCTGCTTAATGACGAGGTCTCGCCTCTTGTCGTGTCTTGGATAATGACGAACGGCTCAATAACGTATGCTGGAATCGCTGCAGGAATTGCTGCCCTTGCATCAAAGGGTCTTCTCGACGTGCAAGGAGTTAAGGTGGAACGGCACAAAGGCCGTCATCGAGGTACTTGTGCGAGCACGCTTGTGTATAAAACTAAAAAACACATGAGCGATGAAGCGGGTGAGCTGGAACACATTACGATGAAATACTTTACCGATGGCCTTTGTAAGATTTCAAGCGAACGAGAGAAGCAGCGGACTGTTTACGACGAATTGCCGGTTGATCAACGTTACGTACTCTTTGATGATTTTAATCGGATGGCGCCAGCAAAGGAATGGCGGGGATACCGTTCGGCCTCAAAAAAACTGTCTAGCTACTTAAACGACTACTGCCTAAAAGAAGGTTATCGCGACAATGTCAATCACGAAAAAGAGTTGCGTCTCTTGTTTGGACTTAAGATTGCATATGTTGTGACGCTGTGCAGCGTCTTTGCGATTGGCGGAATGACTTCATGCACCACCCACAACGTCGAGGCGCAGTCTTCTGCTCTCTTTTTCACGCTTATACCATTGCTGTTTGGTGTTATGTTTACGAGAGCTATCACAAACGTTTTTAAAAAGAGTCCTTTTGGACCGAAGTTCCAGCGTCTGCGTAAACACATAAGGTCCTTTGGCTCGTGGATTGATGAGCTGCCTGATGCTTTGCACGAGCTTCCCATGGAAGGGGGGCGTTTGACGCAGGCGCTATTGTATGCCATAGCGATTGGAAAAGGGAGTAAGCTCGCCGAGCATGTGCGAGAGGAGCGTTTTGCTTCAATGGAGAGTGACGCTGTGACTTCTGCACTGGTTTGGAGCGAAGGCATTGCCGAAGAGCTTGCGAATGGCCTAAAGCATTTTGAAGACCTTTATAAGGATAATTAGTCATCTGCCCCATTACAGTGATGTCAAGCCCTTTGGGAACTTCCCCGAGCTTTAGACATTAATCATCCCTTTAATCGTCTAACCTTGGTGGCAGGCCCAGACGGGCTTGCCGACCGACCCTTCCCGGACGGCCTTGTTTCCCTGCCGCTGCCGACGGCCAGGGGGGTGTTGCCGCCGGGAGAGGGTCATGTCGCGGGAGAGAGCTGATAGGGACCTGCCGGACATCGCTGTCACGGCCGCGTAATGTGGGTGCCCTTCGCCGCGGCGGTCGTCTCGGTCGGCCGGAGACGGGAGAAAGGATACCACTATGACGGAGAGGGAGAGGATCCAGTCGGCGCACGACGTCTACCTCGGCTTCGACGTCGGCAAGAGCTTCCACTGGGCGTGCGCGCTCAGGGGCGGCGAGGCCGTCGTCGACAGGCCCGTCGGGAACAGGCGCGACGACGTGCGCGACGCGATCGGCGAGGCCGCCAGGCTCGCGGGCGAGCTCGGCGTGCTCGTGACCGTCGACCAGCGCAACAACATAGGCTCGCTCGTCGTGCGCGAGGCGCGCGCGATGGGCTGCGACGTCGCCTACCTGCCCGGGATCGCGGAGTGCCAGGCGCGCAAGATGTACCCCGGGGTCGCGAAGAACGACCGCTTCGATGCCTGGGTGATAGCCCACACCTCCGAGACGTCCCCGCCGACGCTGCTGCCCGTGCCGGACTCCAGGGCCACGAGGCTGCTCGGCTCGCAGAGGCGACACTGCGTGAAGCTCGCCACGCAGGCGAGGAACAGGCTGCACGCCCTGCTCCTGGAGGGCGACCCGGAGCTCGAGGCCGCGCTCGACCTGCACGAGCCGTGGCTCGTCGGGATCCTGGCCGAGCTCGGAGGGGCGAACGGCGTAGCCGGGTGCTCGAAGCGGCGGTACAACTCGCTCTGCGGGAGGCTCGGGGCGCCGCGGGACGAGGCCGACGACCTGCGGAGGCTCTGCGAGAGGTCGGTCGAGCTGGGCTTCCATCCGGAGGGCGAGGACGGCTGCGTGCGCTGGCTCGCGGCCGACATCCTGCGCGCCGACGCGGAGGCGGCCAGGCTCAAGTTGGAGTCGCACCGGATGCTCGCCGACGACGAGTGCTACCGCTGCCTGCTCACCATACCCGGGATCGGCCCGGTGTGCGCCGAGGCGCTGGTGTCGCTGGTGGACGTATCCATGTTCGAGTCCCACGACCAGCTTGCGTCGCTGTGCGGCCTGGCGCCGGCAAACTCCAGCTCGGGCACGTCCATAGACCACGTGAGCGCCCCCAGGTCGGGGAACAAGGAGCTGAAGAACCTGCTTATATTTACCGTGAACTCCCTTATCGGGACAGACAACTACTTCGGCAGGTACTACGACAAGGTGTTCGAGGGGTCCAAGGGCGACAGGAAGCTGAGACGCAAGCGAGCCATGAAGGCGGTGGCCCGGAAGAGGCTCAAGGTGATATTCGCGGTGATGCGCGACCTCGTCCCGTACGACCCGTCCAGATGGGAGGACGCCTCCTGACCGAACACGATCCTCGAAGAGGGCGCACCGGCCTTGCGACGGACGTCGCCGGGCCATCTCGTCATGCCTCCCGATTCTCGTTAACGTGCAAATGGCCATTGTTGAAAACCTCGCCCCACCCGCCAAATTCAGCTCAGAAAAGCCTTGACAAAACTATAGGGACACCCCCCTTTCACAATTGCGCTCCCGCAACGCCGAAAGCCGTGAGCGTATCGCGTCTGGTGGTGGGCACAGCCCTGGGCTTGCGCTGTGTCCGCCCAGTCGTGAACGTATCTTCACAAAGGGCAACGCCCGGCTCCGTGGCGTGTTGACAACAAACCGCAGGCGGCGTATTCTTTCGAACTGCTGATTCAAGGTAGTGGTGCTGCGCTGCCTTTAAAGATAAACGCAACCGATAGGTACGAAGGAGAAAAGTTTTGCCTACCATTAACCAGCTCGTGCGTCAGGGTCGCAAGTCCGTTGCGTCCAAGTCCAAGAACGCGGCACTCCAGCACAATCCCCAAAAGCGTGGCGTGTGCACCCGCGTGTTCACCACCACTCCCAAGAAGCCGAACTCTGCCCTGCGTAAGGTCGCCCGTGTGCGTCTCGTCAACGGCATCGAGGTTACGGCCTACATCCCGGGTGAGGGCCACAACCTTCAGGAGCACTCCATCGTGCTCATCCGTGGCGGCCGTGTTCGCGACCTCCCCGGCGTTCGTTACAAGATCATTCGCGGTGCGTACGACTGCGCGGCCGTGCAAAACCGTAAGCGTGCTCGCTCCCGCTATGGCGCCAAGCGCCCCAAGGAGTAGGCAAACGTCTACTGAGCATTAGGTAATTGTTCAAGAGAGTATGAGGAGATAATATGCCGCGTCGTGCAGCAGCAGTCCGTCGTGAGGTTATGCCGGACGCAAAGTACAACAACCGCCTGGTTACCCAGCTCATCAACAAGGTGCTTCTTGACGGCAAGAAGTCCATCGCCGAGCGCATCGTGTACGATGCCTTCGATATCGTTGAGCAACGTACCGAGCAGGATCCCCTGGCCGTGTTCAAGAAGGCCATGGACAACGTGCGCCCCACGCTCGAGGTTAAGCCCAAGCGTGTTGGTGGCGCTACCTATCAGGTGCCGATGGAGGTTAACTCCCGTCGTGCCACCACGCTCGCCATCCGCTGGATGGTTAACTTCTCTCGCGCCCGCAAGGAAAAGACGATGGCCCTGCGTCTCGCCAACGAGATTATGGACGCCGCCAACGGTGTGGGCGCTTCCGTAAAGCGCCGCGAGGACCTCTTCAAGATGGCCGAGGCCAACCGCGCATTCTCGCACTACCGCTTCTAGTTCGTTTGATTTGGAGAGTCACTTTTTATGGCTAAACCTAAGTACAAGCTCGAAAACCTGCGCAACATTGGCATCATGGCCCACATCGATGCGGGCAAGACGACCACCACGGAGCGCATCCTTTATTACACGGGCAAGACGCACAAGATCGGCGAGGTGCACGACGGTGCTGCCACGATGGACTGGATGGCTCAGGAGCAGGAGCGCGGCGTAACCATTACCTCCGCTGCGACCACGTGCTTCTGGGGCGATCACGTAATCCAGATCATCGACACCCCGGGTCACGTGGACTTCACCGCCGAGGTAGAGCGCTGCCTGCGCGTACTCGACGGTGCCGTGGCCGTGTTCGACGCCGTTGCCGGCGTGCAGCCGCAGTCCGAAACGGTGTGGCGTCAGGCTGCCAACTACGGCGTGCCGCGCATAGCCTTCATCAACAAGTACGACCGCGTTGGCGCTGACTTCTTCCACGCCATCGAAACCATGAAGGATCGTCTTGGCGCAAACGCCGTGGCCGCACAAATCCCCATGGGCGCAGAGTCTCAGTTCTGGGGTCTTGTGGACCTCGTCGCCATGGAGGCCTGGGACTTCAAAGAGGACGCCAAGGGCATGATTTACCCCGAGAAGCTCGACGAGATTCCCGAGGACTTCATCGAGCTCGCGCAGGAAAAGCGCGAAGAGCTCCTCGACGTCGTCTCCAACTACGACGACGAGCTCATGGAACTCGCCCTCATGGAGGAGGAGATTCCCGTCGAGATGCTCAAGGCCGCCATCCGCAAGGCCGTTCTCGCCGGCGAGCTCAACCCCGTCTTCGTGGGTTCCGCCTACAAGAACAAGGGCATCCAGGAGCTGCTCGACGCAGTCGTGGATTATCTGCCGAGCCCGCTCGACGTGCGCGACATCGACGGCGTGGACCTCAAGGGCAACGAGGACGTTCGCCATGCCGACGCAAAGGAGCCCTTCAGCGCCCTCGCATTCAAAATCATGACGGACCCGTACGTGGGCAAGCTCACCTATTTCCGTGTGTACTCTGGCCAGGCCGAGTCGGGCAGCTACGTGTATAACTCCGTTAAGGATAAACGCGAGCGCCTTGGCCGCATCCTCGAGATGAACGCCAACGAGCGCATCGACCGCGACAACTGCTTTGCGGGCGACATCGTGGCTTGCGTCGGCCTGAAGAACACCACCACGGGCGACACCCTTTGCGACGAGAAGCATCCCATCATTCTTGAGTCCATCGACTTCGCCGATCCCGTTATCGACGTCGCCGTCGAGCCCAAAACGAAGGCCGAGCAGGAAAAGATGTCCGTTGGCCTCTCCAAGCTCGCCGAGGAGGACCCCACTTTCCAGGTGCGCACCGATCACGAGACGGGCCAAACCATCATCGCCGGCATGGGCGAGCTTCACCTCGAAATCATCGTGGACCGTCTGCGTCGCGAGTTCAAGGTTGAGTGCAACGTCGGTAAGCCGCAGGTCGCGTATCGCGAGACGGCCGGCAAGCCCGTGCAGCACGTCCAAGGCAAGTTCGTCCGTCAGTCCGGCGGTCGCGGACAATACGGCGACGCCGTTATCGACCTCGAGCCGATGCCCGCGGGCCATGGTTACGAGTTCGTGGACGCGACGGTTGGCGGCGTTGTGCCCAAGGAGTACATCCCCTCTGTAGACAAGGGCATTCAGGAGGCGCTCAACTCTGGTGTTATTGCCGGTTATCCGGTGCAGGACATCAAGGTTACGCTGGTTGACGGCTCCTACCACGAGGTAGACTCCTCCGAGGCAGCCTTTAAGGTGGCCGCTTCCATGGCCATTAAGAAGGCCCTCAACATGAGCGATCCTGTGCTCCTCGAGCCCGTCGAGGCCGTCGAGGTCGAGACGCCCGAGCAGTACATGGGCGACGTTATGGGCAACCTCAGCTCTCGCCGCGGAAAGATCGAGGGCATGGAGGACCGCACCTCCACCAAGGTCATCAAGGCCAAGGTGCCTCTGGGCGAGATGTTTGGGTATGCCACCGACCTTCGCTCGCAAACGCAGGGTCGCGCGAGTTACACCATGCAGTTCGACTGCTACGAGCCGGTTCCCAAGTCGGTTCGCGATGAAATCGTAGAAAAGCACGGCGGAAACGCCAAGTAATTGTCCGTAGCCTACGCGGGGCGAGCGGCCCCGCACACAGGAGGTAACAGTGCCAAACCAAAAGATCAGGATCCGCCTCAAGGGCTACGATCATGAGGTTGTGGATCAGTCCGCCAAGCTCATCGTGGACACCGCCCAAAAGACGGGCGCGCGCGTAAGCGGTCCCATCCCCCTGCCCACCGAGCGTAACCTGTACACCGTTATTCGCTCGCCGCACAAGGACAAGGACTCGCGCGAGCAGTTCGAGATGCGCACGCACAAGCGTCTCATCGACATTCTCGATCCTTCCAGCTCCACGGTCGATAGCCTTATGCGCATGGACCTTCCCGCGGGCGTCGACATCGAGATCAAGCTCTAGAGGTTGCGCGTAACCATGGTTTGAAGTCGCCCCCTTGCGTCTTGACGGATGCAAGGGGGCGCTTTTATCTGAATTCGTATAATATGAACGCGTGTTGTCGATGAACGCATGTTGTCGAGGCGAACGGAAGGGCATTATGGAGAAGAAATCTGCGTCACGCCGCAAAACTTTGCTGGGCGTGGTGTGCGTACTGCTTGGGTTTAGTGCCGTGTCGTGCGTGTTCGACATGCACTACGTCATAGAAAACATCACGAATCGCGAGATTGCCTATGCCGACGTTATTGTGGCAATTGCGTCGTTGCTTGACGCGCTGTTTTGTGTGCGCCTCATCCTGCACGCCTACGACTTGTGCAAGCGTAAGAGGCCCGATACCTCCAACGCTGTAAACCGGTGCCAAAGCCTTGCCATTATTACCGCAGGATTAAGCATTGTCGACACCATTACGGATTCGCTTGCAGATAATTACATAAACACGATTAGCCTCATCGTGACGGTATGCACGGTGCTTGTGATTGTTGCGTACTACAAGCTTGTGCAGGGCATGAGCCATACGACGTTTTGGGATGGGATTCGTGCGGCCCCGCAGCTTAGCCCGTACCTTGCCGTGGGCGATGTTTCCACGGAGTTCACGCTAGACGAGAAGACGGGTCGGCTGCGTCCGCTTAAGCCCTGTACCAAACTGAGTGTGAAGGTACTGACGGCCGACGAGTATCTTAAGCAGGCGCCTGTGCAAATTATTCAGCAAATTATGCACTCGCTCAAGGAGGTGCGCAGGAGCTCGTGCATACAGCTGGGCGACATCGTGTTTGGAAATGTTTTTATCCCCATGGAAGTGCAGGAGGCGGCGGGCTACGAAACCAACGACGACCTGGGCTTCTCGTACCAATTCGTCGACGGCGTGCTCACGCTCATTATGCCCGAGGAGGAAGAGGGGCTGGAGCGGGTGTTTTTGGCCCAGTCCTTGGTGGATCAATACTTAGACAAAAGCACGGCGATTTCGTTTATTGCGGAAATGATCGTTATGCTCGTGGTGCGGGTTTCCAACTGGATGACGATATACGAAAGCCGGCTGGCAAAGCTCGAGGAGAATCTTAACGACGACGTGTACGAAATGCCCACGGGCTTTTCGGAGTTCATAAGCAACGCACGGCGCGAGTTGGGAGCCATTCAGGCCTTTTGCCGTCAGACGGGCGACATGCTGGAGGATCTTACGCAGGTTGCCAAAGACGGCGGCTACGATCGGGCGGCGAGTCAATGCGCCACCATATCGCGTCAAATCGCGCGCCTCGCGCTCGACGCGGCGGACGTGCGCGAGTTCGCGGGCGAGATTCGCGCCAGTTACCAGGAGCGCATCGAGGTGCGGCAAAACAACGTTATGTCGATGCTTACGATTGTGGAGACGGTTTTCACGCCGCTCGCGCTCGTCACGGGGTGGTATGGCATGAACTTCGTGAACATGCCCGAGCTGCACCATCCGGACGCCTACTTCATCGTGGCGGCGATTCTCATATTCCTTATTGCCGCGGAGTTCTCGTTCTTCAAGCGTCGCAGGTGGTTCTAGGGAGCGTGGCGCTTGGTCCCGTGGCGCCTTGGTTCCGTGGCACGGGAGCCCGTTACTGAGACGGCTCAATATGTTACGAAAAACAGGCATCCCCTTGTTGCGAATGCGTTAACCGTGTATTCTCGCTTATCAGCGTATGGCGAAAAAAAGGACGCACATGAGAGCAGACAAAACCTATACGGTTGCATTAACCAATGAGGGCGTGGAGCGGATTTCCGAGGACGTTCGCGAATTCCTGCGCGCTGGGGACTTGGAGCGTCAGGAAGCCAATGCGACGTGGCTCGAATTCGATAACGCGCTCGTTATGTTTAAGGAGCACTTTGGCGAGCAGGCCGAGGCGACGGTTACTCGCAATCGCATATTTGGTTCGCCGCGCCTTTACGTGCGCGTGCCGGGGGAGCAATTCAACCCGCTTAAGGAGCCTACGCTCGATGACTGGCAGCAGATGCTCGACAGCATGTCGCAGCGACATCCGATTTACGCGTATCGGGGCGGAAAGAATAGCCTTGCGATTGCCCAAGAGCAACTGCGCCTCGGTTCCATAGCGCAAATACTTCTTGCCGTTGTGCTTGGAGGCTTGGTTGCGTGGCTCGGTGTTGCGTTTTTGCCCGAGGCGACGCAAACGATGCTCTACGAGTCGCTGTTCAAGCCGCTGTTCAACCTGTTTACGGGCTTGCTTTCGGGGCTGGCCGGACCTCTCGTATTCACGTCGGTGGCATGGGGGGTGTGTGGAATCGGCAACACGGCGGCGCTTGGCCGTAGTGGAGGCACTCTGCTTGCTCGATTTGTGCTTTCCATTGTGTTGAGCGCGGTTATTAGCATGGCGGTGTGCATACCCTTGTTTCCCTCGGCTGCGGGGTTGTCGGATGGGGGATCGAACCTCCTTGCAGATATTGTCGAGTTGGTGTTGGGGCTTATCCCTACTAATATGGTTCGGCCATTCGTGGATGGAAACACCTCGCAAATCATCGTGCTGGCCATCGCCATTGGCGTTGCGTCGCTCGTTATGGGCGAAAGGTCCAAAAGAATCCGAAACGCAATTGGCGAATTCAACGAAGTCATGATGTTTCTCATTGAGCAGCTTTGCCGCTTCATTCCAGGTTTTGTGTTCATCATGATCGTTTCGCAGGCGTGGTCGGGGTCGCTTGCAAACCTTAAAACTGCGTGGCTGCCTGCTGTGCTTATCGTTGGCCTGGACCTCCTCGTGGTCGCGTTGCAATTTGTAATCACGAGTGTGAGTTGCCGAGTTTCCCTTGTAAAGATCGTGCGAGCATGCCTGCCGGTAACGCTTATGGGTCTTACGACCGCTTCGTCCTCGGCATGTTTGGGTAGCATGATGTCCACGTGCGCCGAAAAGCTTGGTGTGGAGAAGGAGCAGGTTTCCTTCGGCGTTCCCTTGGGCGTCGTGCTTTGCAAGGCTGCCACCGCCGTCGAGATTGCGGTGTTCATGCTCTTTTGTATGAAGTTTTACGGGGTTGGCGTCGATGTTACGTGGTACATACACTTGGGTGTCGTTTCGGTACTGTACTCCATGGTGCTACCACCCGTTCCCGGCGGGATGATCGCGTGCCTTGGGCTCATCCTGGCCGAGCTGGGCATCCCGGCCGAGGCGCTCGCCCTGCTTACCGCCCTCGACATCGTCCTGGATTACCCCGTTACGGCGAGCGGTATTACCATTACCATGCTCAACGTGCTCGGCGCATCATACAAGCTCGGATGTGTGGACGAGGCCAAGCTCCGCGATCCCAACAACGTGTAGGCGAGGCGGGCTCCGCGGGGCGGCTCCGTGGGCTGGCTCGCGAGGGGCGCCTGCGTCATGCGCGATTCCTAAGCCGGAATGTTACTACACGGCAACAGGGCGTGACGTTAGCCATGGACGTTGCCCATAGATGTGATATTATCCTCTAATACAGTTCGAGAGGGGCCAACTATGGAGTACGTTGACGTGGATAACCGACGTGATGTAGCTAACCGCATTCGTTCGCTGCGTGAGGACAACGAGATTACCATTGAGGAGATGGCCGAGTTTACAGGTCGCTCCGCTGCCGAGTATGCCGCGCGCGAGTCGGGCGAGATGGACCTCACGTTTACGTTTGTGTACAAGTGCGCCAAGCGCTTGGGCGTCGACGTCGTCGAGCTGCTGACGGGCGAGTCTCCGCGCCTGCGTCACTACGAAATCGTGCGCAACGGCGAGGGTCTTCCGCTCGAGCGCAACACCGACTTCCATTATCTGCACAAGGCACCGCACTTCCGGAATCGCCTGGGCGAAACGTTCCTCGTGGACGTTCCGTATCAGCCCGAAAGCCAGCATGAGCCCATCCACCTTTCGTATCATGCCGGGCAGGAAATGGACTACGTGCTCAAGGGTCACCTGCGTTTTCGCTTCGAGGACCACTTCGAAGAGGCAGGTCCTGGCGACGTGTTGTTCTACGATTCGGGCCGTGGCCATGGCATGATCGCCATCGGCGGCGAGGACGCGCAAATCCTCGCAGTTGTGTTCAATCCAAAGGACGAAGAGATTATCTAGGCATCGCCCCCTTCTTGGGGTGATGCCGTTAAGCCAAACGTTCGGCGCTTCATGGCGCACGGGGCGGCGTTTCTTGCTGCGCTTTTGTCTTGTATTGTCATTGAATAATTAAAATAGATAATTTCTTGGTAAAGGATATTTAATCATGCGTTACCTTAGCGAGAACTACCTCAGCGAAAGCCGCGACCGCACGGGCGAGGTTGCCCACCTGTCGCTTCACTACCCGCAAACCTTTAACTGGGCGTACGATGTGGTCGACAACATCGCCGAGGCAGAGCCCGACCGACCTGCCATGGTGTGGTGCAACCCCGAGGGCGAAGAGCACCGGTTTAGTTTTGGCGACATAAAGTATTGGTCGGACAAGTGCGCAAACTACCTCGTGGCGCAAGGCATTCGCAAGGGCGACGCAGTTCTCGTCATCTTGCGGCGTCATTATCAGTTTTGGATCGCGGCCGTCGCGCTGCACAAAATCGGCGCGCTGCTCGTGCCGGCGACGTTTATGCTGCGCGAGCACGACCTTGAGTATCGTCTTACTGAGGCGAAGATAAAAGCCATTATCTGTACGGACGCAGGCGAGATTGCCGATGTGTGCGATACCGTGGCGCCATATTGTCCAGACCTGCAAAAGAAGATTTTGGTTGCGGCCGGCGGCGCGGGGCTTGCCGTGGATGCCGAGGGCTTCGACCCGGAGGCGCATCGCGCGCTGAGCGGGCCGGACGGCATTTGCGCGCTGAGCTGCAACCGCGAGGGCTGGTCGGACTTCAATACTGGCGTGCGCGAGGCGTCTGACTTTTGGGGACGCATCAACACCACGGTGGACGAGCCGATGATTATGTACTTCTCGAGCGGCACGTCGGGCAATCCCAAAATGGTGCTGCACAATTATACCTACGCGCTCGCACACACCATTACCGCAAAGCTATGGCACAATGTGGTAGGTGACAAAGGCCTGCACTTTACCATTGCCGATACGGGCTGGGGCAAGGCCGTGTGGGGCAAGTTCTATGGCGCGTGGACGATGGAGTCGTGCGTGCTTACCTACGACTTCGACCGGTTCCATGCGCACGAGATTCTTTCGCTCATCGATCAGTACGGCGTTACCACGCTGTGCTGCCCGCCTACGATGTATCGCTTGCTTATGCGTCATATGATGCACGACGAGAAGGTTCAGTATAAGCTTACGTCGCTCGTGTACTGCACGACCGCTGGCGAGGCGCTCAATCCCGACTTGTTCGATTTTTGGAAGGAACGTACCGGTCTTACGATTTACGAGGGGTTCGGGCAAACCGAAACGCCGCTTACGATTGCCAACCTCAATGGTTCGAAGCCCAAGCCGGGTTCGATGGGCAAAATCGTGCCGCTTTACGATACGCGCATTTTGCGTGGCGATGGCACGGAGTGCGAGGACGGCGAGACGGGGGAGATTTGCATTCGCTACGATCCCGAGCATCGGCCCGAGGGCATTATGATGGAGTACTATCGTAATCCCGAAAAGACGGCCGAGGCGATTTACGACGGGTGGTATCACACGGGCGACACGGCGTGGCGCGACGAGGACGACTACCTGTGGTACGTCGGGCGCAACGACGACGTGATTAAGAGTTCCGGCTACCGTATTGGGCCGACCGAGATCGAGAGCGTGCTGTTGCAGCACGATGCCGTGCGCGAGTGCGCCGTTACCGGCGTGCCCGACCCGGTGCGCGGCAAGGCCGTGAAGGCGACCATCGTGTTGCACTCGGCTTACGAGGGGACGCCCGAGCTTACGCGCGAGCTGCAGGCCTACGTGAAGCGCGAGACGGCGCCGTACAAGTACCCGCGCATCATCGATTACGTGGACGAGCTGCCCAAGACGGTTAATGGCAAGATTCGCCGCGTGGCCATTCGCAAGCGCGACGAGGAAGCCGTCGTCGCCGCGAACATGCGCGACAAACGCGACGGGCTGGTGTAGCCGGACGGGTGGCGTCGGGCCGGGCGTTGCCGGGCGGCTTCTGCTTATACAACTTTATTGTTACCCCATGCTGTCCTCGCAGGCCTCATCATGTGTACCGGAGGTGCCACTTAGCTCAGGTTTTGTCTGCTAAATGGCGCCCGCAGCACACGGCCTGCAACCTGTGTGCTGGCAGGCCCACTTAGCCTCGGTTTTGCCCGCTAAGCGTCCCCCTCAGCACACAGGTTCATCTTGTGTGCTGGCAGGCCCACTTAGCCTGCGTGTTGCCCGTCAAGTGGCCCCGTGTGTACGCGACCCTGCTAACGTGTACTGGAGGTGCCACTTAGCCCGCGTACTACCCGCTAAACTGCCCCATGGGTACACAACCTTGCTAACGTGTGCCGGGAGGGCCGCTTAGCATGTGTTTTGTCGGCTAAACGGCCCCGCTGGTACACGACAATTAACGTGTACCCAGAGGGCCACTTAGGAAGGCCTTTGTCCGCTAAACGGCATCCTCGGCACACAACCTGAACCTGCGTTGGCGGGATCACTTAGCCTGTTTTTTGCACGCCAATCGTTACTGCCGGTATATGTGGTTCTTTACAAGTCGACGTCGTCGCCCGTTCAGGAGTCGCCGCTGGCCTTCCGTTGGTACATCGTTGTCCAATCGAGTGCGATGTAGTGCGGGAAACCGTAAGGTTCGTGAAAATCGGCTCGGGAGCGGCGTTTCTTATGCTGAGGACCGCATTGCGTTCTCCTCGGTAGGCAAGTCCGTGGGAATCCTACCGTGGATTCCGGTGGCCAGAGGCACATGGCATCCAAACACGCGTGCCCTGTCGGAATATCAACCTGTGCAAGTCGCGGGGGCAAATACGTTGGAAAACGGGCCTGTGCGACACTCCCGGGGCAAAAAACTGTCGGAATATCGACCTGTGCAAATCGGCGCGCCAGAATCTGTTGGAATATCGACTTGTGCAAACCTTTCAGTTGCACAAGTCGCATTTCCGACAGGATTTTACCTCTCGGCCCTCGCGACGGCTCGATCACCGCGCAGGTCGCGATCCCGTCTGGCGTCTTCACTGTGTGCGGCGCACTTGCGACATAAATAATAGTGGGCACGAAGATTCGGCCATTTTGCAAAACCGCAGTTGGCGGGCGCTATGTCATAAGTTGTGCAACCTTACGTGCCCACTGTCTATTTTATACAGTGGGCACGTGATATTTCGACATTTATGCCATTAGCTTCGTGAGCTGGGCTTTTGCACGTCCGTTCAAAACTACGTGCCCACTAATGTTTATGTTGCAGTGCCGACATGCCCCCGGGGGAGCCGCTGTCCCGGCGCGATGGGCTGTGCGGCGCGCCGGCCATGCCCCCGGGGGAGCCGCCGTCCCGGCGCGATGGGCTGTGCGGTGCGCCGCCATGCCCCCGGGAGCCGCTTTCCTGACGCAATGAGGCCTCTTGCGAGCACCTTCGACCCTTTAACGGCCGGCAAAAGCGCTCGTAGGTAGGAAGTCGAAAGAATGAGGCAGGAAGACGAAAGAATGCTGCTTTTGAAACCATCCGATAGTCCGCATTGTTTTCCACCATGGCTTCCTATATATTGAATAAAACATAGACGCTCCATCGGGGAGGATATATGGAGATATTATCTGCGGGACTTACAACCGTTATTCTCGGCCTCCTGTATGGGCGAATGATTAAAAGAGAAACCCCGAATCGAATTGGCGCGTTTCAGGCTCTGCTCCCACTCGGACTCGGCATCGTTTCTATGTTCATTGGGGGGCTCGCCGCCATATTCCTTGTAAAGGCTGCGGGTGGGATGGCAAACACGGCGGCGGGGAACACAAGCTTTGGCAGCTCGCTGCTTCGAGCCTTTCTTATGGCTGGCGGTACCGAAGAAGTGGCGAAGCTGCTCATGATTCTCCTTGCGCTCGTGATTCTTAAGTCTAGGGTCAAAAACGTCTATGAATACGTTTTGATTGGCGCGGCCGTCGGCTTTGGCTTTGCGGTGGCGGAGGAATTCTATTACGGCGATTTCGTCGCCGAAGGAAACGGCGGCGATTACGTTGCCCTCGTAGGAAGAATGATCTCGGTTCCGGCTCACATGACATTCAACATGGTCATGGGGGAGTATCTTGGCAGGGCTAAGTACATCAGACAGATGGGGAAGGGTTCTCCGGCTTTTTCTACGGCTTTGAACTGCGCCTTGGCGATCCTAATTCCGATGGGCGTTCATACACTGTATGACGCCTGCACGGTCTTCAGCAGCAAGCTGATGGCCGGAGAAATGAGCGGTATCCTGATGGCACTTGCGGGCTATGCGGGGCTTATGATTTACGAAATCGTGGTGTTGGTCAGGTTCAGGAAGAAGAACGAAAGCTTCTGTGGCATGCATATACCCTATGCTCAATGAGAGGGTGGAGTTCTGAGAAGAGCGAGAACTTCAGTGGCATGCATATGCCCGTGGCAGTGCCGGCAGAGCCCGTGGCAGGGCCGACGGAGCGCGCGGCAGGGCCGGCAAAGCGCGTGGCAGTGCCGGCGAACCCGCCCCGCAAGCCCACCCCGTAAACCGGATCCTTGCGCGCCGCCACCTCACCCGCCCCGTAAGCCCGCTCCGTGCCGGGCAGATGCAAAGAAAGGAACGCCATGAATAGAAATCACACTCTGAGCGAAAAGCGTCCCCTGCTCTCCATGCTGCTCTCGGTTGTCGCGACAGCTCTTGTTTGCTCTCTGGTCGCGAGCTTCAGCTCCTCCAGTGTTGTTCAGTATCTCCTTGCTAGTGCTGCAGGAATCCTGTGCATGGTGGCGCAAAAGCGGTGGTTCGCCCCGGCGTTCAAGGGCGTCTTTCGGGCGGAAATCTCGCTTCGGGAAATTGGCCTGCTTTGTGTGCCGTTTATTATCCAGCTACTAGTGTCCTGGCTGCTGAACGTAATGGACCACGGCCTGTTTTTTCACGCAACGGCATTGAGCGTGGCCATGGCACTCTCTGCGGGCTTCGGCGAGGAGGCCATGTTCAGAGGGCTCGCCGTTCCAATTGGCATGCAATACCTCAAGGGCAAAAACAAGATCCTCGTCACAGCCTTGGTTACCTCCGTCGTTTTCGGCCTGTCGCACTTGGGCAATGCCGTGGGAGGCAACGCCATAGGGATTATCCAAGCTATTGCATCCATAGGCAGCGGCTTGCTCTATGCCGCGGTTTTTTTGAGAAGCGGCAGCATTTTGGTTACTGTTGCCATGCATTTCCTGCTCGACTGGATGTACTTTTGCACAAATCCCGCCCTTCAAAGCGGTGAGATGGCGAGCATGGGCGTTACAGCCGCCGTCATCATCTCGTGCGTCGTCGACGTCTTGATGAGTGCT
Source organism: Atopobiaceae bacterium (assembly GCA_017510785.1). Lineage (GTDB taxonomy): Bacteria > Actinomycetota > Coriobacteriia > Coriobacteriales > Atopobiaceae > RUG440. Next base: position 21,056 of record JAFWMH010000011.1, on the reverse strand, counting down.
GTGGGGCTTTGGCTGATCCGCCCGGCTGTTAGGGAGAAAATCGAAGCAGTCTGGCAGAATAAGTGGGTTTTTGCTGACGGCAATGACGGCACGGATAAAAGCTCTCGATAAACACCGCAGGTGATAAACGCAGCGAGCAGGCTCCAAAATGCTTCGATGCCCGCAAGCGCTCTACCAGAAATATGGCATAGTAACTGCTTTCATCCGCCAAACGGCCTCCCAGCACACAGCCACATCCTGTGTGCTGGGAGGCCCACTTAGCCCAGTCCCGCCATTGCGTGCTTGCCAACCCGGCGAACTGTGCACGCCGCCGTGTGCGCCAACTACGCGACCGAGAGACGGGCGTGGTATGGATGGTTGGCAACGCTTCCGTAAACTGCTATGTAGTAGGTGCCGGGCGTAAGCCACATAAACGTGCTGCTGCCCATGCCCTCTCCCAGCGCAACGTCCATAGAGGCAAGCATGTTGAGGTCACCGTTCCCATCAGGGCTATAGAGACACGCATAGAGCGTCTCGCCTTTGTCAACCTTTTTGCCGTCAACAATCTGCAGGTGATAATCGCCGTTCTTGGTAACCTTCACGCGTATGTAATCGTATGCGTAACCCTGGTCGGTTCTTCCGTAGATGTATTGTCCGAGGGGCACAGGCGTTGCGGGGTCGCTCGTATCGGGCGTGTCGTTTGGCTCGGCCTCGTAGCGCAAAACCATCACTTTGAGGGTAACGATGCTGCTATTGCCCTTGTTGTAATTCTTTGTACCGGCGGCGGTGGCACGCACCTTTATGACGTGCTCGCCCACCTCGGTTCCCTTCGCAACAACAATCTTGCCGGTTTTCTTGTTTATCGTTAAGTACTTCGAGGAACCCGCGACCTTGCTATACGTTACGCTCCCTTGGGCTTTGCTCACCACGAGAGCATTTCCTGCAAGTGTTACAGCCTTCTTCGTCGTCGCAACGTTCGTGGTAGTTTTGCCGCGCTTCGTGTTCTCCTTCGCTGTAATGGGGTTCTTTGCCTTGCTAATAGCGAACTTCACCGTGCGCGTGCCGTAGTACCGGCCCATTCCACGAATCGTTATCGTCGCGGTGCCTGCGTTCGTGTTGTTGGTGTAGCTCAGCGTGTAGTGCTTGTTGAGCTTGAGCGTCTTCGATCCGTCCTTTACCGTGGGCTTCGGCGTGCGGGCCTTGCCGTTGTAGACAAGAGCGTCAACCTTGGAAACCGAGAGCCCGGCAACCGATTTGTACGTTACGTTCTGCTGCACGAACGGCCGCGTCTCGTTTTCGTATACGTTGTTGTATGTCGTGGCGGGACCGGCGCTCCCCTTGGGGAACAAGCAAATCTGAATGGCCTCGAGACGTCTGCCGAATCCCGCGGTGCCTGCGTCCATGCCGTTCTTCGCCCAGCCCATCCAGCCGAACGACTGCGCGTGTACACGATAGTACACGTCGAAGTCCTGCGCGATGTTGCCGGTGAGCCTTATGCGAACTGCTTCAAGACGCTTGCTCTCTCCGGACGTGCCGCTCATTGCTCCGTTTTTCGACCAAGTGGGCTGCCATCCCTCTCGCTGAACATGCGTGTTGTATTCAATGCCGCCCTTCTTGACGCTTGTGCCGAGCTTGATCCAAATCGCTTCCAGTCGCTTGGACTCGCCGCTCGTTCCTGCGACCTCTCCTGCGCCCACCCAGGGCATATCGCCATATTGCTGGGCATGCACGCGGTAGCTCATCGTTGGCTGCACAATCGTAAACGAACGACGCGTGCTTCCCGTAACATTTCTGCCGGCCTTCGCGGAAATGGTTACCGTCGCTGTTCCGGACTTCCGATTGTTCGCATACGAAAGCGTGTAGTCGGTGCCCTCCTTCAGTTGCGCGGAGCCCACCTTTACCGTTGGCTTGGGCGTGATGGGGTTGCCGGTGTAGGCGTAGCGTGAGCTGATGCCCGAAACTGCTGCTTTTGTCATCGAACACTTGGCAATCGAGAAGGTTGCGGTTTTGTATCCCGCATAGTTTCCGGCACCCGTAACATAAATGGTCGCAGTACCCGCGTTCGTGTTGTTGACATATTTTAGCGTATAGTCCACGTCTTTTATGAGCGTTGTGCCATTTGCGCGCACGGTGGGTAGTGGCCTAATTGGACTGCCGGTGTATGTTCTTGCAGGGATGGCATCTATTGTTACGTCCGACATCCCGTACTGAGAGATGCGGAAGGTGCCCGTTCCGAACACGAGCAGATAATTGCCGTATGTGCTGGATCCGTAAACCTTGCTTCCGTATGAGTCGAAGGTGCCGTATGTGCGCATGGCGTACTCGCCGGTCCAGTACCCGGAATCTCGCTCCACGCCGTACAGGCTGCTGGGAATGGGCTCATCTTTGAGTGCTCCCTCCACCGTAGCCTCGAGCGGTGGGTCGGCCTCCCAGTAACCTCTGCCCGTATCGATGGGGAGGATCTTTACGACCCTGTAGTCAATGGTTTGCGTAAAGGTGCGCTGGCCGGTGAAGTTGCCTGTGCCTGTCATGGTAACGGCGTAGTTTCCAACAACCGTATGCACGTTGTTCGAAAGCGTGTAGTCCGCGCTCTTCGCGCCTGGCGCCTTGAGCACATATCCGTTGAACGTGGGTGCCTTGGTCGGCTTCCAAGTTATCGCCTTGCCCGAGTAGGTCTTTGCGCCGGGCTCCACGACCTGCACGTTGCCGATGTCGGCCGCAGTTACCGTGTAGGGAATCTTGAGCTTTTTCGTGGTCTTGCGATCCGAGCCTTGGAACATGAGCTTTGCGTTTTTGCTGGTAAGCACAAGGTATTTGGTACCAACGTTAACGAGGTCCGCGCTGTTTCCGTTCTTCCCCTCGAACGACACCGTGAAGTCCTTGTTTCGGGTGAGCTTCACGCCCAGCCGGGCGACGACTAGCGTGGCGAGGTTTTGCCGTACGGCTTTACCCGTGAACACGATGCGCTTTTTGTACCCCGTCACTTCGCTTGCCGATACGATTTCTGTTTTGTTGGAAACCTTTACCGTAAACGTGACCGTGGTCCAGGCACTGGCGTAGGTGCTGTTGCCCGGGTCCTTCACGTTCACCCGGAGCTTGTACGTGCCCGTCGGAATGCCTTTATGTGCGATGACCGCACCCGTGGAGGTGTTTATGCCAAACCTTCCCCAGGCCCGCTTGTCGCTGTCTGTAGACAATACCCGCGTGTACGTCACCGCCCCCTTGGCGTTGGAAACCTTGGCGCACGTGCCGGCCTTGGCTTGGCCCCGGTCGACGAGGAACTTCGAAAGCGTGGTTGAGTTGCCACTGGCGGTAAAGTTGTTGGAGAGCCTGGTGCTTTCGGTCGTGCTTATCTTGAAGGAATAGTAGCCTTCCCAAAGTGCGTCACAGCTGCCGCAGCTGCCGCAGCTGTTAATCCAGAATGAGTATTCTCCGTCGCGGTCTTTGGGAACGGTGATTTTTATGTTTTTGGCCTGCGTTCCCCCGTACAGCCTTTCTGAATAAAAGTTGTCCCTGGCGCCAGAGCCGTACCCGAGTCCCACATCGAGGTAGCCGCTGTTCGAACGGACGAAGCACGTGGTGTTCACGCTTAGCTTGTATTCGCCCGCTTTGGGCAGTTTAACCCTGTAGTACACGCTGGTGGGCATGTTTGCCGTCTTAACGTTGCGATACGTGGTGTTCAGCTTAATGAGCTTGTCTTTTCCTACTGGGTAGTAGCTACCTTGACTCACGAGCGTGCCGTAGTCGTGATTAAAGCTGCTGCTGAGCTCCTCTCCCGAAGAGCTTATCGTGTACCAATACGTATTGCTTGAGTTCCTGGAGGAGTAGACCTCGAGTTCGTATGTGCCGGGGCTCAGGCAACGCTCCATTGAGCAGGTCGGTCCGTCGTTTGTAGTTGTATACGTGTAATCGACTTTGCGGCTATTCTGCAGGCCGTTGTTTTGGTTGGTGTATATGGCATAGAGCGAAATATTAAAGGATCTATGATCTTGCTCGGGGAGTCGGAAGTCAAAACGAACATGCACGGGCTTCGACAAGCTGATTTGGTACACATTCCTGTTTTGGTACGTTCCAACAATCCAGTCCGTACGCGTGTCGCCAATGTGGAATGGAATGTACGATTCCGACTGCGCGGAAAGGCCGTTCGTTTTCGCGGTGGTACCGTTTTTTTCGCTTCGTGCTGTAAGACCCTTGTTCTTGGCCTGCTGTGCTGCCCGTTCTTTTTCGACGGGCACGTCGTCTTTGGGGTTCGTTTCGTCGGGTGCTGCCGCCTCGGTCGCTTCCTCGGTCGCTTCAGTTGCTTCCTTGGGACTTGCCTCGGGACCACCCTCAGGACTTTCCGCGGGACTTTCTACGGCGGGCTCTTGCGCTAGGGATGTTTCTTCACTGGGAGTTTCGATGCAAACGGGGGCCTCCGTACCATCGACGAGTGTCCACGGCGCACGCTGTGGAACAGCAGACAAAAGCTGTTCGTCGGTGAGTAGCAGCCATGTTTCGTCCTCGGAATCCGTCGCCGCTGCTGGGTCGGTGTGACGCCACATATCGCCTAGCCGAACGATGGCCCACGTGCTACCGTCGGCGCCTACGAGCTCCTGCGCCTCGATTCCAAGTTCGCGCGCGACGAGTGCGAACGCGTGCGTGACGCCAGCTGCCGTGCTCCTCTCGCCGTTAAGGGCGGCAAGCGCCGTCTCGTCCGCGGCTCCGCCCGTCGCGTTGCTCTCGCCGTTCGGGACGTCGGGCGCCGTCTCGTCCGTTTGTTCGGTGTGTGGTGCCTCGATGGATACGGCTGCGAGCATCCGATAGAGGTTCGTGACTAACGTTGTGTCGTCCTTTTGCTCCTCGCTCTCGTCGGTCTCGCGCAGCTTCGTCGCTGCATCCTCTACAGTTTTCTCAAGGGTATTTTGAATGCTGGGAACGTTCCCGACCTGCTCCTGAGTTTGTTGCTGGTCGTGTGCGGAGGCGGACTCGTCTGCGGGAGCTTGCTCATCGTCTTGTTTTGTCTCCGACTCCGGTGCGGAACCTGAGTTCTCGTTAGTGGTTTGTACGATTGGGGAGTCGCCGGTCGTGGTGCTTTCGTCTTCATCTGCGCCGATTGGCTCTGGCGTTAAGTCGTTGTTGGTGTCGTTGGGGACTTCCTCGGTTGTGAATGCCTCGGCACTCTCATTTCGCCCAATCGTTGGTTCGTTGTTCTCTGCTCGAGCCTGTATGGGCACACTCCACGCCATGGTTACGGAGAGGAGAATCGACACCGCCCTTCTCGTGACATCGTGTTTACCCCTCATGATGCGCCTCCTTGTCTTCATCCGTGCAATGTGTCGACCTGAAACAAAACCAAACTCATACACATGATATCACGTACATGCATTTCCGTTTTGCGTAAACAACGTGCTAGGGACCCGGGACAGAGTGGGCTTTAGCGTTTTGTGCAACACCTGTTGGCGGATGTGATGTCATAAGTTCTGCAACATCACGTGCCCACTGGCTAAAATAGGTCTGTGGACACGTTCTGTTGCAACATATATGGACTGAGGCCCGCGAGCTGGGCTTTTGCACGACCGTTTAAAACTACGTGCCCACTATGTTTTATGTGGCGGAGTCGTCATGCCTCGCAGGAGCCGTATGCGGGAAGGCGCGGCGCGGCGTTGTGAACTGTAATGGTCAATCACGTGGGCTGTAAGCGACATGAGTCCATTCGTACGATTCCGAGATGGAACCGTGACAGCGTACCTCAAAAGATAACTGTTGAGGGAGGTGCGACGTGGCCGTCTCAAAAGGCGCAACGGTGTTGAATGAGAGGAAAACGAGTATTAACAATGGGTAGCTCACGTGCCGTGCGCATACCGCGAATTATGTGTGACGCGATGGGAATCGATATTAGAAACGATGTTGTGATGCGGTCTGGTGAATATTAGCGCGTGAAGTTGCCAGTGCAAGCACGATGGTTTGCGCTGGCAGTCGCACAGTTGTTTGCGACCACTGTCGTTAACGTTTGCAGCTATGCGTTAGCCGTCGTGGCTGTTCATGGTGCGTTCCCGCATGTTCACCTCGCCCATCTGGATTCTGACGGCGTTGTGGGCTATGCGGTCAAACGCTAAGTAGCACGTTATGCGAAGTTCTAGCAGGCGCGACCGCCTGAACAGGGCAGATGTTCTTGCCAGCTTCGCATGGCGTGACGGTTCACAGCGGGCTCTTGACTGACGGCCTTTCCGGTAGATCCAGATTCGCGCGTGCGTGAGGGCGTGAGTCGCTCACAGGAGCGAGAGGAGCGCCCGGTCGACAAGGGCACCTGCCTCGAGCGCGTCGTAGCCGCAGCTGTCGGCGCCTCCCAGAATGAGCTTGTCGCAGTCGTGGTGGAACTCATGGTCGGCGAGCTTCTGGTCGAGGTTGGTCCGCATGAGCCTGGCGGTGACGCCCTCCGGCCTGTAGGCGGGGAACGCCGCGACGATCGAGGCGGGCTCCAGCTCCAACACGGTCAGCGAGCCAGAGGTCGAAGAGGTCCCTTCCCTTCGAGCGCTGGTACAGGGCGCGCAGCTTCGTAGCGACCAGCTCCTCGGCTTGGAAGGTCGGGATGTCTTGGCGGCACGCGCACCAGGGGCTTGCGACGTCGAGTGTCCGACTGGCGAGGGGCAGCATAGGCGACCTCTCGAAGGTGTTGATCTCTATCTTGATCTTGCCCCTCCTGCCCGACACGGTCGATTAGCGCCAGAACACCTTCGGGTGCTGGCCCATCTGCGTCCTCACGACGTAACCGAGTCTCTTGCCCATGTCGGTGAGGCGCCTCATGATAGCGCCGATGCCGCCCGTCGTGGTCCTCACGTAGTCGAGGTCCTCGCTGTAGCGGAAGGGGCGGGGGAGGTAGAGCTTGTGGAAGGCCGTGCCACCCCGGATTACGAGCTCTCTGCCGAGCAAGTCGTCGGAGGCTATCACGCAGATCGCCTGCGCGAGGAGGAGATCCTGCTCAACCTGGTCGGCATTCGGCCAGGGGTGCGCGAGCGACCAGTTCGTGATCACGTTCTGGGGAATCATAAGTCTGGCTCCACCTTCCTGTTCACGTTTATCATCCAGCGGGCGCTGACGTCGGAGGTGCGGCCGTCGTACGGGGAGAGGAGCGACGGGTTTGCAGCCGTGCCGGCGGCGAGGCGCTCCAGCGGTTCTAGCCCGCTCTCGCCCGCCACCTCATCTAGGAACCAGCCCACCCTGCGGACGGCGGCGTTCGAGTGCGCGGGCGCGGCGATGAGTACGTCCGCGAGGTAGCCCGCGTTCTCCCACGCGAGCTCCGCGATTACGGTGGCCGCGTTATCGACGCCCCCCGCCTCGCCTATGTCCTCGGCGACGTCGAGCATGGTGGCGCCTGGCGTCGACGCGGTCAGCATGCCCGAGAGCGACGCCACCCGCGCCGTGGGGATGAGCCCCACGGAGCCGCGCGTGAGGAAGTGCAGGCGGGACCTGCCAACGGCTCGGTCTGCGACGTGCCTGCCCGCCGCCACCTGGACGACCTGCGGGGCTTGGTGGCTCGCACCGTGCAGGGCGGCAGCACTCAGCCAGCCGACGTAGTAGCCCGTCCCGAGGTGGGCCATGAGGGCGTCGAGGTACGCCGCCGGCTCCGGCGCGCCCCACTCCATGCGGTCGGGGGGCACCGGGACCCACAGGCCCCTGGAGGGGGACACCATTCGCCCGCGCGCCCTCACTGCCGCCATGCGCTGCCTCACCTGTCCCTTGGGGACGCCTATCAGCTTGGCGGCCTCGTCCGTGGTGACCGCGGCTATGCCGTGCGAGAGGAGCCAGTCTGGGAGGTGCCTGGCTGCCACCGGAATCTTGTCCCTGTACGTTAGCGTTATATCCATATGAGCTAAAGTAACACAATTCGATACGTTGGGCAATATGAGGTTTTGCTAGCCTTGCCATGGCCCTGAGACTCTCTCCGATCTCGCACGACTCCAGCCGATGGCGGCACGGGCTCTTTGTCCCGGGTGGTCGGCGCGCTCGGAGGGGGGAGTGAGTTGTGCTGGTAACGTGTCGAGAAACTGACGTCGCGTCCTTGGACGGGTGCTTGGGCGAAGATTGGATAGGCTTGGCCCGGAGCCGGTTGCATGTGGGCGGCGTCCATGACTTGCCCGGGCTTGTGCTCGAGGCGGTTGGTCACGTTGTGCGACGCGAAGTGGGCCCGATGGCCCCTGCAGAAGGTGGTGTGGCTCTTGGGCACGAGGTCCCTTGCGACGGCCTGGTCCCGATACTCCTCCCAGAGGACCAGCAGCGTGACGCCGTCGCGCTGGAGCTCGCCGTGGACGTGGACGTAGTCGGCCTGCGCCGTCGCCGCCTCGAGCCATTGTGTGATTGCCCAGCGAATCGTGTATGCCGCCGCCCTCGTTCGAGCGTCCTTGGCTTTCAGCCGGTTTTTGGTGTGTACAATTTCGTGGATGAAAAAGCGGCCCAATGTACGATTTTGTCTCGGAATCGTACATTGGGCCCTTTTTTGAGCCAGGAAATCGTACACATTGAAACCTTGATGGGAGGCGTTGTGGCCGCGGGTCCAGCTGCGCGGCCCCGTGCGCAGGCGGGCGCGCGCCGCCGTCCCGTGGCTCCCGTTGGACGGGCGGAGGAGCCGGTGCGATTCCCGGAGTTTATCTCACGCTGACAAGGCGTCCACTTCGAGCGATGCCGAAATCGAGCAATCCGCATTAGGGCACGACACCATCTGCCACGGCTATAGACACATGCTCATATAGAGCGGAATATAGGTTACGTTGCCCTCGCGCGAAAGATCCTTCGGCGTGAGGATGTACGACTCGGCTCCGCCGACGTTATAGCGTTTGATGAATTGGTCCAGAGAGGCGTGCCGGCGGTATCCTGAAGATTTAACCTCCAACGGACAGAGTCTCCGTCCTCGCACGACGAGAAAGTCGACTTCGTGTGGGATGGGCTTGCCGTCTCTTGCTGCCTCGAACGTATGGAAGTGCAGCTGGTGGCCGGACGCAACGAGTGCCTGCGCTACGGCGTTCTCCATAATCATGCCAAGGTTGACTCCCAGTCGTCCCGCGACGAGCAGCCGCTGAAGCTCCTGACCGTCGTCTGGGCTCGCGCGCATGATTTGCGAGAGAAGCAGGCCCGTATCTCCCACAAACAGCTTGAAGCTCGACATATCCTCGTAGAGGTCGAGCGCCACTTCTGGCGAGGTCACGTTCGTGCAAAGGTTTGCCATCATGGACTTGCGGAGGAAGTCGAGGGCGCTGGCTATATTAGTGGCGCGAGCGTTTCTGCCAACGGCTGCGTATCGGAATCTCGCGTTGTGGTGGGAGAGCTGCGACGGAATGGACCTGAACACGGCCGACGCGCGTGCCCCTTCTTCGTCGTCGAATTTCTCGAGGTCATCCTCGTACAACGATAGGATTTCATCCTTCGTACGCTCAATTTGCTGATAGCTTTCGCCTGCCGCATATGCCGCGACCGCTTGGGGCATGCCACCCACTGCTAAGTACGCACGGAAGTCCTGCATGAACCTGCGATGGATATTATCTCCGAGTGGAGTCCTCGCCTCAAACGCGTCACGGATGGCCGGTGCAGTCACGGTGTTGTCCGTAGCCCAGAGGAACTCCTCGAAGTCCATGGGATACATCTTGAGCTTGTGCTCTTCGGAGGGAATCAGAATTTTGGAGACGTTCTTTTTAATCGAGATGAGTGAACCCGTTTCAATATAGTCGTAACGGCCATCGGCGACGAGAGGCTTGATGGCTTGTCTGGCCAAGGGGAAGAGCTGAACCTCGTCAAATATAATGACGGACCTGTGTTTGGGAAGCTCCTTGCCCTTGAGGAGGAAGAGGTTGCGGAAGAACATGTCGAGATTACCCACGTAACGAAAGTTGTCTAGGACCTCGGGCGTTTCCATAGTGAAGTCAAGCAGCAGGTAGTCCTCGTACTCTGTTTGGGCGAATGCCTCCACTACGGTGCTCTTTCCCACACGCCGTGCTCCCTCGACCATGACTGCGGACTTGCCGCAAGCATTATGCTTCCAATCGAGGAGTTGGTCGTATAGCTTACGTTTGAGTGTATAGTTTGCCGCCATGGTGTTTACCTCGCATAATGCCGAAATCAGCAAATCTTTTCTGCTCATTTTAACTGAAATCAGCAAATCTTTTCTGCCCATTTTGACGGAAATCAGCAAATCTTGGTCACTTTGCGCGAGGACGCACTTTGCGTCGGAGACGCTTCCCGCTGCGTGGGGATGCCACTCCCTTACCTTTCCTCGATGTGGCTACTTTGCGTGGGAATCGCTTCCCACTGCGTAAAACAACTCCCGGGGAGCGTGCCTCGCCATGAGACAAACCCCGCCGTGAGACAAGCGCTCACCGTGGGACGAACGCTCGCTACGTGACAAAACCTCACCCGAGACAACCCCCCGGAGCGCGTCCCACCCCCTCATGTGCTAAGCTATGAGCATTTATCCAAGCAGGAGGTGCACATGTATTATCGACTGAAGGAGCCCTGGTCGTTTAGGGGCTGGAAGGGCACGCCGTACGCGTTTCGGGCAGAGTTTGGCAAGCATAAACACGACAGGCCCATGTTCATTGCGAAGGAGCCGTTCCTTGATCTTCTCTATTGCAACGGCGAGGAGGACGTGGACATCGAGTCGCTCAACCCAATCGCGCAAAAGATCATAGGCGAGATGATGGAAAACGACTACATGGAGGAGTCGGCCGAGCCGATGAAGCCGCTGCAGCCGTGGCAGCGCTACCACGTGTTTCCGTCGCGCTACGTCGACTCCGTCCACTGGAGCATTACGGGCAAGTGCAACTTTAAGTGTCGCCATTGTCTCGTTTCGGCGCCGAGCGCGCACCATCCGCAGTTGCCGCTCGAGGACCTCATGCACCTCGTGCGCGAAATGGCGACGTGTGGCATCAACCGCGTGGACATTACAGGTGGCGAGCCGCTGGTGCGCAACGACTTCGAGCAAATCGTCGAGGCGCTCACGAAGCACGGCATCGACATTGGCGTGATATTTACCAACGCCTCCTTGCTCACGGCCAACACGCTCGATATCCTCGATCGTTGGCATCAGCACCCGTCCTTTCAGCTGAGCTTCGATGGTCTCGGCCATCACGACTGGCTGCGCGGCGTGCCGGGCGCCGAGGTTCAGGCCGACGCTGCGTTCAAGCTCCTGCAAGAGCGCGGCTTTCCCGTTGGCGTCGCCATGTGCATCCACAAGGGCAACGCCGAGAGCCTTCGCGACACCGCCAACTACTTGGCGGGCTACGGCGCCGTTTCGCTCAAGCTCAACGCGCCGCAAAAGCTCGGCCTGTGGAAGCAGTACTCCGACGAATACGCGCTCGAGGAGGACGAGGTGTGGGCCGTCTACCGCGACTACATCGGCCACTACTTTGCCGACGGCATGCCGCTCGACATCGAGCTCGACGGCTACTTCTTTTGCAAGAAGGGCGAGACGAACTACCGGATTCCGTATGTGCATCACCTCAAGCGCGATTACCCTTGGGATCGTGTGCCCTATTGCGAGAGCATGCGACACAACATGTACATTGGGCCCGACGGCAGGCTCGCCCCGTGCATGGGGTTCTCGGATACGGCCATTGGGAAGAAGTTCCCCAGTGCGCTCGAGGAGCCCTTGGGCAAGCTCACTCGCGAGGGGTACTACCGCGACGTGGTGGACACGACGGTGGGCGACCTCATAGCCAAGAACCCCGAGTGCGCTGAGTGCGAGCACCTCGAGGCGTGCTGTGGTGGCTGCATGGTGGAGGACATCACCGACGACGGCGACTACCTCGTGCCCGACGGGCGCTGCTGCTACTTCCACAAGCACATTGGCGAGCAGGCCGTGCGCGATGCCGCCGACGCGGCGATTCGCGCCGCTGGTCTGGCGACCGAAGAATAGGCCGCGGACTCGGCCCACGCGCGGCGCAGGAAACGCGCCTGCGGGCGGGTCGCATGCCGTCCCTGTCGTGCGCGATGCCGCCGACGCGGCGATCCGCGCCGCTGGCCTATTTGCTGAAAACTGATGCTCAATATTGCAACGTCGAACATAAAAAGCACTATGCTATTCCATGGATTGGTGGCGCTGTTGAATAGAAGGAGGAATCCGCATGTCAACCCAAAACGAGTTGGATCGCTTCGAGGCCGATTTGGCGGCGAGCGACGAGCTTAAGGTCAAGTACGAAGAGGCGCGCAACCGCATCGCGCGCGAGGGTGCCGCAAACGACGCCGAGGTGGTGTGCAGGGCCGCAGCCGAGCTTGGCTACACGATTTCGTTTACGGAAGCCGAACGCGCACAGGCGAGCATGGAGACGCTCGACGACGACGCGCTCGAAGAGGTCGCAGGCGGCTTTGGCATTTTCAAGGATGACTACTGCTGGTTCGACTATCGCTGCCGAGTATCTTGGGTTACCGAAAGGGAAGACACGAATACTGGTCACGACAAGTGGTGCGCAACCATTTATTCCTGCTTCACAATATCGGTGCACGATGACGATTCTTCGTCGGAGTCGGCTTGCTGGAGCAACTATATGTGTGTTTTCTCACATGCAGAGTGCTATAGCTCCGCCCCGGATTTCCAGTAAAAGAAGAGTCATCTGCGCAAGCGAGATGGAGCGGCTCAGGGCCGATTTGGAGGCAAACGAGGACCTCAAGGATAAGTTCACGGAGGCCTGCAAGCGCATCGCGGCCGAAGCCGAAGGGGCCTTAAACGACAACGAAGTAGTATGCAAGGCGGCGGCGGAACTCGGCTACGAGTAATCGCTTGCGGACGCGGAGCGCACGCAGGCGGGTCTCGAGGAGGTTGACGACGATCTGCTCGACGAGGTTGCCGGAGGCTCCCCGTGCCTGAAGGACTACGAGTGCATGGCTGCCAACCATAAGCCGGAATACGAGGATAAACGCGGGCACGACCTCGTGTGCGTTTTCTTCTGGCACTGCTGGGCGGCGCTCCTCCAAACCGATGGCGGCACGGAGGAGGAGGCCTGCTTCGAGAACTACTCGTGCGTCTTCTCGGCTCGTAACAACGTGCTCTCGTAACAACGTGCTCTAAACCGCGCAAACGTTTTGCATCGCGTGTCCTGTTGCGGCTGACACGCTGCTCACAAGCGCCGTCTCCCTGCGGGACGGCGTTTGTTTAATTATTCCACGCACTGTGATATATACTAACGAGAGTCGCGCGAGGTTTGGGGGAGGCATGCAAGCGGGTTCTGGGGCACAAGGCAAGAAGAGCGTATACGACGAGAGGGCCGTGCAAAGGCTGCGAAGTCCCGACGATTTAGACAAGTACGTTCAGGTGACAAACCCCAGCGTGTGGGTGCTGCTTTTGGCTTGCCTCGTGCTCCTGGTGGGTTTGCTGGCATGGGGCGTCTTCGGCACCGTTTCCACCAAACTCAACGTCGTCTCGGTGTGGGACGGCAACCGCGTTGCGTGCTTCCTCGACGCAAACGAAGTGGGCCGGGTTCACAAGGGCGACCCGGCCTTTGTGGGCGGACAACAGCTCAGCGTTTCGGCGGTGCCAAATGCCCCCATCAGTCGCAGCGAAGCGAGCCGCGTTCTCGGGAGCGATTATCTTACGAACTCCGTAATGGAGGCGGACGAGTGGAGCTACGTGGTGGTTCTTGAGGGCAAGGGCGGGTACGACTTCGTGGAGAACGTCCCGCTTCCCACCGTCATCACCACCGATCGCATGCCGCCCATCTCGTTGGTGTTGGGTGGTTAGACGCCATGGCACGTAAGAGGAACAAGGTAGTAAAGGTCCCACAGGTCATGCAGATGGAGGCGCTGGAGTGCGGTGCCGCCTGTTTGGCGATGGTTCTTGCCTACTACGGTCGCTGGGTCCCGCTCGAAAAGGTGCGGGCGGACTGCGGTGTTTCGCGCGACGGCTCGAAGGCGCGCAACATTCTGCGTGCGGCGCGCATGTATGGCTTGGAGGCGCATGGCGCGAGGTCTACGGCCGAGGCGTTGCGCGAGGAGGGGACGTTTCCCTGCATTGCGCACTGGAACTTCCGACACTTTATGGTGGTGGATGGCTTTCGCGGCAAATACGTGTACCTCAACGATCCCGCAGGTGGAACGCGAAAGATGCCCTTCAAGGAGTTCGAGGAAGGGTTCACCGGCATCTCGCTGCAGTTTTCTCTCACAGACAAGTTCGAGAAGGGCGGCGCGAAGCCCGACCCTGTGGCCTACGCGCGCACGCGCCTCAAGGGAACGGGCAAGACGCTTGTGTTCGTTATGCTGACGGCGGCCATCTCGTCACTTGTGGCGATTCTCAACACCTCGCTTGGCAAGGTGTTCATGGACCGCATTCTCACGGGAGAGAATCCCGATTGGCTCGTGCCACTCACCCTCATCATGCTGGTTGCTGCCATCATAAGTGGTATTGTCTCCATTTTGAACGCTGTGTATCTCGTGCACATGCAGGGCAAAATCGCCGTGGTGAGCTCGTCGCGCTTCATGCGTCACTTGCTGCACCTTCCCATGGGCTTTTATGCCCAGCGCATGGTGGGCGACCTGCAACAGCGACAAAGCGCCAACGAAACGATTGCCTTTTCGCTGGTGGGGCAAATCGCGCCCGTGTTGGTAAACGTTGTTATGCTCGTGCTGTATTTGGTTATTATGCTTAACTACAGCGTGCTCCTCACGGTGGTGGGAATCCTCACGATGCTCATTAACTCGGGGCTGGGGCGCTACATCTCGAAGAAGCGCATCAACATTTCGCGAGCCGCGGCGGCAAGTGGCGGTAAGTTCTACGCAACCACCGTCGGCGGCATCGAGCTTATCGAAACAATAAAGGCGTCCGGCGCCGAGAGCGGATACTTCGGCCGATGGTCGGGATACCAGGCGGAGGTAAACGAGGCGTCGGTGCGCTCGACGCGGCTTAACTCGTACTTGGGCATAGCGCCCGCGCTCGTTTCGTCGCTGGCAAACATCCTCGTGTTGGTGTTGGGCATTTGGCTCATCGTGGAAGGGCGCTTTACGCCAGGATCTCTGCTGGCATTTACCGGGTTCTTAGGTTCCTTTATGGCGCCGGTGAATCAAATGATTAGCCTGGGACAAACGGTGCAGGAAATGCAAACGAGCATGGAACGCATCGAGGACGTTATGCGCTACGAGGCGGACGTGCCGTACGAGGGTGCGCCCGGTGTCGAGGAGTCGCTGCCCACGGACCTCGAGGCGATTGAGCAGTTCGGGCGCAGCAAGCTCTTTGGAAAGGTGGACGTGGAGGGCCTCACCTTTGGCTACTCTCCCTTGGAGCCGCCGCTCATCAAGGACTTTAACCTGCACCTTGAGCGCGGGGAGTGGGTTGCCCTCGTAGGTGGCTCCGGTTGCGGCAAGTCCACCATCGCCAAGCTCATTTCGGGGCTGTATGTGCCGTGGAGCGGTGAGATTCGCTTCGACGACATCCCCATTTCCGAGGTGCCGCGCGCGGTGCTGCGCAGTTCGGTTGCCGTGGTCGACCAAGACATCGTGACGTTCGAGAACAGCGTGATCGAGAATATCCGCCTGTGGGACCACGCCATCGAGGACTTCGAGGCAAAGCTTGCGGGGCACGACGCCTGCATCCACGACGACATTATGGCACGCGAAGGTGGCTATGCCTCGCAGGTGTTGCCCGATGGGCGCAACTTTAGTGGCGGCCAGCTGCAGCGTCTCGAGATTGCCCGTGCTCTGGCCCAGGAGCCCATGGTCCTCGTTTTGGATGAGGCGACGAGCGCGTTGGACACGCAAACCGAGGCGGAGATAATGGCACGCTTGCGCGACCGCGGCATTACCTGCATCATCGTTGCGCATCGGCTTTCGACGATTCGCGATTGCGACGAGATCGTGGTTATAGACGATGGCGTCGTGGTGGAGCGTGGGACGCACGATGAACTTATCGCCAAGGACGGTGCGTATGCCGAGCTGGTGAGGAGCGACTAGCATGAATTTGTTTGAAACCCAGCCAGAGACGCGCGCACGACTCGATGCCGAGGCAGCCGAGCGTGCCTACGCCGAGCTTGCCGCAAGCGTGAGCGATACCAAGCATGCGCCAACGCTTATACTCGACGACTTGGAGCAGGCCGACGGTGCCATACGGGCTTGTTTGCGTTACGTTGGCGCGGAGCCCGACGCTGTTCCCGAGGGAGTGGAGGACTTCAACGAGCGCTTGGAGTGCCTCTGCCGCTCGTCGGGAACCGCCCATCGCGCGGTAAGCTTGGACGACCGATGGTACAAGAAGGCCTTCGGCGCTCTGCTGGGCACGCTGGACACGGGGAAGCCCATAGCCTTGTTGCCCAATGTGATGCGTGGGTACTACTACCTTGAACCGGGAAGCAAGCGTAAGGTCGCCATTACGCCACGCGTCGCAAAGCACATAAGCAAACAGGCGGTGCTCTTTTACAAGCCTCTTCCGGCGCGCAAGCTTCGCATTCGCGATCTTGCGCTGTTTATAGCGGGCATCTTCGACCTCAACGACTACGCGCTGGTGTTCTTTGCGACACTCGTTGCCACGCTCATTGGTTTGCTGCCTGCGTGGGCAAACAATATTGCCTTTAACAACGTGGTGCCGAGCGGCATGGTGTCGCTCATTATTCCCATCGCCGCGCTGCTCGTGGGCGTTACGGTTTCGTCCACGCTCATCGGCGTGTGCCGGAACCTCGTGATGGCGCGTCTTACCACCAAGCTCAACGTAACAACCGAGGCGGCAACGTTTGCGCGACTGCTCGTGCTCCCGCCCACGTTTTTTAAGAAGTACGCCTCGGGCGATTTGGCGAGCCGCGTTTCGGGTGTGAGCACGCTGGCGCAAACGATTGTGTCGATTCTTTTGGGCGCTGGTCTTTCGGCGGTCATGTCGATTGTGTATATTTTGCAGGTTGCTGCATATGCGCCGGCGCTCGCGCTGCCCGCGCTGTGCATCGTGGTGTTTCAGGCTGTTCTTACGACGTTTGTAACGCTTGTTAACATGCGCTACGAGCGCATTACGATGCAGGAGTCTGCGAAGCTCTCGGGCATGGTCACCGCGTTGCTCGGCGGCGTGCAAAAAATCAAGCTTGCGGGTGCGGAGGAACGTGCCTTCGCGCAGTGGGCACACGGCTATGCGGCGTTGGCCCGGGCCACCTACAATCGTCCGACCATGCTCCGCGCGCTGCCGGCGCTCGTTTCTCTCGTGGGCACGGTAGGCAACATCGCCATTTACTTCATGGCGGGAAGTACCCATGTGAGCGTTGCCGACTACATGTCGTTTAACGTGGCGTTTGGCCAGGCGACGGGCGCGATAATGGCTTTGGCAGGCGTTTCGACCCAGGTGGCTCAGGTGCGGCCGCAGCTCGAGATGGTTGGGCCGATCCTCGAGTCGGAGCCCGAAATTGCCGAGGGCAAGCCGAGCGTGAGTGCCCTTTCGGGACAAATCGAGGTTTCGAACCTCTCGTTTCGCTACGACGAGCGTGCGCCGTATGTGGTGAAGGACCTTTCGTTCACCATTCGTCCGGGCGAATATGTTGCGATTGTGGGCAAGTCGGGGTGTGGCAAGTCCACCATTGTGCGACTGTTGCTGGGATTCGAGAAGCCCGAGCGCGGATCGATTATGTACGGCAGACACGACGTTTCCACGGTAGACTTGCGCAGCCTTCGCTCGCACATCGGTACTGTGATGCAAAACGGGGGATTGTTCGCAAGCGACATCGAGAGCAACATTACGATTGCGGCGCCGACGGCGACGGTCGATGATGCTTGGGAGGCTGCCGAGCTTGCCGGCGTCGCGGCCGACATTCGCAAGATGCCTATGGGCATGCAAACGATGATTTCGGAGGGCTCGGGCGGCGTGAGCGGCGGGCAGCGCCAGCGCTTGCTCATCGCGCGGGCCGTGTGCGGCAACCGGCGAATCCTTATTTTCGACGAGGCCACGAGCGCCTTAGATAATGTCACACAAAAGCACGTTTCCGACGCCCTTGCCGGCCTGCGCTGCACGCGACTCGTGATCGCCCACCGCCTCTCCACGGTGCGCGAATGCGACCGCATCCTCGTGCTCGACGGCGGGCGCATCGTGGAGCAGGGCTCTTACGAGGAGCTCATGGCACGGGACGGCCTGTTCGCCCAGCTCGCCGCGCGCCAGCGGCTGGAGGTGTAGCGACTGGGCGTGCCTGCCGTGACGCGGGGACGGGACAATGACACGACGGCGGGACGTGCCTGCCGTCGCTCGTCCGGGACAAAATCCTGTCGGAAAATGCAGCTGTGCAAAACTCCCGGGAAAAAAGTCTGACGGAATATCGACCTGTGCAAATCGCGGGGGCGGAATCTGTCGTAATAGTTGGTGTTTCGTACTTCGTGATTCTCCGCTCCCTATGAGATAATTACGCACATAAAGCGTATTATAAAGTGCGCAGGTACGTCGGGCCGAACACGTCGGACCGCGCGCAGCGACCGAAAGCGGCGAACCGCGCAGCGACCGAAAGCGACAAACCGCGTGGCGACCAAAACCAACGACCGCGCGCAGCGAACCGCGCGCGGCAACCGAAGGGCGAAGGAGCAGGCATATGGGAAGCAACGTATCGCGACGGAACTTCATACGAATCGTGACGGATGCACTTATCACCTTGCCGCCCGCCGCGGCGTTGTTACCCGCCGCGGCGTTGCCCGCGGGTGCGACACTCGCCGCGTCGCCAACGGAGGCCCTGGCGGCGACGGGCGACGACACGGGCATCCTCGGCGTACGTGGGCCCGTTGCCGAGGACGGCGTGCTGTGGACCAACGAGGTAAAGCTCATTCCGCTCAACACCAGCGAGGTGGCCTTCCACGTGGTGGACATGGCAATCAAGAACCCGGAGGCGAACTTCGTTCCGGGCGCCCACGTTAAGGTAACTTCGCGCGACAACGGCAAGTCGGTGGAGGGCTACACGAACGAAAACGGCGACGTGCTCTTCAACATTGCCACGCTCGCCGAGAACCCCGACAATCTCCCAATCGACAAGCTCGAAAAGTACTTCTTCTTCGGCACCGTGGAAGTCACCTGCGAAGGTTATCGCGACTTCCTAACCGGCCGCATGATCGTCGAGGGCATGGAAACGCACGTCGTTCCCACGCGCAAGCTCGAGGACGACATGCCCTATCCCGCCAAGGTCACCTTCGACGCGTGGGACATCCTGTACTCCGACAACACGCCCATGTACAATGCAACCAACACGACCAAGCACGCGCTTGAGGTTCTCATAAAAAACGTGGGCGACGAGTCCGTAACCATTGCGCTCTGCGAGCGGAAGTCAAAGCAGGTCGTTCGCTCGTTCGAGGACTTTCCCATCGACGGTGCGATTAGCGGCGCGTTCCACTACGAGTTTTTGCACAAAGGCAGCAACGAGGCGATATCGCCCGAAACAAGCTACTGCATAACCATCACCCGCGAGGACGGTACCGCGTACGAGTTTCCCATCGCGCTCTGGGCCGAGGAAACGGCGTTCAGCGAGCCAAAAACCGTTCCAAAAACCGACAACCTGGCACCCTTGGGCACCAAGCCGGGATTTCAGGCAGGTCTTAGCAAGATAATACCCATCGGTGGTGGCGATACGTTTAAGTCGTGGCTTCCCACCTTTGGTCCGTTCGAGGTGTCGTTCGATCCCGGCGGCAGCGCGTCCGTTTCTCTCTTAATTGGAAAAGAGGACTGGAACGGCTGGGGCAAGTCCAAGGAATGGGCAGAGCGACCCGACGGGTCCATGGGGTACGAGGAAAAGGATTATGGTGCCAAGCCCAGTTCAAAAGACGGTTGGCAGTGGTTCCCAAAGAAATCCATCGACGACCAGTGGGCTAAGAAGAAGCAGGACATCCAAGATAGCTACAAGTCGTTTAAGGCGGCGCAGGCCGTCCGCAAGGGCGCAAATAAAAAAGACATCATGTACAGCCATGGCTTCCACATGGGCGTGACGCTCACGGCTCAGGGCATCTTTACGTGGGAAGGTCTTAAATACACGGGCAGTTCGCTGTTCGAAAAAGGCACGGGCGGGCTTGCGTGGAATGCCAAGAATTCTGCGAAGTTTAGCGGCGCGTTAGGTATCGCGATTCTGGCCAGCGCCGACTACGAGTTTTGCCGCAACTTCTTTTGGGGACCCGTGCCAATGCTGTTCCAATTTGGCATTAACCTTAAGGTGAATGCCTCGGCTCTTGGAGGCATGGTGATTGACGACCCCGACACGGACCGCTTGGAAAAGGTCAAGCGTGGCGAACCCGTCACCGACAAATGGGACATCGTTACCAACTTCGACAACTGGAACTACGACTTCACGAACACGGGATTCAACCTAACCGTGACGTTCTCGCCCTACATATCGCTCGGCGTAGGCATAAAGGGCGTGGCGTCGGCATCGGTGCGCGGCTCAGTATTGCTTACGGTGTATATGGGCATCCCCACGCGCCGCAAATCGCTGCACGACGGTCAGCCCGACATCTCCGACACGAATGCGTATCCGGCACCCCACTGGATTTTTAGCTATCAGGCGGAGATTTCGGTTCAGCTTGAGCTGTTCTTCTTCAGCTACGCCATCTCGGTGGCCAAGGGCAAGAAGACAAACGCCTACAACAACTGGCCCTGCAAGGAAAACGGCTTCAAGCCGGGCGGAGGTTGGGCGGACGGTCCCTTCCTCGAGGCGGCCGCAGACGACGAGGTGGCGTTCGATTCGTATGCCAACCGCGACTTGGCATCGCTCATAAACGACATGCAACCCATGGATGGGAATTTCTCTCGCATGGTGGAAGGTTCCTGGACGCCATCCCTAACGGCGCAGGCCGAGGAGGAGCCGCCTACGGTTTACTGCAAGTACCAGGAGGACGCCATGGTGGCGGACGATGGTACGCAAATCCCCTGCACGATGTATAGCTATTTTCCGCTGGAAGAAGCTCAGAGTGCGCAGGATTTATCCGAACTCGAAAAGCAGGTTGAGGAGGCCAAGGCGGCAGCAGAGCAAAAGGCCAAGGATGCCGAAGAGGCGCAGACAAAAGCGGACGAGGCGCGAGCGCAGGCAGCGGATGCGCAGAGCCGTGAGGATGAGGCGAGTCTCCTGAACGCCGAGTCTGCGGCCGCGGAGGCTGCGGCCGCGGAGGCTGCGCAGGCCGAGGCCGAGGCGGCTGCGCAGGCG
>JAFWMH010000010.1 GCA_017510785.1 Atopobiaceae bacterium | reverse complement strand
TGAGCGACGGGTCCACGTCGAGCATGTGCGCCGTCGCCGACATCGCCGTGAGCGCGTCGTGCTGCGAGGCGGCCCGCTGCGCCACGAACACGGGCAGGTCGATCCCGTGCTCCCTCGAGTGCCAGCTTATGTTGTAGAGGGCGTGGCCGAGGTAGAAGACGCCCTCGTGGGAGTCCCGGCCGACGTCGGCGTCGGGGGCGGCGTGGCGGTGCGTGCGGCCGTCGGCGGCCTCGTCGTCCTCCAGGACGCGCCTGCCGTGCGGGCTCGAGTGCACGTGCAGCGCGGAGCCGTCGCCGGAGAGCGTGAACGTGCCCTCCTCCAGGCCGCACCTCTCCGCCGACGACCTCGCCGCCACGAGGTCGAGGAGCCTCTCGAGGGCGAGCGCCCGGCGCCCGGCGTCGCACGACGTGCCGTCCCAGTAGCGCCCCTTGAGGTCGCGCACGTCGCCGTCGTCCCAGTCGGCCCACTTGTCCCCGCGCTTGAGCGTGGCTGTAGAACGGCAAATTGCTGAGTGGGGCAAACGCAGACTGTATAATTTGACGGCGGGGCCGCCGTAGTGCGGTACATGCGGTTTTCAAGGTGCGCTCGGGGATGCACCACGGACGAGGGGGCGACAAGCAAGTCGCCCCCCTCGCGCTAGAACGGGATGCCGTCCGGCACGTCGTCGGGTCGGTTGTGCGGCCCTATCCAGCCGTGCCTTATCTTGTCCGCCGCCCACAGCCACACTCCCCCATGTAGACGCGCAGGTGGACGGCGCATTTTCCACCGATCGGCACGACGCGAGACTTGTCACCCTTGCCGGTGAGCGTGACCCACGCGGGGGCGGAGGGCGAAAGGTCCGCCACGCGCGCGCCGCAAATCTCCGACACGCGGGCAGCCGGCTCGTAGAGCGTGATGAGCAGTATGCGGTCGCGCCGGGACTTCTGCGTGACGCCATCGTTGGCGGCGAGCACGGCCGCCAGCTCGTCGTCCCCAAGATACTCGACGGGCCTCTTGAGGACCGGTGGCGCCTTGATGGCCACGGAGGCCTGGTGCAGCGCCACGAGCGTGGCGTCCTCGGCGGCGCAGTAGGCCAAGAACGAGCGCATCGCCGTGAGCCTGAGCCCCACCGTCTTCGGCGACAGCCCGCGGACTTCGCGCATCCAGCGCAGCCAGCCCTTGAAGCCGTCCCTGGTCACGCACGAGAGCGTGACGTCTGCGCGCGGGCGGACTCTATCTTCTCGACCTCGCTTGCACTCACTGACACGTTTGAACTCCTAGCCGTAGCAAATGAACAAGGACAATAGCAATCAGGGCGGACCCTTACCCTGTTAATCCCTTGTCCACTATAAGATTTCAAATCAAAGTTGCACAGGTCGACATTCTGTTCGATTCCATCACGAACGTCCAGTCGCGGCGCCGCCCTGGAACCCCGCTGTGGGTGGCTGATAGCGCGGGTCAAGCGTCTGGCGATCGACTGCGCATTGCGAATCATCTTGGGGAGCATGCTACACAGATTTCAGATAAATGACACGATGCAAGCACGCGTCGTCACGACTACCCAGCCATGGCAGGCAACCAGAGCGGCGGGCGCGGAGAGCGGCATGTGGGCCGGGCGACGGGCAGGACAGCGGACGCGGAAGGCGACAGGCGTACAGGACAGTGGGCAAGGCGACGGGCTCGGAAGGTGACGCACAGGCAAGCAGCGCACACAGAATGGCGGCGGTTCTTCACGTGAGCACTGCGAACAGGACGTATACTCTTTCTGGACGTATGCTTTCCATGACGTAACACAAACAAGGGAGGTTCCATGCTTTGTGGAATGAGCCGCACGACGAGACACGTCGCTCTCGCGTCTTTGCTCGCATTCTCAATGGTCGGCTGCGCAGCTGCACCCGACGCTCAGTCATCGACGTCCGGGACGTCAACAGACGCGGCAGAATCCGCAGCCATCGAAGCGGTACCAGGCACGGCTGAGAGCACAGCCACAACCGAGACTGGCGCAACGACGCCGGACCAAACAACAGGTGCGACTTCCAACTCGGGAACAGGCGCAGGAGCATCCACCACCGCGGCCTCGGGCCAAAACGCGGCAGCAAACCCCGCCCCGGCGGCGCCCAAGAACCTCGTCCCCATTGGCCAAGGTCCCAACCGGGAGAACTTCGAGCGCCTCCTCATGGACCTCATATACACCTACGAGACGCCTTCGGCCGAAACGACGCAGTCGCTCGAAGCGGACCTCGCAGCAATCCAGGCCACGAGTGCCGAGGACTTCGCCGTCGCGCAGTCCATCGTGAACAACTGGAACACGGTATTCGCGAATCCCAACTATCCGCTTTGCATGTACGGAGGCGGCGACCAGGCAACCGAGCTCGCACAAACGGGCCTGCGGGACTCGCCCACCCACGCCTTCGTGGTGCTAGGATACGAACTTGTCAACGGCGAGATGACCGAGGAACTCCAAAGTCGATGCGACGCCGCAGCAGCAGCGGCAAGGTCGTTCCCCAGCGCCATCATCGTGTGCTCGGGCGGGGCGACGGGCATGAACAACCCCGAGGGACATACCGAGGCGGGCGTGATGAGGGACTATCTTGTCCAAACGTGCGGCATCGACCCCACGCGCATCCACATTGACGAAACCGCGCAAGACACGGCGCAAAATGCAACCAACACGTTCCAAATCCTCCGCAATCAGGGTATACAAACGATCACCGTCGTCACCTCGTCGTATCACCAAGGCTGGGTGCAGGCAGTCCTCAACGCCGCGGCGGCCCTGAGCATCCGCGACTTCGGCGCCCCCATTGCTATTACGGGCAACTACAGCGTAGACTACCCCCTCACCGAAATCGCCCCCGGCACCGAGGATCGCGTCGCCATCGAGCAGGTGGCCGACGTGCTCGGCCTCCCCAAAACGGACATGCAGGCACTCATGTGGTCGTAGCCGACGCGAGGACCAAGGCATGGACAACGGCTACCTCTTCTCATCAACAAAGCAACGAGACTGGGCCCTCGCCCTCGCCCGGAGATAAAACCATGGCAAAGCATCTTACCAATACACCCTTCCTCGCGCTGACCCTGGCGCTGACCCTCGCGCCTCTCCTCGCGGGCTGTTCGCTGCTCGCGGACAACCCAAGAATACCCACGGAAAGCGCAACGCCGCGCATGGAGCCACGCGGGCCCTACTACGACCAGAGCGCATTCCACCAAAGCGGCGGACGCTACAGCTACGACGATGGCAGCGTCGTCACCGGAAAAACGGGCATCGACGTGTCCGATCACCAGGACGAAATCGACTGGAACGCCGTTGCCGCGAACGGCATTGAATTCGCCTTCCTGCGCGTGGGATATCGCGGAACCACGGAGGGCGGCCTCTTCCCCGACGAGCGGTTCGCCACAAACTTGCAAGACGCGCACGACGTCGGCATCGCATGCGGCGCGTACTTCTTCTCGCAGGCAACCACCGTCGCGGAAGCCGAGGAAGAAGCGGCCTTTGTCCTCAGCCTGCTCAATGGAACGCAGCTCGAATACCCCGTGGCGTTCGACTACGAGATCGTACCGGAAACGAGGATCGCCAACGTCAACACGGAAACGGCAACGCAAGTGGCAGAGGCGTTTTGCACAACGATTCGCGCGGGCGGCTACGAGCCCATGCTCTACGGCAACACCTTCGACCTCGCCCGATTCAGCCCCCAGCTCTTGGACGAATGCGCCATTTGGTGTGCTGAGTACGACGCCGGCCCCTCGTACGAGCGCAAGGCGAACATTTGGCAGTATACGAACCAGGGCATTGTGGAAGGTATCAGCGGACTCTGCGACCTCAACCTGGACTTAACCGCCGTGCCGTAGCCACGCCAAGGGACTACCGAGGAGTCGCTCAACCAACTTGACGAACCACCAGGATCTGCCAAGTGATTGGGCAATTCCTCAGCGCTTCCAACACCAGCAACAGCACGACCCTGCGCCGCACATCTTTTTCAGAAAACGTTAGCCCGCCACACAAAAACCTCGCTATACTAGAAGGCGAGCAATTTGAGCAACGTTAACCATGTAGGAGTGAGTTGCCATGGCCCTTCCCTTTTGTCCCTATTGCATGACCTCCCTTAACGGGGCGGATAGGTGCCCACAATGCGGCCGCATGGCGCAAGCCTACAAGGCTCCAGCGCATCACCTGCCACCCGGAACGTTGCTGGGCGGACGATATGCTCTGGGTCGCTCACTCGGCGAAGGTGGCTTCGGAATAACGTACATTGGCCTCGATCTTGTCCTCGGACTCAAGGTCGCCATAAAGGAGTACTATCCCTCATCCATCGCCATGCGCACCTCCTCTTCGAGCCTTCAGGTTACTTCGCGCTACGGCGGCACAGAAGGCCTCAGGTCGGGTATCGATAGCTTTATGGCGGAGGCCAGAAGTCTCGCACGTCTCAACGACCAACGACTCATCGTGCACGCCAACAGCTTTTTTGAGGAAAACGGAACCGCGTACATCGTAATGGAGTACGTCGAGGGAGTCACGTTGCTCAAGATGTGCGAAGCGCGAGGCGGACGTATGGCCGCCGCGGAACTCCTCGGCCTCATTGAGCCGATGTTCGAGGCGCTTACGGCACTGCACGAAACGGGCCTCGTTCATCGCGATATCTCTCCTGACAACATCATGTTTACGGGTAAGGGCGAACTGCGTCTACTCGACTTTGGGTGCGCGCGCGAAGGGGCGGGCGGCGATCGCACGCTCACGGTTATGCTCAAGTACGACTTTGCACCCATCGAGCAGTACACCCGAAAAGGACAAGGCCCTTGGACTGACGTGTACGCCCTTGCTGCCACGATCTATCGTTGCATTTGTGGCGTCCCTGTGCCCAATGCCACCGAGCGCCTCGGCGACGACCCCATCATTCCGCCCACCCAGCTCGGCGCCGAGCTCACACCCATCCAGGAACGGGGCCTCCTTAAGGCGCTGGAGGTTCAACCAAAGCAGCGCCTGAAGAGTGCCGCCGAGTTGCACGCAGCTCTCTATAGAGGAGTGGACGTTGGCCCCACGAGTCTCAATCGCGAGAACAGCGCACGCAATCAGTCCGAGGGGAGTGATGCTGCAAGGGGCGACGGCGACGGCGTCCGTACCGTTACGCCATCCGGGCAAGGCACGCAGGGGAAAGACAAAAGCAACCAGGATGGAAACAAGGACGCCAAGACGAATCCCATCCGTCAAAAGCAAACCCTCCTCGTTGCTGCTGCCATTGGCGTCGTCGTGGTCATTTGCCTCGCCGTGGGAATCAATGTTTATCTCCAAGGCAAAAGCACGCCCAAAAGGGGCATTAACAACGTGCCAATAGATTACAGCGACGACAATGAGTCCGATGACGATGCCACCTCCGACGACGATGAGTCAAGCTCAAACGACACATCCGCAACGAGCACAGCCGCAAAAGGCGCCCTTGTTACATCGAGCGACGACACAACCATCCTTGACTTTGGCTCGTTTGCAGGATCGGATGTATACGAATTCGTAAGCGAGATAAACAAGAACGGGTATGTAACACAGCGATACCGCTTGGTCGGCAATGCAGAGGCGGGCAATCAAGCCATCAGCAGGTATTATGCAGCCATGAGCAATGACTTCGCCACAATAAAGGGAGAGGGTGTGAGCAAGGAATATGGCGAGAGCGTCGGGGCCCATTGTACCGATTTTGGCTTCACCTATATAGGGTCAGGTGCTAACCTAACCGACGGCATTCGCTTTGGCGACTCCAACAGCAAGCAATACGTGCATATATTGTTGCAGCGCATCACCGACGACAACACGGGCGAATCGGTTGTGGCGCTATACTGGCCGAGCGGTCTCACGCCCAAGGACTACAACGTGCACTATACCGACTACGCGTAAGCATCCGCAACTTCCACGAGGCTGCGCCGCAGTATTCTGCCGCGATACCGAAAACCGCGACGGATTTCGTTAGCGATAACCGCCCCCGAGCTCGTTGCATGTTTTTTGCGCGTATGCAACTCATGCAGGTGCGAATCGAACGGAAGCCCAACGCATACGTAGTACTGCACTCCCAGCGTCTCGAGCTCGGCAAGCAGCTTTCGCTGTAGCGCTGCCAAGCTTCTTCCGGCAGGAGAGAATCGATTGGCAGCGTCGAGGTCGCGCAGCAACTGGTCGGACTCATCGAGCACCGATATAAGCTCCATTATGCCCGGAGGCGTTTCGAGCGCGCGTGCCGAGCCAATGAGCTCCGCAAGAACGATGTGTTGGACAAGAGCACCCCGGGCAGAGACGTCCATCACCACCGCATCGTCTTCTGCAATCTTTACCACCACGTCGAGCTCGCGCGCGTTCTCGAGCGACACGCCCTCTTTTGTAAACGGCACCCGCAGCGAACGGTACAGGTTGTCGTTATATGGCGAGGTAAACTCAACATACAACGGATCGTCTCCCTCGCTTTGAATGGTCACGGCTTTTGTCGCAGGCTTGTTCACGCCGGACTCCAGCACCCTCAATCGTAAGTCGCCACGCCGCACGTGCACGCCCCACCACAAACCAGCCGCGAGCCTCCAAGGATGACTTGTGGTAAGCATATCCCTCATAAGCACCATGGCCGTACGCATAACGTCTCCGCGCATGCCAATCGAAACATACTCACGCCTCGCAAAGGGTCCTAACGCAAACCTAACGTCTTCCGCCATCTTCATGTTGTCTACGGTGGCACGAACCACGCGACGATTCTTTTCAGCAGCTACACTGGCATCAATGGACCTAATGCCCTTCTCTACCATGTCGCCAATCACGTCCCTGCGCTCTCTCGACTCGCGAACCTTACGCACGCAAAGAGAAAGCGAGGTAACTGAGCCATTGTCAATCGCAAAAAAACCGACCTGTACGTACAACTCACCCACATGTATTGCGCAGAGCAGCACGGCATCGTGAGGGTCGTAGGCACTGGCATACTCGAAGGCAACCACCTCCACGTGCGATACGACACGCCGAACCGGAATTCCCACCTGCTCAAGATTGCGTCGCAACAACACGTGCTCCGTAAACTCGCGAGGTCTGCTAACCACCATCACCCGCTCGCTCGGGCCAATCAACTCCATAAGAGTTTGCTCCAAGTGCGCAAGCGCATGGGCACCCACATCCACGGGAGGCATCTCACCCACATGCTGGGGTGCCGTAAGGATGTTTGCCTCAACATCCCAACCCATCACAGATACGTCGTCGAAGTCATCGACGTAAAGGACCGCCTCCACGCGCCTATTCTGAGGCGTCATGGCCGCCTTGCCCCGAATGCTCTCGTGCTCCTCGCGCATCGTTGGCGCAGCTTGCAAGTCTTTGCGCAACTCCCCTATCGTTTGATACCGATCATCGTCGTAAAGCTCCAAACCCCGCATGAGTACTTGTTCGTAACCACCCTTAAGCGGTACGCCCAACCGCCGAGGAGGCACGAGCTCCCGGCCCCTCACTCGTGCCATTACGTCGAGAGGCTCCTGCCCACACAGGCAGGCGTACATCGTAGCGCACAGCTCGTAAACGTCCTGTGATGCATTTGGCTCACGATAAGGGTCAACCGCCTGCCCCGTAACGGAGTCATAATACAAATAGTGATTCTCTGATAAGGCATCGTAGGGCTTGAGCAACAGCGAAACGGTTGTGGAGCGCCGCGGGCGGGGCAACTCAAAACCAATGAGCCGCGTTTTGCCTCGCTTGTTGATAATTACGTGATCCGGAGTAATGTCGCCATGCGTAAGTCCGCGCTGATGAAGCTCGGTAAGACCATCGAACACGGGATTGAGTATTTCGAGCACGCGATCCATCGGCATGGGACCGCCCCCTTTAGCGACTAGCTCGCGCAAGGTCGTGCCCTCCACATAGTCCATCACCACGTAGCCCGTTCCGTCAGCCTCGAAAAAGTCGCGAATGCCGATCATCGCGGGCGACTTGAAGGGACGTGCCAAGGTCCGCACGAGCGCCAACAAACCGCGGCGATCCTTCCGGTAGGAAATCGCCGCACGCTTCTTCGCGTCGTCCCACGCGCTCTTCGAACCCGTGTCGCTTTTTCCCACATGAATGTCGAGACGATATCGTTTGATGACTACCGGCACGCCGAGCGCAACATCAAATCCCAAAAACGTCGGGCCAAACGTATTGACTGAGTCGTTGTACTTTCCAAGCGCCTGTTGAATTCTATACCTACCCGCAAGCACCTCTCCATTGTTTTCGGGCATATGCAACCGCCCCTATTCCCTCACCGCGGCACCGTCGCACGATAGCACAATCGCAGTGTAATTGTCTTGGTTCGTATATGCCTTTGCAGCTATGCGCGCACGAAGCTCCGCACACGCAGCATCAGGCGTTTCGCGCATAAGCGCCTCCGTCATCTCTTCGGAAGCAAGAGCATTGTACACGCCATCACTCATTAGAACTACCTTGTCGCCTTCGAATACCCGCATTGATTCCGCGGGCATGTCGAGGTGCTCTATGCGCCCCATTCCCAAAAAACTCACGAGTCCCGCACGTTCCTCGTTGGAAAACGCCTCCTGAATGCTCATTTCGTCATTCACCACGCGCACCGCAAGGTCGTTGGCGAACTCATGCTCGCGATTGAGCAGCATCAGCTCTCCGTTGCGCAGCAGATAAAGACGGCTATCGCCGATGCTCACAAAGTCCAGCCTGCCGTCGTTGAGGTATGCAAGCAACAAGGTTGAGCCACTCGTTCGATACCCCGCCGGCCCCAAAAGCTCATTGACCGCTTTGTTTGCCACGCGCACCAGAGAGAGGAGCATGGCACGCGAGTCGGATTGTGGCGGAACGACCAAGAACGCATCAAGAACTGCTTGGCATGCTGCCTCGCTCACCTGCGCTCCGTTTTCCAAGCCACCCATGCCATCGGCAACAATTGCAAGCTGGCCGTGAGTTGGCTGCAGGGCAACGTCGGAGATGCCGAACGAATCCTGCTGTTGCTCGCGAGCTCCCTGCTCATGAAGCGCCGCCACCCCAAAGGAGATTGCGGGCATGCTGGCTCCATCCATGCTCACGGTTTTATGCGTAGAGACAACCGCAGGCTGAGCAGCCGGGACCTCACCGGTCGGGATCTCGCCGGTCGGGATCTCAATGGCCGATATCGTCGCATGCGGAGAGTCCGCCGCAAATTCGTTTTGCTGCCGCTTGCTTCGACGCGCCGCACGTCGCTGCTCAAACTCCCTGCGGCTTCGCACACGTCCTATCCGGGCCACCACGAGCGCTATAACGAGACCTACAAGCACACCAATGGCGCCGGTCACCTGCCAAGGAATGCCTGGGCTCGCTGGAGGCTCGGCAACGACGGTTTCGCCCTTTACCTCGGCCTGGCCGTCACCCTCGCTTTTTCTGTTTACACCCTTCTCGTTCGCGCTGTCCTCTTGCTTGGGTGTTTCGTCCTCGTCCCTCTCGTTCCTTCCCGATTCCCTCGTCCCCTCACTTGGCACTGTTGCCTCGAAGGACGTGGCGTCCGAACCCGAAGAGTCGCTTTTCTCTAATTGACCAACCAAGCTTTCGTCGTCGTTGGAAGTGGCATCGGTTTGGCTTCCCTCGTTCGGTTCGCCCAACGTAATAGTGGAGCCATTCTTCCCTTCCCCGCTCTCTTGCAGCGCAGAAAGTGCTACCACGCCCGATTCTCCCGCATTCAATTCGCCCCACGATGTGAACACGTGACTAGTCATGACTCGACGCTCCGACTTCCCAATTGAACTTCGTTCCACACAGAGCAACAAAAACGAGATTCGTGTTGCCAACGGTGAGCACATCGTAGTTGGCGAGTCTCACTGCCTCGGCACCGATGGATTGATCGTTAACCAATACTCCGTTCTTTCCTCTTCCGTGGGCAACGTAGAACTCTCTCGTTTGTGGTACGTATCGAATGATGGTATCGCATTCTGCCGAAACGGCCATGTCGCCGCGAATGCAAATGTCGCCACGCTCGCGTCCGATGTAGTTGTAGGCCTCATGAATTCGATAGTCCTTACCACGATTGACGCCATTCAAAGCCACAAGCCAGCCCACAACAGGAAAACCGGCTCCGCTTTCCCGGTTTCCAGTACTTGGCTTTTGCCCAAATCCCTCGGTCCCAGCCTCATTTGAATGCCGCGTGTGGCCGTAGGCACCTCTCTCGTAAGCATCCACGTTGGGCGCCACCGTGCCCTCGGCACCGCCGCCTCCGTACACTTCCTCGCTCGCGCCGCCCACACCATGGGGCGCTATCGTCTTCGCGAACGATCCCTGCTGCGAGGGCGCCACCGTCTTCGCGAACGAGCCCTGCTGGGGAGCAACGGTCTTCGCGAACGAACCCTGTTGCGGGGCGACGGTCTTCGCGAAATCGCCCCGCTGTGGTGCCACCGTCTTGGCGAACGAACCCTGCTGCGGGGCAACGGTCTTCGCGAACGCGCCCTGCTGCGGGGCAACGGTCTTCGCGAAATCGCCCCGCTGTGGTGCCACCGTCTTGGCGAACGAACCCTGCTGCGGGGCGACGGTCTTCGCGAACGAACCCTGCTGCTGGGGCGCAACCTGTTGCGCAGGTGCAGACGCCATCACGCCATGCGATTCCCCACCGACTACGTTCCGAGAAATCGCCACAGCGTACCCGCCATTGTTGCAGTGTGGGCAAGTCTCGTACCTATTCGCATCGTAAAAGTGCCCAACCTCACACGTTACGATTCTTTGAACTAACTCTGCCATCACATACCCCTTCCGGCCCCACATGCACCCGCCAACGCAAGCGGAATACGTCCAGCAAATGCAGGGGCGCCACCGATGACACCCCCGCGTTCCAGAATACTACCTCTACCCTTGTTTTTTGCTCACCTGGAAGCGCTCACTGTTACTCCCCAGCCAGATTTCGTCGCCAACGCGTAGTGCAGCTGCCTCACCAGCAGCGAGCTTCCTGCCAGGTGCAACAAACGTGCCGTGCGTGGATCCAAGGTCCTTCACATATACTGCGCCGTTGCTCACCCACACTTCGCAGTGCCTGCCACTCACGCCAGGAGTATTGGCTGGCAGCACGAGTCCACACGCCTGTGCATTGCGGCCTACCACCAAGGGGCCAGATAACGGAATCATCATACGCTGCCTGCCGCCCGCACCAGCAACGCACTGCAAACGGAAGCCAGAATCGTCGGGAAGACTCGAGCCGCCGCTAGCACGATTCTTTGCGGGCAGATTGCCGGCACCAGCCTTCGGCGCCCCCTTCTTTCGGCTCAGGATAATGCCAACCACAACTCCCGCTATAGCAAGCACACCCACAACTGCGCCTACGATAAGCGCAACAGGGGCACCAGCCGCAGGCTCCCACGTCGTATATGGCACCTTGTTGCGTTCGAGCATGGGCAATGCGTCCCCAATGCCAATGGCATAGCTCAACGACTCGTTGCCCGCCTCAAGACCCTTCGTACACACGCCGATGACGCATCCCTTGTCCTGAAGCACCAGAGGCCCTCCCGAGTTACCGGATTTAATGGCATTGCTTATTTGGACATTCGTAACGTTCGTGCCCTTCTCTTTGAGCAGCCTCTCGATGGTGCCATCGCTCACCGAGGAATCGTTTTCGCCAAAACTCGACGTCGAGGCAACGAGGGGGTTATCGGCCAAACCCGGATATCCCACTGCGCTCACGGCCTCACCAACCATGTCCTCGGTGGGCGCCAGCAACGGTACTTGCGATCGCTTATTCGTGGGCTTCTCGAGCTTGAGCAACGCGAGGTCGGCCTTTTCGTCGGAATCAACAACACTTGCTTCCACGGTATCCTTTTTTCCATCCAAATACACGAGGATTTGCATATGGGCGTCAACCTGCGCAAGCTGCATTCCCTCAAGATTGCCATCCAAGTACGCCTGCACCGAATCCGAAACAACAAAGCTCGTCCGCTTACCGCTGCCGTTCGAGAGATACGTCTCAACCACATGGTGGTTAGTGATTAAATACTCAACGTCTTCGTCTTTCTCTCCCACGAAGAAGCCGGAACCCCTACCAACGGTATCGAGGTCCGCAAGCGTACTTTGCTCCGTCACCCTGCCCGACTCAAGAAAAATGGGGACATCAGTCCCGTCATCAAGCTGGCATCCCACCTCCACACACACAACCCCATGGCGAACGGCCGAGATGGTGCTATTTTCGTCTGCCCGAGCCTTGCTCGGCGCAATGGCAAATGGGAGACACAACAAAAGCACTCCCAAAAAGCAAATTCCCTGAATCCGTTTGCATGCAGCTCTCATCATTGTTCGGCCCTCCACCACGTTGCGTGCGAAACCCAATCTAAAGAAACATTAACACTGCTACGACCCATTTTGTTTGAAGCTTCGTACAAAACTGCCATCGGCAAAACGCTTTGGATGAACGGAAGGTTCGTTGCAACACGCCGACTACCGTAAAGCCTGCTCCGCTTATCATCATGCGAAGGAGTCCGTGCTACTATGGAAAGGACATACTCCCGTCACAACGAAAGGTACCCCATGCTTCTGCAAGTCACGCTCGACTCGCCTCACCTCGACCACTGCGTAGAGGTTTTGGAGCAAGTTCACGAATACGTTGATGTAGTGGAGGTGGGAAATCCCTTATTGATTGAAGCTGGTCTTACGCTTGTAGAGGCGCTGCGAAACGAGTTTCCACAAGTCGACATTTGTGCCGACGCCAAAATTGTGAACTCTGGGCACTACATCGCATCGCATTGCTTCGACCGCGGCGCAAACATAGTAACCGTTATGGGTGTTGCCGCCGACCAAACCATTGAGGGAGCCGTCGCTTCGGCAAGGCGCGTTGGCGGCAAGGTGATGGCCGACTTAACGGGTGTTTCCGATATCGCAACGCGCTCTCGCGAATTGGAGGAACTCGGCGTTACGTATTTGTGCGGACACACTTTTTTTGAGGACCCCCAGCTAGCCAGCAATCCCTTCGCCGATGCCCGTCCCGGCATCGCGCATGCCTTCCGCACGATTTTTGGATACGAAAACCCACTGCGGGAGCTCGATGCGATACGCCAAAATACACGCGGCCTAGCATTGCCGGCCATCGTTGGTCGCATCGACGAAGAGAATATCGATGAGGTTGTAAATCACGAGCCGGAGCTAGTCATCGTAGGCCGCGCCATTATGGGCGCAGTTGCTCCCGCACATGCCGCGGCGGACCTGCGCGAGCACTTTCCGCGATAAAAGAGTCGATAAATGCAAATGGCCCGGAGGAACCTCCCGCCCCTAAAGAAGCGTCAAATCGCGAAGTGGCCCGGAGGAGCAGCCGCGCGCAGTTCCGCAGGAACGAGGACTGTGTGAGCACGGCGCCCTCCTGGCCACGGACGGGACATTTGACTATTCTTTAGGGACAGGAGGAACCTCCCTCCGGGTCGTTTTGGCGATGCGTTTATCGACGGGCCTTGAGCGTTGCAAACACGCGCGTGTTGTGGCTCTTTACGAACGAGATGAACTTGCCCTCGCGATACGCCAAGGTGGCATTTTTCGATTTGATGGGCATGAGCATAACCCGCATCATGTGCGACCGCGGCTGCGCGAGGGCAACAGCAACCTGCGCCTGCTCGGTTGTTATCATCTTTTTAATGGTTTCGAGCTTCTCGGCTGCCGAGAGTTCGCATGATGCGTTGCACACATTCTCGATGCAACCCACCAAGCGCTCGATGTAGCGACGATGTACGACCTCCATGCTCTTTGGATCGCCATCGAGCTTCCAATAGTGGTAGAGGTCGAGCATCCACCCATGCTCCTCCTCGCGCTTCTCGTACATGTCGGGACGCCAACGGGCTGTTTCGGACTCCATGCGCTGGCGGATGAAGTGGTAATGCGCACAATCTACCACGCCCACGCGCTCCACGTCGCGAATGTAGTCCAGCACGAACGGAAAGTCGTCCCAAAACGTGTTACGAAAGCGCAGCCCCAAGCGCTCGATGCGCTCACGCACAAAGAGCTTGTTCCACGGCGGATAAAGGAGGTTTTGGTCAAACAACGAGGCTGCCGCCACCCTAAACTCTTGTTGGGTGGGATACACCGCCGAAGGCCTATGCTTCATCTCGGTGGTATGCTCGTCGCCCTTACCATAGTACGTCTCGATGTAAAAGCCTTCTACCACCAAATCGAGACTATTGGTTTCGGCGGGTTCCACCAAGCTTTCGAGCAATTCAGGCTCGGCCCAGTCGTCGGCATCCATAAAGTACACGTACTTGCCGCGAGCATGATCGAGCGCAAGGTTACGAGCAGCTGGTGCGCCGCCGTTTTCGGTGTGGAAGTCCACAATGCGCAGGTCGTGCCGCGTGTACTGACGCACGATGTCGCCCGTACGATCGGTAGAGCCATCGTTTACCACGAGCAACTCGAAGTCTTCCATGGTTTGCCGTTGCATGCTCTCAATGGCACGTGCGACGTACGCTTCCACGTTGTACGCGGGAATGATAACCGTCACCAAAGGGTATCCACGAAGCATGTGTGCCATCCAGGGAACGTCCCTTCTTTGAGCAAGCCCTCGACCTACGCAACATTCGACTTACGCAACACACAATATCAGGCGGACGGGACAAGTTGAGCCTTGCCGAACGAATCCAGCATTTTCACACGCCTATGAGGAAGATGTGACGCAACGAAGGGACCCTAGCCAAGGATGGCACCAACGATTAGCCCACACGTTACGCCAACGAGGTACACGAACGATGCTATTATCACATTTTGACGCATGTCGTAGTTGGTTCTGAACAGCACCAAAAGGCCCATACCACCCGAAACCAACAGACCAGCGAGCATGGGACCAACGCCCAACGCGCCTTCCAAATAGAGCTCGGCAATAGCCACACTTGCCGCGCAGTTTGGCACGAGCCCGATGAGAGCCGCCAGCACCGTCGTGAGGAGGGGCTGCGCATTGAGGACCGAGGCAATCGCGTCGTTTCCAACGCCCTCAATAACGAGGCCACATACGAACGTAATCGCCACGATGAAAAGGCCGACCTGCACAGTGTGGACGAGCGAGCTGCGCAGAATATGCTTCCAGCGTGCGCTTCCCTTGTGTTCGTCTTCGTGCCCATGCGCATGGTTGTGTTCGTGTTCCTGCGCGTAATCGTGCGCCGAGACTCCATCGGCGCGAACATCCCACGCGGCCTCCATATCGCCGCAATGGCAATGCGCCCGTTCGCAAAGCTCCCTGATGTGCGGATGGCCATCGCCCGTACGATGCAGCGCACGCAACACGAAATCGGCGGCAAAACCCACGACCATGCCAATAACAACCTTGACGCCGATAATCCATACGAGCTGTTCGATGGCCGCCCCATTGGCCAAAAATACGGGAATCAGTTCGTCCGATGTAGAGAGGATCACCGCAACGAGCGTGCCCGCCGTGATGATGCGACCAGCATAGAGTGTGCCCGCCACCGCACTAAACCCGCATTGGGGCAACGCACCGAGCAGTGCGCCCACGGCAGGACCCGCGACTCCGGCACGCCGAATGAGCTGTTCCGCCCTCCCCTCCGCAGAGTGCTCAATCGTCTCCATAACCACGTACGTTACGAACAGAAACGGAATGAGCGTGAGCGAATCCTTGGCCGTATCAATCAATACGTCAACTATGAGTTCCATATCCATGCTAACAATCCTCTCGCCTTACAGCGCTTTTCTCCGCTAGTCCACAGTGAGCTGTAACACACGTTCCCAAGGAACAAGGACGCCTTTGGGGTAGCACGCGTCAACAAACGTCAGTCCTTGTGGCGGCGCCGTTGGCCCCGCTGCTCGGCGATCGCGCGCCCTCAGCGCCTCCTCAAGCCATGTTTCCGGGCGGTTGTGGCGCCCTACCTCAACGAGCGATCCCACGACGATGCGCACCATGTTGTGCAGGAAGGCATTGCCCGCGACGTCAATCGCCACGACCTCCTCGCCAAGTTCCTGCTCACGCGCCACTTCGACGCGCTCAAGGCAACGAGAGAGCGACCGACCGTCCGCACGAATTTGTGCGGCCGAACTCACCTTGCAAAAACTCGTGAAGTCATGCTCGCCCTCGAGCACCTTGGCCGCACGCCGCATTGCATCCACGTCGAGCTCCTCCTTGAGCCACCACACGCAGTCCCACAGCAGCACGGGCTGCGCATTGCCGCACACGATGCGATACCGGTACCGACGACCGGTAGCATCGAAGCGCGCAGAGAAACCCTCGGGCGCCAAATACAGGCCTCGAATCGAAATGTCCTCAGGGGTTATTGCGGCCAGCGAGCGCCACATGCGCCGCGGCTCCCTGCCCGCAAGCTCCTCAGCGTATACCGGCACACTCACGTGCTGCGCCAATGCCGAAACGCCCGCATCCGTTCGTCCAGCACACGTCAGCTCAACATTTCTGCGCAAGAGCGTTTCGAGCGCGCGGCGCAGCTCGCCCGCAACCGTTCGCTGGCCCTCCTGCTCCGCATATCCACAGAAGCCCGCGCCGCGATACCCTACCCGTAGCACAAGCGTGGTTTTATTATTCGCTAGCATTCAACTCGCCCCCATAGCTCCTTCACGCTATACCCCACAATGGCGAAAACATGCACTGCCTTGGCACGATTTCTTAGAGATACAACAAACCCATTATCGTCCGAAGCCACGTACCACGAGTGCATCGCCAAGGTCGTCTGCATTGCGCATGAGCGCGACAATCATCGGCACGAGCACTGCAAGCCACGACTCTAGTCGTTGGTGCAGTGGGCCCTCACCTATGTGTGCACCGCGGGCTCGCTGCGCCATCTCAATTTGTCGAAACAGCTTGATGGTTTGCGGAACCTCGTGCAGCGCCAAGGTTACCGCCGTACGTACACCAGACGTGTTGATGCCCAGACGGTCGAATGCCGCAAGTGGCGCGAGCAATGCCGAAGCGATGTCGCTCCACTTCGTGCACGACGCCACTGCCAGCGCAAGCCAGGAAATCGTGACGATGCGCACAACCGCGAACGTACCGCGCAACATACCTGTGCTCGAAAGCGCCACGTTGGCAAACAGCGGAACATCACCAGTGCCGTCGAGCACGAGAGAATTCGCCAACAACGACATGATTAATACTATTGAAATGTTCCGCACCAGCCGAAGCAGACTACCCATTCGCGCATGGGCACCCATGCACAGAAGCGCTGCACCGAACAGGCACGCAACCATGATTTCCAACGAATTCATGGAGAACAACAATACCGTTGCGATAATAAGGAACAAAACCTTAACGGCAGCGGGAATGCGAAATAAAACACCGTTACGTGCATATCGCGTTGCGGGAAGCGGCTTGGTAACTCTGGGAGCGCTCGCAGACCCTGGTTTCGCAAGTTCGGCGCGCAAGGCCACCGAAAAAGGCGCACCCTCCATCGAGCTTGTAAAGGCATCCACGTTTGTTGAGACATCCACGACTGAACCCACGTAGCGCGGTCGCCCGCCCTCCACAATGATGAGCTTATCCGAAATGTCCAACCATTCGTCGACGTCGTGGCTTACCACAACTACCGCACGTCCCTCATCGGCTACGCGCCGCACCAGTTTTCGTATTTTGGATGCGCCATCCCCGTCCATGCCTGCAGTCGGTTCATCAAGAACGATCGCAGGCTGATTCATCGTAAGGATACCCGCCAGTGCAATGAGGCGACGCTCCCCACCCGAAAGTTCGAAAGGTTGCTTCTCCCAAAGCTTCTTCGCAACGCCCACCGCCTCAAGCGTCGCTTTAGCTTGTTGGCGGGCCTCTTCCTCCGTCTTACCCGCGCACACGTGGCCATAGGCGACATCGTCCAAAACAGTAGAGCAAAATAATTGGTCTTCGGGTTGCTGCATGCACAGGCCCACGTCACCAAGCCGCACGGCTTTTTCGTCCAATAGCGCCATGCCCGCATCGCATCGTATGGCACCGGCTGCAACAAAGGCCGACGTGGTCTTCCCCGACCCGCACGACCCAACCACGAGCGTTACTTCACCCGACGCCGCGCTTAAGCCCATGCCCCGCAGTACCTCTACCTCGCCAAGTGTAACGTGGACGTTATCCAACATGAGCCAACCAGACGCATTGTAAATCGTCGGCGAGCTAATCGGTCTTGGCTGCTCCGCCTTGCCAACAAACGTCTCCGTAAGTCCGGCATCCTTAAGTGCACGCGCAATGTGTCGCGCGTTATCGAAATCAAGACTTTCCACATCGACATTCTTTTGCGCCATGGCAACAGCCACATTGAGCAACTGCGTGTCCACAAAGCCACATAAGGATAGTACGTCCTCGCATACGAGAAGCTCATTCGGTGTGCCTTCCCATGCTACGGCCCCTTCGTTAATCACTACCACGCGATGCGCCGTAAGCATATCTGCCGCGAAATGACTTACAACGAGAAGCCCCTTATCCGCACAACGGGATATGAGCATGCGCCGCATATCCCGCCGCGTCTTTACGTCCAGGTGCGCAGTAAACTCATCAAGCACCAAATACTCGGGATCCATAGAGAGCATTCCCGCAAGTGCTAACCTCTGCTGCTCTCCGCCCGAAAGCTCTGACGTCATCGCCGCTGCCAAATGCTCCAAACCACATACTCGCAGCGCCCCACGAACGCGCTCGTCGACCTCATTCGCGTCGAAACCCATGTTCCGTGGCGCAAATGCCACCTCGTCGTATACCACTTCGCTAACAAGCTGTGCTTTCGCGTCTTGTCGCACGAGGCCTACGTTTGCCCAACAGTCTCCCACATCATGGCCATCGAGTAGCACGCAACCCGCGGACGGCGCACGAAGCCCAGCCATCACACTTGCAAGCGTCGACTTCCCGCAACCGTTTTTTCCCACTACAACAACGCGCTCGCCACGTG
Source organism: Atopobiaceae bacterium (assembly GCA_017510785.1). Taxonomy (GTDB): domain Bacteria; phylum Actinomycetota; class Coriobacteriia; order Coriobacteriales; family Atopobiaceae; genus RUG440. Next base: position 20,446 of record JAFWMH010000010.1, on the reverse strand, counting down.
CAACCTTCACGTTTACGTTGCAAAGCGTTGGCGTTTCCTCAAAGGGATACTTGTACGTTATGTTGCGGGCCTCGAGCATTCTTTCCCTTCAATAGTCATGCAAAGGCCCCGAGTTAATCGGGGCCTTCTGGCAACTCTTGTAGGATTTAAACCTACTCTTCAACCTTAGTGACGCTAGCGGCCGAATCCTCAATGGGCTCATTGACGAGCTCAATGATAACCACCTCAGCGTTGTCGCCCTTACGACGACCAAGCTTCATGATGCGCGTGTAGCCACCGTTGCGGCCAGCCCACATGCCCTGTGCGGCTTTATCGAAAATCTCGCCCACGAGGTGCTTGTCGCCAACCTTGGCGATTGCCATGCGACGCGCCGCGAGGTCGCCACGCTTTGCCCACGTAATGACGCGATCAACATCCGGGCGAATCGCCTTGGCGCGCGACTCGAGGGTCTTGATGCGGTCGTTGGCAAGCAGGGCGCCTACAAGGCTCTTCTTCATTGCCTTGGTATGGCTCGCGTCGGTACCGAGCTTCATACCCTTCTTCTTGTTGTGCCTCATGTTCTTGCTCCTATGCAGTACCTAGCGACGCCTTAAGCCTTGAGGCCGAGACCCATTGTCTCGAGTTTGTCTTTGACTTCCTCGATGGACTTGACGCCAAAGTTACGAATATTAAGAAGGTCATTCTCGGAGAACTCCACGAGCTGACGCACCGAATGGATGCCAGCACGCTTAAGGCAGTTGTACGAACGAACCGAAAGGTCAAGGTCCTCAATCTGCTTATCGAGCTCGGTGTTGTCCTCCTCAGTTCCCACGGCAAAGATGGAGGGCTCGTCAACAGGCTCTTCCTCTTCGGTGAGATTCATAAATGCCGTCATGTGCTGGTTAATTATGTTGGCGGCCTCAACCACGGCATCGCGCGGGGTAACCGCACCGTTCGTTTCGACCTCGAGCACCAAACGGTCGTAGTCGGTATGCTGACCAACGCGGCACGGCTCCACTGCCTTTGCACAACGGCGAACCGGCGAATAGAGCGAATCCACGTGGATAAGTCCAATCGGATCGGTTTCGCGCGCGTTTTCGTCGTGCGAAACGTAACCGCGACCAACGCCGATGCGCATATGCATAGTGAAGTGCGCACCGTCGCCAAGGTGGCAGATTACATGCTCGGGGTTAACGAGCTCGAACTCCGCCGGAATCGAGAAGTCACCGCCCGTAACCGTGGCAGGCCCCTCCACGTTGATGGAGGCCATGGCTTCGTCGCCGGTGCCCTCATTGTGGAAGACGAGACCCTTCACGTTGAGGACGATATCGGTAACGTCCTCGTACACGCCCGGCACGGTGGTGAACTCGTGCTGCACGCCATCGATTTGGATGGCCTGCACAGCAGCGCCTTCAAGCGACGAGAGCAGCACGCGTCGAAGCGAGTTGCCCAGCGTGTCGCCATAGCCACGCTCGAGCGGCTCAGCACTTACCCGAGCCAGGGTTTCGCTTATCTCTTCCACCGACACTTGCGGCCGAATGAATTCGGACATGTATACCTCCAACCGAATCCAGGCTTATACTACTTGGAGTAGAGCTCGACGATGAGCTGGGCGTCAAGTTCGAGATCGATTTGGTCGCGCGTGGGAAGCTGAAGCACGGTACCACGCAGCTTCTCGATATCTACCTCAAGCCAGGAAGGAACTGCCATGTGCTCGGTGCGGATGAGCGCCTCCTTGATGGGAAGCAGGTCCTTGTACTTGGACGCAACCGAAATCACGTCGCCAGCCTTAACCTGGTAGGACGGAATGTCGACGCGGTGGCCGTTGACCTCGATGTGACCATGGCGTACCGTTTGGCGAGCTTCCTTGCGCGTACGCGCAAAGCCCAGACGGAACACGACGTTATCGAGACGGGACTCAAGAATCGACATGAGGTTGTCGCCCGTAATGCCCTCGACCTTAAGAGCCTTGTCGTAGTAGCCACGGAACTGCTTCTCGAGCACGCCGTAGATGAACTTGGCCTTTTGCTTCTCGCGAAGCTGCGCACCGTACTCGCTCTCCTGGCGACGGCGACGACGCGGCTCGCGCTTGGATTCCTTGTTAATACCCATTACCACAGGATCGATGCCGAGCTGGCGGCACCGCTTGAGGACGGGGGTCCTATCTATTGCCATTGCTCTGGTCCTCCCTTACCTACACGCGACGACGCTTGACCGGACGGCAACCGTTGTGCGGGATGGGCGTCTTGTCCTGAATACCCGAAACCTCGAGACCGGCGGCCTGAAGCGAACGGATGGCGGTCTCGCGGCCGGAGCCGGGACCCTTGACGAAGACGGCCACCTTGCGCAGGCCGTGCTCCATGGCAGCCTTGGCGCAGGTTTCGGCAGCAATCTGCGCCGCAAACGGCGTGGACTTACGCGAACCCTTGAAGCCAACGGTACCACCGGACTGCCAGGCAATCACGTTGCCCTGCGGGTCCGTAATCGTGATGATGGTATTGTTGAACGTGCTCTTGATGTGGGCCTGACCCACTGCAATGTTTTTGCGGTCGGCGCGGCGGACGCGCTGAACCTGCTGTTGCTTCCTCTTAGGCATAATTTACTCCCTAGCCCCTCTTCCTTGCACCAATCTGACGACGCTTGCCCTTGCGGGTACGCGCGTTGGTATGGGTGCGCTGGCCGTGCACGGGGAGACCCTTGCGATGACGCAGGCCACGATAGCAGCCAATCTCCATCAGGCGGGCGGTATTCTGACGAACCTCACGACGGAGGTCGCCTTCGGTGGTGTAGTTCTGATCAATAAAATCACGCATACGCGTTACTTCGTCCTCGGTGAGGTCCTTAACACGCGTATCGGGGTTTACTTCGGCGGCTTCGCAAATCTTCTTAGCGCGGGTAGCACCGATGCCAAAAATGTAGGTAAGTCCAACCTCAACGCGCTTATCGCGCGGAAGGTCAACACCATTAATACGGGCCAACGTTATGCTCCTCTCCTAGCCCTGACGCTGCTTGTGGCGCGGGTTCTCGCAGATGACGTAGACCTTGCCGTGGCGACGGATAATTTTGCATTTGTCGCACATCTTCTTTACAGAAGGGCGTACCTTCATCGTCTGTCCTTTCCAATACTTGCTCGTAGTTACTTCATAGTGCAGTGGCGAGACAGGTGGAAGCTGACTCGCGCTATATCATCGCCCAGCCGCTGGCGTGAATAACCGGCTGTGATTTGCTACTTGTTACTTGTAGCGATACGTGATGCGTCCACGGGTAAGATCGTAGGGCGAAATCTCCACAACTACCCTGTCGCCAGGAAGAATACGGATATAGTTCATTCGGATTTTACCAGATATGGTGCAGAGAATGGTCTTTCCGTTTTCGAGCTCCACCTTGAACATTGCATTCGGCAGCGGCTCAACAACCGTACCCTCAAGCTCGATGGCGTCCTGTTTACTCAACCTACGTACCTTTCCTTCGGATAGACAGCAATTTTGGATTGTATGCAATAGAAAACTGCTTTTCAAGATAGGACGTAATCGTTGTGGTGAAACTTCACAAATCGACCTGTAACGGGCAGGGCGTCGGTGTTGTCCGTGCTCAAACAGCTTCGCTTCGCGAAGAACTGCGCCGGACAATCACCGACGCCCTTCCCAACCAAAGCGGACACCAACGGTGGCACGTCGGAGGGCACCAATGTTGCCCGTGCTCAAACAGCCCTCGCTACGCTCGGAAACTGCGCGCGGACAATCATTGGTGCCCTACCATCATTTGCAGACCATCCAAGGAAGGGCGGGTACCGATGTTGCCCGCGCTCAAACATGCTGCGCTTCGCGCAGAACTCGCGGGACAATCATCGGTACCCGCCTCGTCCTTCGATGCTGGTGGCGTTTAAACAAGGGCGTCTACCCTATTGCGATGCCTTTCTGTGCTAGAGCTTGGTTAAGCAGTTTGCCATAGGCGGTTTGCAAATCATCGGGAACACCCTCAAGTGGCTCGGCGAGCAGCGTGCCATCTGTGTCGATTGCAACGGCCGTGGGCGTTTTTTCGATCGCGCCAACAAACTCAAGGTAGTCCTCATCGCCCGAAACGAGTGTGGTGCCATTGTAGTTCGCCTCGTTGAGCACATACTTCCCGTCATCCTCGTAGTCTGTGCATATCGTGATGACTTGGATGTCCTTGGGCAGAAGATCCGCCCACGCGCGTAGGTCACCCAAGTATTTGTTGACGTCTTCGTCCTGCCCAGACCATACCACCACTACGGTGCAGCTCTTTCCTTCAAGGTCCTTCGAAGAGAAGTCTTTGTTTTCGGCAGTCTTTGCTGTAAACGATGCGAGCGCGGGCAGCTTCGAGAGCTCCGTTTTCTTTGCAACAATTTCGGGTGACTGCCCCTCCTCAGCCGCAGGGGCACCACAGCCCGAAAGCAGCAGACATGCAACTAGTAGTGCTACGATTCCATGCTTCATGTTACTAGCTCCTCTCACATATGAACGCCCTGCTCGCAGCATAACGCAACGAGCAGGACGAAACATGCGACTATTCCCCACCCTGGAAGGGCAACCACGGTCCGTTGCTATCTTGCGTGAGTATTACCGGACCATCTTTTGTGATGGCGACGGTGTTTTCGTAATGCGCCGCGGGCAAGCCATCGTTCGTTACCACAGTCCAACCGTTGGCAAGCGTATGGTTTCGATACGTGCCAAGCGTGATCATCGGCTCAATGGCAATTACCATGCCCGCCTCAAGACGGACGCCGCGCCCACGCTTGCCAAAGTTCGGCACGTTTGGATCTTCGTGCATCACGTGACCCACACCATGTCCCACATACTCGCGCACCACGCCATATCCGTGGCGCTCGGCAAGCGACTGCACGGCAAAGCCGATGTCGCCAATGTGGTTGCCCGGCACCGCCTGCTCGATGCCCGCTTTAAGACAATCGCACGTTACCTCGCACAACGCCTTCCACTCAGTAGACACCCGGCCAACCCAGAACGTCCAAGCGTTGTCGCCAACCCAACCGCCTATGGTTGCACCCGTATCGATGGAGATGATGTCGCCATCCACGAGAACACGATCGGATGGGATGCCGTGCACGATTTCTTCGTTTACCGACGCGCAAATGCTCGAAGGAAAGCCATACAGGCCCTTGAAGCCAGGCACGCCACCATGAAGCCGAATGAAGCTCTCGACCACTTGATCGATTTCGCGCGTAGTGACGCCTGGTCGCACCATACGCCCAGCACGGCGCAGGACCGCCTTTGAGAGCGATCCTGCGACCTTAAACTCCTCGATCTCCTTGGGAGTCTTTATCTGAATCATGCGCCGAGGACCTTCTTCACGTCAACGTAGACCTCGTCCACCGCGCGATTGCCGTCAACCGCCTTGAGGATGCCATGGCCCTCATAGTAGTCGATGAGCGGCTGCGTTTGATTTTGATAGGTATCGAGGCGCTTGTTGATTGTTTCGGGCTTGTCGTCGTCGCGCTGATACATCTCGCCACCGCAACGCGGGCACACGGCGGTATCGGGACCAGCAGTGTAACCACAGCTACGGCAGGTACGACGCGAGGAGAGGCGGTTCACAATGACGTCGAACGGAACGTCGACGAGCAGTGCCGCATCGAGCTCCACACCCATGCCCTTGAGCTCGCCGTCGAGCGTCTCGGCCTGCGCGATGTTGCGGGGGAAACCATCGAGCATGAAGCCCTTTTGCGCGTCGGGCTGGGCCAGACGCTCCTTAACGAGGTCGATTACCAGCTGGTCGGGCACGAGCTGGCCAGCGTCCATGTAGGCCTTCGCCTGCTTGCCAAGCTCGCTTTGCGCCTTCACAGCCGCGCGCAGCAGGTCGCCTGTGGAGATGTGGGCGATCCCGAACTCCTCGACGAGCTTCTGACCCTGTGTTCCCTTGCCCGCACCCGGGGCACCCAGCAATACGATGTTCATAAGAACCACCTTCCGTAGTCGTTTGTACGCACGGCTATAGTCTAGCGCTTATCAGCTGCAAATTGCATGAGACAACGGGAACAGGCACCGTATATCATTCCACCATCGCAAGATACCGTGCAAGACCGTCCTCCTTAACGGTGCCACAAATCACATCGGCTGCCTGCTTAAGCTCGCTGCACGCATTGCCCATGGCAACTCCCGTGCCGACGGCTTGGATCATCTCCAAATCGTTGATTCCGTCTCCAAAGCCATAGCTGTTTTCAACCGCGATGCCGTAGTGCTCAAGCACAAGTCCAATGCCCACTGCCTTGCTTATGGTGGGAGAATAGATCTCGAATGCGTTGTAAGAGCCATTGCCATCCATGTGGGCCGTGTAGCCAGCGCGACCCTCTACCGCTTCGCGTACGCGTGCGTGGTCGAGCTCCGTGGCATGCGCCTCAAGTTTGATGGTGCGCTCCAACACCTCGTCGCGATCGAAGTCGAACGTAAAAATGCTTGGTTGCGCAAACTCGGCAAAGAACCTTTGAATCAAACAGAAGTCACGTCTGAGGTAGATGTGATGCGCTGTTTGGAGCATGTATTCCATACCGAGGTCCTCAAACAGCTCCGCGAAATTCCGCGCAAGCGCAGCATCCATCACGTTGGTAAAGAGCGTCCTTCCGTCGGCCTCCACATGCGCGCCGTTGGACATGACGTAGGCATCGAAAAGCGGCAAGCGAAGATCCTCCCCTATCATGGCATACGGCCTTCCGCTACAAATCACGAGCTTGTGTCCAACCGCATGAAGACGCTCTAGTTGCTCGATAACGTTTGGCGAAATAGTTCGCACTCCGCCAAATGAATCAATGAGCGTACCGTCAATATCGAAAAAGAAAGCTTTCATGCTGTACCCGCATTCGTAGTAGTTACTAACTCATATGCCAAGCGAACAAAATCGTCAACCGAGAGCATTTCGGCACGGGTACGCGAATCAATACCAGCGGCACAAAAGGCCTCATCGAGCATGGACTTGTCCCAACCTTTTGCACTCATGGAGTTGCGTATCGTCTTACGCCGCTGTGCAAAGGCGTCATCTATGACCTCGGTCACACGGGCGGGATCATCGCAGGACAAAGGGATGCGGTCGATTCGCACGACGGTCGAGTTGACATGCGGGGGCGGCATGAAATTTGCTGGCCCAACCTCAAAGCGTCCCGTTACCTTACCGTAAAGAGCGAGTTTTGCAGTATATGCACCGTAGGTTTTGCTGCCAGAAGTCGCCGCTATGCGATCAGCCACCTCTGCCTGCACCATTACCACCAGCCGCTTGACGCTCGGCATGTGCTCCAGCACATCCAAGATGAGCGTAGCTGCCACTTTGTACGGCAGATTCGAGACAAGCTTCGTGGGCGCCTCACCTGCCGCTTCGGCAAGGCGTGCAGCATCCACGCGCAAAGCATCCCCCTGCACGAGCGCGAGCTTCTCGCCATCGGTCGCACACGTTTGGACAAGCACCTTCGGCAGGTCGCGATCTGCCTCCACCGCAACGACCTTCGCCACGCGAGGCAACAACGCAACCGTAAGCGTTCCGATTCCTGGACCCACCTCATATACTACGTCATCAAACGAAAGTTCAGCGAGTTCCAAAATTCGCCCTATGACGCCATCGTTCACGAGGAAGTTTTGTCCCAAACGATGGCGGGGTGCCAACTCATATTGGTCCAACACCGCACGCGTCTCGCGTGGATTCGCCAAGTATGAGTAAGGCATGAGCACTCCATTCCCCGAGAACACAGAATACAAACCGCAACTCTAAACCATACATGTTTCGATTCACAACACTTAGCGGATTCGGAATCCTTCACGCCTAAAGATAACACCCTGGCGCACGCATGCGTTCGTGCGCCAGGGTGCATCCAGCAAAAACTCGATTATCCTCGTCGTTTACGGATAATTACGGCCGCGGCGATGACGCCCACACCAACTACGGTAAGCGCCATTGCAGGCACATAGTCCGTGGTGTCGGACGTTTGGGAGAGACCCTCGCCATTGCCTCTACGGGAGCCGCTTGTGTCCGAATCCGTGGTCGTTCTCGTGGTGACGGTGCGCGTGGTCCTCGTGGTGCGTGTAGATGTGCCACCGGAGGTGTTGTTGCCCGTCTCAGTTTGATCCTCTTCTTCGTTATTGCGCTCTCGGCGGCGCTGCTCAACCTCCTCCGTAGTAAGCGTGGCCTCATCATATAGGTTAATAACAAAGGCCTGCTTTGGTCCGGAACCGTGGATTTCCTCGGAGTCGGCATTCCCGTTTTCTGTACCGCTCAACAGCTCGCCTGTGGTATTGAAGTCGTCAGAGTGTATGACGAACTCTACGTCCTCCGCCTTCGCGTAGCCTTCCGGGGCCTCGAGTTCACGAAGGATGTACACCGTGTCGATGTTCAGCGCGCCGTCGAGGCTCGTACCCTCTGCATTGCGCGCTACCTCATGCACGGAGCCATCGGTAACCCACTCGGTGACTAGCTTACCGGTCTCTTTTTCGTAAATCGCCATGTGAGCACCCTTCACGTGGTCTCGTGCGCCCTTCTCGAGCTTGTTGACGTTGAGACGCGTGATGTTGTCCTGCACGGGGTTCTTCGGCGTGTACTCACCTTCGGGATACACGTCGATAACGGTACTACAAAGGGCCGGCGCAGGCGCCAAGGCCACGGCGGCCAGCATGGCCGCCATGACCGCTATTTTGAGTATTCGCTGCACCTTGTTCTCATGCATGCTTTACTCGATCCTTTCGGGCGTTGAGTCCTATCCGTCCTCTCGCAGCTTTACGGTCGTAACACTACGTCGGGGCATTTCTCCTTAAAGAGCGGGTCAGTTTCGTACACGATGCGGAATGCCTTGGCTTCCTCGTCGTACACGAGGGTGAAGTAGTCGGTGGGGTACGGGTCGACGAGGTGACCCGCAGGCGGCGGCCATTCCTCTTTGAAGTAGTATGCAACGCCCTCAAGCGGTGGGATATCGTAGTACAGCTCGCCGTCCACGTTGGATTCGAGCTTGGCACCCTCGGCATTCTCGCGGTCCCGGCCGAGTCCCATGTACACGTCCTCGCCGCCGGGGTTAATCATCCACAGTCCGTAGTGCGCGCCGGGGAGCGGGTCGTGCGGCTCCTCGCGGGACTTCTTCCAAGTGCGAAGCACGATGCTGTTGTACCTATTCATAAAGGTGCTTGGCGTATCCGTCTCCACGATTGCGCCATTAGCGTCATGCTTGGAATATGTGGCTTTCGTCTCGAGCGCGCCGTCGGATCCCTGGGCCACGCTCACATTGATGGTAATGGCGTCCGTATCGTACGCAATGGCTTCGTCCTTCAGGTTGTTCTCTATTACCGTGTACGTGTATGTCTTACCCACGTCCGAAGCATCGTATTCAATCGCCCCAAAGGCTACACGACCGTTTGCGTCGTTGCGCGCCGTCTGCAGGGCATTGCCGGTCGCATTCGTGCCCGCATAGAGCGCGAACTCGAACTCGCCACCCTTGAGGTATCCGTTCTCGAGCACCTTGTTGACGGCGGGCTCGAAGCTAGCGACCGCCATGCGATCGGATTGTGCCCTCAGCGCGGCCGACCTGAAGCCCATGGCGACCAGGCCGTTGTTGTACAGCGTGGGACGCTCGTCCGCCGCAATGTCGACGACCTCGTCTCCGTTGCGCAGCTGGTAGCTCACGGCTGCCTTCGCATGCTCGTCCACCACGACCGTGACCAGTATCTCGGCCGTGTCGTTCGCGACGCGGGTATTCTGGCCTGCGTCCTCCGCGATTACGTAGCGGTAGGTCCCCGGCTTGTGGTAGGTGATCGTGGGCATCTTGACCTCTGCCACGTTCTTCTTGAACTCGCCGTTGGACACCCTAACCTTAAACGCCTGGCCGAAGTCGACGAGCTTGCCCGTCTTGCCGATGTTGGTTTCGTCGTACACCTGAGTGCCGCCGTCGCCCGACTCGCGCGCCTTGAACCCATCGTCGGCGGCGGTGAGCGTAAAGCCGAACTTTGCCGTGTCGTTCGTGCCGTAGTACTCCTTATCGAAGCCGATGCTCGCCTCCGCGCCGAAGTACGTGTTGATGAAGGTCGGCCGCTCCGAGCCCTCCGCGAGGTCTTCGTACACCACGTTTGCGTGGAGCTGGCCGTCGTTGTCGTCGGTCGTCACGACGCGCACCACGTGTGCGGTGGTGTCGTAGGTCACGCCGTCCTTCACCCACGTTCCGTCCGGCCTCTGCTCGGCGTCCGTGGGGATGACCTCCTTGATGACGTACGTCTCGGTTCCGGCCTTGATGCAGTCGATGTCGTCGAACATGACGCTCTGCGTGTCGGTAGCCCTGGCCGCGTCGTACGCGTCCGTCTCGCGTGCCCTGCTGGTGCTCTTCGTCTGCTCGAGAGTCTCCTTGCCGGCACTTGTCCTGAAGTACAGCTCGAATTCGAACTCACCCTCGGCAATCGCGCGCCCGCCGAGCACCTTGCTCGCCTCGATGTGCGCCGTGGTGGGCTTTGCCTGGTACTTGTTGAGGAACCGCAGCGATTCCTCGGTCTTCTTGCCGGCCTCGTATGTGGTGCGAACCTTAAGCTCGCCCTCCTCCTCGACGACCTCGTAGGTCACGTCGTAGATGGTCGGGTCGTTCGTCACGCCGTTGTCGACGCCCTCGGCCGCGGGCATCTCACGGACGGTGTAGCGGTACGTATTGCCGAGGTCGTCGGAGGTGAACTCGAACGTGCCGAAGCTGGCCTTGTGGTCCCCGCCGCGCGTCGTCGCCTCGCTCGCCACGTCGCTCTCCTTGCGCTTGCTCGCGCTGAGTTCGTCGCCATCGTACAGCTCGAAGCTGTAGTCCTCGGCCACCTCGCCCTTCTCGTTGAGCTTCCACTTGCGGCCTTCGATGCCCTTGAGGACCTCGAGGGGCTGCTTCACCTGGTACCTGTTCACGAACCCGAACGTGGCGGCCTCTTCCTCGGCGCCGCCCTGCTCGTCGGCTTCGTCCTCGGCATTCTCGTCCTGAGCGCCGCTCTGTTCGTCGGCTTCCTTGACGGTATGGACGCTGAGCGTGCCGTCGCCGTTGTCCTCGACGGTGAGCTTGACCTCCTTCTGCGTGTCGTTTATGACGTTCTCGACCTTGCCCGACTCGGTAACGATGTACGTATACGTCTTGCCCACGTCCTCGAAGTCGAAGCCCTCGATGGTGCCGAAGTCGATAACGTTGCTCTTGGTCGCATCTACCGTCACCTCGGTCGTCTTGGGCATCGGCGCGTCCTGGCCATCGGGCTGGGACACCGTGAAGGTCCACTTGTCGCCCTCACGGAACTTGCGGCCCAGAAGCTCCTTGGTGCCGCTGAGCGGGAACTGCCCCGCCGCCGCATAAGCGTTCGTCACCGCGAGGCCGTCCTTGTTCTCGTCGTACTTCACCTCGGCAGTAAGCGCGCCGTCCTCGTCGGCGGTCACGAGCACCTGGGCCTTGTGTGCCTTGGCGTCGTAGGTCACGCCGTCCTTCACGAACGTACCATTCTGCTTTTCCTCGTCGTTGCAGTCCGCGTAGGACTTGCCCTCCGCGTTCGTCGCGTCAGCGGGCACGACCTCGCGGATGTCGTACGCGTATGTGCCCGCGTGCGAGAACGTGATTGCGTCGAAGTGCGCGATGTGGTCGTCGGCCGTTGCCGTCTTCGTGTCGGCGCCCGGCATCGCAAGGCCAGCGGCCATCGGCGCGCCGTTAACGGGCGTGAGGCTGAACGGGAACGTGTTGGTCTTCGCGCCCTCCCAGTTGTTGAACTCCTTGGTGACCTCGAGGATTGCCTCGGTCGTCTTGAGGTTGTTGATGAAGGTTGCGGTCGGGATGCTCTCCTCGTTGTTGGCCGTCACTTCCACTTTAAGCTCCGCCTCGCCCATGAGACGCATGTTGGCGGGCAGGCCCTCGGAGTTCTCGACGATGGTGTATTTGCCCACGAAGAGGTCGTCAAGCCTGAGCGTCTCGCTCTTGCCGTTGGCGATGGTGATGGTCCTGGTGACACCGTCCTTGTACGCACCGGGGCCGGTGATGGTGAAGGAGTAGGTGCCGTCGGCGTAGTTCGTCTCGCTCGCCTTGTCGTTGACCTGCACGATCTTCTGGAGCCTGAGCGAGCCAAGCAAACGCGTGTTAGTGAACTTGGCCTCAGCCGTGGTCGTGGTGATTTGCCCCGTCTCGCCCGTGTGTTCGACCGCGAAGTCGGATGTGGAGACGCCGTCCTCGGTGATGGTGTAGCCAATGCCCGTGGGCAGGCCCGTGGCCGTGGCGGACTCGCCACCCTTGAGGGTGACGTGCGCAACGCCCTTCTCGAAGGTCATGTCGCCAAACGTCTTGGAGATGCCCTCATCCGTGAGCTTCACGGTGAACTTGAACTCCCGCTCGGCGTCGGCCTCGATGCGAGAGACAAGTTCCTTGCTCAGCACGAGGTCGCCCGTCTGGCGGGTGTTGGTGAACGCGGCCTCGGAGGCCGTCGTGGCGATGGTGCCCTCGGCGCCCTTGGACGTGGCATCGAGGCCGTCGACCGCAGTTTCGGTCACTGTGTAGGTAATGCCAGTGGGCAGGCCCTTGGCCGTCTTGGACTCGCCGCCCTTGAGGGTAACGGTTGCGTTGCCCTTGTCGAAGTTCATGTCCTTGTACTTGCCAGAGATGGTCTTGTCGGAGAGCTCGATAGTGAACACGAACTTCTGGGACTTGTCGGCAGTGGCGTCGGAAACGACCGTCTTGCTCACGGTGAGGTCGCCCTTCTCGCGCGTGTTGGTGAACTTCGCCTCGGAGGCCTTCTTGGATATGGTGCCCGTCTCGCCCACGGAGGTGGCGACGAGCCCATCGACGGTGGTCTCCTCCACGGTGTAGGTGATGCCGGTGGGCAGTTCGCTCGCAGCGAGGCTCTCGCCATTCGCGAGCTCGAACTCAGCCACGCCGTTCTTGAAGGTCATCGCACCGTACTTCTTGCCCTCGGTGCCTCCGATGGTGTTGTCGCTGAGGGTGACCTTGAAGGAGAACTTCTGCGTCTTGTCGGCCGCCGCGTCGGAGACGACCTTCTTGGACACGACGAGACCGCCCTTGTCACGCGTGTTGGTGAAGATCGCCGTTGCCGGGTTCGTGGTGATTTGGCCCTTCTCGCCCGTCTGGTTCGTCTTGAAGTCATCGTCGGCAGTCTCGGTTACGGTGTAGGTAATGCTCGTCGGCAGGCCTTCGGCCCTCCTGGACTCGCCGTCCGCGAGCGAGAAGGTGGCCTTGCCATTCTTGAAGGTCATATCGCCGTACTGCTTGCCCTCCTCTCCGCCGATGGTCTTGTCGGAGAGGGTCACGGTGAAGGAGAACTTCTTCGTGTGGTCGGCCTTCGCGTCGGAGACGACCTTCTTGGAGACCTCGAGCTCGCCTACCTTGCGCGTGTTGGTGAAGGCTGCCACGGACTTCTTCGTGGCAATCGCGCCAGTCACACCCTCGCTGCTTGTATTGAAGCCCTCGTCGGTAACCTCCGTCACGGTGTAGCGTACGTCCGTGGGCAGACCCTTGGCTACGGCCTTCTCGCCGCCCTTGAGCGTGACCTGGGCCGTGCCTTCTGCGAATTTCATGTCGCCGTACGTGCCGTTAATCGTGGTGTCGTCGAGCTTCACCGTGAACACGAACTCCCGGTCCTTGTCGGCCGCGGCTTCGGAGACGACCTTCTTGGAAACCTCTAGGTCGCCCGTCTCGCGCGTGTTGGTGAACTTCGCCTCGGAGGCCGTCGTGGCAATGGTGCCCTCGGCGCCCTCGGACTCGGTGGTGAAGCCCGTGGCCTTTGCCTCGGTGACGGCGTAGTCAATGCCAACGGGCAGGCCCTTGGCCGTCTTGGTCTCGCCGCCCTTGAGCGCCGCGTGCGCCACGCCCTCGTCGAACGTGAGGTCGCCGTATACGCCCGAAATCGTCTTGTCGGAGAGCGTTACGGTGAAGCTGAACTCTTGGTTCTTGTCTGCCGCCGCGTCGGAGACGACCGCCTTGCTCACGGTGAGGTCGCCCGTCTTGCGGGTGTTGGTAAAGCTCGCAACAGAGAGGGACTCGCCGATGGAGCCGCTCGCATGCTCCACCTCGGTTGTGAAGTCTACGAGCTGCGTCTCCACGACCCTGTAGCCAAGGCCACGCGGCAGGCCAGTTGCGACCTTCGTCTCGCCGTTGCCGAGCTCGAATGTGGCCACGCCCTTCTTGAACGTCATCGCGCCGTAGCCGCCGTCAACATCCTCGGCACCCTTGCCCGTAAGCGTCACGGTGAAGGAGAAGCGCGCGTCCGCGTCGATTGCCGCGTCGGAGACGACCGTCTTGGTAACCTGGAGGCCGCCCTCGTCGCGAGTGTTGGCAAACTTCGCCTCGGAAGCGGTCGTGGCGATGGTGCCCACGTCGCCCGACTTCGTGGTTACGAAGCCGTCTGCCGCGGTCTCTTCCACCGTGTAGGTGACGTCGGTGGGCAGGCCTTGGGCCACCTTCGCCTGGCGGTCGGAGAGCTTGAACTTCGCCACACCGTTCTCGAATGCCATCTCGCCGTAGGTGCCCGTGATGCTGGTATCGGAGAGCGTGACGGTGAAGTCGAACTGCTTGGTATGATCGGCACCGGTATTGCTCGTAACCGACTTGCTCACGGTGAGCCCGCCCGTCTTGCGGGCGTTCCTGAAGGTCGCCGTCGACTTGGCAGCCGCGATGATCCCCGTAGCGCCCTCAGACGCCGTCGTGAAGCCGGGGGCATCATCCTCGGTAACCGTGTAGATAATATCTGTGGGAAGCCCGGCAGCCGTCTTGGTCTCCGCGTCCTTGAGCGTGAAGGTCGCAACGCCCTTGGTAAAGGTCATGTCGCCATACTCACCGTTGATGGAGTCGTCGGAAAGCGTCACGGTGAACGAGAAGTCCTTCGTGTGGTCGGCCGCGGCGTCAGAGGCAACCGTCTTCGAAACCTCCAGGTCGCCCACCTCGCGTGTGTTGGTGAACTTCGCAGTCTCGCCGCCGGTGTTTATGGTGCCCTCGGCACCGTCGGAGGCGGTAGTGAATCCTGTGGCCTTCGCCTCAGTGACGGTGTAGCCAACGCCCGTGGGAAGGCCATTGGCCGTCTTGCGCTCGCCGCCCTTGAGGGTCACGTTCGCGACGCCGGCGTCGAAGGTCATGTCACCATAGGTGCCAGAGATCGTCTCGTCGGAAAGCTTGATCGTGAAGTCGAAGCCCCGAGTCTTGTCGGCTTTCGCGTCGGATACGAGCTTCTTGCTCACAGTGAGGTCGCCCGTCTCGCGCGTGTTGGTGAACTTGACCAGGGACGCCATCTTGGCGAGCGTGCCCGTTGCGCCCTCGGAAGTGGTCACGAAGCCGTCAATCGAGGTCTCCTCGACGGTGTAGGCCACACCCGTGGGCAGGTCCTTAGCAGCAAGGCTCTCGCCGCCCGCGAGCTCGAAGGTGGCTACACCGTTCTTGAAGGTCATGCCGCCATACTGCTTGCCCTCGGCACCTCCGATGGTCTTGTCGTCAAGGGTAACCTTGAAGGAGAACCTCTGCTTCTTGTCGGCAGCGGCGTCGGAAACGACCTTCTTGGCCACGACGAGGCCACCCTTGTCGCGCGTATTGGTGAACCCCGCCTCAGAGGTGCTTGTAGAAATGGTGCCCGTCTCTCCCGTCGCAGTAGCGAAGAAGCCGTCAGCCTTGGCCTCCGTTACGCTGTAGGTGAGGCCCGTGGGCAGGCCGGTCGCGGTGAGCGTCTCGCCGTCCGCGAGCTCGAAGGTGGCCTTGCCGTTCGCGAACGTCATGTCGCCGTAGGCCTTGCCCTCCTCGCCTCCGATGGTGGCGTCGGAGAGCGTCACGGTGAAGGCGAACTTCTTCGTGTGGTCGGCCTTCGCGTCGGAGGCGACGGTCTTCGTCACGGTGAGGTCGCCCAGCTTGCGGGTGTTCGTGAAGGTAGCAACGGACTTCTTGGTAGATATGGTCCCGGCGTCACCGGCCTTCTCCGTGTCGAACCCGCCGGCCACGCCCTCGGTGACGGTGTAGCCCACGCCCGTAGGCAGGCCCGTCGCCGTCTTGGACTCGCCGCCCCTGAGCTCGAACGTCGCGACGCCGTTCGCGAACTCCACGTCGCCGTACTTCTTGGAGATGGTCTTGTCGGAGAGCTCGACGGTGAACGCGAACTTCTGGTCCCTGTCCGCCGCGGCCTCGGAGACGACCCTCTTGGACACCTCGAGGTCGCCCGTCTCGCGGGTGTTGGTGAACTTAGCCTCGGAGGCCGTCGCGGAGATCGTGCCCGTGGCGCCCTCGGACTCGGTGGTGAAGCCCGTGGCCTGTGCCTCGGTGACCTCGTACGTCACGTCGGTGGGAAGGCCCGTGGCCCTCTTGGACTCGCCGCCCTTGAGGGTGACGCGCGCGACGCCGCGCGTGAAGTCCATGTCGCCGAAGGTCCCGTTGATGGCTTCATCGGAGAGCGTAACGACGAAGTCGAACGTCACGTCAGCGTCGGCAGCCGCGTCGGAGACAACCTCCTTGCTCACGGTGAGGTCACCCGTCTTACGCGTGTTCGTGACCTCAGCGACTGCCATAACGTCCTTGGCAATCGCGCCAGTTTTGCCCGTGTAAGTCGTTACGAAGTGATCGTCGGCCTTCTCGCTCACGGTGTAGCCGATGCCCTTGGCTAGGCCTCGCGCCGTCGCCGTTTCGCCATCGGCAAGTTCGAGCTTCGCCACGCCGTCCTTGAAGTTCATCTCGCCGTATGCGCCGTTCACGCTGGTGTCCGCCAGTGTCACGGTGATGCTGTACTTGTTGTCCTTCTCTGCTGCGAGCGGGGACGTCACGTGCTTCGTAACCGTGAGGCCACCCTCCTCCTTCGCATTCGTGAAGGACGCCCTGGCCGCTTCGTCGGCCACAACGCCGGTGGTGCCGGAGCCTATAGTCACGAAGCCCTCGGCCGTTTGCTCGGCAACCGTGTACTCAACGCCTGTGGGAAGGCCGGAAATCGTCCTCGACTCATCATGCTTAAGCGTGAACGTGGCCACACCATTGGTGAAGGTGGTCGTGCCGTAAGCCTTGGAGATCGTGCTGTCGCCGAGCGTGACCGTGAAGGTGAAGTCGCGCGCGTAGTCCGCGGCGGTGCTGGTCGTCACCATCTTGCTGACAACGATTTCGCCCAGCTTCCGCGTGTTGGTGAACGCCGCCTCGGACGCCGTCGTGGCAATGGTGCCCGTCGCACCCGTCGACACGGTGGTGAACCCTGTGGCCGCGTCCTCGGTTACGGTGTAGGCGACGTCGGTGGGAAGCCCCGTGGCAGTCTTGGACTCGCCGCCCTTGAGGGTGACGTGCGCGACGCCCGCGGCAAAGGTCATGTCGCCGTAGGTGCCGGCAATCGAGTCGTCATGAATGGTGACGGTGAAGCCGAACTCACGATTGGCGTCTGCTGCTGCGTCGGAGACGACGGCCTTGCTCACGGTGAGTTCGCCCGTCTCGCGCGTGTTGGTGAAGGCCGCGATAGAAGGCGTGGTAGCAATGGTGCCCGTCTCGCCACTCGACTTCGTTGTGAACCCTGTCTTAGCGGCCTCGGTTACCTCGTACCTCACGCTTGTGGGCAGGCCCTTCGCCGTTGCGGACTCGCCGCCCTTGAGGGTGACGTGCGCGACGCCAGCAGAGAAGGTCATGTCGCCGTAGGTGCCGGCGATCGTCTCGTCAAAGAGCTTGACCGTGAAGTCGAAGCTCTGGTTCTTGTCGGCCTTGGCATCGGACACGACCGCCTTGCTCAGCGTAAGGTCGCCCGTCTCGCGAGTGTTGGTGAACGCGGCGACGGAGACCTTGTCGCCGATCTTACCGCTCGAATCCTCGGAAGTCGTAATGAAGCCGTCGACCTTGTCCTCCGTCACGCTGTAGTTGGCGCCCTTGGGCAGGCCGGTGGCGCGTGCGATCTGCCCGCCCTTGAGCGAAAGCTTCGCAACGCCGTTCTCGAAGGTCATGTCGCCATACGTGCCAGAAACACCCTCGTCGTCGAGTGTGACGGTAAACGCGAACGTTTGGTTCGAATCCGCAGCTGCGTCGGAGACGACCGTCTTGCTCACCTGCAAGCCGCCCTCATCACGTGCGTTGGTGAACGCGGCCGTTGCGGGCGTCGTGGTGATGGAGCCGGCATCGCCCGTCTTCGTGGTGACGAAGCCCGTGGCCGTTCTTTCGGTTACCGTGTAGCCGATTCCCGTGGGAAGGCCGGTGGCCGTAGCGGTCTCGCCGTCGGCCAGCTCGAAGGTGGCAACGCCATTCTTGAAGGTCATGTCGCCGTACTTCTTACCCTCGGTGCCGCCGATGGTGGTGTCGACGAGGGTCACCGTGAAGGAGAACTTCTTGGTATGATCGCGGGCCGTGCTGCTCACGACCGTCTTGTTTACGGTAAGGTCGCCCAGCTTGCGCGTGTTGGTAAAGGCTGCGGTGTGTGCCTCAGTTGCAATGGTGCCCTTTGCACCTGTTGCATCGGTGGTGAAGTCGTCGTCGGCCGTCTCGGTCACCTCGTACTCCACGCCGGTGGGCAAGCCCTTCGCCGTCTTGGACTCGCCGCCCTTGAGGCTGACGTGTGCGAAGCCAGCGGTGAAGGTGAGGTCGCCGTACGTGCCGGAAATGGTCTTGTCCGAAAGCTCGATGGTGAACTTGAACTCGCGCTTAGCATCAGCAGCAGCCTCGGAGACGACCTTCTTGCTCAACGTGAGGTCACCCACTTCGCGGGTGTTGGTGAACTGCGCCTCGGAGGCCGTCGTAGCGATGGTGCCCGTGGCTCCCTCGGACTCCGTCGTGAAGCCATCGGCCTTCTCTTCGGCGACGGTATAGGTCACGCCCACGGGCAGACCCTTGGCCGTCTTTGTCTCGCCGCCCTTGAGCGTCACGTGCGCCACGCCCTCGTCAAACGTGAGGTCACCGTAGGTGCCAGATATGGTTTTGTCCGAGAGCTCGATGGTGAAGTCATAAGTTGCGTCGGCATCGGCTGCCGCGTCAGAGACGACCGTCTTGGAAATCGCCACGTCACCCGTCTTGCGCGTGTTGGTGAAGCTGACGAGCGACACGCTCTCGTCGCTGACGGTGCCCGTCGCGCCCGTTGCCTTCGTCACGAAGTCGTCCTTAGCCTTCTCGGTTACAGCGTAGCTCAGGCCCTTGGGCAAACCGGTGGCCACGAGGGCTTCGCCATTGCCAAGGGTGAAGGTTGCCACGCCAGCAGTGAACGTCATCTCGCCATACGCGCCGGTCACGTCCTTCGCACCCTTGCCCGAAAGCGTTACCGTGAACTCGAAGCGAGCGTTCGCATCGACGGCTGCATCGGAAACGATCGTCTTGGTTACCTCGAGGCCGCCCTCATCGCGCGCGTTGGTGAACGCGGACGTTGTGGGCGTTGTGGAGATGGTTCCGGTATCGCCCGTCTTGGTGGTAACGAACCCGTCAACAGCCTCCTCGGTTACCGTGTACTCCACATCGGTGGGAAGGCCCGTGGCCGTCACGCTCTGGTTGTCTGCGAGTTCGAACGTAGCCACGCCGTTGGTAAAGATCATATCGCCGTAGGCCTTGCCCTGGCCGCCACCAATCGTGGTGTCGGAGAGGCTAACGGTGAACTTGTACTTCTTGGTATGGTCGGCTGCCGTCGAGCTCGTCACAGACTTCCGAACGGTGAGTTCACCGGTCGTGCGCGTGTTGGTAAACGTTACCGAAGAGGGTTCCTCGGCAATCGTGCCCGTCTCGTTCGCAGAGTCTGTAGTGAAGCCAGCAACGCCCCTCTCGGAAACCGTATAGGCCACGTCAGTAGGAAGACCGGTTGCCTGCGCCGTTTGGCCACCCTTCAGGCTGAAGTTGGCTACGCCGTTGGCAAACGTCATGTCGCCGTATACGCCGGTGATGGTGTCGTCGAAGAGCGTCACCGTGAAGTTGAATGCACGCTCGGCATCGGCTGCCGCATCGGAGACAACCTCCTTGGTTACCTCAAGGTCACCAGTCCTACGCGTGTTGGTGAACTTCGCCTGCGCCCCTTCCGTGGAAATGATGCCGGCGGCCCCTTCGGATTCGTTGTTCATGCCAGAGACTCCGCGCTCTTGCACCTCGTACGTCACGCCCGTAGGCAAGCCCTCGGCCGTAGCGGATTGGCCGCCCTTCAGGCTCACAGTTGCGACGCCACCGCTAAAGACAAGGTCGCCATACGTGCCGGCGATCGTCTCGTCGGAGAGCCTGATCGTGAAGTTATAGAAACGTTCCTTATCGGCCTTCGCGTCGGACACGACCGCCTTGGAAACGGTGAGGTCGCCCGTCTCGCGCGTGTTGGTGAACGCCGCGACGGAGGCCGCCTTGGCTAGGGTGCCCGTCGCGCCCTCGGAGGTGGCCACGAGGCCGTCGGCCGGGACCTCCTCCACGGTGTAGGTGACGCCGGTGGGCAGACCCGTGGCCACGGCGCTCTCGCCGCCCCTGAGCTTGAAGGTCGCCTTTCCGCCCGCGAACGCCATCGCGCCGTACTCGCCGGAGATGGAGTCGTCCGAGAGCGTCACGGTGAACTCGAACTCGCGCTCGGCGTCGGCCGCC
>JAFWMH010000001.1 GCA_017510785.1 Atopobiaceae bacterium | reverse complement strand
CGGCGAGCAGGACCCGAAGCTCACCGCGACCGTCAAGCCCGACCCGCTCCCCGTCGCAGGCGACGAGATCACCTACGAGCTCGACCGCGTGAAGGGCGAGGACGGCGGGCAGTCCTACGCGATCTTCTTCGTGAGGCCCGCCGAGTGGCAGTCCGGCCACGCCGGCAGCGACGCCCCCAACTACCACGTCACCTACGTCAACGGCAGGCTCGGCATCGACCAGAAGCCCGTCACCATCACCGCGGACGACCTGACCAAGACCTACGGCGACGAGACGCCCGAGCTCACCGCCACCGTCGACGGCGCGCCCGCCGCGCTCGTCGAGTACAAGGTCGTGCTCGACCCCGACGACCCGAACAACGCGCCCGACAAGGTCGAGAACGCGGGCGAGCACAGGCTCGTCGTCGAAGCCGACGTCGACCAGGGCAGCTACAAGGTCGAGGTCAGGGCCGGCAAGCTCACCATCGAGCAGGCCCCCGTCACCGTGAGGGCCGACGACGCCTCCAAGGTCTACGACAACGACCCGGCCAACCCGGACGGCTACGCCGCCACCGTCGGCGGCCTCAAGAGGGGCGACGACGAGAGCGTCCTGACCTACCAGGTCGGCCGCGCCGCCGGCGAGGACGTGGGCACCTACGCCATCACCCCGACGGGCGAGGAGTCCCAGGGCAACTACACGGTCAAATACGAGGCCGGCACCTTCACCATCAGCGCCAGGACCGTCACCGCGAGGGGCTTCAAGGCCGACGACAAGGAGTACGACGGCACGACCGACGCCACCGTCTCCGGCGGCAAGGTCTACGACGGCGACACCGAGGTCGCAGGCGTCACCATCGACGCCGCCAGGCTCTCCGGCGAGTTCGCCGACAGGCACGCGGGCGACGACAAGACCGTCGCCATCTCCGGCATCGGGCTCACGGGCGACGCGGCCAAGAACTACGCGCTCGACCTCGAGGGATCGCAGACCAAGGCGCTCGCGAGCATCTCGCCGAGGCCCATAAAGGTCACGGCCGACGACGTCGAGAAGACCTACGGCGACGAGGACCCCGCGAGCTACACCGCCACCGTCACCTACGACGGCGACGCCGACCCCGCGCCCACGCCCGTCGTCGTGACCGGCGACAAGATCGACTACGGCCTGCACCGCTCCGTCGAGAGCCACAACGGCCAGTTCGACCCCGTGAGCGAGTACGTCATCTACGTCACCGGCTCGCAGTACCAGGGCGACTACAAGGTCACCTACGCCAACGGCAGGCTCAAGGTCAACAGGCGCGAGATCACGCTGGCCAGGGGCGTCACGGCGACCTCCAAGACCTACGACGGCGACGCCGACGCGACCGCGACGCTCGACCTCGCGGGCGCCGAGTTCGCCAACACCGTGAACGGCGACAAGGTCACCCTCGCCTCCGCGACGGGCACCTACGTCGAGCAGGGCACCGAGACCGCCAACAAGAACGCCGGCCCGCGCGACGTGCTCCTCACGGGGCTCGCGATCGACGAGGCGTCGGCCAGGAACTACGTCCTCGCCGACGCGGGCAACCAGAAGTACGCCGAGAACGGCAACGGGGACGGCTCCGACCTACAGATCGTCCGGCGCAAGGTCAAGGTGGAGGACGACTCCATCACCGTCAGGACCGACGGCAGCCGCACCTACGACGCCACGGCGGCAGCCGCGCTCGACCTCGCCACCGCGACCTTCGACGACGTCGTCGAGGGCGAGACCGTCACCCTCAGGGACGGCGTGGGCACGGGCACGTTCGTGAACGACGAGGGCGAGCCCGACAAGAACGTCGGCGAGGGCAAGCGCGTAAACGTCACCGGCATCGAGCTGGACGACGGCAACGAGCAGAACGCGAACTACGAGCTCGTCGACGCGTACCCGGCGGAGGACGCCGCCAGGAGCGTCGCCGCGGTCACGCACGGCGACATCACGCCGCTCGCCGTCAAGGTCGAGGGCATCTACGCCAAGACCCGCGAGTACGACGGCACCGACGTCGCCGAGATGTCCGAGGACTCGAACCCGACGTTCGTGACCAAGGCCTCCGACGAGGACGACCTCAGCGTCGAGAGCGCCACGATCAAGTTCCAGGGCAAGAACGCGGCGCCCACCGTCGAGCAGTACGGCATGGTCACCGAGATCGTTCTCGGCGGCGCCGACGCGGCCAACTACTCGGTCGACCCCGAGAGCTACGGCCCGACGAGGGGCAAGATCGTCCCGAGGGAGATCGACGTCACGGCCGACGACAAGCAGAAGGTCTACGGCGAGGACGACCCCGAGCTCACCGTCACCTACACGCACGTCGGCGACGCGACCCAGCCCGCCCTCGTCGGCGAGGACGAGCTCGTGCTCACGACGCTCGCGCGCGAGGCCGGCGAGGACGTGGACACGTACAAGATCACCGTGGCCGGAAACGAGTACCAGTCCGGCGACAAGGCGAGCCCCGCGACGCCGCAGAACTACCACGTCCACAACTACAGCAACGGCGAGTACGGCCCCGGCACGCTCACCATCACGGCCCGCCCGGTCGTCGTCAGCATCGACACCGCCGGCAAGGGCGGGCTCTCCAAGACCTACGGCGAGGACGACCCCGAGCTCAGGGCCGTCGTGGCCTACGACGGCGACGAGTCGAGGCCCGCGCTCGTCAGGGGCGACGAGCTCGACTACGCCGTCGTGCGCGTGGCCGGCGAGGACGTGCGCAGCGGCGGCTACGCCATCAGGTACGTCGACTCCCAGGGCGCCGACAAGCCGCTGAACACGCCCGTGGCCGAGGGCAACTACCTGGTCACCTACGTCCCGAGCACCCTCGTGATCGAGACCAAGGAGGTCAGGCTCAGGATCGACGACAAGTCCAAGGCGTTCGGCGCCGAGGACCCGAAGTGGACCGTGACGTACGTCCCGGCCGACGCGCTCGTGTGGCGCAGGGACCTCGGCAGGAGGGACCAGCTGCGCTACACCGTCGACCGCGTCAAGGGCGAGGACGGCGGGCAGTCCTACGCGCTGTTCTTCGTCAGCCCCGAGGCGTACCAGTCCGGCCGCACGGGCAGCAGCGCCAGGAACTACCACGTCACGTACGTGGGCGGCAGGCTCGCCATCAGCCGCCGCAGCGTCACCGTCACCGCCGACAGCCTGAGCAAGGCCTACGGCGCCAAGGACCCGACGCTCACCGCGAAGGTCGCGGGCGTCACCAAGGGCGACAGCATCACCTACACGCTCTCGCGCGCCAAGGGCGAGGACGTCGGCACCTACACCATCACCCCGAAGGGCGAGAGGGTCCAGGGCAGCTACGTCGTCACGTACAAGACCGGCAAGCTCACCATCAACCAGGCCAACGTGACCGTCAAGGCCGACGACCTCTCCAAGAGCTTCGGCGACAAGGACCCCAGGCTCACCGCCACCGTCACCGGCACGAAGAAGGGCGAGACGGTGAAGTACACCCTGAAGCGCGCGAAGGGCGAGGCCGTGGGCAAGTACAAGATCACCGTCACCGCGGCGGCCAGCCAGGGCAACTACAGGGTCACCGCCAAGGGCGGCACGCTCACGATCGGCGAGCCCCCGACGCTGTTCGTCGCGGGCGAGGCGCACTGCCAGAACATCGGCTGGGTGAAGTCCGTCTACGGCGGCGACTGGATGGGCACCACCGGCCAGTCCAAGCGCATGGAGGCCTTCACGGCCAAGGTCGAGGGCGCCCCGTACGCCGGCGGCATCACCTACCGCAGCCACGTCCAGACGACCGGCTGGCAGGGCTGGGTGAAGGACGGCGACCTCTCCGGCACGTGGGGCCAGTCCAGGAGGCTCGAGGCCACCCAGATCAAGCTCTACGGCGAGCTCGCGAGGCGCTACGACGTGTACTACCGCGTCCACGCGCAGACGTACGGCTGGCTCGCGTGGGCCAAGAACGGCGAGATGTCCGGCACCGCCGGGCAGTCCAAGCGCCTCGAGGCGATGCAGATCGTCATCGTGCGCAAGGGCGCCAAGGCCCCCGGCGCCAGCTACCACGGCGTCGTGCAGCAGTTCGGCAAGGCCTTCATAGGCTAGGCCGCGCCGACGCGGGCCGGGCCCGGAGGCCCGGCCCGGGGGCCGCGGGGCGCGTCCCCGCGGCCGGTCGGGGCCGCCCCTTAAGATTAGTTAAATGTCCCGTCCGTGGCCCGGAGGGCGCCGTGATTGAACAGTCCTCGTTCCTGCGGAACTGCGCGCGGCTGATCCTCCGGGCCTTTTGTGCGATGTGACGCTTTAGGAGCAGACTTCCTGGGCATCCTCCCTCCTGGAACGTTCGCTCTAATCCCTTGAGCGGCTTCGGATCCCGTGGGTTTGCCCCGCGATTCGGTACTGCGACATAAGAGGAGGTCGGCACGGTTGATAACTTTTGATGAGATGTGCTCACGAAACGATCAAAATCGAGAAGTTGCTTCCCAAGCTGGGACGTAACGCGTAGGCGCTCATTGGTCGTTGGCCACCGTCGTTTGTCCGGGAAAAACCTGTCGGAAAATCGACCTGTGCAAATCGCCGTTGCCGAATCTGTCGGAAAATTGACCTGTGCAACAATCTTGGGCCGAAATCTGTCGAAAAATCGACCTCTGCAACACTTTCAGTTGCACAAGTCGATATTCCGACAGACTTTTCTCATCTGGGTCTCTCGTGGTACGGGAATCGGGTAGTTCGCGATTCCGACAGGGTTTTCTCTCTAGGGACGTAACGTCTCATATGTCTTACGTCTGTCGTGTCCCGCACCCTTGTCCAGAGACGAGCTTTGCAACAACCTCCTCGGGAAAGCGTCTCGCTCTGAAACAAACAAAAAACGGTTGCATGGCGTGTCTGGACTCCTGGGTTTTTGTCTGCGAGCGCATGGGCGAAAACTGGCGAGCCGTGCCACGTGCTGTTCTTGTTTATGCTATGCCTTGTGCCTTAAGGGCATTGACCACGAGGACGTCGGCGGGAAGCCAGTCGACGTCACCGATATGATCGGGCATAAGCCATCGCGCGGCTTCGTGCTCAAGTAGGTGGGGCGTACCCGCGGTGATACTGCACAAATAGCAGGCCATTTCCAAGTGGAACTGCGGGTAGTCGTATGTAACATCCGTTACGTGGCGTTCGACGCAAATGTCCATGGCAAGCTCTTCTGCAATCTCGCGGACAAGCGCATCCTCAGGCGTCTCGTCGGGTTCAATCTTTCCGCCGGGAAATTCCCATCCGCCTTTGTAGTCCCCGTATCCGCGCTGTGTAGCTAGGATCTTGTTGTTTTGGCGGATAATTGCAGCAACGACGCGAATCGTTTTCATACGTACTCCTTGGTCAATATCGTTTGGACGATTGTACAGGATCGAACCAGATGTAGTTGTCACGAGAATAATCTCTCGAATTTGATTGGCAAATGCTAAGCAATAAATAAATAACATGTAAAGCAAAAAGGCTTGCATTAATTGACATGTATGCTATTCTTACTCTACGAACGAAATCGAGTATATAAGCTAGTTAAGCGATAAGCTCTACCATGTTGAATGCCAATCAAAGCTCGATGCCAGCTTAGTCGTGCGAATGATTGAATACGACTTCCACATTGCGCTTGAGGAAGCGCTAGAGGGCGACAAGAAGCCGTGCGAAATTAATTTTCCCGCTTCGTGCGTCGTTATGCTACGCCATAACTCAAAAACGCCAGATACCATCGACATTAAAGTGAACCTGCCCGACGGAGAGTCGTTTATCTATAAAACAAAAGTTGTTAAGGCCCAGTCATACTCGTTTGGTGACATTTTTAAAAGACGTTTGTTTTTGCTCCTGCCGTATTATCTTATGCGTTACGAGGGGATGATTGGCCGGATTGTTGAGGACGAAAACCTCAGGAGTCAGCTGATTGCCGAGTGCACTTCCATACGCAACGAGCTGATAAGCGCGATGGCGCGCGCAGGTAGTATGATGCTATACGAGGAGTTGACGGCACTCATAATACGCGTGTCCAACTATGTGTTTAGGCAAAACGAAAAGCTGCAAGATGAGGTGAACAAGGCTATGGGCGGAGAGGTGCTTGAGTTACTACATGAACGGGCTGAACGGCTTGAGCGCGAGGCGTTAGATCGCGGTCTGGAGCAGGGCCTGGAGCAGGGCCTGGAGCAGGGCCTGGAAGAAGGCCTTGAAGGGGGCTTGAGTGGGCTCGCTGCTCGCTTGAAGGAGCGTGGCATCGATGCTGCTGCCATCGACGAAGAGATGGCGAAGGTTAGGGCTGAGTGCAGGATGGAGGCCGAGCGCAAGAAGGCCGAGCGCAGGAAGGAGGCCGAGCGCAGGAAAGCCGAGCGCGAGAAGGAGGCTGAGTCCAAGAAGGATTAGCTTCCGTGCGATGGTTTTGCTGGTGACCGTTTTCGATAACGCTTCACCTGTCCAGAGAATTCCGCGTTCTGAAATCCGTGTTCTCTGGGCAGGTAAAGCCTTGCGACGAGACCATGCGCTGCCCTCGCCACGAAAACTTAGCTATTCGATTTTATCCTGCACCAAATACAGCGGTCGTTGCCGCGACTCGGTAAAGGTGTTGCCCACGTAAATGCCCACCATGCCCACTACGGATATTATGATTCCACCGACGAGAATAACGGAGGCGATCATCGAAGCCCATCCCACGGGAACGTCGGTATCGAGTATGTGGTGAATTACCAAAACGATGAGGGCGATGAAAGCGACCACGGCCATCACAAACCCAAGCTTTACCGCCAGTGAGAGCGGCTTTGTTGAGTGTGAGGTTATCGTTTCGATGGCGAGAGAAATCTTCCGTCCAAATGAGTATGACGATTCGCCCGCGAAGCGCTCCTCGGGTGCGATGTTTACGGTTGATTGCTCGAATCCAAGCCATGTCATGAACAGGGAGTAATCGCGACCCTGCTCACGCATGCTGAGGTACGCCTGGTATGCGCGTCGGCTTGCAATGCTGTAGTTGCCAATAGTGGGGTCGACCTCGGATTCGGCGAGCCACGAGTACACACGATAATAGGTTTGGGAGAGGGCCAGCGTGATGATCGAATCCTTGCGACCAACGCGTCGCGCGAACACCACGTCGAAGCCCTCACGTGCCTTTGCGTAGAGTTCGGCGATTGCTTCGGGTGGATCCTGGCAGTCGCAGTCCATCACCACAGCCCATGTGCCTCGGGCGTTGTCGAGTCCGCACGTAATGGCACGCGACTGTCCGAAGTTGCGTGCCAAGCGTATGCCTACCACGTGTGGGTCGGCTTCAGCGAGTTCGCGTACGCCGCTCCACGAACCCTTGGGACACCGGTCGTCCACAAGGATAATTTCGTACGATTCCACAAGCGCGTCGAGCGTTTGCTTGAGCCGACGGTGCAACTCGGGCAGAGCCTCCGGGCAGCCGTACACTGGTACGACTACAGATATGTCAACATTGTTTTCCATGGGTACATTCTACCGTATGATGTGCTCACCGCCCAAAATCTCCGCGGTCACGACGTGTAATTTGCGGGCCAAGCCTACCCAAAGAGGGCGAATACACAAATACCGCCAACGATGAGCGCCAAGGCCACAATCTTTGGCGTGCCGACACGTTCCTTAAACAGCAACACCCCGAAAACAGTTACATATATGTAGCTTGTTGCCTCCAGAACTGGGCCCAGCGAAAGGGGGACCTCTTTGTAGGCGTACACCGTGAGCAAGGTGGAAACAACAAACAGCGCGTAAGCGCCCACAACAAGCGGATTTGCGTACTCGCGCACAGCGCTACCGTGCGATCGATTGGCAGAAATCTTAAGCATGACCTGCGAGATGGCGCTTACGAACACACTGCCAAGCAGGATGAGGGCGTGAGCGACGATGGGGCTCATAACACATCACGGGGCCGAAGTGCCTCAGGTTTCTTTCGCGTGCGTGTGCTGTATGCATCGCTTGATGAATCGTTTGACGAATCGGGAACGTTTACGCCGGCCAATTGGTTCACGCCGTCAGCGCCCGTGTCGTGCGACTTCGCAAGCTCCTCCTTTGCGTCCGCATGAGAGAAAATCGCAATGCCGATGCATACCATGAGCGCACCTATAACCTTGCCAGGCGTGATGCCCTCGCCAAAGATCAGCGCACCCCAAAAGATGCCCCACACCACGGTAATGCCGCGATTGGTGTATGCGGTGGTGAGTGGAAGTCGCTTGATAATTTGCTGCCAACCCAGCGCGTAGATGGCGAGGATAACAAGCACGATGCCATAGCATACAACAAACCCCATGCTGAGAAAGTCGTATCCGGCTGCCTGCTTGCTCGCAACGTCGGCGAGCGAATAGCCGAGGAGCAGCAGATGCAGTGCCAGCAAGGTTTTTGCGCGGGACGTAGCCGCACTCATAGTGCGACCTCGTCGGTTTGACTAGCACCCGCATCCCGCGGTAGGCCTTCGAAGGACGCTTCCGGCGCCGGAAGCCACGGCAAAAGGTCATCCACCTCGGATGCGGCAATTACGAAGTGTCCAAGCCGCGTGGAGCTGTCGGTAACTTTGGCCACGCAGCCGGACTCGTCTATTTCTGCGGTCATGAGAGAATATCGCAGCAAGTCGGGGCGTTGCGCGCGAAGTCGCTCGAACAGAGCGAGATCTTCCTGCTCGAACAAGAACCGCGAGGCAGCAGCCGCAGGGGTGTGGGTTGGCGTCAGGTTGGGCGCACGTCCCAAAGCGACGTCCACCACGGCGCCCACGTAGTCGATGCCGCAAGAGAGCTCGACGAGGTGGCTGCCAATGCAGTCGCCGCCCATGCGCGCACCTATCTCGATGATGCGAATGCTGCCATCGGCGGAAATCTTAAGCTCACTGTGAGAAGCGCCCGCCTCAACGCCGAGGGTGTCGAGCGCGTGCTTCGTAACGCTCTGCACGCGCGCGATGACCTCTGGCGCGAGACCAGAAGGCTGAAGGTGCGCCGTCTCAATAAAGTGGGGGGCACCTGTGGTGAACTTGTGTGTAATGGCAAGGATGTGATGTTTACCTTGCCAGCTCATGCCTTCGACGCTGTATTCTTCGCCCTCTACGAACTCTTCCACGAGGACTTGGCCACAAAAGCTCTGCTCGATTGCCGTGCGTACGGCCGCTTCGAGCGAGGTGGGATCCCCGGGTGACTCCAGCTTGGTGATGCCGCGACTGCCCGAGCGATCGGCGGGCTTCACGATGAGGGGGTAGTGCATGTCGGCGAGCATGTTCTCAAGACGCCCATCGTCCAGCGCGTCGCGACCTATCGCCACGCTCTTCGGCGAAGGATCGCCGCCACGCGCGAATGCCGCGCGCATCAGGCGTTTGTTTGTGGAAACGCGCATGCAGTCGAGTGAGTTGCCCGTCAGTCCAAGCGCGTCGGCTACGCTGCAAACGGCCACCGTGGCGAGGTCGCTCGCAATGGTACACACGCCGTCGATGCCCACTCGCTTGCATTCGTCAACGATTTTATCTACTTCGGTGATGCTGACGGGGTGGAACACGTCTGCCGCCGATTCGCCTGGGTCGCCGCATTCCCAAGCGAATGCGTGAACCTCGCATCCCATATCCTGCGCCTTGGTAATGAGCGGCATTTGGAAGTGCGAAGCGCCAATAACGGCAAGCTTCGGCCTGTTCGGATTCATCGCGGGAGTGCGGTGCCCGTCCCCGCCAGTGAGGACGCACCCGTTAGCGGCGACCTTCGGCTCGTGCGCGCTCATCGCCCCCGCCTCTCGAAGTACTCGAGTGCCGACTCTATTACGGCCGTGCGCTCTGCGTCCGTCATGCCAAAGTACAGCGGAAGACGAACGAGCCGCTCGCTCTCGCGTGTCGTAAAGCGGTCCTCGCCCACGAATTCGCCAAATCGCCGACCGGCGGGAGCGCTGTGCAGCGGAATGTAGTGGAACACGCACTGCACTCCACGCTCGCGCATGTGGGCAATAAACGCGCCTCGGTCGTCAAGGTCGCGACACTTAATATAGAACATATGGGCATTGTGCACGCACCCGGTAGGAATGTGCTGCAATTCGATGCGTCCGGCTGCCTCGAGTGGCTCGAACGCCGCGCGATACGTATGCCACGTGGCGAGACGGTCCTCGTTGATGTGATCTGCCTGTTCGAGTTGGGCCCAGAGGTACGCGGCGAGCATGTCGCTTGGCAAAAAGCTGCTGCCCCAGTCAACCCATGTGTACTTGTCTACTTGTCCTCGGAAGAAGCGCGACCTATCGGTGCCCTTTTCGCGGAAGATTTCGGCCTGTTCGATGGGCTCTTCGTCGCGAATGAGAATGGCGCCGCCCTCGCCCATCGAGTAGTTCTTCGTTTCGTGGAAGCTCAGGCAGCCAAAATCGCCGAGCGTGCCGAGCGCGCGTCCCTTGTAGGTGCTCATCACAGCCTGCGCGGCGTCCTCCACGACGTATAGGTTGTGCTCGCGCGCGATTTCGAGCAGTGCGTCCATCTCGCATGCCACACCCGCATAGTGCATGGGTACGACGACGCGCGTCCGTGGGGTGATGGCCGCCTCCACCAAACGTTCGTCGAGGTTCATCGTGTCGGGCCGAATGTCCACGAACTTGAGCCGTGCTCCGCGACCGACGAACGCTGTTGCGGTGGACGAAAACGTGTATGAAGGTAGAATAACCTCGTCGCCCGGTTCGATGCCGCACAGTGCAGCCGCCATTTCGAGCGCGGTGGTACCGCTCGTCGTAAGCAGCGCGCATCGCGTGTCGAAACGCTCTTCCATCCACGCGCGACACTTTGCCGTAAACGTGCCGTCGCCGCAAATCTTAAGCGCGTCTATCGCCTCTTGGATGTAGCCAAACTCCGTGCCGATGAACGGCGCCTTGTTGAACGTTATCATCCGCAGTCTCCTCTCGAACGAGACACATCATACCCAATGAGCGGGTCCATGCCGTGGCCGACATGCGAAAACCGTGTTAAAAGCGCGGCATAATGCACGTTCCCGGGGGTTTGTCTTACGGTAAAGCAAACTCTTGGGGAGCCGCACCGGCAAATCGGTTGCGCGTGATATACTGATGCGCACCATGAAACACAACGCGAAACGAACAATCAAACGCTGGGAAGCCCGTGCCGTCGCGCTTGGATGCTATCGCGCGTATTCGGCGCTCTTCGTCCCCTTCGCTCTGCTTGCCCTCGGCGCGCTGCCGCTCAACGGACGCGAAGCCATGTGGTATGTCGATGGCCTGAGCCAGTATTTTCCGTTCTTCCTCTACGAGGGACAATGGCTACGCGGCATCGCGAGTAATCTGTTTGCCGGACGCGGCCTGCAAGTGCCACTGTGGGAGTGGTGCATGGGCTACGGCGTAGATGTTCCTACGACCTTCGACGTGTTTTTGGACCCCCTCAACCTCGTTTCGGCCGTAACGCCCGAAGTGCTCAGCGAATGGGTTTTTTCGCTGCTGGTGGTTTTGCGGTTGTACCTTGCCGGCTTGGCCTTCGCGTTCTATTGCCGCACTCGTGGCGAAAGCAAAACGGGTACGGTGCTCGGCGCTCTGCTGTACGCCCTGTGCGGTGCTGGTCTTACGGGCGTGCGGTGGGCGAGTGGCCTGCATGCGCTCATGCTCTTTCCGGTGGTGCTGGCCGGTGCCGAGCGCATTCTTGCGGGAAAGCGTCCGTGGGTGTTTGTGGCTTCGCTTACGGCACTTGCCATCATGTCGTATTACTTTACGTATATGGCGGCCATTCTCTTGGTGGGCTATCTTGCCCTTCGCGTCGTCATGATCGAGCGTCCCAACCTCACGGCGCGGCGCTTCTTTGCATGGGTGGCGCGCTTTGCGGGGCTTTCGGCGCTTTGCGCCCTGCTGGCGGGATTCGCGCTCGTGCCTGCGGTGTGCGCGCTCATGGGGATGGATCGTTTGGTGGACGTGCGGGCGAACGTTCCCGTGCTGTACAACCCGGGGTATTATCTCCGACTTGCGACGCAGTTCCTCTCGACCTTCGAGGTGGGCAGCGACACGTACCAGGGCTTTGGGGGCATGGCGTTTTTTGCGTGCGTTTTGCTGTTTGTTAGGAAGCAGAGAAAAGACCTTGAGCTGCGAATCGTCTTCATCGTCCTTTCGGTGTTTTTGCTGCTTCCCTTTGTGGGGAGTTTCTTCAACGCGATGAACTACGCCTCCAACCGTTGGGCGTGGGCATATGCCATGTGCGTGGCCTTCGTCCTCGTGCGCAAAACGCCCGAACTGCGGGTCCTTGGTGTTCGCGAGGAGCGGACGCTGGCCGTTGCGGCGGCGCTCTATGCGCTGTTGCTCGTCGTGCCCGGGTGTCGTACCGAGGCGAACGTTGCGGGCTATGCCGCTTTGCTCGGCGCGCTCCTTGTCGTTGTGCTCCTCTTTTCGTCGGAGGTGCGTCGCAGTGCGCTGGCGTGCGGCTTGGCTCTTACGCTTTGCGCAAACGGGCTTTACTATCTTTCGCCTGGTGAGGGTGGCATTGGCTCGCAGCAGGTTCCGCTGGGTGCGGCGTACCCCATGCTTACGTCGAAGTCTGCCGACCAGCTTGCTGCCGAAATCGACGACCCCACGTGGTGGCGCTACGATGCCGAGCAGGCGGGTGCGGCTGCCCTGGCCCCCGTCGGGCGCGTGCGCAACAACAGTCTCGTTTTAGGTGAGAAAAGCATAAGTTTTTATAACAGTGTGTACAACGACCGCATCGACGCGTTTCATACTGAGCTTGCCGTTGCAGGAGATAGCATCAACTTTAGTTACAGCGACCTGCAAGGGCGCTCGGACCTCATGGCCCTTCTCGGCGTGCGGTACTACCTGCTTCGAAACGATGGCACCGATGCGGCGCCCTACGACTTCGATGCCGGTGCTCCTGTGCTCGAGCGACCAGTTGCGGGCATCGATTACGAGGTGCTGCGCTCGGAGGACGCGTTGCCACTTGGCGTTGCGTTTGATAAAACCTTGTCGCGCAAAGAGTATTTGGGGCTTTCGCCCGTCGAGAGGCAGCAGGCGTTGCTGCAGGCCGTAGTGCTTAACGACGTGGGAACCGCGCGGACGACTGCCGGTGCGGGAACCGATGGCGCGGCACCTACGGCCGGTGCTACCAAGGTCGTCTCCGACGAGCTTGCGTTCGAGAGCACGTCCGCACCTTGGAGTGTTGCGTCGGCCACCGACGTCGTGCTTGAGGACGGTCGCTTTGTTGCGTCGCGCGCCGGTGCGACCATCACTCTTGCGGTCGAAGGCACGGCGAAAGCCGACACCTATTTGTATCTCGCGGGACTCGCGTACGAACCGATGCCGCCCTCTGCGTTTGTCTCCGAAGAGGATCGAGCGACGATGGCGTGGTTCTCGCGCATCAACCTTATGCTGCGCGACCTTAGCTACGTGAGGCCAATGACTTATGAGCTTGTTGCCCACAGCGATGCTTCGGCCATGTCGGCCTTTATTGGCAATAGCACGCCCGAGTCGCACATGTTTGGCGAAAAGGACACGTGGCTGGCGAGTCTCGGTTATGCCGAGAAGCCGGTTCAAAGCGTAACCATAACGTTTCCCCATGCGGGGGCGTATAGGTTCAAGGACGTGCAGATAATTACGCAAACGCATGAGCGGCGTGCGGAATGGATTTCCCAACGCAATGCCTCTGCCTTGCAAAACCTCGAAGTCGGGTGCAACCGGTTGACGGGAACGATTGACCTCGATAGTCCGCAAACTCTGTTGCTCACGATGGCCTACGGTGCCGGTTGGAGCGCATGGGTGGACGGTGCCCCGTGCGAGATTCTCCCTGCCGACACGGGCTT
Source organism: Atopobiaceae bacterium (assembly GCA_017510785.1). GTDB lineage: Bacteria > Actinomycetota > Coriobacteriia > Coriobacteriales > Atopobiaceae > RUG440. Next base: position 87,789 of record JAFWMH010000001.1, on the reverse strand, counting down.
TATGGCGCTCGAACTTGCGGCCGGGCACCACGACGTGGAGCTGCGTTACCAAACGCCGGGCCTCGTGGCGGGCTTCGCCGTGAGCGCCGTCGGTCTCGTCGCGCTTGTGGTGCTGGCTTTTGTTATGCGACGCGTGAAATCTGGTAAACTCTAACGGCATGTCCAAAACGCAGAGCAAACACACCCAAAGGACGTGATTCACCATGGCAGCAGCACACTTTGAGCCAGCCGCGCAACCGCATCGCCGCGAGCCCGAAATCCGACGCCGCTCGAAGATGTCGGGGTTCGTTATTCTGCTTGTTGTGTTCGCGTTCATGTCGGCTGCTGGTCTCGTGTTTTGGCGGCACCGTCCGGTGAGCATTACGGTGGACGGGGAGATGCGTACCGTGTTCAAGCGCTCGACCATTGGCAATCTCTATGACGACAAGCACCCTTCCGTTACGCCGGGTAACTTGGTTTCGGTTGCGGGCAACGTTATTGGGGAGGGGCAGGGCAACCCGTTTACCTGCGTCGTTAACGGCACGGAGTACATGTACGAGGAGGCGGTTAACCTCCGGTTGTGGGGCGACGAGACGGTTGACTTCGCAAATGGCGACGACGTGATGGAGGAGTACACCACCGAGGTAACCGAGATGGCGCCCAAGCTTGAGTTCCACGTGCAGGAGGGGACGCCCGAAAAGGGATACATGGTGCAGCAAGGCACCATTCAATACGTGAGCCAGTGGGGAAGTCCTGGCGTGCACGAGGTGAGACACGGCGCACAGTCGGGCGAGACGGGCGATGGCGAGGTTATTGAGCCGGCGCAAAACTGCGTGGTTTCCGTGCAAAACATCCATCCTGCGAACGACGAGAAGCTCGTGGCACTCACGTTTGACGACGGTCCGTCGTACTACACGCGCGATTATCTCTCCATTTTGGCCGAAAACGAGGTGCCTGCGACGTTTTGCATCATCGGCGACCAGGTAGGCGACGGACAGCAAGTTATTGCCGAGACGTCTTCCGCGGGCCACCTCATTGCCTCGCACACTTGGGACCACCAACAGCTCACGACGCTCGACGCCGAGCAAGTAAAACAGGAGATCGGCGATACCTCCAACGCGTTGGAGGGCGTAACGGGCGCGCCTGCGACCTTCATACGCCCGCCCTATGGTGACCTCGACAACGAGGTGTGGTTGAAGTCCGGCGGCCTCATGAGCGCTTCGATGTACTGGACTCACGATTCGCTCGACTGGGAGAGGCCTGGCGTCGACGCCATCGTAAAGAACGCGACGGACTTCATGTTCCCTGGCAGCGTTATCCTCATGCACGATGGGGGTGGCGACCGCAGCCAAGACGTCGAGGCGTTGCCACGCATCATTTCCGCGTGGAAGGAGGCGGGTTATCGCTTTGTTACCGTTCGCGATTTGCTTGCGTCCGACCCAACGGTCGTTATGCCCGAGAAGCCTGCCGACTTCGTGTGGCCAACGCAAATTGCCGAAGAGCCCGCGGCGTCCGAGGAGTCCTAAACGTCCGCAGCAAGCTGGTGAGAGACGGGATGACGAGCCGAGGAAGACGGAAAACCGCCTGCAAACGAGTGTCGTTTTTGTCACGTAACCTACGGTGAGCTGACAAACAAAAACACATGCTACAATTATTCAGATATAGTGATTTACCGAGAGGGGCTTTGCGTGAGCAAAATCGTGACCTTTGCCGTTCCCTGCTACAACTCTGCGGAGTACATGGATACGTGCATTCAGTCCATTCTTGTTGGGTCGAATTACGCGCCCGATGTTGAAATCGTTATAGTAGACGACGGTTCGTTTAAAGATAATACCGCCGAGAAGGCTGACGAGTGGGCCGAGAAGTATCCGGATATTATCCGTGTGCATCATCAGGAGAATGGCGGGCATGGGACGGCGGTCCTTTCGGGTCTCGCCGAGGCGCGCGGCACGTTTTATAAGGTCGTGGACTCTGACGACTGGCTCGATGCCGGCGCGGTTGCAACACTGCTCGGAAAAATGCGTACGACTGAGGCTACCAACGCTCACGTGGACCTCTTCATAACCAACTATGTGTACGAGCATACCGCAGACGACACGCGCCATGTGGTGGACTACCACGGGGTGCTCCCCGAGGACCGCGTGTTTGGTTGGCGTGAAATCGGTCGCTTTAAGATGAGCCAAAACTTGCTCATGCATGCCCTGTGCTACCGTACCTCGACGCTTCGCGCCGTTAACGTGCCGCTTCCGGCTCACACGTTCTACGTGGATAACATCTATGCATGGGTACCGCTGCCGCACTGCGAGCGTTTGTGCTACCTTAACATCGATTTGTACCGCTACTATATTGGTCGCGAAGACCAATCGGTTAACGAGAAGATAATGGCCAGTCGCATCGACCAACAGATGCGCATCACGCGCATCATGATGGAGGCGTACCACATTTACGACGACGTGCGGCCGATGCAGCTGCGAAGCTACATGGTGAATTACTTTGTGGTAATGATGGCCATTTGTTCGGTGTTCTCGCGCCTCTCGGAGAGACCCGACGCAATGGACGAGCTCGAACGTCTTTGGAAGGACCTCCACGAGTACGACCGTCGTCTGTGGAGGCGTTGCCGTCTTGGCATTATGGGCCAAGGCGCTAATTTGCCGGGTTCGGTGGGCAGCAGCATCACCATTTTCCTGTATCGCATTGCCGATAAAATCGTGAAGTTCAACTAGCGGCAAGGCGGGAGCTCTTCGGAAGCTTCTAGTGGAAACGATGGGCCCCGCGTCGCGCGATTGGCCGATTACCGCTTGCGGTTGCGCAGGTTCACAATGGTTTGCTGCATGCCGTGCGGCACGTAGCGTCCGGCGAAGAGGTCGTCGGGAAGATAATCTACCAGGCTGAGCGAAGCAGTTTGCACGACGTGCTCGGGTGCGGGACCCGGCCCGGGCGTTGCCCACACGCTGAGCACTTGGGCTCCCTGCGCGACGAGGCGCAATTCGTATTCGCTTGCGGGGTCATCGGGATGTGCGGCACGCTCGTCCTCCGAGAGGTGCACAACGCGGTAACCGGCCAGTTTAAGCTGCGTGAGGTAGAAGTCACGCAGAGGTTGGCTATCGGTGCGCAGGCGTATGGTGCCTCCCGTCGCAAGAATATCCCTGTACTCGAACAGGCGCTCCAGCGCCACGAGGCGCTTGGCTGCCTCGCGTTTGCGCGGGTACGGCGTGGGAAAGTTCAGATAAATGCAAGCGACCTCGCCTGGCGCGAATATTCGCGGCAGGGCATTGCCTGCGGCGGGTACGGCTACCGCATTGCGTATGCCCGCTTCCATGATGTGCTGTGCCGTGTAAGCAATGCACAGCGGCTCGGCGTCGACGCCTACGAACAGCACGTCAGGCTCGCGCTGCGCCGATTCAATTATGAATGCGCCCTTGCCGCAGCCAAGGTCGACCCGAACCTCTCGAAACGCCGCTGCGTGATGAAGCGTTTGAGCTGCTTCGTCCTCGCCAAGCCTTGCGAGTGTCTTGCGAAGCGCCGGCCAGCCCCCTGGCTCCACGGTCGAGCCCGCGATCCCGTCCGGCCAATCCCCGGGCGCCGCGTCCCCGAGCGGCCAGCACGCCTCCGCCCAACGTCCTCGGTAGCTCGTGGGGCTTATCTCAATGGCGTCGGCATAGCGCTCAAGACGTTCCTCGAGCACGAAATTGACGGGTAGCCGAGCGTGCATTCCGTGCATGCGTTCTCCTCAACGACGTATCTAACTACGGTGGCGGATTGCTAGGATACCTCAATGACGAGCGGCGTGTATCGCGGTACAATAAAACGCAAGTCTGGCCTGTGGGGAGGTGTCGCATGAAACTCGGAGAGTGGCGTTGCAAACTCAAGAAGGCCATTGACGACTATCGCACCGATTTGTGGTTTCGGGCGGAGGCGTCGGTGTATATGTCGTGCGGCGTCAACATAACATTTTCGCTTTATCAAATCCTCATTGGCATTACGCGCAATTCGCTGTGGTTTTACTGCCTGGCATTGTACTACGTGCTCATTACGGCCACGCGCGTGCTCATGCTGTACTACATTCGCAATGAGGCAGAGGATGGGCGTGAGGAGCTGCGGCGATATCGCAAGTGCGGCATCATGATGCTCGTGCTTACCTTTATGATATTGGTCGTAGGCATTCTTATGAACAGTGGCAACAGTACGCCCAAACAGTACCCCGGCCATATGGTGTTCGTCGTGGGCGTGTTTACCATCTACACGTTCGTGAATTCCATACTCAATTTGTGGAGGTATCGGCTGCTCGAGAGTCCGCTCATTTCGGCAAGCAAGTCGGTTAACCTCACAACTGCGCTCGTTTCGCTCTATACCTTCGAGGCTGCCGTGTTCGCCCAATTCCGCGACATAATAAACCCATCGGTCATCACGTTGTTGAACGCGGTTACGGCGGGCGGTTCTCTAATTGCCGTAATTTGGATGAGCGCACACATCATTTTGCGATCGACGCGTGCGCTCAGGGGGAAAGAAGACTTGTACATTGTAATCGATGACGCGAAGACGGACTACCAAAAAGAATTCCGTTCCGACGTAAGCACGTGGATTGCAAACATGGGCGAGCATGTTCCCGATTGGGCTCGTGAGTATTCTGCCTACAGCGACCGGTACAACTCGAAGTGATAAAACCCGGAAAACGTGTTCCGTGCCAATCGCAATTGCCATTTGCGTTTATTTTTTTGCCATTCACGGGTTATTTTGTTGCCGTTTGAAGGATAATAGGATTAACGCAACTAAAGGAGGAATCGGATGAAGAGCGATTTGGCGACGATTGCCCAACGCATGCGAGCGCATATGGTAACGATGCTTGCGGCGGCTGGTTCTGGGCATCCTGGCGGCTCGCTATCGGCCACCGAAATCGTGGCCGATCTCTATTTTAAGCACATGCGCATCGACCCCAACAATCCGCAATGGGAGGACCGGGATCGCTTTGTTTTGGCCAAAGGGCATGCGGCGCCAGCACTCTATGCGGCACTTGCGTTGAGGGGCTTCTTCCCCGAGGAGGACCTCGTCGGGCTGCGCAAGATTGGCTCTCATCTGCAAGGCCATCCGTGCATGTTTGCCACGCCCGGAGTCGATATGAGCACCGGCTCGCTGGGACAAGGACTCTCCGTGGCAAATGGCATGGCGCTTGCGGGTCGCGTGGATGGTCGCGAGTATTACGTGTACTGTTTGATGGGCGATGGCGAGATTCAAGAGGGCCAGGTGTGGGAGGCCGCGATGAGTGCCGCGCACTATGGACTCGACCATGTTATTGCGTTTATCGACCACAATGGTTTGCAAATTGACGGACACAACAACGACGTCATGACGGTTACTCCCATCGACGAGAAGTTCCGTGCCTTTGGCTGGGATGTCGTAACGATTGATGGCCATGATTTCGCACAGATAGATGCCGCCATCGAGCATGCAAAGAACACGCCTGGCAAGCCTACGGTTATTGTTTGCGAAACGATCAAGGGCAAGGGCGTATCGTTTATGGAGAATGAGGTTGATTGGCACGGCGTTGCGCCGACGGCCGAGCAGGCCGAGCAGGCATTGGCCGAGATTCGCGCCCGCTAGGCGCACGAGGAGGAAGAAATGAACTCTGCGACACGCGAAGCCTACGGAGCGGCACTGCGCGAGTTGGGCAAAACAAACCCGAACGTGGTGGCGCTCGACGCCGATTTGGCCGGCTCCACTAAGTCTGCGATGTTCGGAAAAGCGTACCCCGAGCGGTTCTTCGATATGGGCATTTCCGAGGCAGATATGATTGGCACGGCGGCGGGTTTGGCGACGTGCGGCAAAATCCCCTTCGCCTCGTCGTTTTCGGTGTTCGTTACGGGACGTGCCTTCGAGCAGATTCGCAACTCGGTGTGCAATGCCGGACTCAACGTTAAGGTGGTAGGAAGCCACGCCGGACCGAGCTGCGGCGAGGATGGAAGCTCACATCAGGCGGTGGAGGATATCGCCATCATGCGCTCGCTGCCCAACATGAGCGTGGTGGTTCCGGCCGACGACGTGGAGGCCTATGCGGCAACGATTGCCTTGGCCGATTACAACGGTCCCGCATATTTGCGCGTCGCTCGCCTTGCCAGTCCCACCATTCACAAGGAGGGTCATAAGTTCGTCTTCGGCAAGGGAGAGGTCCTGCGCGAGGGTTCCGACGTTACGGTGGTTGCGTGTGGCATGATGGTTCCGCGTGCGCTTGACGCAGCAGAGAAACTCGCCGAGGAGGGCATTTCGGCCGAGGTCGTAAATATGGCCACCATCAAGCCCATCGATGCCGATTTGCTCGTGGAATGCGCGAGGCGCACTGGCAAGATCATTACCATCGAGGAGGGCTCCATCGTCGGTGGTTTGGGAACGGCCGTTGCCGAAGTTATTGCCGAGCGGTGTCCCGTGCCTGTGCGCCGCATTGGCCTGCCCGATATTTTTGGCATTTCGGGTCCCGGCGAGGCTCTTTTGGACTACTTTGGGCTCAACGCCGCGCACATCATCGACGTGGCGCACGAGCTGCTTGGGTAGTGCCGAGCTGCGTTCGAGGCAGTCCGCTTGGTGCCGCGCGTGGCAGTCCGCGCGAGGGCCAACGATTGTTTTGACCAGCAAGCATTATATTGGGCCAACAAGCCAACGGGCCGCCGGGGGATAAACCCTCGGCGGCCCGTTTGGCGTCCGTTACTTGGCGTCCGTTACTCTGCAAACATGTTCCGTTCGGCAAACTCAGCTTCAACGGTGCGGAACATGAGGTCGACGTCGTCGAGGCCGAGGTGGCGTTCCTTCTCGTTGGCCTTCAACGTTTTGCGACGACGCGCCCAGGTTTCGAGCGCGGCGGGGTGCGAGTCGTGCGGCAACGTGCGCACCTCGGGGTCGATGCGCCTGCAAATGTCACGCGTGTCGATTACCACAATGCGGCCGGCCTTGCGACTCTCGGCATATCCCGCCACATGCAGCATAAACCACGAGTCCTCGAAGGCAGCGTTATGCGCCATGTAGGGGAACGTTTCCATGGAGCGCAGGAGCGCCTGCTGAAGCTCGGCGTTTTGGCGGAAGGGAACCTTGCCGTCCAAGTCATTCCACGTAATCTTATGAATCTCGCTAAGGGGCACGCCTTGTTGCGCGTATTGCTCGGGCAAACCGCAGTACGTTGCATAGCCTTTGTCTGCACGACCCTTTGGCGCAAGGCGCACGAACTGCATGCCCACGTTAATGATGTAGCCTCGGTCGGGATACCTGCTGGTGGTTTCGATGTCGATGCCTGCCACCATGCCCGAAACAGTTTCCTGTACATACGCGACGCCCATGTCGCGCAGGCCCGGACCAGCGGCGCGGCGCACCTCGGCCTCGCTCCGATGCTGCAAAACCGCGGCGGAACGCACGATGTCGTCATCGGAAAGGCGCTGGGCAAGACTCGTGCCGCGCAAGTTGCGCAGGCGATTCTCTCCTATGAGGTCGCACAACTCGCGATTGCGATCGGCGAGTCCGCGCACGAGGTCGAACGAGAACGGTTCCTTGCCAAGTGGAGCTGCCATCCATGCGTCGCGCAGCAGTACGAGCGCCTCCTCGTTCTTTTCGCGCTCGGCAGTACGTGCCTGCTCGTCGGCAAGAAACGCCGGCAGCACAAACGCATTGGCATGCTCTACAGCCTGCTGAAGGTTCATTGCGCATCACCTGCCGCTAGAGGGCTTGCCGGGGGAGTGCTCTCTGGCGTCGCGGCCGTGCTCTGTGGCGCCTCGGGATTATCTCCAAACTTCCCGGCCGCATCGCCTAGCGACGCGAGAAGCGGCGTGAGCGCACCCTGCGACAAAACCGTTACCTCGTGCATAGCGCGCGAGAGCGCGGTATACAAACGCCGTCGCGAGAGGTCGTCGGGGCCATATACGGTGGCCTGAGCGTCCGGAACCACCACGTGATCGAATTCCAGGCCCTTGGCCAACGAGAGACTCATGAGCACAACGCCCTTTGCCGGAAGCTCGTCTTCTCGGCCTATAACGGGTACCTCGCCGCCGAGCTGCTTGGAAAGCCATGCACAGCGCTTGGGATCGGCCGCCACAATGGCGCACAACCCGCTTCCTTCGCGCTGCTTTTGCGCTATGGCGCGCAAATCCGCCAAATACGCGTCGGTGTCGTCGTACGCGGTGATTCGCGGCACGCACCCCGCCTGTCGCACCGACGAGAGCGTGCCGCGTTCGGCGTCGTCGAGCAAGCTGCTGAACAACGCGGTTATCTCGGGCGTCGACCTATAACTTGTACGCAATGCACATTCCTCCACGTCACCGTGCGTTGCGCAGAATACCTCGCGGATTTGCTCCCACGTTGCAGTACCCTCGCGAATCGCTTGGTGTTCGTCGCCTAGCATGAGGAAATGCGCCCGCCCAAAATAGCGCGACAAGAGCATGAGCTGAGCCAACGCGTAGTCCTGCACCTCGTCGATCATCACGTAGCGTGCATCCTTTGCGCCCTCGCCGGTGAGGAGCAAACGTAGCCACAACCACTCGCAGGCGTTGATGGAGCGACCGTTTAGCAAGCGCGACCCGATGCGGTCGATGCGCAGCCACGCGAGGTCGTCGATGAGCTCGTGCGCCTCGGCAAAAAGATGGGCGACGTAGCGTCGAGTGAGTTCAACTGTCTCGCGTTCGTCTTCGGGCGAAATCGTCTCGCCGAATATCTCAACCTGTTCGTCGAGGTCGAGCCCGAGCATCTCCTCCTGCCAGTCGGCGTCGTGGGCGAGCTGGCCGAAGCGTCGTTCGAGCCGCTCATGGAGCTCGTCGCGCGTGAGTGCAAGGCGGCGTGGCCCCATGGGGAACTGTGCGAACTTGTCGAGGGCGCTCTTGGCCTGCGCCGCCTTGAGCAGCACACGTCCGTTTACGCGCACGTCGCGCACGTCGTTTTGTTCGACCTCCAACGTTTGAACACGTTGCTCGAGGAGTTCTAGTGCGGCGGGATCGGTATTGGCGCCAGCATCGCGGTCGCCGGGACACTTCGACGCCACGAACGTTCGCCACGTGAACACCTGCGGGTTTGTTTCCCCCATGCTGGGCAGCACGGAGTCGATGTAGTGCTCGAATACTGTGTTCGGGGTGAACAAGTACACTTGGTCGGAGCGCAAGCTCTTTCGTTCCTGATAAAATAGATACGCAACGCGCTGCAGCATGACGGATGTTTTGCCACTGCCAGCCACACCACTCACGAGCAGAGCACCAACGTCCGCGTGCCGCACGACCTCGTTTTGCTCGCGCTGAATGGTGGACGTGATGGCTTGGAGCTTTTCGGAGTGATGGCGCTTGAGGGCGTTAAGCAGCAGCGAGTCCTCAATGGCAACGGTCGTATCGAAGTACATGCGCAGCACGTCACGCTCGATGTCGAACTGGCGGCGCAGCTCGAGCTCAACGTTGCGCACGCGTCCGTCTACGGTAAACGACGTGGGGCCGTTTTCCTGCTTGTAGTACGTCTCTGCCACGGGACTGCGCCAGTCGACGACGAGCGGCGTGCGATCCTTGTTGGTGAGGCCCACGGCCCCTATGTACACGTCGCGCGCGGGACGATTGGGGCGCATCTTAAGACGTACCTTGGCGAAATAGGGTTGTCGGAGAAGCACGAGCACGCGGCTTAAACGCTCGAGGGCAAAGTCGTGCCGCTGGTTGTAGGCGTCGATAACGGCATTGAGCGTCTCGATCGCCGCGAGTGTTTCCATTGCCTCGTCGGCCTCAACACCTGCGGTATCGGGCCGCAGCTCGTCGCTGAGGTCCTTGAGGTCTTGCGCTGCCGTTGCGTGGCGCTCCTCAAGTTCGCGCGTGAGCTCGTCGTGCAGCGAGCGAATCGTTGCGTACGTTTCGCTTAGGTGGCGCTGCTCTTCTTCGAACGTCTTGTCCATAACTCTCCTCGACGTATGACCCGTAGGGTATGCTAGCGTATACGGTAGCAGGTAGCGGCCATGCGCGCCACCGGCGTTTTGAGCTCATCGCATACTTCCACGGTGTAGAAGCCTAGGGTTCGCCCGTTTTTGTTGGCGTCGCACGTTGCGATGAGACGCTTGCCTCGCGGGGCGCTCATGAACTCTATGGTGTTCGTTACCGAGACGGCCGCGCTCGAATAGTTCGATGCAACCGCCAAGGCGAAGTCTGCGAGGGTAAAGATGGCTCCGCCCATAACGGCACCGCGTGCGTTAAAGTGCACGGACGCAACGTCGAAGGCGCACACGGAATGACCCTCGCTGGCCTCGATTACCGAGCAACCGCACGCCTCGGTGGCAAAGCGGTCGTGCGAGAAGCGCTCGCGGGTTTCCTCAATTGTGGGGGTCGTGGTTGTGCTCTCTGCTGCTGTACTGGCCATGTTACCCTCCCTTGCTTGCTCCATAATTAGCGCAAAGAAGCGTGCCCCCCGACGCGCGATTGCGTCAAACGGGACACGCCCTCGCCGTTGGCCTTTTGTGTAAGCGGATTACTCCTGCCAGGCCTTGGCCTCGTCCTCCGAGATGGGACGCAGCTCTTCGCCCTCTGCGTACGGGGACTGGTCGCCACCGACGCCAACGATGAAGTAGAAACCAGGGCGAGTTTGGTAGAGGGTCTCTGCGTAGCCTGCAGGATCGCCATAGGCGCCGAAGTTACGAGTCCCGAGCTCGGTGGACTTCGTCGTGTCGTACACATGACGCTTTCCGTCGAACATCTTAACCTTTCGCATAATACATCCAATCAAGTAACGAACGGACAAAAGCACTCCGGCGATTTTACCCAACCTTCTATACTTTGCAACGCTCTTAACAAAAACGTTACGACTCTGGGTGCTGCAGACTCGGGAGGGAGGACTCGGGCTGGGTGCGGACGTAGTTGCGAAAAAAAGCGCCCTCGAACCCGCATTGGGATTCGAGGGCGCAATACGATTTTTTGGGCCAGGCCTTACGACGAAGACTCTGCGAACAAATGGCCAAAGCGCAGGTGGCTCATCATGGCCATGTCGCGATACGTGGCGTCGAGGTAGGGCGCGGTGCCGGGCACGTGCCAGCGACCGTCGGTGCCCTGATACCCTATGCCGCTAATGATCTGCAACCGTTGATGAGCTGCGATTTGGGCAGACTCAAAAGAATCGAGGGGTGCGCCAACAAGGTCGAGCGTGCGGGTTCCGAGCAAGTCGGCTCCACAGTCGTCGATGACGCCCGTCGGCGTGCCTGCGACTTCGTAGTTCGACCAAATCACGTATTCCGTTTCGTACACACGGGCCTGATGCGTTAGCTCGTCCTCACCGGGGAAGTACAGGTCGTTGGGGACGTTCGACATCTTGGGGTGGTGGTCGCCAAAGAAGGCGAGAACCACGGGCCTCTCAAGCTCGCGCAGTTGCCCCACAAACCATTCGAGGTCCTCGTCGGATGCCTGAATGCACGAGAGGTATTCGTTGAGCTGATGCGTGTTGTCGGGGTCGATATCGGGGAACACGTAGTTGGTCATGCGGTCGGGCGGGATGTTGTTGGTGCTGTATCCGCCGTGGTTTTGCATGGTAACGTCGAAGATGAACTGAGGATCCTCACTGGAATTCAGGATTTCGAGAATCTTCTCGTACGTGGCCTTGTCGGTGATGCCCGAGTGGAATTGGGGCGCATCCTCGAAACTGTTGTTGGTGTTGTAGAACTCGTCGAAGCCCATGTCGCCGTATGTTACGCGGCGATTCCAGTTGTCTTTGTCGTTAGGATGGATGGCCGACGTGTGATACCCCACACCCGAGAGCTGTCGCGCAAGGTTGGGAACGTTTTCGAAGCTGAACATTTGGTAGGGGTACTTGCCCGATCCAACGAATGCGGTGGACGTGGCGGTAAGGCACTCGAACTCGCTGTTGCAGGTGCCAGCGCCGTATACCGACATGCCGAGTTGGCCACGCACGAGTGCGTCGTCGAATCCCGTTTGGTAGAACTTCGGACCTTCGTAGCCGCAATGCAGCTTGTCGAGGCGCGAAAGGTCGGCAAAGGTCTCGTTCATCACGATGATGATGCTCGGCTTGATTTCCTCGAACTGAGCCGTTGAGGCAGCGCGGCGTGTACTGCGCTCGGGCATGGCGTCGGCGGCCTTGGCATAGGTTTCGGTTGTCTGTTGCGCAAGCTCCTCCGTGTACCCCTCGGGCGTTTCGACGGGCAGGTCCGCAACGGCGGTGAGGAACGACGGGAGGAATCCTTGCGCCTTGTAGCTCTTCACGGCGTTCCAGTACAGGATGTCGAGTCCGTAGTCCTCGCGATAGTTGGGGACGTCAATCCACCAGCTGAGCGAAAGCGCGAAAATGAGCGCGAGCGGTACGTTGATGCAAACGTCAAGAATAACACGCCTATAGTTCGTGACGCGAGCGGGGCGAATGAAGCTCGCGCAAAGGAGGGCAAGACCACCGTACAAGAATGCTTTTATCGCATTGGTGCTTATCATAAAAACGTATTGGTTACTCACTTCGGTGGCCGTTTGCAGCGCGAGTACGTCCATGGGCAGGATGGGCGAGCGGCGGAATTCCAAGATGAAGAATTCGATGACGCCGACGGCCGCACATGCCGTAAACACAAGCGCGGGGCCAATCGAGCGGCGCTGCGCCACAAAGTAGGCGATGAACGCCGCGATTGCGATGAGCGCGAACTCGATGGTGATGTTTTCGGCCGAAATGTCGTTTACCGTGTCGTTCCACGGCGCCTCGAGTGCGCGACGTGCCATTTCGGAGCCCAAGAGTATGAGGGCGGGGTCGCGCAGAACGCGAATGACTTCCGCGACGCTATGCTGGAACGAGTTGGTTGAGTCGAGCTTGTCGAGCGTTCTAAAAATGTACTCGCGACGCGCCAACATGGAACCCGTTATGGTGAGCACCACGACGGTTTGTATGAGGTACAACGGATCGGCGTCGAGCAGCTGGTTGTTGCACCATACCGCGAGGAATATAAGAATCGCAGTAATAAACCCTGCCCACACGAGCGATCCCACGCCGATGCGCTCGCCTTCGAGACGACACTTAACAACGTGCCAAATCGCGAAACCCAGCACGATGACGGCGCCGAATAGTGGAATGAACATGAACACTTGGGGCGTCGAGCCCACAATGACCTCGGTTTGCTCCATTGAATTTGTCATCTCCCGAATTAGGTCTACGATGCATCGTAAGATAATAGCCTAACTTGTTAGCAGGGGTAAAAAGTGCGCGGCGATTTCGCAAAAGCGAGCGGGTATCCTTATTTTGCCTGAAAGACCGCGACGGTCCGCCCCCAGACCATTACCGAGAAACTATGGGGAGCCGTACGGTAAAGGTGCTGCCGAGGCCGGGTTCGCTTGCGAGCTCGACGGTGCCGTTGGCGCGTTCCGCGGCGTGACGTACGAGCGAGAGGCCCAAGCCCGTGCCGCCGCTCTCGCGGGAGCGTGCGGTGTTTACTCTATAAAAACGCTCGAACACGCGTTCTTGCTCGCCGTAGGCTATGCCAATGCCCGTATCGGCAACTTTGAGCACGACCATGTTTGGCCAGTTCTCGTCCATGCCAAGGTCCACGCATACCGAGCCCTTCTCGGTGTAGGCAATTGCGTTGCTCAGCAGGTTGTCGCTTATGAGCGTGGCGTCGGTTGCAGAGATGGCTGCGCGCGTTGCCGGTGGAAGTTTGTCGGCGAAGTGGAGCGAGAGACCAGCCTTTTCGGCGCTCGCCCGATGGATGCTTACCGATGTCGCAACGACGGCGGCAAAGTCGCATTCGTGGCCCGCGGCCGAGGTGCGCCCGGCGTTCTCCAGCCGCGAGAGGTCCATGAGGTCGCCCACGAGGGTTTGCAAACGTGCCGACTCGCCGTCGAGACGATGCGAGAGAACCTCCACCATTTCCAGGTCGCCGTCGCTCGATGCCTGCGCAATGGAGTCGGCAAGCAGCCGGATGCCCGCTACGGGTGTTTTGAGCTCATGGCTCGCGTTGGCCACGAAGTCGGTGCGCATGTTCTCGAGCCGTCGCACGGGGGTGCCGGCCCTTCGCATGGCAATGCTCGACGCAACGATGGCCACCACCAGCGCGATGGCGAGAAGGCCCACGCTTATCCACAGGTAGGTTGTTGTGAGTGCGTTTATTTGCTCCATGGTGCGCGAAACGCGCACGACAGCCGTGCTGTTTTGGTAGGTGCAGGGGACGGTTACGTAGAAGTACTCCACGCCGTCTGTTTCGGAGACGTGTCGGTCGAAGCCCGTTTTGCCTGCGAGGGCGGCGGCTACCTCAGGGCGGTCGGCATGGTTTTGCATGTCCTCGTCGTCCTCGTTGCTCTCCGCAAGCACGGTTCCGTCGGATGCGATGAGCGTGAGGCGTAGGTCGTCGGTGGCGGCGATGCGCCCCAGCACGTCGGAAGGAGGGCGGTCGCTTGCCTGCAGCGCCACGGCCGCAGCGTTCGCGACCGATACCAAACCCTCTTGCAGGCGCTCTTCAATAAGGGCGCGTATGGGCACGGCGATGGAAAAGCCCCACACTGCAACAAGTACGGTGGTCACCAGTGCATAGCCGCCAAACATCCAGCGACGCCAGCGATGCACGTAATCGCGCGCGCTCGTCACGACGTTCCGCCGTCCTTGTGCGTCGCCTCGAACCTATAGCCCATGCCGCGCTCAGTATGTATATAGGTCCAGCCGTGCACGTCGATGAGACGTCGCACACGCCGAACATGCGTGTCGAGCGTACGAGACGTGGGCAAAAACGTTTCGCCCCACACGCGCTCGGTGAGCCAAGGCCTCGTGCACAGCGAGCCTTCCCGGCTGGCCAAGGCGACGAGCAGCGTGTACTCCTTGCTGCGCAGGCGAATGGGCTCGCCCGCCACGAGCACGCGTGCGGCACGCGTGTCGATGTGCAGCTCGCCCGTTTCGATGATGGGCGGCGGCTCGTCTTTTATGCGCTTGCGGCGCAGGTGGGCGCGCACGCGCGCGAGCAGCTCGGCCGTGGAGAAGGGCTTGGTTACATAGTCGTCGGCACCGGCGTCGAGGCCAGCGATTTTGTCGTCCTCTTGGTCGAGTGCCGTAAGCATGATTATGGGGGTGTCGTTGCCGCCAGCACGCAGCGCGCGGGCGACTTCCAAGCCCGATCGGCGGGGAAGCAAAACGTCGAGCAGGATGAGGTCGGGGCTGCATGCTCGCGCCGCCTCGAGCCCTGCCTCGCCGTCGGCCGCGACGCTCACCTCGTAGTCGGCGCGCGTCAGCGCGAACTCAAGCGCAATTTGAATGGTCCGGTCGTCCTCTACCAGCAAAATGCTTGCCATGTGGAACCTCCTTGCTTCCATCGTAGCGAGTCGGTCGCGGTGGCGCGCTGGCGTTTCGGTGAGCATCCCAGAGTTTACATTTGTGTGACGTAAAGGTGGTTGCCATTTACAGCTCGAGACTACTCGCGCCCCGAAACCCAATTGCTCACTTGCGCGAATCCGAGTGTGAAGGCTGGAAGGAGTCTTCCGGCCCCTTTGGTTGGTCTTGCATGTATAATTGATGTATTACAGGCAATGCAAGGCGGGTGGAATATGGCTGCGCGGGGAACAGCAATGGCAAGCGACTTCGACGGCACGCTGTGCTGGAGCGACTGGACGACGGGTGAAGTGCATTTCGACCCGGCAAACCTCGAGGCGGTGCGACGTTACCAACACGAGGGCGGCCTGTTTGGCATTTGCACGGGACGACCTCTGCAGTCGGTGCTCGAGACGCTTGAGGGCATTCTTGATTTGGACTTCTACATTGTGACGACGGGCGCGCAGGTGCTTGATGCCGACTGCAACCTGTTGCACGAGCGCCACATCCCACGCGATGTGGCACAGGAACTGTTCGACGGCTTCGAGAGCCCCTCGTGCACGATGATTGCGGTAACCGAGGACGAGTTTGTGAGTGTGGCGCGTCCCATGCCAAGCCTATTGCCCATGGTGGCGTCGCTCGACGAGGTGCGTGGCGAGCTGTTGGGCGTGTCCCTTGAGTACATGGGCGACCGCGAGGCTGCGCACAAGGCATGCTTGCAGATAAACTCACGGTTTGCCGACGTAGTGGAAGGTTTCCAAAACCTCGGCAGCGTAGACGTCGTTCCCGTGGGTTGCTCCAAGGGTTCGGGCGTGCGCATTGTGTGCGAGGCTTTGGGGGTGCAAACCATAGCGGGCATTGGCGATTCGTACAACGACCTACCGCTGCTTAACGCTGCTGACGTCGCCTATACCTTCCACGAGTCGCCCGCCGAGGTGCGCGACGCCGCCGACGTCGTAGTGCACACCCTCGCCGAAGCCCTTGCGCATTTCATGGAATAGAGCTGTCATGCCATCGCGCTTTGGCGCTGTAGTCGTACGGGGCGTCGCGCGATGCGGCGTTGGAGCGCGGACGCACGAAGGATTCCGTGTGCTTTTCTCTACAGCGTGGAGAACGCGTACGTCGTGCTGCTGTGGAACGGATGCTCGGGCGAGAACACCGGCTGCTTGAAAACAGTGTGGTGAATGGCGTCGGGAACGTACTGCGTTTCGAGTGCGACGCCGCCGTAGGGACGATACGCCGCTCCGTCCTTGGCGCCCTCAACCATGAGCTTTTGCGCGGTGTACACCTGTATGGAGGGCAGGTCGGTGTACACGTCCATAACGATGCAGCTCTTCTCGCCGGTGAGCGTGGCAACCTTGCGCTGCTTGCCGTCCGAACCGAGCAGCAGCGTGTGATCGTAGTTGGTAATGCGCCCGGAGAGGTCGCGGCCGATGGCTTTGGGCAGCCGGAAGTCGAACGGCGTGCCTCCCACGTTAACCTTGCGGCCACTTGGAATGTGCAGTGGGCCGGCGGGTGCGTAGCGCTCGGCTGCCACATGCAGCAGGTGGCCAAGAACCTCGCCGTCGTCGTGGCCGTTAAGGTTCCAGTACGCGTGATTCGTGAGGTTGATGAGCGTGGTGAGGCTCGGCTGGGCGTCGTAGATTATTACGAGCTCGTTGGCATCGGTAAGGCGGTACGTAACGCGTACATCCACGTCGCCGGGAAAGCCTTGGTCGCCGTCGGGCGAGAACAGGCCAAAAATTACGGTATCGGCGCTCGTGCTGCGTCGCCTATCGCCCTTGCGGCCGACCATCGCGCCTTCCCAGAGCCGCTCGTACCACAAGTCGCAACCGCCATGCAGCGTGTTTGCGCCCTCGTTGGCTGTAAGCTCGAACGTGCGCCCTTCCAGCTCGAAGGAGGCGTCGGCGATGCGTCCGGCAACGCGTCCCACGATTCCGCCCATCGCGTGCGTGTTGTTCTCGTATCGCTCGGGTTCGTCAAAGCCAAGCGCAACGTCCACCAGCTCGCCGTTGCTGTTGGGCACGCGTGCGGCAACTATGGACGCGCCAAGATCGGTGACGTCCACCTCCATACCCGAAGCGTTCTTGAGCCTATACAGGTGTACAGGCTGTCCGGTGCGAGTCGTGCCAAAGTCGAGGGCGTGAACAGACATGATGCCTCCTCGTCGTGCGGTGGTGCGCAAGAGCATTTCACATTTAGTTTAGCGCATATGCGGTAGTTCTTGTGGGACGCGTTCATGAGGCACGCGACGAACTCCGACGGCCCAAGATGGTGCACAATATAGTTCGTGCGGTTCGGCCGCGTGACGCGGCAACGACGCAACACGACGGAGCACGACGAGGAGGCATCATGCAGCAGAGAAAACCGATGCTTGCGCGCATGGGCATGGTGGTGGCGCTTGCCACGTTGAGTTGCGCGCTGTGGGGCAGTGCGTTTGCGTTCGTTAAGATGGGCTACGAGCTATTTGGCGTGGCGTCGAACAGCCCCGCGCAGCAGATGCTCTTTGCCGGCATGCGCTTTTGCCTGGCGGGTGTGTTCGTGCTGGCGGGCACGGCCGTCGTGCGTCGCCGTTTGCCTGTGCCCACGCGCAACGACCTCGCGCCCATCGCACTTTTGGCCCTCTCGCAAACCACGCTGCAGTACGTGCCTTTTTATATTGGTTTGGCGCACGCGTCGGGCACCAACTCTGCACTTGTTCAGGGTACCTCGGCGTTCGTGCAAATCGTACTCGCGACGCTGGTGTTTGCCCAAGAGAAGCTCACCCTGCGCAAGCTTGTGGGCTGCACCTTGGGTTTGGGCGGCGTGGCGATGGTGACGCTGCGCGGTGGCGGGATGGTGGGCTCGTGGTCGTACATGGGCGAGGGGCTCGTGTTCGCCTCGGTGGTGGCGGGAGGATGCGCCGCGTGCTTGATGCGGCGCTACGGATCGGGCGGCGATCCGCTTTTGCTTACGGGGTGGCAGTTCCTACTCGGTGGTAGCGTAATGGTTCTTCTGGGCATTGCGCTCGGAGGGCGCATCACCATGTGCTCGCCGCAGGCTCTAGGCGTCCTTGCGTACTTGGGCTTCCTTTCGGCATCGGCATTTTCCATGTGGTCGTTGCTGCTCAAGTACAATCCCGTTTCGCGTGTGGCGATGTTTCGTTTCTTCATACCCATGTTTGGCGTGCTGTTTTCGGTCGTGGCGCTTGGCGAAATGATTCCGGTGGCGCAACTGCCCGCCCTCGTTGTGGCGCTTGGACTTATAGTGGTGGGGACCGTGCTCGTCAACACCGACGTGCCGCGGGAGGGCGTGAGCGACTGAGGCGCTTCCCCCAAGAACTTGTCTCGTGCGATACGCATGCGATACACATGCTGCAAGCGATACACGTGCGAGGCGCACGCGAAGCACATGCGATGAACGTGCGAGGCGCACGCGAGGCACATGTTACAACAAAGAAGGAGAGAAAATGACAACACGAAGCTATGGGCGCGCCGCCAACGAAATGCGGCCCGTCACACTCACGCGCGAGTTCCTTAAAAACGCCGCGGGGTCGTGCATGGTGGAGTTTGGCGACACGCGCGTTTTGTGCGCTGCGACCGTGGAGGACGACGTGCCACGCTGGCGCAAAGGATCGCGTGCCGGCTGGGTTACGGCGGAGTACGCCATGCTTCCGGCGTCGACGAACCGCCGCAGTTCTCGGGAGTATCGCGGGCGCAAGGGCCGTTCCATGGAAATCGAGCGACTTGTGGGGCGCAGCCTTCGCACGGTGGTGGACCTGCGGGCGCTCGGCGAGCGAACCATAACCGTGGACTGCGACGTAATCCAGGCCGACGGCGGCACACGGACGGCCTCGGTTACCGGTGCGTGGGTGGCTTTGCACGATGCGCTGCGCGAGCTGGCGCGCAAAGGCGAACTTGCGCGCATTCCCCTTACTGGTCAGGTGGCGGCCGTCTCGATGGGCGTCGTGGGAGGTCGTGCGCTCTTGGACCTCGACTACGGCGAGGACAGCAATGCCGACGTGGACCTCAACTTGGTGGGAACGTCCGAAGGGCTCATCATTGAGGTGCAGGGCACGGGCGAGAAGACGCCCTTCAACCGGGCGCAGCTCGACGAGCTTCTCGATTTGGGCCAGGCGGGCATTGCGCAGCTCGTGGCGCTGCAAAAGCAGATAACCGCATAGAATCGGCGAGGCCCGTGGAATCGGCGAGGGCCGCGAGGCGAACTTTTGAAGTTTGCCTCGCGGCGCCGGGAAGGAGCGCGACCTGGAGAACTACGGGGTGATGCTGTGAGAAGACCTAAACGATTCGGCGCGGGCGAAAGGAATCGTCAAACCTGGCGCGGGCTGGAGGGGCAGACGGCGCCAGTACGGGAATGAGGACTGTTCGAGCAAAACGCTCCCCAAATCGCGCAAGTCGTATTTTACTATGCTTTCGATAAATACTGTGGCTGGTGGTGCTTCACAACGAATTCTTAACACAAGTCCGTCTTTGGTTCGTCTTTGTCCGTGCTTGTGGCCTCGGGTGCGATTGTGGCTTTGTCCGCGCTTGTTGCCCCGTCCGCCCCTGTTGCCCCGTCCGCCCCTGTGGCCTCGGGTACGTGCGATTTAGAATGCCTTTCTCTCCTTTCTCTTATGAGACTCCGCGCATTTGTGACCCCCATATGTTTTATACTGGGACTGAACGCACGAAAGGACGGCATATGGAAAACAAGGGCAAACAGAACATCGTTGTTGTTGCGACGGGCAACGCCCACAAGTTAGTCGAGATTGAGGCCATTTTGAGTGGAGCTCCTGCGATGGCGGGAATGCAGTTCGTGGCGCTTGGCGATTTGGGCGACTTTGAGGATCCCGTCGAGGATGGCGACACGTTTGCGGAGAATGCCCTCATAAAGGCCCGTGCCGCGCTTGACGAAACCGGCCTTTCGATGGCCGTCGCCGACGACTCTGGCCTGATGGTGGACGCGCTCGATGGCGCTCCGGGGGTATTCTCGGCGAGGTGGGCCGGCGAGCATGGCAATGACGACGCAAACAACCAAAAGCTTTTGCGCGAGATGGAGGGTGTGCCCGAGGACGAACGCACGGCGCGCTTCCACTCGTCGGTGGTTCTGGTTACCCGCGACGAGGACGGCGAGGAAGTTCTCGTTGGCGAGGGCGACTGCGAGGGGAGCATTGCGCACGATTTGCGCGGTACCAACGGCTTTGGCTACGACCCTCTTTTTGAGTTGTTAGATATCCTTGGCAAGCGTATGGCCGAGCTTGCGCCGGAGGAAAAGAACGCAATCAGCCACCGTCGTCGTGCGCTCGACGACTTGGTGGAGAGATTGGCAAAGTAAACAAAGAGGAACAGCAAGGAAAGGACATGGCATGCGCATTATTCGATGCAAAGACTACGACGACATGAGCCGTAAGACGGCCAACATCATTTCGGCACAGGTAATCCTGAAGCCGAACGCAAAGCTTGGCCTTGCCACGGGCACGACGCCCATTGGTGCATACAAGCAGCTCATCGCGTGGTACAACAAGGGCGACGTGGACTTCAGCGAGGTGAGCACCTATAACCTCGACGAGTATTTGGGCCTGGGACCGGACGATCCGCAGAGCTATCGTTACTTCATGAACGACACGTTCTTTAATCACATCAACATCGACAAGGCCAAGACGCACGTGCCCGACGGCTCGAACCTCGACGCCGAGGCCGCCTGCGCAGCTTATGACGAGCTTATGGCCGCTGCCGGTCCGCTCGATTTGCAGCTTTTGGGCATCGGACGTAACGGTCATGTGGGCTTTAACGAGCCAGGTGACTCCTTTAGCAAGGGCACGCATTGCGTTGAGCTCGCCGAGAGCACCATTCAGGCGAACAGCCGTTTGTTCGATAGCATCGACGATGTGCCTCGCAAGGCGTACTCGATGGGCGTGCAGAACATCATGAGCGCCAAGACGATCCTTATTGCCGCATCGGGCGCCGACAAGGCCCAGGCGGTGTACGACATGATTTATGGTCCGGTGAGCCCGCAGTGCACGGCTTCGATTCTGCAGCTTCACGCTGATTGCTTCGTGGTTGCCGACGAGGCGGCGCTCAGCCTTTGCAAGTAGTGGGTCGTGGGCCGATCTAGCAGAGGCGATTGACTAAAGAGGATGCGACCTGTCGAGACGCATCTTGAGAACTTGTTGTAGGTGCGACGAGCTCTCGGGGCGCGATCGAACGGAATATCGACCTGTGCAAATCGTATGGGACGTAATCGGACAAAAACGACTTGTGCAACGCTTTCAGTTGCACAAGTCGTTTTTGTCCGGATTCCAAGAGCCGTTCGCGCGCGGTAACTTGTAATCGGGGGGCGAGGTCTGGTAATATCGCACAGTATGCAACTATAGCGAACCTATGCCCATAGAGAGAGTCGTGATGCACATGGA
This sequence comes from Atopobiaceae bacterium, assembly GCA_017510785.1. Classification (GTDB taxonomy): domain Bacteria; phylum Actinomycetota; class Coriobacteriia; order Coriobacteriales; family Atopobiaceae; genus RUG440. Next base: position 66,164 of record JAFWMH010000001.1, on the reverse strand, counting down.
TAATGAGGTCCCGCCTGTAAACCGAGTTGATCAAATACGTGCCGAGATTTCCGACCTTAAGGACCAACGAATCAGGGTGAGGGCCAACATGGGTCGGTCGCGCATCATTGAACGTACGGGAACGGTGGTTGTGGCGCATCCCTCCCTGTTTGTGGTCGAGGTCGAGGAGCGACGGGGCCGTCGTGCGCGCCAATCGTACCAGTACGTGGACGTCCTTACGGGTACTGTGGAGATTTACAACGTGGAGACGGGCGAGCGTCTGCTGGACTTTACGCCGGAGGAGTAGTGTCGATGAGCGAGGTAATAAGCTCCCGTTATGCGGTGCCGTCGGTAACGCTGCTCGCTCCTGCAAAGATAAACCTGCACTTAGGCATATATCCCTGTCCCGACGAGGATGGGTATCATCGTGTCGATACCGTTATGGTGGCGCTCGACGCGGCTGCTGCGTCCCGTGCGCTCGATGCGGCCGTAGCGCCTGACGCCCTCGGCGTGGCCGACGAAGTCACGGTTCGAGCGTGTCCCGGGCAAGAACTGCGCGTGTGCTGCGAGCCGGCGCTCGAAATTCCCCAAGAGAAGAATACCGTGTGGCGCGCAGCGACTGAGCTGGCGCGAGCGTTTGGCCGTGCGCCTGAAGTAGATATTTTGGTGCGAAAACGTGTTCCGAGCCAGGCGGGACTGGGAGGTGGTTCCTCCGATGCGGCGGCGACCCTCCTAGCACTGTGCAGGCTATGGGATATTGATGCGCATGACGAACGTGTGGCCAAGGCGGCGCGTTCGGTTGGTGCTGACGTGGCATTTTTCCTAGATTCGCGGCCTGCGTTTCTTACAGGTCGTGGAGACGTGGTGGTCGAAACGTTTGCGCCGCTGCAGCAGAGAATACCCGTGGTGCTTGTGCGGCCCGCGGGTGAGGGCGTGAGCACGCCTGCGGCGTATCGTGCGTTCGACGAACGTCCGTGCGAGCCGGCCGATGCCGAGCCATTACGCAAGTTGCTTCGTTCGAGCGTGGCGACGGCGGAGGACATTGCGGCGATGTTGTATAACAACCTGAGCGAACCGGCGCGTCGGTTGCAGCCTGCGGTGGGTGAGGCCATTGGATGGCTCGAAGCGCGTCCGGAAGTGCTCGGTGCGCAGGTGTGCGGGTCGGGTAGCTGCGTGTTTGGCATTTGCGCCACGATCGACGCTGCCGATGCCGTGGCGCACGATGCCATCGTGCGTTTTGGCATGGACTCTTGGGTGCGGGCTGCATCCTTTTGCTAAGGTTGTGTCATAAAAGCAATTGCGATTGGACTCGCCTCAATTATGGGTGCCGTTTGGGTCGTTTTGGTGTCAAAACCGTACGCCAAATGGCATGTTTGGCACCCATTAGCAACAATGGGTGTCGTTTGGGACGCTATATCCGAAGAATCGGGGCACAGGTGGTCGCGTTGGCACCCTATTTTGAAAGTGTGTCAACGGGGTCCGTCCGAAATATGAGCTGAGGGGCGAAAGACGGGCGAGGGGTTAGGCTTTTGGAGAAAAAAGCTGCGAGAAAACACTGGCGCACGGCAAGAAGGTGTGGTAATATCCATTATTGCGCTTCGGGACGTGGCGCAGTTTGGTAGCGCGCACGGTTCGGGACCGTGAGGCCGCTGGTTCGAATCCAGTCGTCCCGACCACTTTTAAAATGAGCGAACCGCATCAGCTATGCGGTTCGTTTTCTTTTATTCAATTTGCATTCACATGCAAGTACCCGAAGAGGCCGAATGGAGACTTGTCCATAATGCGGTACATGGTCTAGCAGACAAAACCGCCGCGCGGTCAGTTGCGAAGCCGGACCCGGCACACGCGCAACGCCAGCGCCCGAGCATCACGCCCCTGGTATGCCATCGGGCCCGAAGGCTAGGCCGAATCCGGCGGGCGGGCAACGCGCTGCGTTCCTTACGCCTCCGGCACGCCATCCGTCCCGACGGCGATGCCGAACTCGGCCGGCAGAAAGCGCGGACACACGTTCTCGTGGGTCGCGACCACCGAGGCGGCGAGGCGGGTGCCGATTACGCACGCCTCCGCCAAGCTCTTACCATAGGTGAGGCCGATGGTAACTCCGGCGAAGAACGAGTCGCCCGCGCCGGTGGTGTCAACCACGCCAACGCGTTGCGCGGGACATATGCCGCTCGCTCCCGTCGCATCGGCAAAAACGGAGCCGTTTGGGCCGAGCGTTACGACCATGCTGCGAATGCGCGCCTGCTTGATTTTGTCTACGAGGGCACGGCGCATTTCCTCGGGCGTCGCCTCGTCGTAGTCCTCGGAAAAAAGGATTCCCGCCTCCTGCTGATTGCACACAAAGCAGTCAACCCTCCTGAGCAAATCGCGACGCTCGCTCGCGATGGACATATTAGTGACGGGGGCGTAAATCCGCTTGCCATACTTTTCGGCGAGGGCGAAAATGCGCTTGAGGATGGGCACTTCGAGGTCCATCTCCACTGCGATGCTATCGGCCTGCGAGAAGATTTCGTCCCCTTCCTCGTCGAGAATGACCTCGAGTTCGCTGAGGTTTGGCCGATTCGAGATGGAGGCGACCAAGTCGCCCTTATGGTCGAAGATGGCCAGCCATGTTCCCAAGCCATCGTCGGTTCGACGAATGTAGCGGGTATTACAACGATGCTGCTTGAGTTTTTCGAGAACGTCGGTGCTAATGCCACTTTGGTCGACCACGCTTAAAAAGGTCGGGCGCAGCTCCACGTTGGCGATGTCTTCGGCGATGTTGCGGCTTACCCCGCCGTGAACTTGATACACCCTGCCGGCGTTCCTGCCCTCGGGAATGTACTTGGCGTATGGATGACCTTTGATGTCCACAAAGGTGGCTCCGATTACAACGATTCCGTTACCCATGTTCCCTCGCTTTCGGGTGGTCGTTCCTTGTCCTTTACTATAGCGTAGGTGAAGCGTAGGTGAAGGGGACGGAAGCGTCACGCGGCACCAAGGGGCAGAGAAGGTCAGCCATGCCCTGCCGATGCCGAACCTTGTTGTTTGTGCCAAACGGAGGCGTCTCACGGCACCAAGGGGCAGAGAAAGGCGCTTTGCCGATTTGCGACGCGAGGTTACGTTCGCAGGTGTTAGGTTATTGGCTGTAAGCATTGCTTCGTTGCGGGCAAGTGGCTCGCGGAAAAGGAGGGAGTTCATGACAAGGACGAAACGGAAATCTAAGGGGTTGGCTAGACTTGCGTTGGGCTTCGTGGTGGCCCTCGCCATGGTGACTGGTCTGGTCCCCGGCGTCGGCATAAGGGACGCGTTGGCGTCAAGCGTTACAATTCAGAATGGGGCTATCTTCCGATATGACAGCGCAGCGAATGCATTTTTAGATACATTATATTTTCCAAGCTCCGGTGGTTGGATAGACTCGACAGATCAAGCAAATCCGACCCTCCAACGTGTAAATGGGCCAGATACATTTAGCCTTTCATTACAATGGAACGGTCCGAATTATGGCTATTTCTTGGTGGGTAGCAGTGGTAGTGGTAATCCCTTCTCTGCCAGCATTGGCGGTGGCAAAGGACTCACCGGTCAGGAGAAGATAAAGGGCGTCAAGAGCGTGCTCGTTTGGGATCGTGGGGCGGATGGTGCTGAGTACCGTCTTGAGCTTGTGATTGATGAGGGCTACCCCCTGTGGGTTGGAGGTATCCGGGTTACTGAGGATAACGCTTCCAACGTGTTTGACGACGGTACGGTGAGTTTCGTTCCTGCTGCGAACGGCGCCCCCGCCAAACTCAGCCTGAACGGCTACGTGTGCAACGAAGTGGGCCATTCGGGTGCTGAATGTACCGCTCCGATTTACTGGGGCAGTGGGGACCCGCTGGTAATCGAGCTCGATGGCGAGAACGCCGTCACGGCGGCTGTTGACCCGCAGGATGTTGCAAAAGAGTCTTCTGCTATATACTCCGATGGAGCGTTGCAGATCGAAGGAACGGGTAGCCTCACTGCGAAGGGGGGATCGATCGGCATCCTCGCTAAGGGTGAGCTGTCCTTCGTCGGCGGCGCCGTGACGGCGACCGGCTCTTCGTACGGTCTGCACTCCGATGCTTCGGTGCTCGTTGGGGATGGCATCGATTCCCTCGTCGCCGTGGGTGAGGAGGGTGCCTTCAATAATGGCGCGATCGTGAAGAACGCAGTTGTCGGCGCAGGTTGGGAGGATACGGAGGGTACGCAGGGTAGGAAGGCCATCGAGACGAGCGACAATGGTCAGGTCCTGAATGACTTCAAGCGGGTCGAGTTCCCTGCCCACAACCACAATTTCTCATACAACGCCGAGGGTGACACCATCAATGCGGAGTGCAAGGCCGAGGGCGAGTGCGACGTTACCGAAGGCCTGGGGCTTAAGATCTTGGCGCCCGCCAACCTTACCTACGACGGCACCCCCAAGGCTGCCACAATTGAGGGGGGCTACAGCGAGGTTGCCTTCCCCGGCGAACACGTCATATGCTATCGCTGCGGCGGCGTAGAGGTAGACGCCAACGATGTGGTGGCTCCGGGCACCTACGTCGCCGAGGTGAGCTTCGGCGGCGCAACCGCTGCCGTGGAGTTCGTCATCGGCAAGGCCACGCCGGAGGTCACCTCCACGCCCACGGCGTCGGGCGTGACCTATGGCCAGACGCTTGGCGAGAGCACGCTCTCCGGGGGCGAGGCCAAGGTCGCGGACAAGGTCGTGCCCGGCACCTTCTCGTGGGCGGATCCTGGCGTTGTGCCCTCCGTATCCGATGGTGGGCAGACCGAGTACGCCGTGACGTTCACGCCTGCCGACGGCGAGGCCTACGAGTCAGCCCAGTGCGTGGCTAAGCTACCTGTTGCCCCACGCGAGGCGAAGCTCTCTTGGAAGGACACCTCCTTCACCTACGACGGCAAGAGCCACAAGCCTGCGGCGAGTGTGATCAACCTAGTCGCTGGTGACGCGTGTGCCGTTACCGTGGGCGGCGCGAAGACGAATGCCGGCAGCTACACGGCTACGGCCACCAAGCTCGGCAATGCCAACTACCAGCTGCCCGCTGCAGCGACGCAGAAGTTCGCCATCGCCAAGGCCAAGCTCACGAGCATCGCCAAGGTGGCGGACCAGGCGTTCGCCGGCAAGGCGATAGCCCCGAAGCCGGCGGTGAAGAGCGGCTCCAAGGCGCTCAGGGCCGGCACGGACTTCAGCTACTCCTACAAGAGCAACGTCAAGGCGGGCACCGCGACCGTCACCGCGACGGGCAGGGGCAACTACGCCGGCACCGTCAAGACGACCTTCAGGATCGTCGCGGCGACCACCTCCGGCCGTGCCCACCTGCAGGGCTCGGGCTGGCAGGCCACGAGGTCCGACCCCGCCTTCTACGGCACCACGGGCCAGTCGCTGCGCATGGAGGCGCTCTCCCTCAGCCTGCCCAAGGGCTTCCCCGTCAAGGGCTCCATCCAGTACCGCTCGCACCTCCAGGGGAGGGGCTGGGAGCCCAAGTGGGCCTCCGACGGCGCCACGAGCGGCACCGTCGGCCAGTCGAGGCGCATCGAGGCTATCCAGATACGGCTCACCGGAGAGGTGGCGAAGAAGTACGACGTGTGGTACCGCGTCCACTCGCAGCGCTACGGCTGGATGGGCTGGGCCAAGAACGGCGCCAAGGCCGGCACCGCGGGCATGTCCCGCCGCGCCGAGGCCGTCCAGGTGGTCCTCGTGCCGAAGGGCGGAAAGGCCCCCGCGGCGACGTACCGCGGACAGACGCAGGCCTTCGCCAAGGCGTTCGTCGCCTAGGGCGTGACAACGGGGACGGAGGGCGTTGTCACGACGGGAGGGCTCACGCGCTTGCGGCCGACGACGCTAGCGGAGGCACTTAGGTCTGGCTGATTTAACAAGGCCACGCGCTTTCAGCCAGTTTTTGGTGTGTACGATTTTATGGATAAGAATACGGCCCAATGTACGATTTTCACTGTGAATTGTACATTGGGGCCGTTTTTTTACGAGGAAATTGTACACATTGAAACGTGATATAAAGACTATTGAGCAATCTTACGATTCGGGGCACGCTTGTCGTTCGCCCACTCCTTAAGAACGGCCAAATCGAGGAGTGGCCCGGAGAGGGAACAGATGCGCAGCGCCGGGCGGGGGCGGGGGCCGTTCGAGCGCGGCGGCCCCGGCCACGCGCAGCGTATTTGGCTCGCCTTTAGATGAGGCGCAGGCCGTAACGCAAGTGACGGGGACGCCATTCTTTGGCGTTAGCACCTACCCAGATGGCTTGTCTCACGCGAGACTCCGCAAGACGGTGCTATGATGAAATAGTAACTATAATTTTGTCGTGGGGGCATGCCGTGTTACTTTCCAACGTCCTCGTAGTTCTGCAATTCGGGATTGCCACCTTACTACCCGTTCTTGCGAGCGTGGTTATCACGAAGCTCTTTGAGCGAACTTCCTGGAACATCAAAATGGGCTATTGGCCCAAACAGATCTTCATCGGCATTATATTCGGCGCGATTGCCGTGTTTGGCACCGAGGCAGGAATCGCGGTTGAGGGCGTTTCGATGAACGTGCGCGATGCTGCGCCACTCGTCGCAGGTCTTTACTTTGGCGGTCCGGCGGGTATTATCGCCGGCGTCATTGGCGGCGTGGAGCGATGGTTCGCGGCGCTGTGGGGCCGCGGCATGTTTACGCGCCTCGCATGCAGCTTGGCCACTGTGCTCTCAGGCATTTACGCTGCGTTGCTGCGGAAGCACCTGTTTGGTGGCCGGCGCCCGAGCTGGCCCATCGCGTTTGCCATTGGCATTGTGGCCGAGGTTGTCCACATGCTGCTGGTGTTTGTCACCAACCTTGACGAGCCTGTCCGGGCGTTTCTCGTTGCGCGGGCGTGTACGTTGCCCATGGTGCTGTGCAACGCCATCTCGGTTGCCCTTTCGAGCGTGGTTTTGGCCTTGATGAGCGGACAAGGTCTTAGGAGACGCTCCGACATTCCCGATATATCAACTCGCATACAAACGGGCATGCTGATTACCGTAACCGTGGGATTCGTGTTTACGGCTGGGTTCGTGGAGGTCCTGCAGACGAGTATCGCCCAGCGCGATACACACGACACGCTTCAGGTTGCGCTCGAGGATACCAAGAGCGATATTGAGGATGCCTCCGATGCCGACTTGCTTGCGTTGGCGAGGCGCGTTGCGGTGGAGATACCAACGACGGCCGAAGCAAATCAAGATACCATAAATCGCCTGGCAGACGAGCTCAACCTGGCGGAGATTCACGTCGTGGACGAGAATGGCATCATTGTGGCGAGCAGCAACGATGCTTTTGTGGGGTTCGACATGGCGAGTGGGAAACAAGCGGCCGAGTTTCTCGCGTTGTTGCCGGGGGGCGGGCGAACCCAGCTGGCGCAGGATTACCAGCCCACAACCATAGACGATACGGAGTGGCGCAAGTACGGTGGCATGAGCATTAAAGATGGCTTCGTGCAGGTGAGCTACGACACCACGCGGTTTACCGACGACCTCAAGAACCAAATTAGCTCTTCGGTGGCAAATCGCCACGTGGGAAATGAGGGACTGCTTGCCGTTACGACCGAGCGCTCCGAGCTTTTGGCGACACGCAAGGACGTAGACCTGAGCTATGACGACGTGCATGCGCTCATTGCCAGTATGGAGGGCGTGCAAGAGGGTGAGGTGTTCGGGACGCGGCTGGGAGGAATCTCTCATCTCGCGATGTACGCAACGGTAAACAGTTTAAAGGTTATATCACTTATTCCGACGGTGCAAGAAGAGATGCCGCGGATCCTTCCGGTTATGGTTACCTCGCACATGGAGGTTCTCGTATTCGCGGCGCTGTTCCTCTCTATATATGTGCTTATCGATCGCGTGGTAGTGCGCAGCATTTGGCAAGTTAACGAGCGGCTGGGCGAAATAACGCGCGGCGACCTCAGCGTGGAGGTGGATGTGCGCGATAGTAGCGAGTTCAGGTCGCTTTCCGACGATATTAACGCTACCGTCGCGGCGCTGCGCGATGCCATCGCCGCCGAGAGCGCGCGCATCGAGAGTGACCTTGCGACGGCGAAGGCCATCCAGGAGTCGGCGCTGCCGCGTTCGTTCCCGCCGTTCCCCGATATCACCGCGTTCGACATCTATGCGTCGATGAAGGCGGCGCGCGAGGTGGGGGGCGATTTTTACGACTTCTTCCTCATAAACAGACACACCCTTGGCTTCTTGATTGCGGATGTATCTGGCAAGGGCATTCCTGCGAGTCTCTTTATGATGGCTGCGAAGTCCGAGCTCGCCAACTATATGAAGAGTGGCATGGATCTTGCCGAGGCGGTTCACAGCGCGAACTGGAACTTGTGCCAAGGCAACGATGCCGGCATGTTCGTTACGGTGTGGGCGGCCACGCTCGACTACGAGACGGGCCGGCTCACCTATGTGAACGCCGGACACAACCCGCCGCTGTTGCGTCATGGCGATACATGGGAGTGGCTCAAGCAGAAGGGCGGATTGTTCCTGGGCACCTTCGAACGGGCGAAGTATCGCTCGCACACCCTTACGCTGGTTCCTGGAGACGAGCTGCTGCTCTACACCGATGGCGTGAACGAGGCGTTCTCGGTTGACGAGGAGGAGTATGGTAACGAGCGGCTTGAGGCGTTTTTGGCCAAGCACGTTGCCTTGCATCCGCGGATGCTCGTCGACGTGTTGCGTACCGATGTGGCGCGATGGGCGAAAGGCGCCGAACAGTCGGACGACATCACCATGCTTTGCCTGGAGTATGGACACTCTCCCGAGGTTTCGGGCAACATCCGGGTGCGGGCGCACGCGCAAGGCTTAAGGAATCTTGCCCGCGCGCTCCACTACGAGTTCTCGCAAATTCAGTGTCCCGACTCGGTACAACAGCAAATGGATGACATTCTCGATAGTATCGTAACCAATGTGATTCAAAACGCATATGTGGGCGAGATTGGCGACATCGAGGTGTCGTACATTTACGACGCCAATCCCGCTTCGATTACCATGAGCGTTACGGACTGGGGCGCTCCTACCGACCCGCTGAATTACGAGCATGCGGCGGGCGAGGACGCCGAAGGTGCTGGCGCAGGCATTGCTTCCGTGTTTGACGACGTTGATGACGCCGCGTACGTGCGTGACGACGATCGCAACGTGGTGGCCTTCCGCGTTTCGTGGTAAACAAATGTGATAACCCCGTTTCGTTGGCACAGTGTTGCAGGGGGAACGAGGGTTTGTCGTACTGCGCACGCGGGACTTCGCACGCGGGTATACCTTACCGACCCGTGCGCGATGGCGCCCGAGGAAGTCGATTCCCTCGGGCGCCATCGCGTTTGGTTTGTTGTCGACTCGACCCTTCTTGCTGGGCCCGTATTTCGAACGCTTTTCTCTGTTCCTCGTGTTGAATCCTACGCGGCGTTCGGCGTATTCGCGGGTGCGGCTGGAAGCTGCGCGTGTTGTTGCGTAGTTGAGGCATGCTCCATAAAGACGCCCCGATACGTCACGTGCTCACGGTGCATCTTCCGCAGGGCCCTTATGGCCATGGGGAGATAGAAGGCGATTATTACGAGATACAGCACAATGGTGGATATGCCCTCGTCGCCTGCGCTCACGTAGTTCGTGGTGAGCTGCTCGCCGGCCATCACTAGGGTGGGAACCATGAGCAGGAAGTCGCTCAGCCCGTGGAAGATGGAGGCCCCGCCAAGACGGTGCGTGCGCAGAACCACAGAGCACATGATTACGGAGAAGAGTCCCGTCTGGATGATTTTGAGCACGCCTTGCGTTGCCAGGAACGGAGTTGCGAAGTCGGTTGTGATGCTCACGTGCGCCAAGCCGAACAGCAGCGAGATGATGGCAATTGCCGCCATGGTTCCGCGATGGCTCCTTCCCGTTACCGCAAGCACGGCGTTGAGCAAAACACCACGATACATTACTTCCTCAGAGATGCCGATGCACAGGCACAGGAATGTTGTAACGGCGAGGTTGGGGAGCCAGCCGGTTGCGAGAGTTGAGCCTTCTGTAACGAAGCTGATGCCGGCGAATACGAGCAGGGCAACGTTGGCGGCGACGATGGGCCAGCCCGTGCGGAACATCTCCTTGACGTCCGCCCACGACGGCTTGAGCCACGCAGCGCCTCCCAGTGCGATCATGGCTACCGCCGTGGTGCCTGCGGTTATGGCCTCGGCTATGGTTACGAACGCAAGGCCCTCCTCGGGTACGTTGAGCAAAACCGCCGTGATGTATCCGACTACCTGCACAACGAGCGCTCCCGCGAGAGCGAGCAAGGAGAGGAAGAGCACTTTCCACCCCGTGCGGTTGAGCTTCTTTTCGGTTGTGATGTTGGTCTTCATGTTCGTTCTCCTTTCCTCACCCTCAGAGCTGCTTGGTTTTTTGAGTCGTGATGTGTTACGCCCGTCGCGCGGGTTTGTCTCAGGGATTTTTTGCTTGGGGCTTCTTCACGCGTGGATGCGGACGCCTGTTCCGCGACGTGTCCATGAGATAAACGCCTCGAGGACGCGCGTCGCGGGTACGTCGTTCGGCAGGTGCCCGGATGCGCCTTGCGGGTCCATCGCTCGGCGTGCCCCCCAGACGCGCCTCGCGGGTACGTCGTTCGGCAGGTCCCGGAAAGCGCGCTACATCATGTTTTGGAGGGTTTCGAGCGTGCAAGTTCGAACGTTTTGCCACTCCTTGGGAAACGCTTGCTGCAGCTCGTCCTCAAGAAACCGGTTGTCGAGGAGTAGCACCACGCCATGGTCCTTTTCAGTGCGCATGAGACGCCCCGCGGCTTGCAGCACTTTGATTATGCCCGGATATGTGTAGGCGTAGGCAAAACCTTTGTCCTTTTTGGCATCGAAGTAATCGCGTATCACTTCGCGCTCGGCGTAAGCACTCGGCATGCCCGTGCCCACAACGACGACGCCTACGAGCGCCTCGCCCGGCAGGTCGATGCTCTCGCCGAAGATTCCGCCTAGCACGCAGAGGCCAAGCAGGCTTGTGCTTCTGGCGTGCGGCTCGCGAAACCTGGCGACAAAGTGCTCGCGGTCGCTCTCGCGCATGCTGGGATGCTGATGTATAACCTCGACGCTATTGTCTACGAGGGAGCTAAGAGCCTTCGTGACTTCCTCCATCATGGCGTAAGAGGGAAGGAACGCGAGGTAGTTGCCCGGATGCGCACGCATCAACGCCATAAGATACTTTGCGATGTGGATATAGAGCTTAGGTCCGCGCTTGGAATAGCGAGCGCTGATGTCCGACGCAATAAGAACCTGCTGACGGCGATAGTCAAAGCTGGATTGGGCGTATAGCGTCGTGTCGTCGTCTTGTGCCGCGAGCAACTTGCGGTGGTAATCCATAGGTAGTAGCGTCCCCGAGAAGAAGATGGCCGCCTTGGCTTGCTTAAGACGTTCGGCCAAGTCGTGGTGCGGGTCTACGCAGTACACCTTGATCTTTCGGCTGCCGTTCTCGGCTCGGCCGAGGAACGTGACGTAGCCAGCTTCACTACGCTGCCACGCGCCAAGAAATGCGCGAATCTTAAAGCTGACGTCGCGTAGGGTAAGAAAAGCCTCGGCCGCCTCTCCGGTCGTCCCTATGTTGCGCCCCGCCTTGGGTGTTTCCTCTGTGTGGTGCGCCGCCCCGTCCGCCGTGCGCCGCCCGGCCACGCCTATGCTCTCCGCGCGATACACCACGTCGCTTACCGTCGCGCGTCGTCCTGCCGCGGGCGTTGTCCCATTGTGATGCCTCTTTTCGCCTGCTGTGACGGGTCCCATGTTGGGCGCGCGGTCCGCAGTGGCGAAAAAATCTTCCAAAGTTGCATCGATGCCTTCGACGATTGCCGAGAGGGAATCTGCGAACGCGTCGCTCAGGCGAGTGGCCTGGTAGGTCGGTCGATTCGCACGACCCGCGTTTGGGGGTGTTGCGTCCTGCAGGCTTTTGTTCCATGCGGGAAATGCGGATATGGCGGATTGCACCGTTTTGAGCAGCTCGTTGGAGGTGCGTCGTGCGCGAAGAATCCTTTCGAGTAGCTTAAGATCACCCACGGCGAGTTCGGAGCTGTACATGCTTCGCATCCGTTCTGGCAGGTTGTGCGCTTCGTCGACGAGGAAGACGGTGCTGGCGCTCGGCTCGTCTGAGAGGCCGATGAGGCCGGCTGAAGGGGCGAACGCATAGTGATAATCGCAAACGATAACATCGCACCACGGCGCGGCATCGCGCTGGAGTTCGTACGGGCACACATGGTGGCGCGCAGCTACCTCTTCGATGTGGCGGGCGTCGAGCACGTCGTAGGTGGTAATCGCCTCGAAGAGGGCGTCGTTGACAAAGTCGTAGTGTTTGCGAGCCAGCGGACACTCAATGGGATTGCAGAGCGACGCCAGGGGACGCGCGCGCAGGTCCGTGTTGTGCGCTTTGCTGCGGAGCGGACAAATTTTGTTGCGAGCCGTTACGACCAAAACGTTTGCGTCGAAGGTTTGGTGGGTGGGCTGCGGTTGCCCGAGGGCTTGCCGGTCGGGCTGCTGCGTGCGTTCCGGCTTAAAGCGTTCCTCTTGCCAGAGGTCTTGTCTTCCAGTTTGGTGCTGCTCGTGGCTCTGCCGTCTGAGCAGCTCGAGGCACTCGAGGGCGGCGCGTCGCGTCATGGTTTTGGATGTGAGATATGCAATGTGCGAGGTTTTGTTTTCTCCCATAGACTTGAGAGCGGGGTACATGGTTGCAATTGTTTTGCCAGAACCGGTGGGAGCTTGCACGTAAAGACGTCCACCCTCGCGGATGGTGGTGGTGACGGCGTTCATTATTTCTTGCTGGCCGTCTCGCGGTTCGAAGGGAAACGTGAGCGACGAGAGGGAACGTTTGCGCAGCTCGTCGTGGCGGACTCGCCATGCGGCCCAGCGCTGGGCCTTCTCGAGAAGAGAGAAAAACCAAGATTCGATGTCGGACACGCTGTGTATGCGCTCGAGTTGGCGTACCTCGCCGGTGGTAATGCTCGCGTACGTGAGCCGAACGACGACTTGTTGTTCGAAGGCGGTCGCGAGTGCGGACGACCCCCGCGAGCTTCGAAGGTAGAGGTAGGCATAACAAAGTGCCTGCGCTTCGTGGATGACGGCGGGTTCCTCGATGGCGGAGACATCGCGCGTGACGCCTTTGATTTCGTCGATGACGAGCGGATGGATGGCGCTGGGTTCGAAATTGCTGCCCGTGCCGTTGGATTTGACGCCAGGCCGACCGAGATTGTTGGGCCCGACGCTGTCGCCATTGGCTATGTCGAAGTCTCCAAGGGCGCCGTCGGGTCCGATTCCGTTGCTAACGGTTCCGGCGCTGGAGCTGTTGTGAGCGGCTCCGTTGTTGTTGCCCTGAGCCATGTGGTTGCTGCCTTCGACGCCGATGTTGCTGCTAGTCGTGTTGCCGAAGGGCGCGGTTGCGTCGATGATGCCGTCGGCCCTGCCTTCGATGCGGAGAAAAAAGCCTGCTTGGTCGCCTATGGTCTCCTCGCGAATTTCGAGGCGTGCAGCGTATGGGTCGAAGATGTTGTTGGGAAAGAAGACGGTCCCTGCGAGGGGGACCTCTGCTCGATAGGCTTCGTCGGCCGACGCTTGTAGCATTCGGTGGATGTTGCTTCCGGGCTGCATGGCTTCGATGCCGGCGCGCCAGTCATTGCTTGAATCGATGTCGCCTGCGCGTAGGAGGAACTCTACGAGCCTACGCACCGATATTCGCAACGTTCGCATGGTGCCTTCTTTCGCGCGATGGACGTTCTGCCTATGGTAGCCGATTTGCGACGATCGGTCGCGGGCTAACGCAACATAAAAATAGTGGGCACAAAGTTTCGAACACTTTGTAAAAGCCCAGTTGCGACCATGTCGCCGTGCGTGGCGGCACAGGTGGTCACAGAAAGACCGTTCAAGGTGCGCGACTCCCGATGGCGGCTGCCTGCACGTCTGTGAGGGGCGTGCCAACCCTCGCCTCACCGCTGCCTGCACGTCTGCGAGGGGCGTGCTCGGCAAACGGGCCGCAGGCTCTTGTCCGTGACGTCGGGATACGGCCTCAGGCGATGCCCGCGCCCCTTCGCATCATCTGTAGGCATAAAAGCTTCAATGTGTACGATTTTCCGGACGAAAAAGGGTCCCAATGTACGATTTTGTCTCCGAATCGTACATTGAGCCGGTTTTTCGTCCAAGAAATTGTACACGCCAAAAATTAGCTGAATGCGATGCGGCCGACAGCCCGTCCGACGGCCCGGCCGACAGCCCGTCCGGCAGACCCGGTCGGCGGGCCGTCCGACAGCCCGTCCGGCAGACCCCGACTGCAATCGAGCTGCCTCGCGCAGCGGCAGGGACGGGCGCGGAAACGACCGTCTATGATGCATGGCGTACCGTTGGCGGGTGTTTAGGGGATGGACCAACCGGGCCACGGCCGTGTGGCAGAGGTCGCGAGTCCGTCCAATCGCGCCTCCCGGCGCGTGGCAGAGGTCGCAAATCCGTACGGGCTTCCTCCCCCTCGGGCCTCTGCAGTCCGGGAGAACGGCGCGGATCGGTTCGCGTCCAGGATCAACTACGTTCGTGCTATGGAATCCGAGACCGCTCGTTGTCCGCTTCAGCGCGACCCAACGAGTGTGAAATCCGAGCCCGCCCGTTCTTGTTTAAAGCTTAAAAACGACCTCAATCGAGGGGTCGACCAACGAGGCGAACGTTTTGCCGTCGGTGGGAGAGCCGGCTACGGTGCCGTAGTGCTCGGGAATCGCGACGGTCGGCCTCAGTGCGTTGACGAAGGCGGCCGCCTCGCGGGCGTCCATGGTGTAGGTTCCGCCTGCGGGCACGAGCGCGATGTCGCAATCGATGTTGCGGTTCTCGGGCAGGTCGTCGGTGTCGCCCGCCACATAAACGCGCGTGCCGTCCACATCGATTACGTACCCCATCCAAGCCTCGTCCGCCGGATGGAAGCGCTTGGAAATATTGTACGCAGGCACGGTCTCAATTTCGATGCCGGGTATCGGCACTGCGTGCTCGTACGGCACGAGAAATGCAGCGGACTCTTGGGTAAACCCGGCGCGTATGAAGTCACCCATGTTGTTAGCGGGCATCACAAAGCTGGTATGGGGCTTCCTCACCTTCGCGATGTCTTCGAGCGAGAAGTGGTCGAAGTGCGTATGCGTAATAAGGATAAGGTCCGCATCGTGCGGGGCCGTCTCGAACCCGTATGGGTCAACGTAAATAACCGTCCCCTGCTTGGCTTGCAGGCGAATCGAGCTATGCGTGTTGATGGTTATAAAACTTGTGTCCATGAGGTCTCCTGTCTCTCGAGCTCGTATTAGCATACCGCATTCGAAGCGGCGACTCGCGATTTGCCGAAACAGTCTTCCGTGGAGTCTCCTTTTGTGAATTATGAGACTGATTCCGTCGACGTCCAAGGCGCCGCGTGGCTGCTCATCGCCGTTGTGCCCGGGCTTTGTCCTCAATGATGCGAAGCTAAGTGACTCTCGCGTTCCCGCAACGCGTCCACGGCCTCGGCGTCCCGATCCTTCTGGTGGCCGCGACCTACGACGCCGGGGCCGGTGGCACGCCCGCCGCATCGCCGAGGCGCAGCGGGAGGTCGGACCTCCGCCGCTCGGCTTTGCGCAGGCGGCACGGGGCGGCGTGTCCCCTTGGTCCATTGGAGGTCGGGTGCAGGGCACACCCGCCGCCCGCCCCCCGATTCCGACCGCTCGCGGCCGCCGGAGGCGCGGACAGACGACGCGCTTTCCGTGTCGCTCGCGAATGTCGTTGAGGCAAGCAGACGGCGATTCGTGGCTATCCTCGACGAGTGGGACGCACCCATTCGCGAGACGCCAAACACGGCGCACGAATATCTTGAGCTGTTGCGCGCGCTCTTCAAGAACAGTGCCACGACCGACCGCATTTTCGCTGCCGCATACATGACGGGAATCTTCCCCATAAAACAGGACAAGGGCCAGTCAGCTGTTTCGGACTTTTGGGAGTTCTCGATGCTTGCGCCCGGGCCGTTCGCGCCCTACGTCGGGTTCCTCGAGAGTGATGTGCGTGCGCTTTGCGACGATACGGGTTTGGATTTCGGGCAAATGAAACACTGGTACGACGGGTATGAGCTAAATGAGATAAAATCCGTCTACAACCCCTATGCGGTTATGCGTGCGGTGCGTGCACGCAAGTACGGCTCGTATTGGCGCTATACGTCGGCAGCAGATATGCTTCTTACATATATAGACCTCGACTTTGAGGGTCTGCAGAACGATGTGGTGCGTCTCATGGCGGGCGAGGAGCTGGAGGTAGAGACGGGAGGCTTCAAAAACGACCCTGCCCTTATTGGGAGCCGTGACGACGCGCTCACGCTCATGATTCACTTGGGCTACCTTACCTTCGAGGAGGAGTTCAACGGCCATGGCTGGGCTCGCATTCCCAATGCCGAGATTCGAACCGAGTTCGAAAAGGTTTTGCGCCAGGCAGCGCATCTCGAGCTTGTGAAGCTTGTGCGCGCCTCGGACGAGCTGCTTGATCGAGCACGTTCGTTGGACGGGGCTGCGGTTGCCGCCGGTGTGGCGCGTGTGCACGACTCGAACTACGCACCTGCGTAGGGCCACAAGGGAGACTGGCCCCTTCCACGCCACCGGGCAAAATCATATTCCCGGGGAAGTCCTGTTGGAAATCGACCTGTGCAAATCGCTGAATTGTGATTGGGCGGAGGAGGATGCGAGACGACGAGGCTTTTGTCTGTTAGCCTTTCGCGCTTCAACGCGACTCCCGCGTGCTACCATGTGGCGAGACATGCGAAAGGAGCGCCCATGAACACATCGACTCCCGAACTGCTTGCACCCGCCGGCGGGCCGGAACAGCTGCGAGCTGCGATTCGCTTTGGAGCGGACGCGGTGTACCTCGCGGGTAAGCGCTGGGGCATGCGGGCGCGTGCGAACAACTTCGACGACAAGGACCTCGCGTGGGCGATTGCGTATGCTCACGAGCGGGGCGTTGCTGTGCATGTGACAATAAACACTATGATGTTTGATAATGACATCGACGAGCTGCCCGTGTATCTTGAGCGGCTTGATGACTTGGGTGTGGATGCAGCCATCGTTGCCGACTTTGGGGCGCTCGTGTTGCTCCGGCGTCATGCACCGCACGTGGCGGCGCATGTTTCGACGCAGGCGTCGGTTTCGAATGCTGAGGCTGCGCTCGCGTATGCCCGCCTTGGGGCGTCGCGCATCGTGCTGGCTCGCGAGCTAACGTTGGAGCGCATTGCCGAGCTGCATCGGCGAGTGGGAGATGCCGTGGAGCTCGAGGCGTTCGTGCATGGGTCGATGTGCATGGCGGTATCGGGGCGATGCTTGCTTTCGAGCGCCTTGGTGGGTCCGGAGCGCTCGGCCTCGTGCGGGAACTGCACGCAACCTTGCAGATGGACGTGGAGTCTTACGGAGGAAACGCGGCCCGACCAGCCCATGCCCCTGGAGGCCGACTCGCGAGGCAGCTATTTGCTTTCGGCCAACGACCTCTGCATGCTGGACCATTTGGATGAGCTTGCCGACGCAGGCGTGGCATCGTTAAAAATCGAGGGCCGCAACAAGGGTGCGTACTACGTCGCGGCTGTTACGAACGCCTATCGCCATGTGCTCGACGGCGAGCCTGCAAGCGCGTGGATGGGGGAGCTTGAGGCTACGAGCCATCGTCCTTTTTCGACGGGGTTCTATTTTGGCAAGCCGACGCAGAATCCTGGGCATGCGGAGTACGAACGCGAGCGCTTGCTCGTGGCCGTTGCCAACGGCAGTGAGCGTTGTGGGGACGCGTGGGTTACCACGGTGACCTGTCGCAACCGGGCGGTTCCCGGCGATGTTATTACTGTGCTTGCGCCGCACCAGCCGTTGCGTTCGTTCGTGCTTGGAGAGGTCGAGCGGCTTGAAGAGGCAGGTGACGAGTGCGGGGCCGGACGGGCTGGCGCGGCCGAGCGGCCCGGTGCAGGCGAGCGGACCAGCGAGGACGAACGGATTGCCGAGGGCGAACAATTCGACAATGCTGATCAATCCGGCGAGAACGGGCAGGACGGCGAGACTGCGTTCCCGAATGATAACAACTGGCAGCTTTGGCAACCGGCAGATCGGCTTGCCGAAAACATGCGACGCTACCGCCTCCAGATGCCGTTTGAGCTGCATGCCGGCGACATGCTTTGTAAATGATTTTATCTGCGAAAGCCGCTGGACCTGCAAGGCTGCTACTTCCGGAGGTACTGTATCCCTCCAAAAGCTGGTATGGTTTTGGGGTTTGTCAGAAGGGCCGGAGGCTCACGCATGTTCGAGCACGTATTGCTCGAAAAGTGGAAGTGTGAAACTAACGTGGCCGTAGGTGCTACCGTTCACGACGCCCTTCTTTATGAGCCTGTCGCGATATGGGTTGAACTGGTTCGTACTCAGCCCTGCCTCCTGACGCACGTCGCGAATCCTGCTACTCGGGGTATTGGCAATGGCGCGCGCTACAACGCGGTCTCCCTCCGAAAGCTCGGACCAGATTTTTTCGTACGCATAGTCGTCGAGGTATTGCTTAGCCTGCATGAGTGCCTCGTCGTCCAAAGAGCCATGCCGCCAAGCGAAGAAGCCGAACACCTGAAACGCGAAGGGATATCCCCTCGTGAGCTTGGCCATGCGAATTGCCTCGTCTCCGTCAACACCGAGAGTCTTGCGGTAGTTGTTTGCTATGACCCCTATGTTGAGCGGTCCCATGTCGATTCTCGGCGCACGGTATAAAAAGGTAAGCGTTTTCTCGTCTTGGAGCCGTCTAACGTTGTTGTAGAGCCCGGTCATCAGGAGGCATAGGGGCAGGTCCTTGCGGACCAGTATTTGGAAGGTGCTCGCGAACTCCCTCATCGTCTGCGTGTTTGCCACCTCGTCAACGGTTATAAGCAGCCTCTTCCCATGTCGCACGAGACTCGACAGCATCTTTTCGAGCGCCAGCTCTACGTCGGCGATGGGTACGGCCCCCTTTACCTCGAGGCCGATTCCAAAGAAGGAAAGGTTGATACTCGCCGATTGAAAAAGCTTCGCGAGTGTTTGTTCGCTGGCGAGTTTGGCCGCAAGGGTTTTAAGCATGTCCCTCTCGGGGTTGAGCCCGACGGCGATCCAGCCGTCCCTCTTTGCGAGCTGCTTGGCGATCTCGGTCATGAGCACCGTCTTGCCGCTGCCACGGACGCCGGTGAGGAGGAAGACCTGCTGTGAAGGTGGGTCGTCATCAAAGGACTCGGTTATCTCTGTGATATGAGATACGCGCGGGATGAGCTGCAGTGGCTCGCGACCAAATACGAGGGTGTATGGATTCCTGGGCATATCCCCTCCATATATGTGATTAATTATGTTTTTACTACTCTTTACTGGTTTGTCAAGCCATCCCGTGCGTCTGCTGTCCCAAGCGCGTTGAGGTTTCATGCTAAAATGAGTTTCGAACACAAGCGATTATGTAGTTAAGCGAAACCCGCAAATCCCTGGAGCCCATATGGCAAAGCGCGACAGTATTATCTTGCAGATTGTTACCGCGGAAAAGAAAGTCGAGGTAACAAGCTTGGCCGAACGCCTTGGCGTATCGGCCGTCACCATGCGCAAGGACCTTGACGCGCTTCAAGCAAAGGGCCTCGTAATCCGCGAGCACGGATATGCGATGCTCGCCAATCCCAATGACGTCGGCGGCCGCCTTGCATACCACTACGATGAGAAGCTCCTCATTGCTCGCCGCGCGGCCGAGCTCGTGCCGGACGGGGCGACAATAATGGTGGAAAGTGGCAGCTGCTGCGCGCTTCTTGTACGCGTGCTCGCCGATGCTAAGCAAAACGTGACGGTCGTGACCAACAGTGCTTTTATCGCCAGTTATGTGCGCGACGCTGCGAATGTTGAGGTACTGCTTTTGGGCGGAACGTATCAGCGTGACTCGCAGGTTATGGTGGGTCCCCTCGTTCGAACCTGCGCGCAGGAGTTCTACGTCGATCGTCTCTTCGTTGGCGCTGATGGCTGGATTGACGGTGTGGGCTTCACTAACGCCGACCAGATGCGCGCCGATGCCGTGCGTTGTATGGCGGAGTCGGCGGCTGAGGTCATCGTGCTCACCGAATCAGAGAAATTCGCACGCCATAGCGCCGTGCCCCTGCGCTTGCAGGGAAAGCCAGTCACGCTTGTTACGGATGACGGTTTGAGCGGGGAGTCGCGCCATGGCGTGGAGGCCCTCGGCGTTGCTGTGCTTGTTGCGTGACGACGTGGGCGGGGAGTCGCGCACTGGCGTGGTTGCCCCGGAGGTGCTTCATAGCCGCGGGATTGGTCGTCTGCGGATCGTCCGTGCGGTCGAGCCTCGGCCGAGCGGTGACGTCCGAGCGAGTCGCCCGGTCCAAGTGTACATTCTGCCGACCCCCGAAAATATCTGATGAACAAAAGCGCAGGTAGAGGGCCATATGCACAAAGGTAATGCGGCAGAATGCGCACTGAAAGCAACCCAAAGTGTACATTTGGACGACCCCCGAAAATGTTTTATCTAAGAAAGCGCAGGTAGACGCCCATATGCGGAAAAGCCATACGGCAGAATGTACACTCGCGACCCCCTTGGTATTGGCAGGCGGGGCGGAACGGAGCGGATTGGGCGGGGCCGGGCGCTGCGGATTGGGCGGGGCAAACCTGGACCAGGGCGGAAGACTCCGGGGCTCTCGCCATCGCACAAGCTATGAAGCATCTTAGGGTGCATAATGTCTTACATATGTGACAAAAGCGCGGCAGGCGTGGCAAAAATCTGTACGCGGCGCCAGCGCGCGTGGTCCGGAATGCCCGCACGCGGCGCAGGGGCCGGAGTGCGACTGGCAGCGTGCACGGCACGTGACGAGGAATGCCCGCACGCGGCGCAGGGGGGGTGCGACTGGCAGCGTGCACGGCAGATGACGGACGATGCGCTCGACGGTCTCTCCGGTCATGTCGGAGACGGCATATACGGTGACGGTGGTGCTCATGACAGTTCCTTTCTTGACAAGTACAACGGGCGGTGAACCGAGAACGGAAAAGCTAGACGGCTAGAAAAAGGCCTCTATGCCCTCGTCGAGGTAGACCTGGCGGTAGGCAACGAGATTCTCCGGCGAGAGGTTCTTCACGCCGCCAAGGGAATACGGCATGTCGACGAGCGCGTACTTGCCTTCGCCGAAGTTGTGGAAGGGGAGGAGCTGTACGCGCGTGCCGCCGGACTCGCGGAGCCACCGGGCCATGGTCCGGGCATCCTCCAGGCCGTCGTTGAAGCCGGGAATGACGGGCGTACGCGGCAAGACGTCCGGATGGTTTGCCAGTGCCCAACGAAGGTTGTCGAGCATAAGGTCGGCGCGGCCTCCGGTGTGATCTGCGATCTTCTGTGGATCCACGTGTTTGAGGTCGATGAGCATGTGGTCGAGCTTGCCTGCCATGCGCTGGAAGACTCGTGGCGTCACGTGCGCCTCGGTTTCGATACAGGTGTCGATGTTCTCCTCGCGCAGGCGATCGAGCAGCTCTGCGCAGAAGTCGGGCCACGTGAGCGCCTCGCCTCCGGAGAGCGTGACGCCGCCGCCGGAGTCCTCATAGA
Source organism: Atopobiaceae bacterium (assembly GCA_017510785.1). GTDB lineage: Bacteria > Actinomycetota > Coriobacteriia > Coriobacteriales > Atopobiaceae > RUG440. The sequence continues at coordinate 44,646 of JAFWMH010000001.1, read as the reverse complement.
AGGGCTGGTCTTGGAGACAAACCCGTAGAACCTCGTCGACGGTCTTGGCTTTGCCGACAATGGAGAGGGCGCGCGCGGGACAGGCAGCCACAGCCGCACGGGCCTCGTCCGAGTCGCCGCGCATGCTGCGTACGTCCACGTGGCGCTTGCCGCAATACTCGACGGCGGCCGGACCCGCGGCGACGGCGCCCGGACCCGCGACGCCAGCAGCCGCCACAAGACACGCCCCGCAACCGACGCAGGCACTTTCCTTCCACTCGAGCTGCGGCGAGCGCCGCTGGCTTTCGGGGTTGGCGCACCACGCGCAGCGCAGCGGGCATCCCTTGAGGAACACCACCGTTCGGATGCCGGGGCCGTCGTTGAGGCTGAACTTCTGTATGTTGAATACCGTTGCAGTTTGCATGGCAGTCCTTCCTTGATGACCAATCGATTCGTGCGGCGACCGCCGGCTGTCAAGTCGATGGCCGGTCCCCTAGGCCGGTCCCCCTACAACCACCCATTGTCTCGTACGACTGGATGCATATGCACCCGTGGCCGCGAGGCCGGTCCCCCTACAACCACCCATTGCCTCGTACAATGTAACAGAACTTACGAACGAAAGTCAATATAATTCAGAACGAAATATTTTCTCTCATCACGCTTGACAATAGCTTTGAACGCGCGTACTATGAGTTACGAACGAAAGCAAAACGATTTGCACGAGCGCAAGGAGAAACCCATGGAGAACAGCGAGCACTTCGGAACCCTCACGCCCCGTATGCAGGCCTTTCGCGAGGAGGTGCTCGACGAGAAGCCCTTCGTGGACGCCGAGCGTGCCGTCCTTTGCACCGAGTCCTACCGGCAGACGACCGATCAGCCGCCCGTCATGCGCCGAGCCCTCAGCTTTGCTCACATCTTGGACAACATGAGCATCTACATCGAGGACAAGACGCTCATCGCCGGCAACCAGGCGACCAAAAACTGCAACGCCCCCGTCTTCCCCGAGTACACGCTGGGATTCGTGCTTGACGAACTCGACAAGTTCGAGAAGCGAGACGGCGACGTCTTCTACATGACCGAGGTCGACAAGCAGGCCATTCGCGACATCGCGTCCTTCTGGGAGGGCAACACTCTGCGCGACCACGGCCTGGCGATGCTGCCCGACGAATTGTCTCCCTTCATGGAGACGGGCGTCTTCGGCATGGAGGGCAAGCTCAACGCCGGCGACGCGCACCTGGCCATAAACCACGCCCGCCTGCTCAGGGAGGGCTTGCGCGGCTACGAGGAGCGCACCCGTGCCGCCAAGGACGGGCTCGACCTCACCGACCCCGAGGCTGTGAACAAGTACGCCTTCTACAAGGCCGTGCTCGTGGTTATCGACGCCGTGCGCCGCTGGGCGAACCGCTACGCCGAGCTGGCTGCCGAGCAGGCTGCGGCAACCACCGACCCAGCACGCAAGGCCGAGCTCGAGCGCATCGCCGCTGCCTGCGCCAAGGTGCCCTACGAGCCGGCCGAGACCTTCTTCGAGGCCGTGCAGGCCGTGTGGTTTAGCCAGGTGCTCCTGCAAATCGAGTCCAACGGCCATAGCCTCTCCTTCGGCCGCTTCGATCAGTACATGTATCCGTACTACAAGGCCGACCTCGAGGCGGGTCGCATCAGCGAGGGCGAGGCGCTGGAGTTTCTCACAAACCTTTGGATAAAAACCCTCACGGTGCAGAAGATTCGCTCCCAGGCGCACACCTACAGCTCCGCCGGTAGCCCCATGTACCAAAACGTGACCATCGGTGGCCAGACGCCCGACACCCACGAAGACGCCGTCAACCCGCTCTCTTGGCTTGTGCTTCGCTCCGTGGCACAGACCCGCCTCACGCAGCCCAACCTCACCGTGCGTTACCACGCAGGGCTCAACAAGGCCTTCTTCGCCGAGTGTATCGAGGTCATGCGCCTAGGCTTCGGCATGCCGGCCCTCAACAACGACGAGATCATCATCCCGAGCTTCATCGCCTGGGGCGTGAGCGAGTACGACGCGTACAACTATTCCGCCATCGGCTGCGTGGAGACGGCCGTGCCTGGTCGCTGGGGGTACCGCTGCACCGGTATGAGCTACATCAACTTCCCGCGTCTGCTCCTGTGCGCCATGAACGGCGGCGTGGACCTCACCTCTGGCAAGCGCTTCGTCGAGGGACACGGGACCTTCCTCGAGTGGGAGACATTCGACGAGCTCATGGCCGCCTGGGACGCCAGCCTGCGCGAAATGACCAAGTGGTCCGCCGTGGTGGAGAACGCCATCGACAAGGCCTCCGAGCGCGAGGTGCCCGACGTGCTTTGCTCCGCCCTCACCGACGACTGCATCGCACGTGGCAAGACGATTAAGGAGGGCGGTGCCGTTTACGATTTTATCAGCGGACTTCAAGTGGGCATTGCAAACATGGCCGACTCCCTCGCCGCCATCAAGAAGCTCGTGTACGAGGAGGGTAGGATTAGCAGACAAGAGCTGTGGGAGGCCCTGCTAAGCGACTTTGCCGGCGAGCAGGGCGCGCGCATCCAGCAGATGCTCGTCGACGACGCACCCAAGTACGGCAACGACGACGACTACGTGGACCAGCTGGCCGTTGACTGCTACGCCCCCTACATTGACGAGGTGGCCAAGTACCCGAGCACGCGCTACGGTCGCGGGCCCATCGGTGGCATCCGCTACGCCGGGACGAGCTCCATCAGCGCCAACGTGGGACAGGGCATGGGCACCATGGCCACGCCCGACGGGCGCCATGCCCATGAGCCGCTAGCCGAGGGATGCAGTCCCGCGCACAACTGCGACAAGCAAGGTCCGACGGCCGTTTTCAAGTCCGTCACCAAGCTCCCCACCGACAAGATCACGGGTGGAGTGCTGCTCAACCAGAAGGTCACGCCGACGATGCTCGCGCGCGAGGAGAACAAGCTCAAGCTGCAGATGATGCTGCGCACCTTCTTCAACCGTCTGCATGGCTACCACGTGCAGTTCAACGTGGTTGATCGCGCCACGCTGCTCGACGCGCAGGCGCACCCCGAGCGGCACAAGGACCTCATCGTGCGCGTGGCCGGGTACAGCGCGTTCTTCAACGTGCTGAGCAAGGCCACCCAGGACGACATCATCGACCGTACTGAGCAGGTGCTGTAGCCTCGTGCTAGGCCGGCGGGCCTTCCCCGCCCGCTCAGCGCTCGCTTCGCTCGCTGCGCGCTACGCGCGATTCGCGGCGGAGAAGGTCCGCCGGCCCCTCACGGAGGAACGCGCCCGGCCGCGCGCGGGGCAAACAAAAGTGGGAAAGTATGTGCGTGCTTCGCACGCCCTGTATTAGGAAAGGAAATGCCATGGAGTTCTTTATTGACAGTGCCGACATTGAGGCCATCCGCGAGCTGTGCAGCTTTCTGCCCATCGACGGCGTGACCACCAATCCCACCATCATCACTAAGTCGGGCAAGGAGCCGGACCAGGTTTTTGCTGAGCTCTGCGAGGTGCTCACCGAGGACCAAAAGATTATCGCCCAGGTCGTCAGCCTCGACTACGAGGGCATCCTGGCCGAAGCCGAGCGCATCGCGCAGATTCGCGGCGGCAAGAACATCGTCGTTAAGATCCCCGTCACCCGCGAGGGTCTGCGCGCCATCCCCGCCGTCAAGGCCAAGGGCATCTGCGTGCTCGCCACGGGAATCTACTCGCCCGACCAGGCCTTTTGGGCGGCCAAGGCCGGCGCAGACTATCTGGCGCCCTACGTCAACCGCATGTGCAACTACGGCGACGGCGTGGGCCAGGTTATCGAACTCGTAGAGACACTCGACGCGTATGGCATGGACGCCAAGGTGTGTGCCGCGAGCTTCAAGAACGTGGACCAGGTGCATCAGCTGCTGGCCGCTGGCGTGCCGGCGATCACCGTGAACCCCGGCACCATTCGCGACATGGTGGGCCACCCCGGCACTGCCATCGCCATGGAGGAGTTTACCGCCAACTGGGAGAAGGCCTACGGTCGCACCACGCTGTAGCTGCGATGGGCTGAACTGTTGGAGCAAGACGTGCTCGACGCATGGGAGGCGTGTATACGCTCTGTGCCGCGTTTCGGGGGTGATCGGATTGACTACATCGCGGTGAGATCGGATTCGAGGGGTCGCCTTCTTGAGATGATTGCCAGAGACACAGGGGGTGGCACGTGGGTTATCTTCCATGCATTTACGCCACCCACCATCAAAGCGCTTCGAGAACTCGGGATGACGAGGAGGTAGCGATGGATCGCGAGGCGATTAGCCTTTCGTTGGGAATGAGCGAGGCTGAGCTTGACGAACTCGGCGATGCCTACGAATCTGACGAGTGGGATGCGTCGCAGCTTGGAAAGGTAGTGATGGGACGGCCGCGCCTGGCAGACGAGGAGACGCGGGCCGTGACCGTACGTTTGCCAATTTCTCAGATTGCGGCGTTAGACCGTGTAGCGAATCTGGGCGGTAAGACCCGTTCTGCGGCTATGCGGGATGTCCTTGGGGCTTGGCTTAAGAACGTGGCAGCGCTTTAAGCGAGTGCCAGAGGTCCTGTTGCATGCGCCGCCTGGCTTCTGACGGTTGCGTCGCGTTTCTGCTCGAGCGGCGAACATGCAGCTTCATGGGGCGGTCGGTGGCTTGCCGAGGGCATGGCGCGGCCCTCTACCGTTGGTGGTGGCAGGCGACTTCGACGGGCTCCATTCGGCGAAGGTTGGGCTCCTCACCGGCGCAGGTCTCTGTCGCAAAGGGACATCGCGTGCGGAAGCAGCACCCTGAAGGCGGATTTACGGGGCTCGGCGGTTCGCCCTCCAAAAGCCGCATGCCCTGGCCCCTGCGGTGTGGGTTGGGTGGCAGCACGGAGTCCAAGAGGAACCGCGTGTAGGGGTGGCGCGCTTCGGTGAAGACGTCCTCGGTGGGGCCCATCTCCATCACCTTGCCCAAAAACATTACGCAAATGCGGTCGGAGATGTGGCGTACGACCGAGAGGTCGTGGCTGATAAACACATACGTAAGGCCCCGCTCCTCCTGCAGTTCGCGAAGGAGGTTGAGGATTTGGTTTTGCACCGAAACGTCGAGCGCCGAGACGGGCTCGTCGCACACTATGAGCGCGGGGTCGAGCGCTATGGCTCGCGCGATGCCTATGCGCTGCCGTTGACCTCCCGAGAACTGATGCGGATAGCGATTGAGATAATCCGCAGGAATGCCAGCCGCCTTCATGAGGCCGAGCACGCGTTGCGTCACCTCGTCCTTGGACGCACACACCTTATGGGTAACGAGCGGTTCGGCAATGAGGTCGCGCACCTTCATACGCGGGTCGAGCGACGCGTAGGGATCCTGGAAAATCAGTTGGAGTTGGCGCCGATACGCAGAGAAGTCCCTTTCCTTAAGTCCCGTAATCGTGTGGCCCTTAAAGCGCACTTCGCCCGATGTGGGAGGAAGCGCGCCGATGAGCATGCGCCCGAGGGTGGACTTGCCGCATCCCGATTCGCCCACCACGCCTACCACTTGGCCTTTGTCTACGTGCATGCTCACGTCTTGTACGGCCTTTATCTCGCCTCGTTCGGTAAAGAAGCTCGTGTGGAGGTGCGACACCTCAAGTGTGCGTTGCGCCATGGCGCCTCCTTATTGGCTTTGCAGGTGCGGGTCCAAAACGTCGCGCAGCCCGTCGCCCAAATAGTTGAAAGCGAGCACGATGGCCATGATGGCCAAGCACGGCGCGAAGCACAGCCACGGAGCGTGGTAAAGAAACGCCCTCCCCGCGCTTACCATGAGCCCCCATGAGGCGTTGGGCGGCTGGATTCCCATGCCCAAAAAACTCAGGCTGCTCTCCGTAAGCATGGACGAGGGAATTTCGAGCGTGAAGAGCACGATGATCGTGGGCAAACAGTTGGGGAGAATGTGTCGCAAGATGATGCGTGCCCGCCGTACGCCTATGATGCGTGCCGCCTCCACGTACTCGCTTTCCTTGAGCTTGAGCGTTTCGGCCCGTACGACGCGTGCGACGGCGGCCCAGCCGACGAGCACCAGGGTAAGGAACACGTCCTCAGTGCCGCCGCCGAGCGTGTACATTACGACCATAGCGAGGAGCATGGTGGGAAACGACATGACGACATCGGCCACGCGCATGATTACGGTGTCGACCTTGCCGCCGTGGAAGCCGGCGACCATGCCGACGAACGTGCCCACCACAACCGAGAGCAGCGAGGGCACTATGCCGATGACGAGCGACACGCGCGAGCCAAAGAGCATGCGCGTGAGCACGTCGCGACCAGCCTCGTCCGTACCAAAAAGATGCTCCGCCGAGGGCGCCGCCAGTCGCTCGGCAAGGTTGATGGAGTCGTATTCGTATGGCGTGAGCACCGGGGCCAAAATGGCGCCCAGCACAAAGAGAACGATGATTGCCGCCGATACGATGGATGTTTTGTGGTCGGCTGCGAGACGGCGCAGCACGCTCGGGGGTTCCTCAAAGGTGGTGGGCGAGGGGGAGATTCAGCTCGCCCTTTGCCTTGGATGCCGCGTTACTATTTGCGGAGGGGTCCACTGCCGTTACGCCCCCTTTCGCACGCGTGGGTCGCAAACGCTATACAGGAGGTCGGCCGCGAGGTTGCCCATAACGATTACGAAGGTACACAGCAGCGTCGTTCCCTGTAGCAGCGGGATGTCGCGACCCGCGATTGCCTGCACGGAGAGTCTGCCGATGCCGTTAATGGAAAACACCGTTTCCGTAATGACGGCACCCGAAAGCAGGCCCGAGAACTGCATGGCCATGAGCGTTATAACGGGCAGCATGGCGTTTCTGAGCGCATGGAACACGAGGACCTGCGCGTTCGTGCGTCCCTTGGCGCGCGCCGTGTCGATGTAGTCCTGCTGCAGCACCTCAATAACCGAGGAGCGCACGAGCCGCGCGATGCTGCCGGCCGAGCCCCATCCCAGGGCGATTGCCGGAAGGATGTATCCGGTCCAGTCGGATACCCCGGCGACGGGAAGCCAGTGCAGGTATCGCGCGAAGACGTACTGAAGCATCATGGCGACCATGAACACGGGAAGCGACACACCTAGCAGAGAAAAGCCCATAAAGAGGCGGTCGATGATGCTGCTCTTGTGTACTGCGGCGACGAGCCCGCACGCGATGCCCACGACCCACGCGACAAGGGCTGCGGCGAGCGCGAGCCAGAGCGTGTTGACAAACGCTGGGCCGATGAGCTCGGAGACGGGCTTGCCAAGCGTATAGCTCTCGCCAAAGTCGCCGCGCAGCGCGCCCAACAGATAGTCGGCGAACTGCACGTGCAGGGGTTTATTTAATCCGAGCGAGGATGAGATACGCTCCACCGTCTCGTTGTCGGCATGCTCGCCCAAAAGGGTTGCCACGGGATTGCCCGGCACCATGCGAAGCAGGACGAAATCTGCCGAAAAATCGACCTGTGCAAATCGCCGGCGCCGAATCTGTTGGAAAATCGACCTGTGCAACAATCCCGGGACGGAATCTGTTGGAAAATCGACCTGTGCAACAATCCCGGGACGGAATCTGTTGGAATATCGACCTGTGCAACGCTTTCAGTTGCACAAGTCGCGATTCCGACAGGTTTTTCTCTTAGCCGGCTCGGCGACAACCCGTGCGCAACATGGGTCGCAATTCCGCCTGGGCCGGCGCGTTGGGCATCCCGCGGCGATGGTTTCCCCTTCGTTTTTTGCTCTCGCGCCCAGTCGGCATCGGAAGGTCGTGCGAAGAGGTAGCCACAGGCGAGCGGTCGCACGCGAGACAAGTGCGATCACGCGAGCGCAATGAGCGTAAGCCCCACGAAAACCAGCATCCCCCAAGACGAGAACGCCGCACGCATGCTCACGCCGTCGGGAGAAAGCTCTCGTTCGTGCACGCCGAACGCAAAAGCCACGGCACCAAAAAGATAGAGCACAAAGGCGAGCGTAAGAAACACCAAAAGCGCGAGCACGCCCGGCTCCAGTAGTACATCACGGAGCGCCACGTTTCCGGGATCGGTTCCACCAGCGCCATATGCTAGCGTCAGGAGCAAAGGCAGTACAATTGTTGTAATCGCGTTGATGGCCACGTGCAAACCTATGGAATAACGCAACCGATTGGTCCGCAGGTACACGTATCCAAACACCAGTCCCAGCAACGCGCCGTAACACAGCTGGCTCACAGAGCCATGAAACAGACCGAACGCAATGGCAGATGTTAGGAGGGCGGTTTTATCGCCGTATGGACGGAGCCGGTCGATGACGCAGCGGCGGAAGACAAACTCCTCCATAAGAGGGGATGCGAGCGTGGCCAGCGCAATTTGTAGCGGCATGTGCTCCGAGGTGGTCTCGAGCGGCGGCAGGAGCGAAAACGGAATGACGGCATGCAGGCCCGCCTGCAGGAGGTTGCCCGCGACGCTTCCGGTATACATGACAAAAACGCACGCTGGATAGAGTAAAAGCATTTCGCGAATGCCCAGCTTGTGACAGGTGGGTTCTTTTGGCGTGTCCTTCTTAGCGAGCGGCGCGAGCCCACGAGGCCAGGACCGCCAGAAACGGGATGCCCTTGGCGTGTCCTTCTTAGCGAGTGGCGCGAACGCAGCTCCTCTCGGTCTCTTCCTGCCCAAAACCAATAGGAACATCGGGAGCCCCACGCCGTAGATGGGGAAATACGTGCCCACCAACGGACCTGCCACCCGTGTGAGTGCGTATTGCATCGCATGAATGGAAACAAACATCGCCGCAAGAGCCAAACCGACGCGCGTATACTCGCGCCGAGCGTCGACGACGTCGGAAGCGCGGTCCGACGAGTCCGGACGCCGTTTATGCGAAACGCCCCGGCCGTCTGTGCTGAGCGAGGGATCGCAACCCGTCGTCCGCGGTTGCAACCCGTGGTTGGGATACAACCACACTCCAACAAGGCCAAGCAACGTACCCCCAAAGAGCGCATTCAGCAAACAAACCACCGCAAAGCCAACGATGCTCGCGCTGGCTCCGATGCTCATGGCCAGCACCGACCCATCGAGTATGAGCGCCAAATAAATGACGAGAATCTGCGCTATCTGCTTGAGGGCGACGCCGATGGAGGATGGTATGGAAACATCGGCGAACGCCCCGACGGCTGAGGCGAAGAAGTCGGCTGTCGCAAGAAACGGCAGGTAAACAAGGCCGTCCAGCAAAGAGAAGCCCGCTGCCATGCTTCCCGCCATAAGTGGCACGGCAACGTCCAGCGCACAGCACGCGCTTCCGCCCAGCAAAGAGAAGAAGAGCTTCGCCCAAATGGAGCCAGGCTGCAGCAAAAAAAGATCCTTCCGCACGTCTTCAATTGCGGGAGATATAACTGTGCGGAAGAACACCATCGCCGCGAGCACGAGGGCGGGGGTGTAGGGAGCCGGTTCGTCCATAAAGAGGTGCACGGCCAAGCCCGCCGCAACCGCAGCGAACAAATAGGTTAGCATTGTCGTTGTAATTATCCCATAGCGCGCGAAGCGTGCGCGCTGATGCAACGCCTTGAAGAAGTACACGCTCGACCCGCGTCCGTAGCGGAATCCCTCGCGTGTCGCGCTCGACCCGCGTCCGTAACCGAATCCCTCGCGCGTCACGCTCGTGGAGCCCCGCGCTGTTGAGGCGCCCCGCACGGTCGACATGGCTAGCACGAGGGGGTTCTCTCCGGTGACCTTCTCTGCGAAGCGCGCGATGAGTTCGGTGGTGCTCAAGACGTCTTCGTAGTACTCGACGCGCATCCGAAGCGCTGCGACCGCAAGTGTGATGCACAGGACCACGCACAACGAAAGAAGGCAGAGCGTCATCGCGAAATTGTTTTCCATCGCGTAGCGTACCATGCCTTTAGTCCAGCCCCACACGGGAACCCACCGCGTCCACGGCGCGTTGAACACGCGTTGGGCGGCAAGAATCAAACTTTGATCGTCTTGCGCGCGATAGACCATGTAGAAGACAAAACCCGCCGCTCCCAAAAAGCCATAAAGCACCCATCGCAGGTTATGCCGAATCCACGGATGTCGGCTGCCAAGCTCAAACACGAGCATCTTGAGCAGCGCGGAAAACAGGAGCGTGAAACACCACGCGAGGGGGAGCGAAAGCGCGCCCGGCACAGAAACGCCAAGGCGCGCAGCCAAAGTGGGCGCTGCGACGATGCCAGGAATCGCGAGGATTGCCGTCGGTGCCAATGTGTCGGCGATGCGAAACGCGAGGACGCCTTGAGCGGAGAGCGGGCTCGCGAACAGGAGGTTTACGTCTGCCGGTAGGAACAGGCGCGCGACGCTTTTCTCGGCGCCGTTTGGCCCCAGGAGCACGGTGACACTCCCGTCGGAGAGGGAGAACGAGAGGTCGTTGCAGGCAACGGTTTTGCCGTATCTCTTTGTGTAATGTGAGACTTCGAGCATGGGGCGCTCCCTCGTCGGGCTTGCGGGCTGTATAGTATAGTAGCATGCGGCGCGTGGTACGTGCGGCTGGGCGTGCGGGTCGGGTGTCGCTCCGTGCGCCGCGCCCCGTGGCCCTGCGCTCCGTAACCCAGTGCTCTGCGATCGAGACCCGCGCGCGTGTGGTAAGGTGGGAGACGCAAGGGCTGCAGAATAGCAAACGATGCATAGTACCTTGCTTGCTGTGTGGAATCGGACGTGGAGGAGAACGATGGGCCACGTATTCATTGGGCAAATGGAGTTGGTCGCCGCGCCAGAGGACCCGCGTTGCCCCGTTGTCTACCTCGTGGATTCGGTTGAACACCCCTTGCCGATTCATGCGGTCGATGCGATGCACAACATGGCGATCGTTCGCGTGCCCGTTCGCGACTGGAACGACGCGCTTACTCCTTGGCCGGCTGCTGGTATCTACCGCGGCGAGCCGGACTTTGGCGGTGAGGCCGCAGCGACGCTTGCCGAGCTTGTGGACGCATCCGTGCCGGCGGCCGAGGAAAAGTGGGGACTCATTCCGCAGCGGCGCGCCGTATGCGGATACTCGTTGGGCGGGCTCTTCTCTTTGTATGCGTTCGTGGGCGGGTCGTTCGATGCCTGCGCTTGCTTGTCGGGCTCGTTGTGGTACGAGGGCTGGGTGGACTATATGCACAAGGCGAGCGCCGACTTGAGCGGCGCGTTTGCATACCTGAGCGTGGGGGCAAAGGAAAAGCGAGCCGCGCGGTCCATTCTTAAAGGCGTGCAAAAAAACACGGAGGAATGCGTGAGAGTTCTGGAACAGCTTGGGTGCTCGATGCGCTACGCGGTAGTTCCGGGGAGTCACTTCGAGAACGTCGAGCAGCGTCTCGCGGCGGGTTTGGATGCGCTGGCGGAATTCTTTGCTGCTACGGCGGAGGGTGGCATTCAGAGCCGATTGGGGCCGGAGAAGGAAGCTTGACCTTACACAGGTCCTTGTCCTTTCGGAAAAGCGTCCTTCGTGAAAACGCCCTTCGTTTGCGCACATCGATGCCGCAATGGCGCGCTCAAACGTTGGGCAGGAGACAATCCTGGCGCTTTTCTCTGAAGCGTAGCACGTGGCGCCTAGCGCGTGGGGCCCGGCGCGTGGGGCGTGGCGCGTGACGGCTAGCATATGGCGCCCGGCGCGTGGGGCGTGGCGCGTGACGCCTAGCGCGTGGTTTTGTCTGATAAAACAAGGTTTTAAGGTATGTGTCCAGCATGTAAACGACACATTGCTTGTTTGTAGACGATGCATGCTCAAAAGCATGAGCCATCTACCTGCGCATTTGCAAATGCAATTCTCTAAACAATCAACCAATGGGTAGTTAATACAATGGAAACAATCATCGATGGTTCTAGATAATAGCATAAAAAGCATAATATGCTCCCCACGATGCCTCATAGTCGCAGCTCGATTGGTGTCGCGCCCCGGAAAACGATGGCATCGAGAAGGGACGAGGACGGGGGCCGCGATGGGGTGCATGAGGCGCAAACGGGCCAGGCCGGAGAGCGACAGGATGGGGAGCCTGTCTGTCGGAATGTCGACCTGTGCAAGTCGCGGGGGCGGAATCTGTCGGAATATCGACCTGTGCAAACCTTTCAGTTGCACAGGTCGCGTTTCCGACAGGATTTTCTCTCCCGGCTTTCGCGACGGCTCGGCCACCGCACAGGTCGCGATCCCACCTGCCGTCGCTGCGGGAGCAACCGAAGCCGACATTGGCCATAAGTGGACATTGTCCATCGACTATGCGGCGCCTTGGGAAGCATAAAGCCTGATTCGACGCGAAACGACTCACGCGTTGCCTCGTCGCAGTGCCGCCTATCCTCGCTAAGTGCGGCGGACACTGTCTGCGGAGCAGCGTTGTCAACTCTGAGATATACTCCCGTAAATCGGGGTGCCTATGACGCCCATCCTGCATCGTAAGGTCGTCAACCCCTGAGGTAAACTAATCTCAGTGGCTGCAGCCGTAGGCGCAGCAGCCGCAGGCGCCTTACCGGAGGCGCTGCAATCGCGGGCGCTGTGGCTGTAGACGTTGTCGAGCGAAGGGTTTCCGATGCACTTCATTCAGGCAAAATCGCTGCTCACTCGGTGGAATGGCATGAACCTGTACCGCGGGTGCACGCATGGCTGCGCGTACTGTGACAGTCGCAGCGAGTGCTATCGCATGGACCACGCGTTCGAGGATGTGGCGGTAAAGGCCAACGCGCCCGAGCTGTTCGAGGACGTGTTGCGTCGCCGTCGCAAGCCCTGCATGATCGGCACGGGTTCGATGAGCGACCCCTATCAACCCATCGAACGCGACCTTCGTCTCACGCGCCGTTGTTTTGAACTTATCTGCGACTATGGGTTTGGCGCGTCGGTCATCACCAAGTCGGACCTTGTTCTGCGCGACATCGACCTGTTGGCAAAGATCAATCGCCGAACGAAGGCGGTCGTGCAAGTTACGCTTACCATCGTCGACGACGAGCTGTCGCGCGTGGTGGAGCCGGGCGTGTGTCCGTCGAGCCGGCGCTTTGAGGTACTCTGCGAGCTGCGCGACCGACATATTCCTACGGTCGTGTGGTTGTGTCCCTTCCTTCCGTGGCTTACCGACACGGACGAGAATTTCCTCAAGCTGCTCGATTGGTGCGTGGAGGCTCAGGTCAGGGGAATCGTGTGCTTTGGTGTGGGGATGACCTTGCGCGAGGGTAGCCGAGAGCACTATTACGCGTTTCTCGACCGGCGATTTCCGGGACTTTCGAGTCGATATCGCTCTACGTACGGGAACGCCTACAACGTGGTGAGCGAAAACAATGATCGCTTGATGGCCCGATTCGAAAAAACATGCGAGCAGCATGGCATTTTGCGCACTCCCGACGAGTGCTTTGCGTACACGGCTGCGTTTCCGGAGTTGCAGTCGCGGCTCTTTTAAGCAACATGCATGTGACCTTGCTCCCAAAGATTGTCAAATGTTCCGTCAGTGGCCGGAAGGCAAAGCCCAAACAGCTATCGGGCATGCGGAACTGCGCTGGCTGCTCCTTCGGGTCACTTTTCGATTTGACGCTTCTTTAAGGGGCGGGTGCGTGGCGAGGCTAGCAAAAGCCGTCTTCGAGGCGCTGGGCAGGCGCAGTTTAAGGGCGGGTGCGTGGCGAGGCTAGCAAAAGCCGTCTTCGAGGCGCTGAGCACAGTCTGCAAGGTGCTCGAACACTCTTCGCTACAGCTGGAAAGCGAGCGGACGACGTAGCGCTATGGCCCTCACTCTTTTCGCAGCCAGTGCTCCGGGTAGCACGTTTCTACTGCATCGCAGACAAAAGCTGCCAGGTCGTCGCCGACTCCGAAAAGGGTCGCGTACCCCTCGAGGCTCTTGGCCTTCTCTCGCAGCATGCCCCTCTTGTTGAGGACGAATATGTGACACTTTCGTTTGCCGTTCTTGGCATCCTGAATCATGTTCGCGCCGGAGGAGTTGCCGTCGAGCGCGATGAGAACCGACGGCCTGCGTTTGAACACCTCGAAGGCAACGCTCTTGTAAATGCCCATGGGGCTGGGTTCGATGGAGGGCCGTATGCGGACCCCGGCTCGCGTAAGGGTCTCCGCCTCTTCCGGCGCGATTCGGGCAGGCACGAAGGCAAAGAGGTCGAACTTTCCCCGATTCTGCGTGGCCACATAGCGCTCGTAGCCCGAGAGGCTGTGGCCGATGACGAGGAACATCTTGCTGGGGTCCCCTTTGGCGAGTACATCGTCGAGCAGGGCGCATACGTCACGGTTGCGTCTGGTCATGTGGCGGTCGTTGTTGAAGGACCCACCCACGAGGATTACCGGCACCCGGTCGTACGGCAGTTCCTCGATTTTATCAGATAATATCGTGGCGCTGGCCTCGGTGTTCGGGAGGTCCATCAGGGTTTCCTCGGGCGGCTGCTGCGCTCGCATTTTTGCGGCGTAGAAGGCCTCGACGTGCTTGGCGACGTCGGCCGCGGCAGTAGTCGCGCCATCCGTGTCGGGCGCACCCATCGTGACCGCCGGTTCGGTGCCCGACTCCGCGGCGGAGACGCCCGCCGTGGCGCCCGCCGTGCCCGACTCCGTGGCGAAGGCACGCATCTTCTCCGTGAGGGCGGCGAGGCCGCATCGCCGTACCGCGTCCTCCGCGCGATGCATGGCGACGAGCTCGGCGTGCGAGAGGTTGAGCGTCTTTTCGAGCGCGAGCTGCTCGTCAATCGAGTCCGTCCCGTACACGGCCCCGCCGTCCGTCCCCTGCACGCAGGGCACGCCTGCCGCAAGGTATTGTCGTAAAGGATGGCGTTCCAGCTGACTCAGGTTGTTTAGCCGGACGTTCGAGGTGATTTGGAACTCCAGCACGGCGCCGCTGTTCCTCAGATCCTCCAGCAGCTGTCGTCCCTTGGCCGAGGCGAGGTTTCGGGTGTAGAGCCCATGGCCGATCCGGATGCGAGGCATGGGCTGACCGGGGGCGAGTCCCTCTCGGACGCACCTGATCGCGTTGGCCACGTTGTCCCGCAGGCCGTCGTTCTCTCCGGCATGGATACGAATCGTGAAGGTGGGATGGTCCGCCGCGATTCGGTCGAGCGCCGCCAGCAGTGGCGCAAGGTCCCGTATGTCGTTTATCTCCTCGCCGACGATGTCGCTGCCCGCCACGTATGGGTCGCCCGCTACCGCCCGTATGGCCTGCAGGTTCTTGCGCAGATAGTCGTCCGAGGCGATTTTGTCTTTAACAATCGTGAGTGGCGTCCGCCGGACTGCGGCCAAAAAGCGCAGCGTGACCCCGGTTTCCCGTGTGATTGCCGGCATCACGGTATGGACCTCAGCCAGCATGCGCGGCGCGTCCTCGGGCTTCGCCAGGGTCGTATCGGATATCTCGGCGTAGTCGACGCCGCATCTAGCGTAGCTCCGCGCAATCCACAGCAGCTTGTTTTGGAAGAGAGTGTTCGTGCGGAATGCCGGGTTGCTGCGGTCGCGCTCCATCGCGACGAGGGCTCGCACAATCTCGCGGTCGGGGATAAAACCCGTGTTGTGGAGCCGAATCGGATCGTCGGCGGGGACGCCTTTGCAAAAGACGTAGCGGTACAGGTAGACCTTCTCCAGGTTTGTAAAAACAGCCTGTCCGTCCTTCATTATCGCCAGCGACGCCCGTATCTTGGGGATGTTCCATGCGGCGTTGTCGAGGTTCTCGAGTATAAGAGAAGCGAAGTTCAAAAACGTCCCGTCGTCGATCCTGCGGTCGAGGAACTTGCCTTTGAGCGGGGAGTTGCGAAGCCGCAGTACCTCTTGGGCCCGCCGCTCGGCGAGGAGTCGCTCCTGCTCGGGCGACACCCTAAGCCCCAGCTTCCTGATGTAGTAAAGCGGATAGCGGATTTGGTGGTGGATGCCGAGGGCGATGAGGACGTCGGGGTCGAGGTTGGCGTTCATGTGGGTGTGCAGGTCCGTCCGGAATTTGCACTCGCGCAGGATGTAGGTCTTCACGACGGTTTTGCGAAAGTCCTGACGATAGTCCTTGGTTTGGCTCATCAGAGTTTTGGCGATAGCGGGTATGGACGCCTTGCGCTCGATGCGCCCGTCCGGGTAGATGTTGGCGACCTTTGTGTCGAGCAGACGGAGGACGTAGAGCATGCGGTTATCTCCGTCGATGTAGCAGGGCAGCGTGCCCCGAATCACCCTGAGACCGTCTTCGTCGGTTTGGAGCTCGAGGTCGCACAGAGAGGCGAGGTTGGCGATGAGGTTGCCCGTCCCGTGGTTCGGCGTCCTGAGCACATAGCGCAGCTCGTCCCCCTTGCGGAAGAGGTCGACGACGAGGTCCTTCTCTTTGTCGAGGTAGAACGTTCCGAATGCCTCCATGCGCCCGCCTTCCAAGCCAGAACAGTTGGATTACAGCTCAAAGGAAATAATAGCAAACACGGAGGCTGTCCTGAGAGCATGCGCTGAGCAGAAAGCCCCTCGATTTAGTGCGCTAGTACGATGACTATTACCTTTTGGCGCTCAAGCCCGGGTGGGGGCGTCACGTGCGTACCTACGAGTTGTGTCCCTCAGCCGGATGCGCGCCTACAGCAGCTCGAACGCGCTCGCCGCCTCGGACTGAATGCGCAGGCGCGACAAGGAATCGGGCCTCTCGATGTAGGTCCACGACATGGTGGCCATCTTCCTTCCGTCGCAATCGGCCGACACGACGTTACCCCCTTCGTCGGTATGTAGCACGAGTTCGTACGTGTGGGAGCGTTCTGCCTGGCTCCCTTCGGCGTCAGACGACGCCTCGCTGCTGTCGGGCGGGAAGGTCTTTGTTACCGAGACGCTTTTGGGTACGCCATCCTCGTAGACAATATCGTACGTTCGAATCTCGCTGGGCGTATCCTCTCCGCTTGCGGTACGCTCGTAGTGCACCAAGTTGCCATATTCGTCATAGTCGTAGACCTCCAACGCGTCTGCGAAATCATTGCCTACGACTTCTTTGTGCTTGAGTGTGCCGTCAGTTCGGTACTCCAGTGTATAGTGGACTGTGCTGACGTCTTGTTTCCAAGCAGGGGGGATGCTCTCTCCATGTGCGGTGTAGGTAGCCGAAAGCTCATTGTACTCCACCTGGAAGCTGGCCTTAGCCGTTCCGGAGCTACCGAGTTCGCCGAAGTTTCCTCCAGTAAGTGTATAGGAGCAATCGTACGAAAAACCATCGTCGGCCCATGTGCAGGTAAGGTTTTCTCCGCTAACGATGTTCGCCGCATTGATGCTCTTGCGCGACTGCACGATTTGACCTTGCTCGTTGTAGTCGAATTTGTAGTTTGATATGGCGTAGTGGTACGGTGCTTGTTTGCCCTTGAACGAGGAAAGCGCCCAGGTTCCCCGTTCGAAGATGGGCGGCTCGTCGCGTTCGGTGGCGCGCGAGGCACATGAGGCGAGTACGCCCACAACAAGACAAAGGCATGTAAGGCATAGGATTTGCATGGCGCGTTTCATGCGTGCTTCCTTCCGTAGCGGTGGGACGGTTGCGGTGCGTTGCGGCCGCGGCTCCTTCTTGTCGCGACTATAAAAATTGTATTGCGATTTTGTCTGCTAGAATAGTATTCAAATTAGAAATTTTCGCACTAAATGTAACTTAACAAACTGCCTCGGTTACCACGAAGTATCTTGAGAATCATAGGGAGCTAAACGAAACAGTAGGGTTCTCGATGTTCTTGCGTTTGGAGTGCCGATTCGACGGCCGGGTATTTCCGGTCGAATGATCCATGGGCGTCATGGCGACAACCTTCGTCGCGATGAACGCCGTCCAGTCGGTGGGGATGTCAAACATGGCTCGCATGGCGCGATCCTTGAAGCAGCGCGCCCAAGGGGTTTCTCACAGCGCATTCCTAGTTCTCCATTATCATGTTATCGATTGGGGTGGCTGTGCGTCGCGCGGGACGCGCCTCCCGTCGCGCGATAGGCGCAAGCTGCTAACGCGGCAACCCTGCGTTCGGGCGAGACACGATTTCCGTTGCGTGACGGTTGCAAGGTTATTGTGGCACCGCCGCGTTGTGTATGTCATAACTTTATACTGGCGGAAATCATTTCCTCACGTAAGGATTCGGCATGGGTATCCTCATTGGAAGAAAGCGCGACCAAGAAGACTTGGAGGAGTACTGCAGGTCGAGCAAGGCCGAGCTCATATGCATATAAGCGGTCGGGGCTGCCGATGGTGGCGGATTCAAGCGGGTTATGGACGACCTGGAGCAGTGCGGGTACGTTCGCTCGTATGTCAACAAGTATGCTGCCTACAAGCCGAAAATGTACCAACTGGTTGACCCATTCCTGCTCTTCGCGTTCAGGTTCATGGATGGGCCGCAAGCCGTTGCCAATTGGACAAGCTATAGCGGAACCCAGGCATACTATGCTTGGAGAGGCAACGCCTTCGAGTTGGCGTGCACGCTGCATACGGCGCAGATTCGGCATGCGCTTGGCGTGCTTGGGGTCGAGGCGATTAGCTTCCCTTGGACGAGCTGGAGCACGTCGCCCGGCGTCCAGATAGGCATGGTCATAGAGCGTGCCGACAACGTCACCAACATATGTGAGATGAAGTTCACGGATGATGTATACGCTATGAGGGAGGCGGACGAACGTGAACTGCGTAGGAAGGTCGAGGTGTTTCGGGAAGAGAGCCGCACACCTCATGCGCTGCTTGAGACGGTCGTGACCGTTAACGGCCTGAGACGCAACAAGCACTCACAAAGCGTGGCGAGCGTGGTCGACCTCGACGACCTGTTCGTGGCGCCTCTATAGTCCGGGACCAGAGAAGGACTCAAACAGTCTTGGCAATACGATGTTAAAGCATGTCGCTCGTTTTTGGGCCGCACGTCTCGTTGCTGGGAGGTGCGGCCCAAACGGCCAGCGCGGGCGCAGCAATCCGCCGCCCGCGCGATTCACCCCCGCCGCACGCCCGCGGGCGCTGCGCCGGCTACAGTGCCGCGCCGCTCTCGCCGTAAAATACGATGCTGTTCGACTCCGACTTCTTCGCGTCGCTGAGGGCAACGTCGGCGGCGTGGAAAATGTCCTTGTCGCTCATGCCCTCCGTGCTGAAGGCGGCACCAACCGAAAGCGTTACGAGCGGCAACTCGTCCGTATCGTCCGCGAGCCGGGCCTGCACGTTTTCAATCTTGCGCACGATTACCTCGCGCAGGTCGGTGTTCATGTTGGTCATGATAACGGCAAACATGTCATTCTCGATGCGGCATGGGAAGTCGGTTAGACGGAACACGTCGTTGAGCGCATGCGAAAGCTCCACGAGTACGGCATCGCCGGTATCGCGCCCGTACACGGCGTTGAAGTCGGAGAAATTATCTATTTCAATGAGAAGCAGCACGATGTCGCGGGTGTGCGTTGCCAGGAAGCTGTCGTAACCGCTGCGGTTGCTAATGCCCGTGAGCGGGTCGCGTTCGGCGAAGGCGCGCAGCTGCTCGATGCGCTTGGCGTTGTCTTCGTACATGGCGTTGTAGGCGGTAGCCAGGTAGTGTAGCTCGTAGGCCCCGTCGGCAACCAGCGGCTCGCTCTTCCCGATGCGATTCACGTAGTTGCTGAGAGGCTTGAGCACGTACATAAACACCGCAAGCACCAGTACCATAATGACGCACAGCAACAGCGCGACCGCGATTCGCAGCTGGAACAAAAGGTTTTGCACCAGCGATTCGTGCTCTGCCACGCCTTGGTCGAGGTCGGCGAGCAACGCGTCCGAGCTCGCTTTAACCTTTGCGCGGATGTTTTCCTTCGCGTTGTTGTAGTTGTCGTCCAACACGAGGTCGGTCGCAACGGCAATGTCGGTTTTTTGGGCGCCCTCCCGCAAATACGACTCCACGCTTGCGGCCGCCACCTCGTCGGGCAAGTCTTTAACGCTGTAATGCCACGCCGCGAGCTTCATGGCTACCAACTCGGTTTGCGCGAGCGCGTCGGAGGCCGAGAGCGCCTCTCGCAGCTCCTGCGCCGCCTCGCCGTCGGACGAGAAGCTCGCCTTGAGCGTTTCGACGGCCTTACCACGATGGTTCGCGACGTTCAACTCGTTAACGTAATTATCTAGATAATTCCTGTTGCCCGTAATAACAAACGACCGCGCCTGCGAGGTAAGGTAGTCCGACGCCATCTGCAAGTCTTTTATCGCCTCGCTGCACTCAAGATACCGTCGTTCGTTTGCCATGGCGGCATCCTGCGCCTGTCCAACACGACTGGCCAGCACAAATGCGTAAAACGCAAGCAGTATGGCGACGAGCGTGGCGATGCTGCCAATAATTCGAATGCTGATTCCGCGGCCGGAGCTCTTGTTTGCGTCGTTCTCTTTCATGAATGTTACCGCCTTCGCTAGGACGCGTTCGCGGAGGGCGCGCTGGGCGCCTCGCCGCTCTCGTTGCGTCGGGCTTCCTCTTCCTCGATTTGCTTACTGGTTTTCTCAACAATTACGCATGCCTTGTCGCGTGCGTGCAGGAACGCGCGCGCCACCTGCGGGTCGAAGTGGGTGCCGATTCCCTCCTCAATAATCGCGAACGCCTTTTCGACGGGGAATCCCGCCTTGTAGCTACGCTTGGATACAAGCGCGTCGAAGACGTCCGCAACGGCCATGATGCGCGCCGAAAGCGGAATCTCCTCGCCCTTCAGTCCGTACGGATATCCCGAGCCATCCCACTTCTCGTGGTGATACGCCGCCAGCCGCTGCGCCTCGTCCAAATACGACGACTCCGAAACGGCGCTCTTCGCCCCTTCCAGGATTTGTTGCCCGGCTATGGTGTGGCTCTTCATGATTTCGAATTCCTCTTGGGTGAGGCGGCCCGGCTTGTTGAGGATCGTATCGGAAACGGCGATTTTGCCGATGTCGTGCAGGGGCGCCGACTGGTACACATTGGAGATAAACTCGTTCGTGAGCACGTCGGAGCAAATGCCCTCGCGCCTCATTTGGTTCATGATGATCCTCGCGTAGGCGGCCGTGTTGCGCACGTGATGCCCAGTGAATTTGTCGCGGCTTTCGACGAGGTCCGCCATAACCATAATGAGGTTGCTTTGCATGCGGTTGATGGTTTCGTTTTGCTCTTGGGCCTCGTTAATGGAACGCACGGCCTGTTGCGCCATTTCCTGAATGGCAATGTAGAGGTTCTCGATTTCGTCGCCCGTGCGGATGTTGAGCGACTCGATGGGCTCAAGGCTCTCGGGACGAATGCCCTCGCTGCTCAGCATGAAGCTGTTTGACGCGCGCGACATGGAGTTGACGGGGACGATTATGCTGTACCTCGAAAGCCAGAGCACGACAGCGCACACGAGAATGAAGAACGCCGCGAAGAGCGTGATGATGCCCATCAAGAACGAGGACTCGTCTGCAATGAGACGCTCCATCGAAAGGTCCACGGCGAGGTAGCAAACGGTTTCGCCCACGCGGTTTTTGAGCGGCCGGTATACCGTGAGCAGCCAACCGTACGTTTCGTTGGAAATAACCGGCTCGATTTCCTTGCCGGCCAAGAGCGCGGGCAGGTACTTCTGGAAGGACGCGTCGAATTCGACGACCGATCCTGGGTCGGACCCTGGCTCGTCGGCGGTATCGGGGTCGAGTACAACATGGCATCCGTCCGGAAGGATTTGATACACGTACACATACTGGACGTTGTCGAACGAGTCGCGTATGGCTGCGAGCTTTGCCTCGGTTTCCAGGTAGTCCGGCGCGTCCTCGCCATCCTTGAGGTAGGAGGGGACCTTTTCGGGGTCGACCACCGATTCCATGAGGGCCGCGATGTCCTTGGCCTTGAGGCTTTCCGACTCAACCATCGAGCGATGATACGTTATGTAACTAAACGCTGTCGTGGCAACCGCGACAAACGTCACGATGCTTGCGACGAGTATGACGACCTTGGCGCCGAGGGATATGCGACGGGGCTTCTCGCTCATGGCGTCGTCGAGCTCGCTCTTGGAGAGAGGGGCCTGCTGCCATGGAACAAAGTCGAGCGACGCAATAAAGGACTCGCTCGTCATGTGGTAGGCGAGCGTGGCAGAAAGAACGACGAGGGTTTTATCAATGAAGCTTACGAACAGACTTGCCACCACTTGCGAGGTTATGAGGTCGAATATGCCTGCGGCGAAGAGCTGGTCCCCAAACGATGCCGATATTTCGTTGCCCAAACTTCCCCCGTTGAGGAAGTAGGAAAGCACCGTTCCCACGAGGCCGCTCATGAGCGAGAGGACGAGAATCGCAAGCAGGGTCGATCCCAACTTTTTAAACCAGCCGCGTTGTGCTAGGTAAGCGGTGATTACAGCGATAAGTACGTTGACAATACCGTAATAGATTGACGCGCTCTCCATGACGGAGTTGAGCATGTTGGTAGCGTAGCCCACGACAATGCCGGGGATGTATCCTCCCATCATGGATGCGAAGACCGTTCCCAAGCTATCGAGGTAGACGGGTAGGCTCAGGGCCGAGGCAAAGAATGAGCTCGCGCAATTAAGTACGATGCACGCAGCGCAAAACACGGTAGCCCTGAGGAACTTTTGTTTTGTTCCCATTTCTTCCCTTCGACTTCGGAGAATCCTTGGATGCTCTGTATCTTATACCTATTAGATTACTTTTATGGCCGACGTTCCGAAGGTCTTTAGACAAGCGCGAAGCTTGAATGGCTGCTGCTGCGCAGGCATGTCTGGTGGGCAGGACGCACCCGTGGCGCCTTGTTAAAGGAGCTAACAAAACCTCGCGAACGCACGCCGTGCAGCATGGCTTCAGCAGATATCAATCGCATCTAAAGGTGTGATGTTTTGTCACCTTAGCGGTGCGACACGAACACCACGTCGCTTGCCAAGTCCCGGACCTTCCGCACGATGACGTCCATGCGGGCGGGTGCGATGTTCGGGTTTGCGCCAAGTACGTCGCCCACGCAGTCGCAGAAGTCCGCTAGCGCCTTCTCGCTTACCCAGCCGAGGTGTCCCTCTAAGAGGCGAAGCTGGTCGTAGGGGCGCATGCCGTCGTACTTGAAGGGCTTCGCTGTGTACTTGAAGTCTATGGGCAGCTCCAGCTGCGGGACGCCCGACTTCACGAGCACGCGCTTCCCGTCGATGATCTTCCACTTCTTGCGCAGGTCTCCGCCGACGGTGGAGTTTGGCGAGGTGAGGTTCACGCGTGCGTAGTCGGGCGTCTCCATCGACGCGCTGGAGTCCTGACCGAGCGTGAGGATGCCGAGGTCATCCGAGAAGTCATTGTCAAAAAAGTTGATGTCCTCCCAGCGTTGGGGCGCGTCAACGTCGTCAATCCAGTAGCAATCGGAGAGCGAGAGCCCAAAGTTCCGCTCGGCAAGCTCCAGCGTCGAGTCCAAGCGGAGGTTTTCCAGGAGGCGCTCCACCTGCTCGCGAGAGGCGGGAATGGCGCGATGGCGCCACCAGTAGTTGAGGTCTCGCTTGCTTACGTTTCCGTGCTCGTCGAACAGACCCAGCGGGGCGTGGGAGGCGTCCAGCACCTCTACGATGCGCGTGGCGACGTGTAACTCGAGGTCGTATTCGAACTCGAGCACCGGATAGTCCTTGTTCATGAGCCTAAAGCGTGCCATGGCCGTACTCCTGCCTCGAGCGAACGCATGCAAACATAGCATACTATTTTGGGCTTTCGTGTTGAACGAGGTGGACGGCAGATGGACCTCTGTGCCATGCTGCCTCCTCCCACGTGAAGAGGCCAATCTCTTTGTGAGAGACGCGCCGCAGAAACGCGCATCCATCGTGGTGGATTATCCTGCCATGCGTGCGAGCAGCGCGTGGGTAAGCGCGATCTTGCCCAGGCCGCGCGAGTGGTACACGAAACGCTTGCGCTCGAACACATGTGACGCGTCGCAATCTTGTCAAGCAACGCGATCCTTGCCGCCTGCGTGCTGTTTATGGCCTATGAGAGTCGATTTGGTGAAACTTTCACTAAATATAACTATAGTTAGGACACACGCGATCGTTTCTGAGGAGGTGCGCAATGCTCATTCGTGCTACGGTGGAGAACTACAAGTCCTTCAAGGAACCCACGGAGCTGGTGATGATCTCGTCTTCGAAGATCAGGCGCAAGGAAGAGCACGTAAGGAGGCTGAACGGGGCCAAGGTGCTCAAGTACGCAGCCGTGTATGGCGCGAACGCAGCCGGCAAGTCGAACCTTATCGACCTCTTCTCTTTCGTGCAGCGGGTGCTGAGGGAAGGGCTCGAGATTTCTTTTAGCGGCCGCTACTGCCGAAACGACGACGCAAACCGGACGCGCAAGAGTGTCTTCGAGCTTCAGTTCACGGTTGGCGGGCACGTGTTCGCATATGGATTCTCTGCCATTCTCTCCGAGATGAAGATAATGGAAGAGTGGCTGTATGAGTTGCACGGAGATCGCTCCACGCCCCTGCTCGTCGTTGACGCTTTATCGGATGACCCCATCACTTCGAACGTGGAGTTCTCGGACCGTGACGAGGGCAGGTTCCGGACGTACGCTGATGACTTCGACGTTGGGACTGGCACCCTTTTCCTTAGTGAGCTCAACCGCTCGAAGCGCTATGCGAGCGATTCTGCGTTCCAAGTGTTCGTTGACGCATATCGGTGGCTGACGGAAAACATCGTTGTCATCACGCCCATGGGGCCGATGCGCGATGCCAAGTACCTCCTGAGCTGGAGGGGAATGGATCGTGCCGGTAGGCTACTCGCTTCCTTCGACACGGGCGTCTCTGGGGTCTGTCCGGAGGCCATAACACCGGAGGCGTTGGCTGACGCTGCGGGTGAGCAGTCAATGGAGCAGATTCTCTTGGATGCGAACTCGAAGCTTAGGGGTCTGGGAGGGGGCATGATTCGTGGGTGTCTCCAGACACGAGACGGCTTCTTCTTCTTCGACATTAGCGCGGATGGCATCTCGAACGTGTCGGTGCTACGCTTGCGCCACGGAGGCGTTTCGTCGCTCTTCGACTTTCGCGAGGAGTCGGATGGTACCCGTCGCCTCTTCGACCTCATGGGCATGCTGCTCGACGCGGCCGAAGACACGGTGTATGTGGTGGATGAGCTCGAGAGGAGCCTTCACCCCATGTTGGTCAGGCACTTCTTGGAGTTGTTCATGGAGTCGAATTCCGAGGGGTCGTGTCAGATTATCTTCAGCTCGCACGAGGCGTCAATCATGGACCAAGAGCTCTTCAGACGCGACGAGATCTGGTTTGTCGACCGCGGGGCCAACGGGAATAGCAAGCTCTACTCGCTTGACCGTTTCAAGGACCGCTTTGACAAGGACATAACCAAAGCGTACCTCGAGGGGCGCTACGGTGCCGTACCGGCCTTCGTCCACTACGGAGAGGAGTAGGGAATGCCTCCCATACGCGAGTACGGTAGTTGGAACAAGCGCGAGACGGACACGCTGGATCAAGAGGAACCTCGTAGGAAGTACGTTTTCATTTGCGAGGGGAGCAAGACTGAGGTCCACTACTTCAGGGCGCTGGTTGATCGCCGCAACGAGCTCGGCATTCACCCCTTGGTTGACTTGTGCCTTTGGGAGAAGACTGAGGCTGACGAAGGCCTCTCGAATCCACAAGCTCTGGTGAAGTTTGCCCAGAGGGAAAAGGAGAGCAATAGATGGCTGTTCGACTCGAGGTACGATCGAATGATAATCGTGTTCGACCTTGATGTTTACAGTAGGGTCGGCGAGGGGCGTGGGGGAGGCGAGGGCAAAGCGACAGAGTTCGATAAGGTCAAGGAGTCCGCCGACGCCAACGACATACTTGCCGTGACCAATCCGAGTTTCGAGCTGTTCCTGCTCCTGCATGCAGACGGGGCATACGACGAGTTTGTTCGACCGAACGCAAAAGAGATTCTGGAGAATAGGAAGTGCGGAAAACAGCGGTTCGTGCAGAGGCTCTTCACCAGTGTCTACAAGATGAATCCGAAGCGGAATCCGGGCGTGGGGATGCTCGCCAAGGAGGTGGACACAGCGATCAGGGCGGAGAGGCATCTCAACCAGAGTCTCGATGGCGCGTTGGGTGAGCTGACGTGTAACATCGGGCGCATCATCGAAAGCATTCGAGAAGATTACTCTTATACCCAGTCGAACAATAATCCTGACTGACTCACACCTGCGCGTAGTTCTCCTCGAGACCGGCGCGCATCCGCTCGCCGGTCACCAAGAGTGGCAAATGGGGCCACCTCCTTTATCAAAGGCGACAAACCCTTCGTAGTTCATGGTAAAACGTATCATGAACGGTTCGTTCGAGACTAGGGAGACGTCATGGCGAAATACGAAAGCATCACCGACATCGAGGGAATCTACGCGGGTCATGCCACCAACGAGGAGGGTGGCACCGGCTGCACGGTAATCGTGTGTCCTGCGGGGGCGACCGGCGGCGTGGACGTATGCGGCGGAGCTCCCGCAACGAGGGAGACGGACCTGTTGCGACCGGAGGAGACAGTGCAGGTCGTGCATGCCGTCTCCCTCTCCGGGGGAAGTGCCTTCGGATTGGCCGCGACCTGTGGCATTGCCGACGAGCTCGAGCGTCGCGACATCGGCTTCGACGTGGGCGTTGCCAAGGTTCCCATCGTGTGCGGAGCGAGCGTCTTCGACCTCCCCTGCGGACGTCCGGACGTCAGGCCGACGGCCGATGACGGGGCCGCCGCCGTGGCAGCCGCACTCGACAGGCCCGCTGGCGTACCGCTCGAGCGAGGGAACGTGGGCTCCGGCACCGGCTGCACCGCCGGCAAGGTTTGCGGCATGTCGCGCTGCATGAAGACAGGCCTCGGCGAGTCGGTCCGCACCTGTGGGGAACTCGTTTGCGGTGCGGTTGCTGCCGTCAATGCGCTCGGAAACGTCGTGGACCCGGCAAGCGGCGAGAATCTCGCGGGCGTGCTCGACGAGAGCCTGACGCGCATCATCGACGGGCCTCAGGCGCTGCTCGAGCAGGCCGAGCCGATGCCTCTGCGCACGAATACCACCATCTCATGCGTGGTGACCAACGCGAACCTCACCAAGGCGCAGGCAACCAAGGTCGCCCAGATGTGTGCGGATGCCTACGCGCATGCGATTCGACCGACCCACACCACCGCCGACGGAGACACCGTGTTCGTTATGGCGACAGGTGTCGTGGACGCCGCGCTCGACGTGGTGGGCGTGCTTGCCGCCGAGGCTCTCGAGGGTGCCATCGTGGATGCCGCACTCAGCGCGACCGACGCCCATGGGCTGAAATCCGCCCGCTCGCTCCGCCACAATGAATCCCGTCAATAGGATTTGGCTCACGAAAAGGTTGTTGACCGCGGGGCCAACGGGAACAGCAAGCTCTACTCGCTCGACCGCTTCAAGGACCGTTTTGATAAGGACATAACCAAAGCGTGCCTCGAGGGGCGCTACGGTGCCGTACCGGCCTTCGTCCACTACGGAGAGGAGTAGCGAATATCTGCCATGCGCGCGAGCAGCGCGTGGTTGAGCGCGATCTCGCCGAGGTCGCGCGAGTAGACAAGACGCAGTCTCCTGCGGACGGTTTTATCGCTAGGAGCTTGCCGAGAAGTCCCAAGTGACAAAACAGGCATGACTGAGCTTGGAGGCGTTATGTGCGCTAGCGTTTCAGTTTGTGGAGTAGTCGAAGATGGTTTCTCCGAAGCGCCTTTGCGTTGCCGAAAAAGGACCTTTCCGAGTTGCTCATCGTTCCCGCTTCGAGCTTCTGGCTGAGGAGTTCGAGGGTGCATACGAGATCGGCGACCTGAAAAAGGCGGTAGTCCTTGGGATCGACAGTTCGAAACTCCGCGCCGAAGAGTGCCGTCCCGAAGATGGTCCTTAAGGTGTTGAATACCTCAGTCTGCCCATGGTCGTAGTAGACGATAACATGCTCGAACGACTGGAACATGGAGAGGTTCTCGGACACGAAAGATCCCATCTCACGCGCCAGACGCTCGGCGAGGTCACGGCCTCCTCCGTAGACTCGTTTGTCGATGGCGAAGGTCTTGGCGGTTATGGGACAATGGCGCGCAAAACGTTCCAGGTGCGAGAGTATTCGTCGCCTGTCTCGAGGGGTGTGCTCGCGGTACTGCTGTTCTCGCCTGATGAGGGGACCGGTATGTATGGCTTCGTCAGGCGAAAAGCCTTCTGTTGTTAGGCTTGATTTGAGACGGTCGGCCTGCTCATTGATGGGTTGTGACTGGTCGTGGAATACGAGGGCAACGATGTAGTAGGGAGAGTGCGCGCTGGCCATTCCCATATCGCCGCTTTCGTCGCAAAAAATCGACAGTACCCGTTCCATACCTTCGCTTTCCTGCTGTAGAAAATGGCGGGGGTACCTCCCCCGCCGTTGGGTGGGACCCGCCTCTGGCGCGCCCCAAATATGTACTCATTTTACCACGATCGCGGGAGTTCTATACATCCGATACGCCGAATCGCGCGTGGCAAACTTGCGTAGCGCTCGAGGTATTGGGCGGGGGTGACGATGTCCGGCCTCTCCACGTCCACGTCGGCGAAATCCTTGCCGCCCGCTACAAGGACGTCGGCGAAGCCCACCACGGCAGAGTACAACACCGGGTAGTCGAGCTCGTCGCGTATCTCGAACAACCCATCCTCGATGAGCTTGGGTGTGACCACAGTCTCGAAAGGTGCGCGAGCGAGAAACCGCTCCACAGCGACCGACCTGGCCGGCCACCTCCTTGCCACGACCTCTCGGAACTCGTCAATCACATAGGTGGACAGGATTAGCTCGTGGTTCAGGGCGACATCCTCGACCACCCTCGCAATGGTTCCCGACCCGAAGATGGCGTAGGAGATGAGGACGTTCGTATCGAGCATGACGCGCATCTAGCGGCCCGCCATGTCGCGATGGACCTCGCGCACGAGCGCGGCGACGTCCTCCTCGGTTTCGAGGCCGGCCTCATCGGCCGCGCCGTCGAATGCGCCCTGGAGCTCGCGCAGGGCGCTGAGCCTCGCGCTCCTCATCGCCACCGAGCCATCGCCGAGGTCGTAGAACAGCAGCTTGTCGCCGGTTTCGAGTAGAGCGTCGTGTCTTTTGCGAGCGCGTACGAGAACGCATCGTGTATAACGTCCTTTTATGGGCAGGCGACGTACGAACGCGCCAAAAGAGACGAAGAGCCTTCCCGGGTGCGCTTTCGCCGATGAAGATGCCGACCTCTGGCACGGTGCCCTCCAAAACAATAATGCCAGGAGAAAACCCCTGGCGCTTGATAGCCGCGCGTTCGCGCCGCCAATGCCTTTATACCGCAGTTGCGTGGAGATGCATGGCGTGAAGGATGTCGAGTAGGGGTATAATATATACTCAATAGATGTTGAGCATATATGAACGGAGCATACCATGGCGATGACCAACAGCATGGAGGACGACCTCAAGCGCGACTTCACCGAGGTGTGCCATGAAATAGGGTTGCCGCCCTCGACCGCTATCGGCATCTTCGCCCGGGCGGTCGTGCGGGAGCGGGCCATCCCCTTCTCCCTCTCCGCCATGAGCTCGGCCGAGCGCGCGGCGCGGGCCTACGAGCTTTCGGTGGCCGACGGAATCAGGCGTGGACTGGCCGACGTTGCGGCGGGCGACGTCGTCACCCGCGAGGAGGCCCGCGCGATGCGGACCTCAGGGGTTATGTCGTGAGCGCCTGGGACGTGCGCTACGCGCGCCAGTTCGCCGAGCAGCTGGCTGAGCTTCCCGACGCCACCTACGATCGGGTCGAGAGTTCCGTCGATGTCTTGGCGTCGAATCCGGGACTCGCGCGCCGCTACGACCCGCAGTACGAGGCTGCCAGGCCACCGGTGCCCTGTCGCAGCTACCCGGTGCCTCGGACCACGAAGGTGATCTATCTGGTGGCAGACGAGCGCCTGCACGAGCTCTCGATGCTCTTCTTGGGGGATGCGCGCGTTTTGGTTGTGCGATACCATGGTGATGAGATAGTACCCTGCGGACATGTCTTGCTGGCCGGCTTCGTCGCAAAAGATCGACAGTGCTTTCACGCGACATCTCCCAGATGAAAAAGCGCCGGGGGACCGCCCCTGGCGCTTGGAACCTCTGCGCCAATGGCGCTTCGGCAATGAGATTATCCCGCGCCGGGAGGCTTCTCATGCCTGCGGATTTGCGAATGGCGCTCGAACAATCATAGGCTTCCGCCTGGGTTTCGTGGAGTCCATGCGGTTCATGAACGCCGACAAACTGCATCTTGTGCAATAGGCTGTGCGGCTATGTCTCCTGCGGGCGATGCGCCACTTGGGGTTGCCGAGCAGCCCCCGGGTCGCTAGAATAG
The DNA here is from genome assembly GCA_017510785.1 of Atopobiaceae bacterium. Taxonomy (GTDB): domain Bacteria; phylum Actinomycetota; class Coriobacteriia; order Coriobacteriales; family Atopobiaceae; genus RUG440. The sequence goes on along the minus strand of JAFWMH010000001.1, from coordinate 14,598 downwards.
GTATTACCTTATTATCCGTTCGAGAGGGGATGCTGGTGGATACGCATGAGCCGGTGAGGGTCCATCCGCGTGTCTTCGAACGGCATCCCGACTTGACTGCGGAGGAGGTGTTCTCCGCATGGGAGGGTACGCTGCGATGGGTCGAGAGGACGAGGAGCGCCTTTGACGAGACGGTCGCGGTGGGCATCTCGAGTGGTGGAAGAATCTTGGAGATGGTCGGCGTCTTCCAGCAGGACGGGTCGTGGCTCATCTACCATGCGATGTGTCCCCCGACCGCGAGGACGCTCAGGGAAGTGGGACTGAGGTGAGAGGTTCAATGGCTAACAAGGCATACAACGGCGTGGAGCTGACGGACGAGCTGCTCGACGAGATGGCCGCCGAGTACGAGCAGGGCGACTGGTCCGGCCACGTCGGTTCTCGCCATGCGGGGAGGCCACGCTTCGGCGAAGAGAAGCTCGTCCCCGTCACGGTCAAGCTGGCCCCGTCGACGCGCGACGGGCTCGACGCGGCCGCGAAGGCCGCCCATCAAAGCCGCTCCGCCTTCATACGGGCCACGCTGGAACAGGCGGTGCAGAACTTCGTAGATCGGGCCGCCGTGCTCTAGGATTGGTGACAGGGATGCCTACTAACGAGCCGCATCGTTCGAATCCAGCCGGTCCCGATGTGGCCCGAGCGAAGTTTCCTTTCGCCATGCGACGCCTTTCCGGAACCCGAGGCACCCTCAGATTTCGGGCGATGCGAGGCAAAGCTAGCCGTTACGATACCGCAGAGAATGGCGTGTATTCGTAGGTACGATGGTACAGCCCTTCCGGAGCTATGTCTATGTTGCCGTTGTCCCATTCGGGAAAGACGCGGTCCTTTTACTTATCATGCCACATGTGTCTTTGGGTTGAGGAGGGAAACTTACTGTCCCAAAATCCAGCCGCCCTTGTTTGGAATCTGGTGCGGTGTGCCATGGGACCGCCGACGGGGTTGTCAAACGGCTGCGGAGGATGGCGGCTCGTTTGGGGTTTGCGTTGTCCTACTGGTGCGTTGCGATACCGTCACACCCGCGCGTAGTAGTCCTCCAGGTCGGCGCGCATCTGCTCGCGAACGCGCTCCCAGTCGGCGTTTTCCATGTGCGCGAGCAGCGCGTGGTTGAGCGCAATATCGCCCAGGTCGCGGGAGTAGTACATGAACCTCTTGCGCTCGAACTTCTCGAAGGGGTTTCTCAGCATGGACTCGCGCACGGCCTTGCGGTTTGCGAGGAACTCCGTGGTGTAGGGGCAGGTGGACGGTCCTGCTGCCGAAGGGGAACGAAACGCTCGGCGTGACGCGCCCGCGCCTGATCCAGCCGTTGATCGTCCCCGTGTTCACGAAGTAGTCCCGCGCGAGCTGCTCGACGCCAATTCGCTCGATTGCCCAACGCTATTTGGCGGTAGGGCCGCTGTCTCCACGGTGAACCTGCACCCACTCTTGTAGGTGGCAATTCCACATGTGATCGTGCGCGTTACCGCTCAGTACGGGATCGAGCACCCTTGCGACAAGACTCTCCGCTGCGTCCAGGTCTAGAAGAGTCTCATCAAGCTCCGTGCTTCTTGCGAGCTTCTTGAAGCTCATCGAGTAATGCGTTCTCCATGACTCCGGCACGGAGAATTGGGACGGCAGTTCGAGTCCCCTCACGCGTGCCTCGAGCCTGCACCAATGGCACAGCTCGTTCCCGTTGAGATTCTCGTTTGTCGCATAAACGAGGAGGTCGACGAGATCCTTTACGCGCGATGATGGCCTGCCGTTATGCATTTCAATGATTCCGCAGAGTTTGTCGGCGATGGAGTTTGCTATTGGGTAGACCTTGTAGTTGAAGACGGGGACTTCCTCGACCTCAATCCTGTCCGCAGGCGTTAACACTTGTGGTTCCCCACAAGGGATTTGATCGATTACCAAGTCGACCGAAATGGGCTGGAGTTTTCGCGCGCCAAGCAGGGGGACGAACGTCACTTTGAGACCTGAGCGGTACTCGTCCTCTGCCTTGATGGGCTTTGAGCCCGCAAACTCGAATCTAACGAAGTCACCTAAGTCGAGCGAGGCCAGTCTCCGAAGTTCCGAAAGCGCCTTGTCGAGATTCTCCTCCTGCGAGAGTAGGTCGATGTCGCGCGTTGCACGGGCGGAAGGAGTCCGCGCAAGCATCGACTGACCGCCCTTAAGGAGGAACGGCGAATCGGACACGCTGAAGATGCGGCAGAGTAGCCGGTGGAAGTAGAAGCCTGAGATGGCATGCCCCACGTCCATTCCTGACTTGCGCGCCGCAGTCGTGACGGCCATCCCCAAGGCCTCTGGCGTCCTATACTTCATCGTTTAGCCCCTTCCCAAACAGTAGGCTCATCGCCATTCCAACCTTTGTGCGCTTGCACTCGCTTCGCACGAGTTCTTCGAGGCGGGCCTCGTCGACACCTTTCTCTCTCGCATCGATAAGCGCGTCGTTGACAAGTGAGGGATCCTCGTCATCTAGGACCAGGTCGACGAGCGTGCGTTCCGGCATTGTCACGGGAAGCCCCTCCGAGAAGGACACGTCCTTCCGTTCGACGCGTCTAGTGACAAACGTGGCGCTCGACGCGTTGGACCTCATGCGGTATGGAGCTGTCAGACGGTAGGGCGACAAGTAAAAATCGCCGATGCCAAGCATCGATGCGGCCGTATGGCCAGAGACTACGATGCCGTCCCAAAGCTCTCGACTCGCCCGTTCGTGGAAAAAGAGGGCAGGCTTGGTGAGCTTCCAGATCGCGACAAGCTCGTCGATCTCCGTCGGAGGCACGCCCGCCATGCGATATGCCCCGTGCACGACGCGGACCAGATTCCCGGCGGCACATGCCTTTGCCAAGGCGTCTCGCGTAACGCCAAGGCGCTTGGCCTGGGAGGTGGTGAACACGCGTTCGGATGCCGAAAGCTCGTTGATTATTGCTCTGTTGTCTCTTCTCTTCATGGCATGATTGTAGCAAATTCTAATACAATCGTGCCACAACTCAAGAGCATGAGAGACTCCTTGTGGTCGAGAACCCTTTCGGACATCAGTGAATTTCACTAAGGAGACTATTCTGGCTTGGCTTATCTAGATGCTACAGTATGGCATCCCCTTGCGCCCGCTTGTAATACTCCTCTAGGTCGGCGCGCATCTGCTCGCGGACGCGCTCCCAGTCGCCGTCCTCCATGCGGGCCAGCAGCACGTGGTTTAGCGCTATCTCGCCGAGGTCGCGGGAGTAGTACATGAAGCGCTTGCGCTCGTACTTTTCGAAGGGGTTGCGCAGCAGTGACTCGCGCACGGCCTTGCGGTTTGCGAGGAGCTCCGCCGTGTAGGGGCGGCTCGGCATGTCCACGGGAAGCCCCTGCTCGATGCGTCGCAGATAAAAGCCCGCGTAGCCGTCGAGCACGTCGTCGATGGCCGCCGACCCGGTTCGCGGATCCATGTGGTCGAGCAGCGAGAGCAAGAACGGCATCTTGTACGAGAGCGAGTAGTCGCGCTCCTCGAGGAAGGCGAGGAAGTCGTCGCGGATTGTCGAGTCGTCGTGCACGGGGATCCGCAGGCGCTCGCGCGTGGCCGCCACGTCCTCGGGGCTGAAGAGGTGGATGGTCTTGTTGCCGAAGGCAAACGACACGCTCGGCGTGATGTGGCCCGAGCGAAATCTCCTTCGCTGTGCGGCGACTGCCCGGAACCCGAGGCGCCTCCAAACTCCATGCGGTGGGCGCTGGGGTGCGCAGCCACCCCGCCTCGTGAACATTGGACGAAAAGCCCGCTCCCGTTCCAGATGTTCTACACGAACGCGAGCGTCTTGCCCTCCTCGACGCACTGCGAGAGGTAGAGGTTGATGAGCCTCTGGTAAGGGATGCCCGTCTTTGCCCCCTGCCCTTTGAAGTACGCGATGACGTCGTCATCCAGATTCATCGTCACTTGGCTGTGCGGCTTCCTCACGTAGGGGTTTGCCGTGGACTGGCTGAAATCGTACTCTTCACGCATGGACGTACCTCCAATACTGCTTGGCCTCGTTCCTTGTGGCCTTTCTTGCCGATATGATTCTGATGGCGTCGTCCGTCACCCCTCGTAGGCAGTGAGAAACGACGAGGTCTCTGGCTTTGATGCTCATTCCGAGGATGATGAAGCGCTCTCCATTCCACGAGTGGTCGGGGTCGTCTATGACGCGGGCATAGGGGTCGTCGAACACGCTGGTCGCCTCGACGAAGGAGACCCCGTGTTTGTGGATGTTTGTCTGCGCCTTTGCCTCGTCCCATTCAAACCTCATGTGTTACCCCCTCCGATGGTTCCGAGGGTAATTATACGACAATTATCTTGTACCTATAACAATGCGGCGGCGTGGGGGCAAGGGGTGGTAAACAGAGGCCGGGGCGGGTCTATCGTTCAACTCCCGTCGACGCTCGATGTGGTCGGGGGTGTGGCAAACGGGGAGCATGCCTCACAGGGCGCTTTGGCTCCGGCGTGCCCGATCGTACGACGCTCATCCTGCCGTTGGTAGGGCCGAGCTTGACCACCAGCTTAACCACTGGTGGTCAAGCTGGTGAACATGCCGATGGCCAAGCCAACGGTATCGGCACGCTCGAGAGTGCCCTCGAATACTGCTCGGAGCCGCGCACTAGGGCGGAAATCCAGCGGCATCTCGGTATCAGCTCCCGCCGATACGTGATCGGGGAGGTCATATAGCCCCTCCTTGAAGATGGTCGTCTCGTGCAGACCATTCCGGACAAGCCAAGGAGCCCCAACCAGCGCTACGTCAGGGTGTGATTGTCGAGTCGAGCCTTCCTCATACCCGCGCGTAGTAGTCCTCCAGGTCCTCGCGCATCTGGGCACGGACGCGCTCCCAGTCGCCGTCTCCCATGCGCGCCAGCAGCGCGTGGTTGAGCGCGATCTCGCCGAGGTCGCGGGAGTGGTACATGAACCTCTTGCGCTCGAACTTCTCGAAGGGGTTGCGCAGCATGGACTCGCGCACGGCCTTGCGGTTTGCGAGGAACTCCGCCGTGTAGGGGCAGCTCGGCCTGTCCACGGGAAGCCCCCGCTCGATGCGTCGCAGATAAAAGCCCGCGTAGCCGTCGAGCACGGCCTCGATGGCCGCGGACCCGGTTCGCGGGTCCATGTGGCCGAGCAGCGAGAGCAAGAACGGCATCTTGTACGAGAGCGAGTAGTCGCGCTCCTCGAGGAAGGCGAAGAAGTCGTCGCGGATTGTCGAGTCGTCGTGCACGGGGATCCGCAGGCGCTCGCGCGTGGCCACCACGTCCTCGGGGCTGAAGAGGTGGATGGTCTTGTTGCCGAAGGGGAACGACACGCTCGGCGTGATGCGGCCGCGCTTGATCCAGGAGTTGACGGTGCCCGTGTTCACGAAGAAGTCGCGGGCCACCTGCTCGACGCTGAGCCACCCTTCGTACTTCTCTGCGAAGGAGGCCACCTCCACGGGGACGATGCGCTCCACGCGCTCGCGAATGCCGTCGACCTCCACCCACTCGCCCGGCTCGTAGTCGCGGCGCAGCACGTCGCCGAACGGCACGTAGTACGGGTTCTGGAATATGGAGTGCAGCGAGCAGGGCTGCACCATGGCCCCGTACTCGTCCACCACGTCAACGACGAACACGTCGCGCTTCGTGCTCGTGCGCCTCAGTCCGCGGCCGAGCTGCTGCAGGTAGAGCACGCGGCTGAGCGTGGGGCGGGCCATAACGAGAATCCCGAGCTCGGGATAATCCCAGCCTTCGGAGATCATCTGACAGCTGCAGAGAAAGCGGATGCGTCCCGCGCGGAAGTTCTCCATGATTCGCTGAATGTTGCGCGTTTGTCCGCTAATCGCCTTCGCGGAGATGCCGGCGCCGTTGAGAAGTCGCTCCATTTCCTTGGTATGCCGCACGTTGACGCAAAACACGACGCCTTGGCGCTGGCCGGCCGCACCTTTCGTGAAGTAGTGTTGCAGTACGTCCACAATGAGTTCGTTGCGCGAGGTCACGCGGATTGTTTTTTCGAGGTCGGCATTTACGTACTCGCGCCCGTTGACGCGCACGCGGCTGAGATCGACGTTCGTCTCGATGCGGAATGCGCGTGCCGTGGCGACGATGCCCTTCTCCATCGCCTCGGGCAATGAAAGACCCACGCGATAAGAGCCGAACACCTCTTCAAGGCGCTTCTTGTCGGGCCGCTGGTCGGTGGCGGTAAGGCCAACGAGGAAGTCGGGGTCGAAGTGCTGGATGGCGCGCTTGAGAGCGGGGGCCACGGCGTGATGCGCCTCGTCGATGACGACGTAGGAGAAGTGGTCGGGCGAGAACTCTGCGTAGTGCCGACAAATCCAGCCGTACGTGCACACGGTGATGCGGTCGCGCAGGTGGGGGAGGGTGTTGGAAATGCGCGTGCGCCAGTCGTCGACAATGGTTGTGTTTGGTGCGCAGATAAGAGCCTTCGAGGAAGGTTTTGTATGCGCGAAGCGGGCGAGGTCTTCGAGCACGATGTGCGACTTGCCCGTACCGGTGGGAAGAACCGCCAAGAAGCTCTTCGCGCCCTCGGTGCGTCTGCGTGCCATCTCTTCGAGGGCGCCTTCTTGGTGCTCGTAGAGCTCGAAGGGTCGGTTGACCACGATGCCCGTATCGGTGAAGTCGCTGGTAGTGGGGCCAAAGAAGGAGCGGATGTCGTCCTCGAACCGTCCGGCGAAGCGGATGTCCTCGGTAGAGAAACGAAAGAGTTTTATGCCGAGACGTTGACAAGAGTTTTGCTTGCTGGTGAAAAGTGAGTAGTCGAAAGCCCTGCCATCGGTCGGCGGGTCGCAGATACCGTCGTTTCGGTTGTACTGTATAATGTGAACTGGAATCTCATCGGCGTTTGTGAGAGGAAGTGAGTCTTGTGAAACAAGTAGCTCCGCAGTATCTGTTCAAGTACAAGCCGCTATCTAGTTCTGACGACCTGTCAAGTGTGCTTGATGTAATCGTGCACAATAAAATATATATTCCTACGCCAAAACAGCTGAACGACCCGATGGAAGGTTTTGGTGTAGTGCACACAGGAAGCTACGCGGGCTGTTCGATTCATGTTGCCATGGAACGTCAAGGTAAAGGCTTGAACAAGGCTAGCGAATATCGGGTGCTTTCCCTTACCGAGTTAGCGTCAAGCCCTCAGATGTGGGCACACTATGGTGGGGGGTATACAGGGGCGTGCATTCGGTTCAATACTGCAAGCTTCCCGTTTGAGGTAGTACCTGTTCGTTATGCAGCGCGTCCCATTCAGATTCTCGGTGATTCTGCATGTACGGTTTACGATTCCGAAGATATCAGCAGGGGTGCTTTGACGACAAAGCACGTTGACTGGGCTTACGAGCAGGAGTGGAGGGGACTTTTTAGCGAAGGAGAAGTTGACGCCGAAGGGTACGTTAGCGTTGGTGTGGGCAATCCTACGGCTGTGATCCTTGGGGAGAACTGCTCGGTACCTACAGTGAATTTCATACGTGGGGTGTGCAAATCTCGCGGTATTCCTGTCTATTCGACATATGTTGCTAACTGGATACAACGTGTGAGAGTCATTCCTTTTGGCCTCGAGCTCGGTCGTGCCGGAATTGAACTTAGGAAGCAAGTTGCGGACTATTGTATGGAACAAGGCATCGACGATTTGAATGTGTGGTAAGACAGAGAACGAAGGGTAGTCAACTACAGAGATATATATATGCGCATCGGATTGGTATTGGTCTTCCATGGTACGGTAGCTCCTTCGCCGTGGCATTGAGGTGCGAGACGGCGGAGTGGATTGCGTTTTTCAGTGGTATGCCTACCGCGCATGCGAATAATGCATGAGACTAAGATACTAGCGAAGATTCGCTTCCGTCGACGTTCTTGAAGGGAGGATATCAAGAGCTATCTATAATATATGTAAAAGAGCGCACAATCATTCATTAATCTGCTATGATAAGCCCTTGGAATCCGATACCAAGACCTGAGCACGAGCAGGGAGGAACGTGTACTGCACGAAGTGTAACCGATATACGGATAGCAAAAACTGTCCTGAGTGTGGTAGGGAGACTCTTGAGGAGGCTCCCCACGTTGTATATTGGTGCGAATCGTGCAATATCCCCATCATTCGCGTGCCCGAGGGCAACAGGACAACTTGCCCGAATTGTGGTGGCGAGGCCAAATACCTCTGCGTCGATTTGCGACCCGTGTTTCCCGAGGAGAGACTACTCTTTGAGATAGTGGCAGCAGAGCCGTATGCGTATATGCACGACTCGGTGTGGGCCGTTGGCAGCAAGTATTACGTGAACGGGAAGCCGCACGGCGTTACCGTCGCCGAGATTCTTTCGCTCGACCCAGCGAGAATACGCGAGCAGCTTGATTGCTACTCCGCGAACAACGACGACACCTTCTTTCGCCGCAACATCGAGACATTTGCCAAGACGAACCAGGCTCATAAGGCAGAGCTTGTGCGAGAGGCGTGCGATTTCATCGTTGACGCAGCAAGGGGGTACGAGGAAGAAAACCTAGTGGTATCGTTCTCGGGCGGAAAAGACTCAACGGTCACGGCCGACCTCGCAGTGCGCGCCTTGAGTAACCCTTACCTCGTGCATATCTTTGGAGACACTACGCTTGAGTTTCCGAGTACAATCGAGTACGTGGAACGGTTCAGAGCAAACCACCCGCTCGCTATCTTCAAGACAGCGAGGAACTACGAGCAGGATTTCTATGAGGTGGCGAACGAGATTGGACCGCCAGCGCGTCTCATGCGATGGTGCTGCTCGATGTTCAAGACCGGCCCCATATCCCGCGCATTCAAGGGCTTCTTCGGCGACCAGCCAATCTTGACGTTTTATGGGGTGCGCAAGGGCGAATCGGTTGCGCGCAGTAAGTACAACCGAATAGAGGACAGCGCCGAGTCGGTAAAGATACAGCGTCAAAAAGTCGCATCCCCCATCTTTCATTGGAACGATATCGATGTCTGGCTCTACATCCTTTCCGAAGATCTCGACTTTAACGATGCGTACCGCCTTGGCTACGAGCGCGTGGGATGCTGGTGCTGTCCAAACAACAATCCCCGGGCTCAGTTCTTGTCGGCGGTCTACATGCCTGAGGAGTCGAAGAAGTGGCACGCCTTTCTGGTGGACTTTGCCCGTCGGATTGGGAAGCCCGATCCAGAAGTATACGTCGATACCGGAAAGTGGAAGGCGCGTCAGGGAGGCAATGGCGTCGCGGCGGCGAAGTCGATTCTCGTTGACGCGAGCCACTGTGCCACCGAAGATAACGCGATGATCTTTTCGCTTGAGCGTCCTTTCACGAGCGAGTTCGTTGGCCTCATGACGCCTATCGGAAACTATGCCCCTGGCTTGGGGCGTAAGCTACTTGACGAGCACGTATTTGTCGACCCGCGTACGAACGAGCCCATAATCGCGGTGATGCCATTCACACAGCCTGGATACGAGTATGCGGCTAAGATCCGCATCTTGCGCAGCCGTGATGCCGAGGTACTTCTGAGGCAGGCGAGATATCAGGTGGTCAAATATAACGCTTGTCGGCAGTGCCTCAAATGCGAATCGCTGTGCCGATTTGGCGCGATATCGATTACGGGGGATGGATACCGCATCAACCCGGCCAAGTGCGTCCATTGCAAGCAGTGCGTCACGGACAAGTACCTCGAAGGCGGGTGCCTGATGCGCAAATATCTCAAGACGAAGGGCGAATGAGCTATGGAAGAAAAGCTCAAGATGAAGTTCAAGGCGCATCAGACCTTTGCCTTTCGAAAGGGCTGGCTTGGCAAGGGCTTGAGGGCCGTATCCGATAACCAGGCGATCTTGATGCCGAGCAACAGCAAGAATGCCATGGACGAACTGGGGCTCGGAGCAAATCAGGTTGTATCGATGAGGTATTGGCTCGAGGCTGCTGGCCTGATTAGGAAGAGAAGCAAGGATCATGTCATCGAGCGTCTAGGCCAAATAATACTCGAGAGGGATCCCTATATCGAGGAAATCGGCACCCTTTGGGCGATACACTGCAACATCGCTTCTGCCATGACAATGGCGTCCGCTTGGTACTTCTTCTTCAACGAATTCCATGCTGCTGGCGCATTTGATAAGGACGCCTTTACGCATGCGTTGGAGCGTTACATCTTTCTTCATAACGACAAGCCGAAGGTGGCGCTGACTTCACTTGAGTCGGATTTTAGCTGCATTATAAATACATACATACCGCGTGAGCGTACAAGCAATAAGAGGCATTCGCCCGAGAGCATTATCGACTGTCCGCTGAGCGAACTTGGGCTCATGGACGTCGAGAGCCGTGCTGCAAAAACATACCGAAAGAAGCCCGCGAACCTCGGAATGCTGCCAAGCTTGCTGGTGCTATACCCGACTTGCCCAACAGAGAATCAATTGAAAAAGACTGAATCAAACCCCGAGAGGGAAATCAAGCTTGAAGCACTTCTCAATGCCGCGTACGGGCCAGGGCGGATTTACAACCTCGATTCCGTTGCCCTCCTGACCAAGCTCTATGAGTTAGAAAGCGACGAGAAGCTGCGAATCAACCGTACCGCTGGTCTCGATGTCGTGCGTCTTGCCGATCCTCGCATGACTAAAGAGGACTGCCTATGCGAGTACTACGACTGGATTGGCTAGGAGGTGGGCGCATGAATCTCCGAGATATGATTGTCCCGAACAAGGACTTCCAGACATCGATAAACATAGAGTTTGACTTCGGCTCAAAGGCGAAGATTGAAAGTCTCATCCCTACAGATTCGGTTTGTCGCTACCTTGAGGAGATAATTCGCGACATTATCGTCTCGTCCAATCAGCGTGCGAAGCTTCTTGTCGGTGCCTATGGTAAGGGAAAGTCGCATGTCGTACTTGCGGCGCTGACTGCGATGTGGGTCAAGGATGCAAGCAGCTTCAGTCGAATTCTTGAAGCATACAAGGAGCGCGGCTTAGGTTTCGGCGAGACATTCGAGCAGTTCGTAAGCGAGGGCAAGCGTCTTCTTCCCGTCGTGGTGTCCGGGAGCACCTCTGATTTGCGGCACTCACTACTGCATGCGTTGCGCAACGCGTTGCGATTTGCTGGGCTCGATGACCTTATGCCGTCCACCAACTACGACGGCGCAATCAATGTCCTCAAGCGCTGGAAAGACGACTACCCAGACACGCTCAAGCGTTTCGAAGAGCTTACAGGAAACAGTTCCGCCTCCATCGTGTCCCGTCTTCGTAGCATGGATACTGCGGCATATGAACTCTTTGCAAGTGCCTATCCGGATCTTACCTCTGGAGGCACTTTCGATGCGCTTGATGGTGCTGAGGTCATCGACGTGTATGAGCGTGTCCTGAAGGGGCTTGAGCGGCATGACATCGATGGCATTTACGTCGTCTACGATGAGTTTAGCAAGTACCTTGAAACCTCGCTCGACAGGGCAACATTCGAGGATACGAAGCTTTTGCAGGACTTCGCCGAGGCCTGCAATCGTAGCGGTATTGACAGACAGTTGCACCTGCTACTCATCAGCCACAAGAGCCTGTCAAATTACATTGACTCGAACTTGCCCAAGGAAAAGGTTGACGGCTGGTTGGGCGTTTCCGGGCGTTTTCGCGAGATAGAGATGGCCGATGACGCCAACCAGTATTACAGGCTGCTCAGTAGCGCCATTGTCAAGAACGATGATCTCTGGAAGCAATGGCTTGCCGAGAGGGGCGGGGAGAACAAACGCAGGCTGGATGACGTCGGTCTTAGATACGTGGGACAAGGACTTTTCGATAACGATGTTATAAGTATGATTACGTATGGATGCTTTCCGCTGCACCCATTGACGACTTACTTGCTTGCTCGCATGTCGGAAAAGATTGCGCAAAACGAGAGAACACTCTTTACCTTCATCTGTTCTGACGAAGAGAATACTCTTTGCGACGCACTTAAAGCCAAAGACGCGTTTGTCGCACCTGACTACGTGTACGCCTACTTTGAGCCGCTCCTTCGCAAGGAATTCTATGCGAGCCCGCTGCATCGTACGTACGAGCTTGCGCGTGCCTCCATGAGCAAGGTTGACAATGCCAGCCTTGAACGTCGCATCATAATGACCATTGCGGCAATCGATATCGTTGCACAGTACGACCGAGTGGCACCGACACGGCAGACCATTATCGACATCTATACCGACTGCGGGTACGAGTCCTTTGAGGTCAACGATGCGCTCGACAATTTGGTGGCAAACGACTCCGTCGTGTATCTGAAGCGCAGCAATGCGTATCTCAAGCTCAAGGAGACGTCTGGCGTACACATTGACAACGAGGTGTCGGATAGGGCGGCAAAGCTGCGCAACGCTACTACTTTTACCGACTTGCTTAACAAGATAATGAGGGGCAAGGCGCTGTATCCCTCGCGCTACAACGAGGAGCGAGCCATCGTCAGATATTTTGATTGTGGCTTTGCGAGCCAGGCGTCGACGAATGGCTGGAAGAGGGGGGAGCGCATTCTCACAGATACGAGTGGCGACGGCGAGGTCGTGGCCATATGTGCAGAGACTCCTGACGAGCTAGAGTCAATGAAAGAGATGGCTAAGGACTCTCTGTCGGCAAAACTGATGACCGTCATTGTGTTTCCCCGAAGGTATGTCGACGTCGCGGATGCTGCATTCCGTCTCGAGGCAGCACGTCAGCTAAAGGCCGAGGCCGAAGCGGATGTGGTTCTTGCGGAAGAGTATGAGATCGTTGTCGAGGACTATGAGGAAATCATCGATGACTTTGTTGCAGGCTACTTTCGACCTGAACTCGGTCGTTCGCTCTACTACATAGGCGCTTCGCAGGAGAAAGGCATCACTCGCAAGAGGAGGCTATCCGAAGCGCTCTCGATACTCTGTGACGAAGCCTACTGTGATACGCCGCGCATCACGAGCGAGGCCTTAAACAAGAACGAGCTTACGGGTGCCGCATTTAGTAGCAGGACGAAAATCCTCAAAGCCCTCTGTGCGTCGAATTTGCCCCGCAATTTTGGTTTCGTGGGCAATGGTCAAGAAACATCGATGGCGCGCAGCGCATTTGAGAAGACTGGAATTCTTGATTTGGTGAATGCGATTGAACTGCCAGTTGCTAAACGCAAACCAGGGATAACTAAGGTCCTCGACGCCATACGAAACTTTGTGGAGCATGCTCACGAGACTCCGTTCAAGGTGCTTTACGACGAGCTAAAGGGTCCAGATCTAAAGGTCGGCCTTCGCGAGGGTCCGATACCCCTGTATCTCGCCTATGTGATGCGAGAGTATCGTGACGAGATAAGAATCACCCGAGATGGCATTGAACGGCCCTTCAACGAGGTGATTCTTGATGACATGTCGAAACACCCTGACATGTATGCCCTGACGCGCCTTCACTGGACGCCCGAGATGGGCGAGTACTTACGTGATCTCGCCAGGCTGTTTGAATGCAACACGAGCGTTGCAAGCAGGAACGATGTGGCCGATGCCGTACGCCAGTGGTATGTAAGTTTGCCACAGGTGACCCGAAACAGTCGCTTCGACCATACGGCTGGTGAGAAGAAGGTGCCGATTCCAAAGGGTCGTACGGCATTCTTCCGGACCATTCGCCGGATGGAATCGGATTCGAACTCGTTCCTTTTCGAGGAGTTGCCTAAGGTGTTCCGCGCTTCCGTGGGATCATCTGAGCTCGTGGCTGCGATTGCCGCAGAGAAGGAGGCGTGCGACGGCTACCTCACAAGAACTACCGATAGACTTGCCGCGGAGCTGATCGCCATGTTTGATTCGGATGCGCATGCAGACGCGACCCTCGGATCCGTTTTGCGCGACTGGGTGGATGCGAATCCCGCAACGCTGACGCACGTATTCTCTGGAGTAAACAATCAGGTCTTGAATGTGCTGAGGGCAGCGAACGGTGACGATAGGGTGACGGTAAACAGATTGGCGAAAGCGGCAACTTCGTTGCGCATTGACGACTGGAACGATGCCAGGTTCGATGATTTCCTGCGCATTATGAGCGGCATGAAGTCCGAGGTCGAGGGCATAGGCGACCGAGATGACACAAATGCTGGTGAGCGTACGATCAGCCTTGTGTTCGTCGGTGAGGACGGGACAACGCGACAGAAGACATTCGAGGCCGTTGAGTGCGGTGGTCGTTCAAGGCTGCTCAAGAACAGCATTTTGGCGTGTCTGTCTGAGATGGGTGGTGCGTTGAGGCCCGAAGAGAAGAGGCAGATTGTGTTTGAGGTGCTTGAGGGGTTGTGCTGATGAGCGGGCGTGTAGCGTACTTCGACAATGCGGCAACGACATTCCCTAAGCCCGAGTGTGTCTACGAGTTTGCGGATTCGTTCTATCGTGGCAGTGGGGGCAACATTGGTCGAGGCGGCAATGCTCTTGCCGTAGCGGCCGGAGCGATAGCTCGTCAAGCGAAGGACAACTTGAAGGGTCTTTACGAATGCCCAGCTAAGGAGATCGTATTCACTTCGTCTGCGACCGATGCGCTGAATCGCATCCTTCTGGGACTTGGGCTTCAGAATGGCGAATATGTGTACATTACTCCATTTGAGCACAATGCAGTGACTAGGCCTTTGAATCATCTGGTGGATGAACGGCACATCATCATCGACGTCCTACCGTTCGACAGGAATTCGCTTTGCCCGGAT
>JAFWMH010000009.1 GCA_017510785.1 Atopobiaceae bacterium | reverse complement strand
GGAACAAGATCGAGCACCGCCTCTTCTCCTTCATCAGCCGCAACTGGCGGGGCAGGCCGCTCGTCTCCTACGAGGTCGTCGTCAGCCTCATCGCCAACACCACCAACAGGGGAGGCCTCACCGTCGAGTGCGCCATGGACACCAACGAGTACCCCAAGGGAATCAGGGTCGCCGACGAGGAGATCGCCTCGCTCGCGCTGGAGCGAGACCTCTGGCACGGCGAGTGGAACTACCTGATCTCGCCGCTCCCGCACCTGGACGTGGTGGCCGAAGGGGCGTAGGCTGCCGCCGGCGACGACGAAACCCCGAAGACCGAACGAGGGGCTGCGGACATTCCCGCCGCCCCTCGTCATCTGTTCAGCGAAGGATATGCCACCAGTAATTTAATGACAGTTCCTAAGATGCTGGACAGATGCGATTCTGCGGTTAAACCAAAGAACCTGTCGGAATATCGACCTGTGCAAATCTCTGCGACGGAATCTGTCGGAAAATCGACCTGCGCAAGCCTTTCAGTTGCACAAGTCGCATTTCCGACAGGATTTTCTCTCCCGACTTTCGCGACGGCTCGGCGCAGCCCAGGACGCGACCCCGCTTGGCGTCGCCGCGATGGCAAACGAAGCTGACATTGGCCAGAAGTGGACATTGCCCATCGTTTATGAGGCATCTTGGGAAACGTAATATATGGAATAAGGATATATTGCAAACGTGTAAACTACACATTGCTTTTCTGTTTTGTCTCCATAGATGATAAAAGCCCAGTTGACACATCAAGATGTTATCTAAAAAGAAAACCAATGGGTAGTTAATACAATGGAAATAATTAGTTCAGGTAGATTTGGCCTATCGATACGGCTCTAAAGTCCGTTCATCGGGGCAAAAGGCGAGTTCTGTTTCCAGTTTGCAAAAGCAACTACTCGAGAATCTGCGTAGTCGGACACTGCTCGTGGGCGATTGAAGCCGCCCGCGAAAACCACCTGCGAAAGCCGCCTGCGGGGGAGCGCCCGCAAGAGCATCCGCGAGAGAACGCCTGCGGGTAACTTCGCGTGCGAAACGCTTTGGATGCGCGGCATCGCGCGGTGGTATATCATGGGCCACGCAACAATGGTTGCACCTATTGTATGCATGGTTGCAAGAACGGAGCTGGCGAATGAAGGAAGGGATGATCCTATGAAAACAATGACCCAAATGTCTAAGCTTATTTCCCTGCTGCTCCGGCACAATCCGGGAAAGCTGGGCCTTACGATGGACGCGCATGGATGGGTGGGCGCCAAAGAGCTGGTCGAGGCACTGAACGGCGTGCAGCCATTTACGATGGCCGACCTCGAACACATCGTGAGGACCGACAATAAGCAGCGGTATTCTTTCAATGCAGACAAAACCAAGATTCGCGCGAATCAAGGCCATTCGATTCCGGTTGATTTGGAGCTTGAACCAACGACGGCTCCCGATGAGTTATGGCATGGGACGGCCACGAGGTTCACCGCGTCAATTGAGCGCGAGGGGCTTCTTCCGCGCGGGCGACAGTACGTGCATCTCTCTCCAGACGAGGAGACGGCCACCAAGGTGGGCAGGCGTCATGGCAAGTTGGCGCTGTATGTGGTGGATTGCGCCGCGATGGTAGCAGATGGATACGAGTTTTATATTTCGCAGAACGGCGTGTGGCTCACAAATGCGGTACCGCCGAACTATCTGCGCAGATACCTCTGAGCCGCGCCTTGGCTGGTTGTCCCACGCGCGATGCGAGACGACGGGGCTCCATGGCTGCAAGCAACGTTTTGCGACGCGGTCCCAACGTGTGACGGGGCCCGTTTCCAGCAATGCTCGGCATGTCGCTGGAAACGGGCCCCGTAGCTCTGCGTCACAAAGGGACCGAATCAGGAAGTGACCCGAAGGGACCGCCGCGTGTAGGAGCGCAGGTCCGATGGCTGTTTGAGATTTGCCCTCCGGGCTACTGGCGGGACATTTGACTAATCGTTAGGACAGCAGGACACCGTGCGGGGCCGTAGGGCGCACAGGTTATCTAGCAGTTCCCTAGGGGCAGACTTGCAGCGAGACTCCTACGCCGGGCTGGCTCGCTGTGCGAGCTCGCCGCGTGGCGGTTCTCTCCCTGGCAGCTCCTACGGCGTGCCAGTTCTTGGCGCATCCAAGATCGCCCCAGAGCGACCCATCGTTGCTCAGGAGCAAACAGTCATCCGTAAGCGTCGCGTTGCCCAAGATTACATCGAGCGTTTCGAGAAGCACGAGCAGCTCCTGCGCATCGCTGCGCTTGAATTCCTTGGTAAACGGATGGCTCTCGTCGAGTTCGCCGTTCCACGCACGTACATACAGCGAATACATGTCGATTGCGTCGATTTCGGCCTCGTCTTTTATCTGCTGCAAATAACAGCTAATCAAAGTTGCCTGCGCGCCGTTGTGGCTATCCCACTTGCAGAATTCGCGGCTTATTCCGAGCTTGTTGCGATAGGCGACGAAGGGCAGTGGCGTCACGACCTCCTCGTCGAACGTCGCGATGTGGCGCTCCAATGCGAAGAAGTCCTCGCGTGGTATCCACAAACAAATTTGGTCGCTTCTTTTGTAGCGCGAAACCTTGGCGTGAAAGCGCCGATTACATGTTTGCACCAAAAATGAAACCACATCACGGAATAGGGCGACGCTGTGAGTGTGGTCGCGTGCGGAGAGGTATGCCTTGACGAGCGCAAGGTCGCAGTAACCTTCGCCATGGCATGCGCGTTCGTAGTCGCGCTCGAAGTCAAACCTTCCCCAGTAGCTGTCGTCGGTATCGGCCGCGCACCATTGAACTCCGTCCCTTTCTTGTGCCAACTCCTTCAGTTCGCAAAGTGTATTGTCGATATTGGACAGCCGTTTCGAGCGCCCGTCGAATCCTTGGATAAAATCGTAGGCATCGCGTTGGGTGGGCTTCGGACCTTTGCGCGCGTAAAGATCTTTAAGAAGGTCGTTTAGTGAATCGTGCGCTGCTGCATCGCTGGCGACCATCCGAAGCTCTCGTACGCCCGCAAATCGCGATGGAATATGGCATGAGTTGGGCAAAGGCGCCGCATACTCACGTCGTTCGCGTTCTTTAAACTTGAGTTCGGCTTGCTTGGCAAGTTCGCGCTTCCGCTGAACCCAATTGCGCCCCTCTTGCACAAATGCTCGAACCTCATCGCTGAGCGCGATGCGCGACGTGCTGTGCATAGCACTTGGCGTTGCTCGTGCATCTGGTGTACTCGCGGTTATTATCTGCTGAGGAGACAGCAGTATTCCCAGCACTTCGTCTTCACGGGCATCCGTATGATCTGTTATGGAACCGGCTGGCGCTGGCGCATCATCGTACGCCTCCTTAAGCTTCGCGAAGCATTCCTTGAGGTCGATGCACTCATCAAAATAGCGCGTTGTTGACCATGTCATGCGTCGATGGGTGTCGGTGCTGAGTTCGATGCCACGGTCCTTGCAGAACTGTGCGAGTGGATCGATGCAATTAATGGGTTCGTTCCCAAGGAGTTTGAGGTGGAGGTTGACGTCTACGTTTGCTGGACAAAACGAGGTTGTAATGATGCCAGCGTCGAGTTCGTAGTGATCTATGTCGAGAAATGAGTCCATAAATGATTGCATTTCGTGGAGGAACCCAAATTCCGCGGCGTAGAGGAGTGGGCGCGATACCTCGTCAATAAGGATGATGGGACGGCCGATTCGTTGGCCATGCCTAGTGTAACGCCGCTGTAGAAACACCATGTCCAGCAGGCTCCGGGCTAGGGCGCTTTGTTCGCAAGTTCCTTCAATGATGTTAAGGTACTCTTCGTAGGCGTCGAAGTACCAGTTATTTCGCTCGCTGCTGAGAAGGGCGTCGGTGTACAGCGCGGACATCTTTTGCGCGATGTATATAAGAGCGTCGTTAAAGGAGACGGCATTAAAGTCCGAGAAGTCAAGCCAAATAATGGGATGCCAGTCGCGACTGTATTCGTCGCTTTCGTTATGCGTTCCGTCGCGTTTGTTGCCGGGGACGTCCTTCCATGTGGTGTGCCCCCAGCCGAAGTGCGGTAACCCCTCACGCCCTCATTCGAGGTAGGGTGCGCGGGCACGGTCGAGGTAGTCGAGAAAACCTTGCACCATATGCCGGTGGTCGTCGATCAGCTCGTCGCGCGAAACGCCTCGAAGCGCCTTGGCCCAGGGACCGCTCGCCAGCACGAGCTCGCTAGGCGGCTCCACCATAACGATGCCCTGCCCGGCCGAGGAGAGCCAACGGAAAAACGTGAAGGCCTGCGGTACTTTGAGTAACGTGAGAGACGTGGCTGCGGGGTCTCCCTGTTGGCCCTCGAAGAGCGCGAATCGCAGCCCGAAGCCGAAGCGGTCGAACAGCGCGTTGGTGGCATCGGAGCGCACGCGCAAAAAGATGCGGCGCATCGGCCCCGAAACCATGCTGAATCCTTCCCCCAGGCGCCGTTGCGCGCTGCGCCTGAGGTCGTACACCTTGCGACCGCGGTCGGCCTCCTCGGACGACACGCGCGTTTCGATCATGCGGTCGGCGCGCGACATCGTTACCTCGATGCCGTGACGCCACGGCGCGGACGTGTAGGTCTCCACGTAATAGTTGCCTTCCGCGAAGTACAGGGCGATGGGCGTCTCGATACGCGTCGCCTTGCCATTATCTCCTTCGAGCGGATGCGCCTTGCCTGCGAAGTCGGAGTAGGAGTAAACAAACTCGATTTTTCGGCCTCGATTAATGGCTCGGGTTACAGCGTCGATGGTGTTGAACACCTGCTGATACGTTTTGCGGACGCGCTGATCCACGAGCACCTGGCCGGCGAGGTCGTCCTCTTGGTGGCGGCTTACGAGGGAAAGCAGGTCCTCCTGAAGCTCGGCGCTTTGGGCGACGGTGAGGAAGCGCGATGACTGCACTGCGTTGAGGAGCATGCGGACCTTGGGAGGGGTGAGCTGTGTGCGCTCGCACCAGTATCCGGAGGGAGTTATGTGCAACTCGAGGTCGAGCCATGCGCAGCTTTTGAGCGCGCGGACGTCTGCCGCCAGGGTGTTTTCGGAGGGCGCGGAGTTCGGGCCGAAGTGTTGTTCGAAAACGAGACGCAAGTCGGCATTCGAGAGCGTGTGGCTTGCGTCCGTGAGGGCGCGCAACATGGTGAGTACGCACATGAGGCGTTCGCGTGCGTTGGTGCAGCTAAGCTCGTCGGGCAAAAGGTCTGCGAGTTCGGCGGCTCGCTCCTTCGTGATGGCCATGGTGCCTCCTTCTTTGATGGTTGGGGCTTGTTTGCCGTACGTTCTTCGCGCGTTCTTCGCGCATGAGACAAAACCTATGAAAAGCGCTTCGCTCCCATCCCGCCACCGCTCAAACGTAAGCGACGCCGAACGACGTCACGTCCTTGTTTTGAAAGCGCTTCACGCCCGTTCCGCTCCAGCTCAGTCGCGTCGAGCGAATGGTGGCAGCACCTTAAAATATTGAGGCGATACTACCATATTGCGCATTGTTCCGCAGGTGAGAAGGCCGTATATTCTTCTCAGCGCAGGAGGGGAAACGAGAACCCCCGGGAGGGCGTGCCGCAGTGGCGGGATACTTCATCTCACCATTTTTGCGGGGAAGTTGAGAGCTTCCCAATTCTTCAATGCCCGTCACGATCCTTGCCGTCTTGCCGTGGGTCTCGTCGCTCCTCCTGCGCTTCGGTGGATAAACGCGGGGCCGCTTCGGCGCGGGCCGCCGCGCGCACGGAATACGAGAGGGGGACGAAGATGGCAACGCTCAACACGACCGTTCGCGGCGCGAGAGTCACGCGCAACATAAGCGGACACGAGGCTTACGCTATGGACGACAAAACGGCGCTTGCCGCGATGACGATGACCTCGTTCTATGGGGAAGACAAGTTCTATGGCGACAACACGTCCCGGATTGTCGAATTGGCGCAAAAGCTCTGCCGCAAGGGCATGGGTCGTTACGTCGCCCAAACGGCGGTGTGGGCGCGCACCAAGGGTAACATGCGCACGGCGAGCCATGCGCTCATGGGGATAGTTGCGCACGAATGCCCGGGCACGTCGTTCGTCCGTCCCGCCGTACGTACCGTTGCCTCCATGCGTGGCGACGACGGTACGGAGATGCTGGCCGTTTATGCTTCTCTCTACGGCAGTGAAGGTGCGAAGCTGCCTCACGCGCTGGTGCGCGGCGTCCGTGACGCTCTGGAGCAGATGGGGCCGTACCAAATCGCGAAGTACCAGTCCAATGCTCGTACCTGGAAGATGCGCGACACGTTGCGCGTGACGCACCCCGTTCCTCGCGACGAGGCGACCTCTGCGGCCATGCGTGCGTGCGTGGCGGGGACGCTTGCTGCGCCCAAGGGTTGGGAGACGGAGCTCTCCGAGCGCGGCAACACCGCCGACGTGTGGAACGAGCTACTTGCCGAGCGTCGCCTGGGCATTATGGCCCAGCTGCGCAACATGCGCAACATCATCGAGTCGGGAGCCGATGTTGGGCCGGTGCTCCGGACGCTCCGCAACGGTGACGTGGTGCGTGCGTCGCGCCAGCTGCCCTTCCGCTTCTACAGCGCCTGGCGCGAGCTGGAGCGAGCGGGTCTTGCGACTACCGGCGTGTCGCGCGCGTTGGATGCGGCCATGGAGGCTGCATGCGCCAATGCCGACCGGCTTTCCGGAAGGACGGCCGTTATGGTGGACTCGTCCTACTCCATGATCATGGGTCTCAGCGCTCAAAGCAAGGTGGCCTGCTGCGACGTGGCGGCGGTGCTCGCTGCCATGGCGACGCACATCTCGGACGACGCATGGGTGTGCAACTTCGATACCGACGCCGAGGTGCTATCGCTTACGGGCGCGTCTATCCTTGCGGATGTGCGTTTGGTTCCCACGGCGGGCGGCTGCACGAACATGGGTGCCGCGTTCGACCTCCTTATGAAGTCCGGCTTCGACGCCGATCGCATCATCGTGCTCTCGGACAACGAGGTGAACTCTTCGTGGTGCAATAACCTTGGGACTATTCAGCGTGGTTTGATCATGTACCGGCTCAAGGTCGGCCACCCCGTGTGGTGTCATGCCATCGACCTCGCGGGCTACGGCACGCAGCAGTTCTTTGGTTCCCGGGTGAACATCATGGGAGGTTGGAGTGAGCAGGTTTTGCGCTTCATCTCCCTGGCCGAGGGCGGCCTCGGCAGCCTCGTCGAGGAGATAGAGACGGTGGCCCTGTAGGGGCAGGCGCCTGAACCTAAAGAATGGTCAACCGCCTTTGGGCTACTTTGCCCACGGTTTTGTCTACTAAATGGCTCATTTGGCACCCATTCCCCTTGGCACGTGGCCTCGTTGCATCGCTGGAAACCACTTCGACGATGCGTAAAACGGACGTGATAGTCTCGGTTGCATAAGCGATTCGAAGCGGGGCGAGCATGGGCGTTCGATATTGTCCGCATTGCATGGAAAATATGGTTGGGGAAGACACGTGCTGTCCGTTGTGCGGATGCGAGCTGGATGTCCAGAATGCGGATTCGTTGTTGCCGGTCGGGACGATACTTGCCTCGGATGAGCTGCACGCATATGGATCACGCTCATATTGGGTGGGCGAGGCTATGCGTTCGTACGTCGCGGGTCCCATCTACCTTGCGCGTGACCTGACGGAAGACGTCATTGTTGAGGTGCATGAGTACTTTCCGCCGTCGTTTGCGCTCGAGCGAGACGCGAACGGTTCCGTACTTGTTTGCGACGAGCTGCGGGAAGCCTTTGAAGAGGATCGAGCAAGATTCCTTGACGAGGCGCGTGCGCTTCGTACGTGTGAGGGTATGGCGGGTGATGCGCTTGCGGCCGTGGCCCGCGTGCGCGAATGCTTCGAGGCGAACGGGACGGCATATGCGGTTGCGGAACACGTTAAAGGGTACACGTTAAACACGCTCCTTACGACGCAGGCCCGCTTCGAGCCGGCTATGTTCTTGAGACGTGTTCTGCCGCTTGCTCGCTCGCTGGAGCAGTTGCATGGAGTGGGTTTTGTGTACGGACACGTAACGCCCCATAACGTCGTGTGGAGCCCTGAGGGCGAGTTGTGTTTGATGGGGTTTGGCGGTTGGGAAGCCGTGAAGGGCGATGCATCGGCATACGCGGCGCCCGAGTTGAGCGATGTGCGAAGCGCGACGTCCGGGATGGCGCCCGGCGCGGCGCCCAACGCGGTGCCCAAAATGGCGCCCAGCGTTGACGTGTACGGACTGTGCGCAACGCTCTACTTCGGCCTGACGGGAGTCGAGCCAATACCGGCTTCCGAACGTCTGCGCACAACGGACGAGGGACTTCCTGATCCGCTCGTTTCGCTGGGGGCTCAAGGCGTCGTACTGCAGCCGGTGGTTGAGCGAGCGCTCACGCGCGGTCTCGCGTTGAGTACGGACGAGCGACAACAATCCATGGAAGAGCTCATCGCGCCTTTGGCACGATCGCTGGCAGAGACGGAGCGCGCGCGAAAGCGGTTGGAGCAGCGCGGAACGAGCATGCTGCGCAACCGTTGCGCGTGGTGCATGTCTTTGATGGAAGGTTCCCAAACGTGTCCGCAATGCGGGCGCCGGCTAGACATGTATCATCCCGCCGCACATCACCTGCCGCTAGGAACCCTCCTGCAAGATCGGTATCTGGTGGGGGCTTCTCTTGGCGAGGGAGGCTTTGGTATAACGTACATCGGATTCGACGTTACGCTTGAGCGAACAGTTGCGCTCAAAGAGTACTTTCCCTCGGGTTTAGCCGCGCGAAGGGCAGAGGAATCGCTCGAGGTTGTGGAGCTGCGTGGGGTGCCGACTGGTTCCATCGAACGTGGGAGCGCACGCTTCTTGGAGGAGGCGCGCGTGCTGGCGCGACCAGGAGCGGGTTCGTCTGCGGCGGTCGCACTGGATTACTTCGCGGCAAACGGAACTGCGTATATTGTTATGGAGTACGTAGGAGGCGTGGCTCTGCGCGAGTATGTACGGGAGCATGGCGGCAAAGTCTCGCTTGGCGAGTTGCTCGACCTTTTGGTGCCCATGTTCAATGCCTTGCGCGAGCTCCATGAGGAGGGGTTTGTGCACCACGACGTATCTCCCGAGAATATCGTGGTGGGAGATGGCGTCGCGCGGTTGGTGGACTTCGGCTTGGCGCGTGGATGCGAGGGGGAGTCTGCCGCCCTGCAAACCGAGTTTAAACACGGCTATACACCACCCGAGCAGTATGCCGGCGGGGGAAGCGGGATGTGGACGGACGTGTATGCCCTGAGCGCAACGATATATGAATGCCTCACGGGTCGGGTGCCTCCGGATTCGCTCGATCGCTTGGTTGGAGAACCGATGGCTTTGCCTCATGAGCTGGGCGCTGATGCCTTTGCGGAGAAACCATGCGAGCACAAGCTCGTATCCGTCGCGATATTGGATGCAGTAGCCCGTGGTGAGGCCAAGCAGATAGTCGAGTTGCGACTCGTTGAGTTCGAGTGCGAACGCAATCTTGAAGATATCCTCGCGATTGGTCGGGCGGTTGCGGTCCCTCATCCAGTTTTCGAAGCGTCGTGCGAGCGATTGCTCGTTGGCGCCTGTGCCGCTAATGACGTAAAAGCGAACGAGGCGTTCGACGAGGTCGTCGTGCGGATACATCGTTTGGAGCGTTTCGGAAAAGGAGCGGGTCGTGATGCCGGCATCGCGCAAATAGCTTGCTGCCATGTGCGGCGTCATTCCACGGTAGAGTACGGGGGCTATGAGGATAACGTCATCGTCATCGACTCGGTGTCCAAGCGCTTCTCCGCCTGCGGCGCCCGGGTGGGCGCCCTGATCTCCCGC
>JAFWMH010000008.1 GCA_017510785.1 Atopobiaceae bacterium | reverse complement strand
GGGAAGGCCCGTGGCCCTCTTGGACTCGCCGCCCTTGAGGGTGACGCGCGCGACGCCGTCCTCGAACGCCATGTCGCCGAAGGTGCCGGATATCGTCTTGTCGGAGAGCTCGACGGTGAAGGCGAAGCCGAGCGTCTTGTCGGCCGCGGCGTCGGAGACGACCTCCTTGCTCACCTCTAGCTCGCCCGTCTTGCGAGTGTTGGCAAAGGCTGCCGTCCTCGTTATGCCTTTCTCAATGGTTCCGGTCTCGTGCTCGTACGTGGTGACGAACGCACCATCGTATGCCTCGGCAACGGTGTAGCCAATGCCCTGGGCCAGGCCCGAGGCCGTCTTCGTCTGACCGTCCTTGAGCGTGAACTCGGCCACGCCGTTCGTGAACTCCATGCCACCATACACGCCATTAACGGTGGTATCGTTGAGGGTAACGGTAAAAGCAAAGTCTTTCGTTTTGTCGGCCGCGATCGGACTCGTAACGGACTTGCTTACGATGAGGCCGCCCTCGTCCTTGGTGTTCGTGAAGGACGCGGTAGACCCGGCCTGCGCGATGGTGCCCGTGTCGCCCGTCTTGGTGACAACGAAGCCAGTCGCACCAAGCTCCTCAACGGTATACGCCACATCGATCGGCAAGCCATCAATCGTCTTGCTCTCGCCGTCCTTAAGAGTAATCGTTGCGACGCCACCCACGAAGGACACGCCACCATACGTGTTGGTAATAGTGTCGTCGTGGAGCGTGATCTTGAAGGTGAAGCTCTTGCTCGTCTTGTCGGTAATCGTGCTGCTCTGAACCGTCTTCTCAACGGTGAGGCTGCCCGTCTTGCGCGTGTTGGTGAATGCGGCGGTCGATGCCGTAGTGGCGATGGTGCCAGTGGCGCCGGTCGATCCGGCGGTGAAGCCGGCATCGGTGACTTCGGTGACTTCGTAAGCTACACCCGTGGGAAGACCCGTAGCCGTCGCGGACTCATCGCCCTTGAGCGTGACTGTCGCAACTCCGTTCGTGAAGGTCATGCCGCCGAAGGTGCCGGAGATAGTTTCGTCGGACAGGCGGACGGTGAGCTCGAACGTGCGCTCGGCATCTGCCGCCGCGTCGGAGACAACCGCCTTGCTCACAGTAAGGTCGCCCACCTCGCGCGTGTTGGTGAACTTCGCCTCGGATGCATTCTTGGATATGGCACCCTCGGCCCCCTCGCTTGCGGTCGTGAAGCCCGTGGCCTGTGCCTCGGTGACCTTGTACGTGACGCCCGTAGGAAGTCCCGTTGCCCCCTTGGACTCGCCGCCCTTTAGGGTGACGTGCGCCACGCCGGCGTCGAAGGTCATGTCGCCATACTCGCCGGCAATCGTCTTGTCGGAAAGCTCGATCGTGAAGTCGAAGCCACGGGTCTTGTCGGCCGCGGCGTCGGACACGACCGCCTTGCTCACGGTGAGGTCGCCCGTCTCGCGCGTGTTCGTAAACGCCGCGACGGAGGCCTCGTCGCCAATCGTGCCGGTCGCGTGTTGCGAGGCCGTGGCGTAGCCCTCAACCGGCTCCTCGGCGACGGAGTACCCGACGCCCTTGGGGAGTCCCGTCGCCCTGGCGGTCCCGCCGCTCCTCAGCTCGAAGGTGGCGACGCCGCTCTCGAAGGTCATGTCGCCGTACGTGCCCGTTACGCCCTCGTCGTCGAGCGTCACCGTAAACGTGAAGGCCTGCCCCGACTCGGCGGCGGTCGCGCCCTCGACCGTCTTGGTTACCTCGAGGCCGCCCTCGTCGCGCGAGTTGGCGAACGCGGCGGTCGCGGGCGTCGTGGTGATGGAGCCGGTGTCACCCGTCTTGGTGGTCACGAAGCCGTCCGCGGCCTTCTCAACGACGCTGTAGCCGACGCCCGTGGGCAGGCCTGTGGCCGTGGCGGTCTCGCCGTCGGCCAGCTCGAACGTGGCGACGCCCCTCTTGAACGTCATGTCGCCGTATGCCTTGCCCTCGTCGCCGCCGATGGAGGTGTCGGAGAGGGTCACGGTGAAGCGGAACTTCTTGCTATGGTCGCGGGCCGTGCTGCTCGAGACCGTCTTGCTCACGCTGAGCCCGCCCGTCTTGCGGGTGTTGGCGAACGCGGCCGTGGACGCCGTGGTTGAGATGGTGCCGTCGGCGCCGGTGGCCTCGGTGTCGAACCCGTCGTCCGCGGCCTCCGTCACCTTGTAGGTGACGCCCGTGGGCAGGCCCGTCGCCGTCTTGGACTCGCCGCCCTTTAGCTCGACCGTCGCGACGCCGTTCGCGAACGTCATGTCGCCGTACTTCTTGGATATGGTCTTGTCCGAGAGCTCGACGGTGAACGCGAACACCTTGTCCCTGTCCGCCGCGGCCTCGGAGACGACCCTCTTGCTCACGGTGAGGTCGCCCGTCTCGCGGGTGTTGGTGAACGTCTCAAGCGACTTCGTCTCAAAGATCGTGCCCGACGCAACGGTTGCAGAGGGAGTCAACCCCGCAATAGCCGTCTCGGTAATCGTGTAGGTAATGCCAACGGGAAGGCCGGTCGCCTTGGCGGAAGCTCCGCCCTTGAGGCTCACGGTTGCCTCACCCTCAGTAAAGGTGATGTCACCATACGTTCCGCTCAGTGGCTGGTCGAGGCGCACAGCGAAGGTAAAGTTCTTGTCCTTATCTGCTGCTGCGTCCGAGACGAGAGTCTTGCTCACTTCGAGCTCGCCCGTCTTGCGGGTGTTGGTGAAGGAGGCCGTCTTGGTCTCGTTCTTCGCGATGGTCCCGACCTCGCCGGTGTATTCCGTCACAAACTGGCCGTCGGCGGCTTCGGTCACGCGATACGAAATTCCTTCAGCCAGGCCCGTGATGGACTTGCTCTGGTTGTTTGCGAGCGTGAACTCGGCCACACCATCGGTAAAGGTCACATCGCCGTACTTGCCGTTAACGGAGGTATCGTTGAGCGTCACGGTGAACCCGAACATCTTTGTAAGGTCGCCGGAAATGTCGCTCTCCACCGTCTTGGAAACAATGAGACCACCTTCGGCCTTCGTGTTGGTGAAGGCCGCAGTTTGCTCGCCCACGGCAATGGTGCCCGTCTCGCCAGACTTCGTAACCACGTAGCCGTCGGCTCCGCTCTCGGTAACGGTGTAACCGATGCCCGTGGGAAGTCCGGTGGCGAGTGCACGCTCACCATGCTTGAGGTTAAAGGTTGCCACGCCGTTCTCGAACCGCATGTAGCCATATGTTCCATTTATGGTGGTATCGGAGAGCTCGACCCTGAAGTCAAAGTCCTTCGTGAGGTCGGCTGCGGTGCTGCTCGCGACCGACTTCGTCACGGCGAGGTCGCCCGTCGTGCGCGTGTTCGTGAACTTCGCCTCCACAGTGCCGTCCGCCACGGTCGTGCCCGTCGCGTTCGTGGCGTTCGTCGTGAACCCGCCGACCGGCGTCTCCTCTACCGTATACGTTACGCCAGAAGGCAGGCCTGTGGCCGTTGCGGACTCGCCGCCCTTAAGGGTAAGGTGCGCAACGCCATTCGAGAAGGTCATGCCGCCAAAGGTACCGGTTATCGGCGCGCCCGTGAGGGTGACGGTAAACGCAAACGTCTGCTTCTCGTCCGCTGCTGCGTCGGAAATCACTTCCTTGCTAACGGTGAGCTCGCCCGTCGTGTGCGTGTTGATGAAGGTCGCCTGCGCGCCATCGGTTGCGATAGTGCCGGACTCCCCCTCCTGCGTCGTATTGAATGCGTCGTTCGCCGCTTCTTCCACCGTATAGGTAATACCCGTGGGCAGGCCAGTAGCCGTGGCCGACGCTCCGCCCTTCAAGTTGACGGTTGCAACGCCCTCGGCGAAGGTTATTGCTCCAAAGGTGCCGCTAATCGTGGTATCGCTAAGCGTCACCGTAAAGGTGAACATCCGATCGGCATCTGCCGTTACATCCGAGACGAGCGCCTTGCTCACGGTAAGGTTGCCTACCTCGCGCGTGTTGGTGAACTTCGCTACGGACGCCTCGTCACCAATCGTACCCATGTCGCCCGTCTTTGCGGTGTTCGTGAAGCCATCAGCCGCGGCTTCGGTCACGGTATAGTGTACGCCCGTGGGCAGGCCCTCGGCCGCCTTCGACTCGCCGTCCTTCAGCGTCACCGTCGCCACGCCATCGGTAAACGTCATGGCACCGTACGCGCCGTTAATCTTCGTGTCGTCGAGCGTCACGGTAAGCGTAAACTCGACGTCCTTATCTGCTGCCGCCGCCGAGACGACCTCCTTCGACACGACGAGTCCACCCTCGTCCTTCGTATTCGTAAAGGTCGCTGTCGCTGCGGTTGTGGTGATTTCGCCCGTCGCGCCCGTGCTCGTCGTAATGAAGCCATCGGCACCTTCCTCCGTCACCGTGTACGTAATGCCGGTGGGGAGCTCGGTCGCCTTCTTGCTCTGCCCGTCCTTGAGCTTGAACGTGGCCACGCCGGCCTCAAACTTCATGTCACCGTAGGTGCCGGCAATCGCGACGTCCGAGAGGGTAACGGTAAAGTTGAAGTCGCGCGTCTTGTCGGACGCCGTGCTCGAGGTGACCGTCTTGGCAACTTCGAGCTCGCCCGTCTTGCGGCTGTTGGTGAAGGATGCCTTGGAAGTAGCGTTAGCGCCGATGGTGCCCGACGCGTGCTCGCTCGCGGTGTCGAAATCGCCATTAGGAGTCTCCACCACCGTGTAGGTGACGTCCGTAGGCAGGCCGCTGGCCGTTGCAGACTCGCCGCCCTTAAGGGTGACGTGCGCAACGCCGTTGGTAAAGGTCATCCCGCCGAACTTGCCGTTTATCGTCGTGTCGCCAAGCGTAACAGTGAAAGTGAACTCTTGGTTCGCATCCGCCGCGGCGTCGGAGACGACCGTCTTGGCAACTTCCAGGTTACCCGTCTCACGGGTGTTGGTGAAGGATGCCTCACGGAGCTCACTGGCAATGGTGCCTGTCGCTCCCTCGCTCGAGGTGATAAACCCAGCGGCAGGCTCCTCGGTTACGGTATACGTAATGCCTGTGGGAAGGCCCGTGGCAGTTGCCCACTCGCCGCCCTTGAGCGTAACGGTCGCGACGCCGTTGTTGAAGTTCATGCCGTGCTCGCCGCCGAAGTTGCCAAGAATGGTCTTGTCGGAGAGCGTCACCGTAAAGATGAACTCTTGGTCGGCATCAGCGGCTCGCTGGGACACGATTTCCTTGGAAACCTTCACGCTGCCCGTGTTACGCGTGTTCTTGAAGGCGGCCGCCGCCGTCTGACCGGCCACAATCGTGCCCTCGACGGTTCCCTGCTCAGGCGTGAAGCAGCTATCGGTCGCTTCGGTAACCGTGTAGGTAATGCCTGCGGGAAGGCCAGTGGCCGTCTTCTTGCTGCCGCCCGCCAACTGGCTGCCTTGCATGGTGACAGTTGCCACGCCGCTCGCAAACTCCATGTCGCCGAAGGTGCCGGTAATGGTGGTATCGGAGAGCGTCACTGTAAACGTGAACACTTGGTCCGCGTTCGCCGCGACGTTCGTAATGAGCTGCTTCGAAATCTCGAGGTTGCCCGTCTTGCGCGTGTTGGTGAAGGCTGCGGTGATGGCATCCGCACCAATCGTCCCGTTAGCATTCGCGGATTCGGTGGTAAAGCTGCTATTGGATGCTTCCTCAACCGTGTAGGTAATGCCCTGCGGAAGGCCGGTTGCCTGTGCGGTACCACCATGCTTGAGCTTGAACTGCGCGACGCCATCCGCAAAGGTCATGTCGCCGTACTCGCCGTTAATGGTCGTATCGCTGAGGGTCACCGTAAAGTCGAACTCCACGTCGTCGTCAGCCGCCACCGGAGAATCAACCGTCTTCGTGACGAGCAAGCCGCCCTCGTTGCGTGCGTTGGTGTACTGCTCAACCGCGCCACTGGTCGAGATGGTGCCGGTAGCAGTACCTTCCGCAGGCGCGGTGATAAACCCATCCACCAACGTCTCTTGCACGGTGTAGGTAATGCCCGTGGGCAGTCCCGTGGCCTTTTTGGACTCGTTGTTCTTCAGCGTGAACTCGGCAACGCCATTGGTGAACTCCATGCCGCCTTCGCCGTACGCGCCGTTGATGGTCGTATCGCTCAGCGTAACCTTGAAGCTGAATTCTTTGTTCTTGTCTGCCTTCGTGTGAGACGTGACGGACTTCTTTACCTCAAGTTCGCCCGTTTCACGCGTGTTGGTAAAGGCCGCTGTGGACTTTGCGTCAGCAATCGTGCCCGTAGCCACGCGGTTTTCGGGATCGGTCACGAACCCGGCGGCCGCAACCTCGGTTACGGTATAGGTAACGCCCGTGGGCAGGCCTTCGATGGTCTTCGTATCGCCGCCCTTGAGGGTTACGGTAGCTGCACCGTTCATAAACGCCACGCCGCTGTACTCGCCCGTAATCGGCGCACCGTCGAGTACGATGTTGAATGTGAACTCAAGATTGTGGTCGGCCGCCGCGTCGGACACGACCGTCTTCGAAATCTCGAGGTCGCCCGTCTTGCGCGTGTTGGTGAACTCCGCCGTCGCGGTCCCACTCGAGATGGTGCCTTGCGCAGCATCAGAGGTAGTGGTAAAGCCCGTCTCGGCAACTTCCGTCACCTTGTACTTCACGCTCGTCGGCAGGCCATCGATCTTTTTGCTTTCGCCACCCTTCAGTTCGAAGGTCGTCTTGCCATCCGCATCGAACGCGGCGGCGTTCTCGCCAGTCCCAAACGTGCCCGAAAGCTTCGGATCAAGCTGCACCGTAAAGGAGAAGCTCTTGCTGCTATCGGCCGTGGCTTGCGAGACAAGCTCCTTCGAGACCTCGAGCGAGCCCGTCTCACGCGTATTCACGAACGCAGCGGTGCGGGCCGTGCGGTCGGTGATTGTGCCGGTTTCGCCGCTCTTGGTCGTCGTGAAGCCCTCGGCCGAAGTCTCGGTGACGGTATACGTGATTCCCGCAGGTAGGCCCGTAGCCGTCTTGGTGTCGCCACCCTTGAGCTTGAACGTCGCCACGCCGTTCTTGAAGGTCATCTCGCCGTACTTCTTGCCCGCCGAACCGCCGATGCTCGTATCCGAAAGCGTAACCTCAAACGTGAACTCCTTTTGCTGGTCCGCGCCGAGGGCGGAGGAGACCGTCTTGGCAACGATGAGGTCACCCTTCTCCACGCGCGTGTTTACGAACTCAACGAGCGGAGTCTCGGTCGCGATGGCACCGGTTACCGTGCCAGAACCAATCGTTGTAACAAAGTCGGTTTTGCTTGTCTCCGTTACGGTGTAGGAAGTGCCTACGGGCAGCCCGGTAATAGTCTTGGTCTCCCCGTGCTTGAGCTCGAACGTGGCTTTGCCGTCGCTGTTAAACGTCACGGCGTTCTCGCCCTCGCCAAACGTGCCCGAGAGCGGGGCTTGGTTCGCGCCGCTGCCCTGCGCAAGCGTGACGGTGAATGCGAACTTGAGGTTCTTGTCTGCATCGTCGCTTGAAGAGACGGTTTTCTTTACCTTGAGTTCGCCCGTTTGGCGTGTGTTGGTAAAGGCGGCGGTAGTCTTCCCGCTCTCGATTGATCCCTCCGCCTTGGCCGCGGAGCTATCGAAACCATCCACTGCCGTCTCAGTAACTATATAGTGCAGGCCCTTGGGAAGACCGCTAGCAGTCTTCTTCTCGGCATGCTTGAGCGTAAAAGTAGCCTCACCGTTGGTGAAGTTCATCTGCCCATACGTACCATTAATGGTAGATGCGCCTTCACCCGTCAGCTTGACCGTAAACGAGAACTCCAGTTGCTGGTCGGCAGCCAGAGCAGATGCAACCGTCTTGGATACTTCCAGGTCGCCCAGCTCAATGTTGTTGGTAAACGAGGCAATAGCCGCCTCATCCCCCGTCTTGCCAGCGACTACGGTTACCTTTACAGGATTCCTTACGGGCGCAGAGCCATTGTTGGGCGCTACTTCGCGAATCCAGTAATCGCCAGGCGCAAGCCCACTCACTTCCTCGCTCGTTGCCTGCGCTCCATCGGTGCCAATAGCAATGCTCACCGTTTTTGCCGCACCATCGATCGTAAGGGGCGTCTCACATTGCGCGTCGGTAAAGATGCCAAACGTATAGGTACCCGCCAAGCGTCCTGCGCTTTCCGCAGTTACAGCCTCGCCGTTTATGGTTACCGACTTGCGCACCTTGAGGCCACCATTTACCTCCTGACGCGTATTCGTAAAGTCCGCAGTAGACATGGCCGACGCAATCGTGCCCGTGTCGCCCGACTTTTCGGTTTCGAAGCCTTCGGCTGCGTCCTCGGTTACAGTGTAGGTGGTTCCTATGGGCAGCCCCGTCGCCACCTTTTCCTCTCCACCCTTGAGCGCAAAGGTGGCAACGCCGTTCGTAAACGTCATGTCGCCATACGCGCCACTTATGTTCGAATCACCAAGAGTCACAGTGAAGTTAAAGTCAAGGGTTGCGTCACTTGCTTGTTGCGACACGACCGTCTTCTTAACCTTAAGCGGACCGCTATCCTCGCTGGTCGTCGAGTTGCTGAACGTCCTGTTCGCACCCTCGCCGTACGTCACCGTCGCCTTGTATGTTTGGGTGGCTTCGTTCTTGGTAACGACTACCGTTACCGTGAACTCGTGCTCGTCGTAAACGATTCCTTCTTTGTTCTCTTTTACTTCCTTAACGGTGTAGGTATGGGTTCCTTCCTCACCATACGTAATGTTGAACGCCACGTTGCCGTCGCCATCGTTCCTCACGGTTTGAATGACTGTGTCGCCTTCTTTTATTTGGAACTTGAAGAAATTCTCGCCGGGAGCAACGTTGTTGAGCAGCTTGGTGGCAGTTATCTTTGCCGTTGTTTTCGCGTATTTGTGATTGAACTTGTGCCAAATGCTGTGCCATTCGTCTCCAGTTTGCACTTCATTGGCCACAACCCAGCCACCGCTTGTAGCGGGGCACGTTACCTTGGCGTTAGGCGCATACACAATACCGGCAAAACGATTAATTTCCACCGAAGTCGCATAGGGGAAGTTCCAAAGAACCGAGCTGCCCGCCAGACTGGCATTCTCCGAGCCACCGTTCATGATGGAAGTGGTATCGGCGCCGTAGCTGCCGTTCTGGATATAATACTTGTCAACAGCAATACTGCCGGTTGTAGTCGAGTTCATAACAATGAACTGGTCGGGATTCTTCTTTATGGTGAGACCACTCGTTTGACGCATCGCACTGAGCAGCTGAGGATTATCGACGTTAACGCAATACGTCCCCGCCGGATACGCCGTGAAGTCGAGCGTAATCTGTCCGTTGCCATATTGGACAACATCCGAATTGTAGGAATTCAGTGTAACAAGATATTCCGAGGTGCTGCGAATGCCCTCTATCATGGAGTCAACGTATGCGTCCACCTCTTCGCGCGACGTTGGGTGAACCGTTATGGCGCTAGGACCACTCTCGTGCTCGAATTGATTGCCTACCGATTCGGGGCAGTACAGGTCCGTAGGGTCACTCTTAATCCTAACCCTGGACACGCCATTGCCGAGTTCAACGTTGCCCACAAAAATCGGCTGCCGCGCGTCCTCGCCCGTCTCGTAGTTAATCTTTCCGCCGCCTGCATTGCCCGTTTGACCACCATTGAAACGAATCGTCTTTACGGCGAAGTTTGTTTCGGAGTCGTTGCCAACCATGTTCCATTTATTCGCGACAATACCGAAGTATTTGGCATTGCCCAACAAATCCTCGTAGCCAATGTACTCGAACGGGCTAAGGAAGTTGGCAATCGTAATGGTTTGGTTGTAGCTCTTCGTACGCGTGGCCTCATCCGTCTGGGTTTGCACCTCGCCGTGCTTAATCGTTACCTTGTTTTGATACAGGTTGCTGCCATCGAGCTTGGTGCAGTTGTTCCCGTTGATGGCATCACGAACCGAAAGGTTGGCGTTTGTGGAGACGACGATGTATGAGTCGCGCCCCTGCTCGTTACCCGTAAACGTCTCCTGCTTGTTGTTGCCCTGCGAGTCCTTCCACTCGGTAAGCGGACCAACATTGGCAACGCCATCGGTAAACGCGAGCTTTTGCATGGCATACGAGTCGCCGCCCGTACGGTGCGTAAGCTTTACAAGGAGATAATAACTTTCGTTCGGCAGGTTCACCTCGTCCTTGAGCTCTACGTTGTAATAGAGCTTCTTCGTAAGAAGCTTGCGAAGCTTAATCTCGGCCGTCGTATTGCCCTGCTCGTCCGTCGACTCATCGTTCGAGACAAAGTCGTAGCCCTCGACGCTGCGTTCCGCATTGTTCATCGCGTCGTTGAGCGAGGTTACCTCTCCGTTCTGCTTGGTGTACAGGCTCACGTCTGCATTGAAGTTCTTTGAGTTATAAGGCAGCGTTTGGCCCGTCGGGTTGCCATTATCGTCGCAAAGTTGGAAGTCCCCGAAAGTAACAGTCGCCTCACGATTCGCATTGAGGTCCCCCCCAGCAATCTTAACGATGGAGTAGCCAATGGCTTTGCCCTTGTCGCCGTCTTCCTTGGTCGTAATCTTTGCCACCGCATACACGTCACTCGTAAGCTGCGGGTCGAGCGCATCCATGAGCGTCGTCTTGTCGTCTTGCACAAACTGAACACGCGCTGTAAGCGTGTTTACGCTCGGATCGAGCATCTTGAACGTAATGCGAGCAGCATCGTCGTTCGCCACGACGTTAAGGAAATACTGACCGTTTACAAAGCTGCCGTTGCGAATTTGCGTCGCATTGTATTGCATGGCACCGAACTGCGTCGCAAGACTATCGCCCGCATACACGTCGACCGACTCAACCGTGTCGCCCTCCGTGAACTTGTGCCCCGCGCTCCACCAATCATAGGCAAGGTCCGTAATCGCATACGTTTTTTCGGCAACCGGATCGATGCCCACAATCGCGTATTCCTGGGAACCGCTGTGTGCCACCTTTACCACTGCCATATATGTTTTATCCAAGCTGCCCGGATTGACCGGATCGCCATTGGCATCCACAAACGAAACCGTGAGCGGATACGCGCCCTCGTCCATTGCAGCCTGCTCCGCCGCGCTGAAGTCGGTAAACGCAATCGGGGACAGACTGCTCAAGCTAAGCTGAGCGCTCTCGTTATCCACGTCAACGCTCTGCGTAATGGGTGCTTCCACAATAACGTCGTCGGCACTAATATTGGTTGCCTCAGCAGTTGAGTCCACGCTAGCGCGCACCGAATCCTTTAGCGGAAGGTGGTTGATCTCGATATTGGAAGAATCCTCTGCCTCAATTTGCTCGCTGAGCTGAGCCTTCTTGAACTCGAAAGACAGTTGAACCCGGCCCTCTTCCAGCTGGACCTCTATCCACTCGCCCTCAATGGCCTTGCCATCCTCGTCCTTCTTCGGAGTGAGGAACGCCACGTCGTACACAAGAGTATTCTTCGACGTGTACTCTTTGCCTTCTTCGGCATTCCTGTTGAGCGCGTCCAAGTAAGCAGCGTAGTTGTAGTCTACAGACGACTCGCTAATCGGTGTTACCCGAAACTCCACGTCGGCTGGCAATGCTGCGGGGTCGGTGAGCTTTGCCGTCACTTTAACGCTCGTGTCCTCATATTCAAACGTCTCTTTGGCGTTGCGTTCCACGGTAATATCGGACATCTTGGACTCGGCCTTGAAGGGGTCGTCCTTCGCGACTACCGAAACCCTGAGGCCTTGCACCACGTGTTCGGCGTCCACCACGTAGAGTCCCTTGTCGTTGGGCTCGAGCACCATGTCCTCGCCGTCAAGCGTGGCCTTTACCTCCGAGAGCTCGCAGCCCTCGTCGGCCGTCGCCGCGAACGCGAACTCCTTGTGCGCGGGGACACCAATGGAGGAAGTCGGGGCGCCGATGGCCTGGCCCTTGTAGTGGATGTAGGCATGCTCGAACGCGAGACCAATTTCCACTTGGCCGTTAGATTTCTCGTCGTTGGGATCTATGACCTCAGCCTCGGGTTCCTTTTCCTCCTTCTCCATCTTTTCTTCCTTTGCATCGGCCTCTTCCTTCACCTCGGACTCGGCTTCGCCATCCGACTCCTTCTTGGGTTCGGCCTGCTCCTCGTCATCCGCCACGTCGGCAGAGCCGGAGGAGTCTCCTGGGTCGGCATCTCCCACGTCGGCATCTCCCCCCTCCTCGGACGGTGTCTCCGAATCGGAAGATGCCTCCCCGTCAAGGGTTTGCTGTTCAACCGCATCGACGGGCGCTTCCTCGTTTTGACCCACAACGCCCTCGTCCACAACCGTAGGCGTCGACCTCTCCGCGCCGCCATCGAGCTCCGCCGCATACGCGAGCGGCGTGTTGGACGAGACCATGGTGACGGTCAGGAGCAGCGCGAGCAGCCTGCGCCCGAGCTCCGTGAGGCTAAGAGCCTGTTGCTTCTTCTGCTTGTTCGTTTTCATTCGTCTCACCATCCGTCTACGCCGTCGCGTCGTCGTCTGACGACCCGTCATTACCCTTGTTGCGCCGCTTGAACACGAAGAACAGCACCAAGCCAACCGCTATCGCAGCTGCTGCTGCAATGCCAACTCCCATGGCCACGGGGCTCACGCCGCGCTCACTTCCGTGCTGCCCTGGTCCTGCCAACGGCGTCTCGTCGTCCTCGATGCGGGTCTCCTCGAGCTCCTCGCCCTCGGGATTTACGAGGGCATCGCCGTCCTCCCCGTCGATCGCGCGCAGGTCCTCACCGGTCGCGATGCCGGTGTCGGTGGCGCCGCTACCGCCCGTTTCGCCACCCGTTCCACCTGCGGCTTCCTGGCCAGACGCGCCGCCCGCGCCTCCAGTCGCACGGCTCACGTAGGAGGGCACGCTGCCGCCGTCCTCCACGATTATCTCCTCGTACGCCGGACCAAGGTCCGTCGTGCCGTTGTCCACGACGGTGGTCGGACGCGTCACAGTGTTGCCTTCGTCGTCGAGGTACTCCACACGCACGTTGCGAATCACCGTCTTCGCGTGGAGGTCGTCGTTCACGTCGCGATAGTACACCGTGTAGGCGCGCGCCTTGGAGTAGAAGCCGTGACGAATCGGCTCCTCTTGCCCGTCCAGGCGCACCCAGTCCACACCGTTTGCCGTAAAGCTTTCCGGTGACGTGATTTCTAGGTCGGCACGCATGCTCGGTGACGCCGTGTACGTATCGGAAGAAATCACCTCGTTAGTCGCAATGTTGACATAATTCACGGTAACGTCGTATGCCTCGGGCTCCACGTAGCCATCGGGGACGTAGTAGATGACCTGCTCGACGCCCATGTCGCCCGCCGCAAAGATGTGATCGTACGTCTCCTGTGCTGCGGCAGAAGGCACGTAATCTTCGTCGTCCACCTTGATTTTTTGGCTCGTCTTGTGGGTCACCGTTTCACCGAGGGTGCCCTTGTACGTAATGCGATCGATGATGCGTTTGCTGTCCTTCGGCGCAACGCTGCCGTTTTCCAGGATGACCGTCCACGTGCGCGGCGCATCGTCCGAAATCGGCTTGTACGCAATACTGTACTCTGCATCGCCCTCGGCCATGCCCGGCTCGAGCCTCAGTACGCCGTCTTCCTGTGACGCAAGCGTGTAGGCACGCACGGTGCCGTGGTCGTCTACATATATATTAGTGGGGGCGGTGTACGTATAGGGCTTGTTAACTACGACTTTATCCTTTACACCAAGACTTGCACCCTCGGTGTCGGTATACATAATCGTCGCCCGGTAGAACGAACCGACGCTACCCCAGTCGCCACTGAGTTGCTTGCACATTATGGAATACTCGGTGGTTCCAGGATACGAGAGAGTCACCTCGTTTGCCAGTTGCAGGGTACGGTAGAAGGAGCCGTCCACGTCGGAGGCGATCACGCTCTCGATTGGCACGGCCTGCGGCGAAGCGCCCTTTGCAAGGGTATACTCCTCTACTTTGATGGGATCGCCATCCGCATTAGCGACATCGTAGTACGTGACGTGGGCTTTAATGGAGTCGGGTGCATCTGTTGTTATCTCATACACATAGGCCTTTTTGCCATCAACATCTTGCAGCTTATCGCTGGTTAGCTCATAGGCAACACCGTAACGCTCAAGAGTTTGAGGGGGCGCGAACGCACGCGTCTCGTCCTTGGACAACGTGCGGACGGCTAGCGGCTCGAGCCCCTCACTCCCGTACTGCGCGAATACAGTATTCACCTCACCCGAATAAAGAGGCTGCTTTTCGGCGCGATCGGCAAAAACCTCGATTCCGTAGGTTTCCTCGGAACTGAAGGCTCCCCCGTTGAACGAGACGTTTACGAGCCCTACCATATCGCCGTTCTCGTCGGCCTGTGCGCTCTCGTCGTCTAGCGTAAACGCCAGATGGCTCGCAATCACCTCGCCTCCCCGCGACATGTTTATGTACACGGTATCGCCTTTCGCGCCTGTAACGGCAAGGATGTCGACCTTTCCGTCCGAGCCATCCCCGTAGTAGCTATCGTACCCCGCCACGGAGAGTGACTCGGCAAGTGCCGGCACTGCGTACATCACCAGTCCCAGCACCACGGCGATTGCCACGCCTGCCCCAAACAATACGTTCTTGCTTCGTTTCTCGTTCATTGGACCCCACCCTCCCTGAGGAGCACTTACACGCACATATATAGATGTTCGCATCCTACAGTACAGTATACACTCTTTCAGTCTTTTTTACGCTTAGAAGTTTCCTCGTAAAATATGACAGTCTGGTATATCTCCTAAAATAATGCACCCATCACGGGACAGAAATTCACTTTTGCACCCCAACGATTCCCTGCAGCCTTCTCTATATAGGTGCTGAATAAAATGTCCAAAAAATGAGGCGCCCCCTT
Organism: Atopobiaceae bacterium; assembly: GCA_017510785.1. Taxonomy (GTDB): domain Bacteria; phylum Actinomycetota; class Coriobacteriia; order Coriobacteriales; family Atopobiaceae; genus RUG440. Next base: position 32,087 of record JAFWMH010000008.1, on the reverse strand, counting down.
AAGGAAGCGCCCCCGATGTATTCGTTGAAAGTCCGCAAAGAAGTTGTAGTTATCTTCGTGTGCTTACTTTGCAAGACGCGGGAACAGTGCGCTGCCCTTTGTTACGGGCACGCCGCCAACAAGGCCGCCCCACGCGCAAGTTGCAGCAATATTGGTCGTTTCGGCCTCTTCGGCAAGCGACATGCGGCGCAACACCTCGGCAGACGTTTCGGGCATGAACGGCGCAAGCAGGTGAGCACAAATGCGGATGGTTTCCAGCAAGTTGGTAATTATCTGCTCAAGCTCATCCGCACGAGCCGGATCCTTTGCCACCGTCCATGGAGCAGAGTCCTCGATGTAGTGGTTGGCGGCATGCACGAGCGCCATAACCTCGTCCTTGGCGGAAACGTAGTCAAAAACGTCCATCTTCGGACAATACCTCTCGGCGATGCCTTCCGCTGCCTCTCGCAGTGGATTGGGACGCGTTGCCCAACCATCGGGAAGCTCGGGCGTTTTGCCATCGAAGTACTTGGCGCTCATGTTAAGCGAACGGCTCACGAGGTTTCCCCAGCTGTTGGCCAAATCGGCGTTATATACCTGTTGCATGCGACTAAACGAAATGGCACCGTCTTCACCGGGCACGCAATCCGTCATAAAGTAATAGCGGTACCCCTCAACTCCGAGCATCTCGATTACGTCGCTCGGCGCGATGGCATTGCCACGCGACTTGCTCATCTTTTCGCCCTGGCCCGTCTCCTCGTTGCGCACCATGAGGAAGCCGTGCGCGAACACATGCTCCGGCAGCGTCTCGCCAATGGCCATGAGCATCGCGGGCCAAATAACGCAGTGAAAACGAATGATGTCCTTGCCCACCACGTGGTACTGCGCGGGCCAGCGCCTCGCGTACTCTTCAGCCGCTTCGGGGTTGCCGAAGCCCACAGCCGTGGCGTAGTTAAGCAGCGCATCGAACCACACATACGTAACGTGCTTGTCGTCAAACGGGACGGGAATGCCCCAGTCGAAGCTCGTGCGACTCACGGAAATATCGCGCAGGCCACTCTCCACGAAGCTGCGCACCTCGTTCATACGGAAGGACGGCATCACGAAATCGGGATGCTCGTCATACAGCCTGAGCAGGCGCTCCTGGAATGCGGAAAGCTTAAAGAACCAGCTCTCCTCCTTCACGCGCTGCAGTTCGCGCTGACACTCGGGACACAGGTGCTTGCCCTCCACACCATGCTCTTCGTCGGACTTTTGGACCTGAGTCTCGGTATAGTACGTCTCTTCGTGGACACAGTACCAGCCATCGTAGGAGTCCTTATAGATGTAGCCAGCGTCCCTCATGAGGTTCCACAAATGCTGGACGGCTTGCACCTGACGCGGCTCGGTAGTACGAATAAAGTCGTCGTTGGAAATCTCAAGTGTCTTCCAAATATCGTGGAACGCAGGCGCGAGACTGTCGCACCATTCCTGCGGCGTCATGTTGTGGTCCTCAGCCGCAAGCTGGACCTTCTCACCATGCTCGTCGAGACCGGTAAGGAACTTCACGTCGTATCCTGCCGCACGACGATACCGTGCCTGCACGTCCGAAAGAATCGTGCAGTAAGCAGTGCCAAGGTGCGGAGCAGCATTAACGTAATAAATGGGCGTGGTGATGTAGAACGGTTTGCGACTTTCGGCCATGGTTCCCCCTCATGACGGGTGTGCAAGACTAACAGCGCACCATTGTAGCGCAAATGCAGGCATAAGCGATATGAGACATACTCTTGGGAGAGTGTCGCACATCGCAGCTAGTGCGTGGCACCCCGAGGCCGCGACGCAATGGCGGCATTGCGATAGTTCGGATTGCCGGTAACCTCACGAATGACGCGCAACTCAGGTGGGAACGCAACCGGTGTGTCCTCGCTCGAGAGCTCGATTTCCACGATGGCCTGGTCGTCCCAGCAAGGGAACACGTCAATCTCGAAGTACTGGTTTTTGTACGTCAAACAATAGCGCGTCTTGCGAATCTCGCGTCGCTTGGGATCGGCCTGCACCAGCAGCATGTGATACTCCCCCTCCGTGAGGCGGCGCTGTGTACGCATAACCTTGTGACCATCGACGAGGCGTTTCTCCGTAAGATAAAACATGGAATTCTCGCCACTGCCCCGTCGACGAATGCGAATTTCCTCGTCCTCGTCCGAGCGCAGATAGTGCTGGGTAATCTCCACGCGCTCGCAGGCATCCAAACTCTCGAGCCACTCGAGGTTGGGAAACTCCACGAGAAACTTGCGCTCGATTTCGTAGGGAGCCAGCTCACCCAAGAAGTAGGTAATCTCGCGGATGAGCTTGCGCATTTTCTCCTCGAAGTCACTCGAGTTATCTATAACGCGCAGGTACGGATGACCAGTCCACGCGGCAATGAACTTGTCGTCCATCTCGGCGGCCTCCTCCACCGACTCGTAGCGTGCTTCGTTGTTTTCGAGGCTATAGTACTCTTCGGCCCCCTTCGCCGCCGTCACAAGATGGAACACGGCATCGTAACCGTCGCGCAACTCGGCCTCGCTATGGCCCAAGTATTCGAGTACGCGCCCGAATTCCTCGTCGTCCATATACACCTTGTTGTCGAGCTCGCCACGATCGCACACAATAAGGATTTTGTTGTTCGGCATGGTACGTGCGGCCTGCTCGAATATTTGCTCCTTTTGCAATTGCAGGAGCATCTGACACTTTTGGTACTCTTCGTTTGTTCCGCAGGTCCACGGCGCCACGCCACCACTAATGAGCGCAGTTGCCGTTTCGGGAACGATGAGCACCGTATAGCCCAGGTGCGAGAGGTCGCGTTGAATACGGCTCAGCGCCGTCGTTTTGCCACCACATGGCCCACCGGTTATGACGATCTTCGAAATGGACATGCTCACTCCCGCCTCGCCTGGCACACTGGCCGCTTTCTTGTTTGTTGGCATCATTTTAGTATAACCGCCACGTTTGCATTGTGGCTTCCCTTATGATTAGGGAAAACGAGGAGGCGGTAATGAAACTCACGCATCACACGGTACTCACATTCATGCTCACCTTCGGTTTAGCGATTGTTCCGCTGTGCGCAATCCTAGCCGCAAATACTACCATGGCATCAGCGACGGAAGCATTCCCGCAGGCGGAAACCTCGGCGCCAAGCACGCCGTCGCCGGACGTCTCACAAGACGATATGGCGCAGAGCGGCGAAGCCGAGCAAGATACCCCCTACGGTTCGGTTGCGCCCTACGAGGCGCAAGGGCCAACCGAAACGGAGGTGTTCGAGACCGAACCGAGCGAAGCAACGGAGCAAGCAAGCACGCAAGATGAAGACGAAGGCCTTGCTAAGGCCGAACAAGACGCCGAAGCCGAGGCTGAGCGCATCGAGTCCGAACAGGCGCAGCAACAGAGCTCCGAAACGGAGGGCAAGACGCGAGACGAGGTCACCGACCTTGCCATCGCAGGCAGCCGCGAGTCCGAAACAGGCCTCGAAGCACAAGCGGCCTCTGCTCCTCACGTGGCGTACCGAACCCACGTACAAACGATTGGGTGGCAAGCGTGGAAGCGCGATGGGGCGTTCAGCGGCACGCAGGGGCAATCCAAGCGACTCGAGGGTATCAACATTAAGTTGGAGGGAGGCTCCTTCAAAGGCGGCGTTCAATACCGCACCCACGTGCAAACCTACGGCTGGCAGGGATGGGTGAGCGACGGCGCGATGAGCGGTACGAAGGGCGAGTCCAAGCGTCTTGAGGCCATCCAAATCAAACTGACGGGAACAGTCGCCAGCCACTACGACATTTGGTACCAAGTCCACGCGCAAACCAACGGCTGGCTCGGCTGGGCGAAAAACGGACAACGCGCGGGTACCGCCACGTACGGGCGGCGCCTCGAAGGCATTCGCATCCGCATCTTGCCCAAGGGCAGCGCCGCGCCAGGCAGCACCACAAGGCCTTACGTCACGCGCAAGGTTCAGTACCGTACCCATGTGCAAACGTATGGCTGGCAGGGATGGTCGTACGATGGGGACATCGCAGGCACCACGGGCGAGTCCAAGCGTCTCGAAGGCATTCGCATCAATCTGCCCGACAAGCTCTATGCCGGCGGCATCGAGTATCGCACGCACGTGCAAACCTACGGCTGGCAACCGTGGGTACGCGACGGTGCGATGAGCGGTACCGAGGGCGAGTCCAAGCGGCTCGAAGGCATTCAGGTACGCCTGCACGGATCATCGGCCGACCACTACGATGTGTATTATCGCGTGCACGCGCAAAACATCGGTTGGATGGGGTGGGCCAAAAACGGCGCGCAAGCCGGAACCTCGGGACTCTCGAAACGCCTTGAGGGCATCCAAATCGTACTCAGCTCCAAAGGCGGCGCAGCGCCCGCAAGCAACCTAGGAGGCGCCGTCGCCGCAACCACCGCACCCTTCCGTAAGGGCGGCGGAAGCGGTGGGTCGAGCAAGCCCACGTCACCCGGCGCAAGCACCGGCGCCCTCAAGGTACGAGGCAACCAACTCGTCGACAAAAGCAACAACCCCATACAGCTCACCGGCGTAAGCACACATGGCCTCGCCTGGTTTCCGCAATACGTGAACGACGCATGCTTCAAGCAGCTACGAACGCAATGGAACGCAAATGTCGTCCGGCTCGCGATGTATACGGCAGAACATGGCGGCTACTGCTCGGACGGCAACCAAAACGACCTTAAGGACCTCGTCAAGAAGGGTGTGCAACTAGCTACGAAAAACGACCTGTACGCCATCGTCGACTGGCACATTCTTTCGGACGCCAACCCCAACACGCACATTGGCGAAGCGAAGGAGTTTTTCTCGGATATTTCGGCAACGTTTAAGAACAACACCAATGTGCTTTACGAGATTTGCAACGAGCCAAACGGCGGCACCTCGTGGGACGACATAAAGAAGTACGCGAACGAGATAATACCCGTCATTCGTAGGAACAATCCCGATGCCATCGTTATTGTAGGGACACCCACATGGTCGCAGGAGGTCGATAAGGCCGCTGCTAGTCCGCTTTCGTTTAACAACGTTATGTACTCGCTGCACTTTTATGCCGCAACGCACAAGGACGACTTACGGAACCGCATGGTGGCTGCCGTACGTGGAGGTTTGCCCGTATTCGTAACCGAGTTCGGCATTTGCGACGCAAGCGGCAACGGGGCCATTGACGAGGCTTCGGCGAATTCGTGGATTACCACCATGAAGAGCCTCGGCGTAAGCTGGTGCATGTGGAGCTTGTGCAACAAGGCTGAGTCGGCATCGATCCTCAAGAGCAATTGCGCTGCCTCTTCGGGTTTTCGGACGGGTGACCTCGCGACGTCGGGCGTATGGTTGCTCCACGCACTCAATGGGTCCCTGCCCGCAGGAACCGATAGTTCGCAAACGGCGGACGGCAATTCGGGTGGGTCCAACGGCTCTGTCGCTACTGCAAAGCCAGTTACGTTTAGGCAGAACAACTTCACGTGCAGGGCAACCCTCACGAGCTCATGGGCGGCCGGCAACGGAAAAACCTGCTACCAGTACGACCTCGCCATAACGAACAACGGAACCCCCCGCTCCACGTGGAGCGTAACGGTTCCGTTCAACAGAGCCATTGTTTTCACCAATGGCTGGAATGGCACGTATCGGGCAAGCGGGTCGAAACTCGCCATTTCGAACGCCGCCTACAATGGCACCCTCGCGAAGGGTGCCACCGTTACCGGAATCGGATTTCAGGTAACGGCAGACCCCGAACTCACGATTGTTTCGAACTAGCCCCCGCCACCAATCGCAAGGACTTCAAGCTACTTGGCCGCGACGGTACCTTCGGCTACATCTTCGTCCCCGAAAATCTCCTCGAGCTTTCGCTCTTCATCCTCTTCCATTTGCTCGTACGTGCTGGTGGCCTCAGGCATGGGGCTCACAACCGTCTTGTCGTGCTTCGAAAGCACCAAGTTCCAAACCGAAGTGCTTTTCTCGTACACGAGCTTCTTGTCTATTGAAACGATGCGGCCATCCCCCTCGAAGCCAAACGTTACGTATGCTTCTTTAACCGGCGACCCGTACTTTGCCAGCGTGCGTAAAGCCTCATCGGATTCGATGTACTTTTTCGGGTCGAGCGTAAGCGAGTAGATAACTAACCCACGCCCCTCAGTCTTTTCCACGCTTGCAGCGCAGTTGAGAAAAACATCTGGTTTCCCAATACTGTTTTCCAAAAATGGCATCAGCCCCTTGGCATGGTCGAGTCCAAACTGCTCCGTCGTTCCAGCATACACGGGTCCATCCGTAACGAACACGGCAGCGTCGCCGTCGGTATAATACGCCAACTTAACACCAGAGCTATCCACCTCGACGCTCGTCTTAATTTTGTCGCCACTCTGGTCAAACTTGTAAATGCTTACCTCTTTTATGTCCTCATTTTTGCCGTCCTCATAAAAGGTGGATGTCATTTCCTCCGTTACCGTGAGCGACTTGCACTGAGGAACGTTTAAAATTGCCTGGTTTAGCTCATCAATAAGCTCTCCCTGGGACTGTTCGGACACCCCATGCGTTTCCTTCGCTGCATGTGCCTCACTCTCCGACGGAGACTGCCAACTTGCGCATCCCACCATCGTGCAAACGACGAGCACAGTGCTTATGGCCAATACGAAGAAAACGGTTACGCGCTTCATGATTGGAACTCGCTCATTACAGCCAAGAGGTAACACCACAGAGCTCGCATTTGCGCTCCTCCCATCGTAACAACGACATACCTTAAATCTTCGATTATATCATTGATATTTTGAACTGTCGAGGACACTACCCTCGCAGCTCAACTAAAACTCAAGCTCCTTGGTGAGGAGATATTCCACAAAGCGGCTGGATGTAAACGCCGCAAATGCTTGATACTGGTCGGACTTCTCCTCGTCTCCATAGTCGCAAACACTTTTGACAACAAGCGCCTTCGGCTTAGGGTCGGGCGACGTCGATGCTGCGAGGAAGACGCCATAGGACTCCATGTCGAGTCCCACGGTGTTTGGCTCAAGAGACCTCACGCGCACATCGACGGCATGCCCGTTCGCCATTACGGACGTTCCGCATGCAAGTGGGCCAGTTTGCACCTGGAACTCGCACGCACCCGGCTCACACAACCGATCCACCACGGCCTTGAGCTCGGGATCGAGCGGCATGAACTGTGGACGTGGCAAGAAGCCAATGTTTCCAAAGCGAATCTCGGACTCATTCGGCCCCACAACCTTGCCAGTTGAGTAGTCCCACACCACATCGGGCACGAGCACGTCGCCATACAGCTGCTCAGACGCCTTCCCGATGCCGGCTGCGATGCCACACAGAATGAGGTAGCGCGGATGGAACAGCAGCGAGGCCTTTGTTGCGAGCGCCGTGGCGGCAGGCATCCCCATCACATCCTGCTGGCACGTAATAACGCGCTGGACGCGGCCGTTTTTATCTACGAACGTCGCTTCGTAATAGCGTTGCTCGTCACCCCGCACAACGTAGCGCCGCCACGAGCCACCGAGCGTTTGCAGGAGACTTTCGCTTTCCCTCACCACTGCCGTACAAATTACGGCCGCACAGCTGTACTCGTTCGTATTTAGCACGGCATCTCCCATCCAAAGCACAATGCGCATAGAGCAAATGACAAGTGTATCACTTTTCAAAAATGCATGGATAAAACAGCCCTCGTCCAGACGAGGGCTTTACGGAACCGCGTACCATTCAACAGCCTCAATCGTCAGGATGCTCGCGTAGATACTCGCCTATCGGAACCCCCGCGATGTTCTGCCACGCCTCTGCGATGCTTGCGCCGTAGCTAGCGGAATTGCCACCGGTGGGACTGCCAGTCGCGGGGGCGTCGGTCGCGGGGGCGTCGGTCGCGGGGTTCTCACCCGCGGGACCGCTATTCGCCGGCCCCGTCTTGCCCGCCATTTTGTCGAGCATGCCCGCGGCCACGGCCTCATTCGAAATGATGTGCATAGTGAGCGCGCTCTGGTCGGTAGGATTGGAAACCGATACGAGATACTGGCGCGCAGAGGGACCATGTAATACGGCACACGTCATATGGTCGCCGATGGTTTTACGATCGTCCACCGTACACCTGCCCATAAGGTCTATAAGCTCTCGCGCGGTGCCATACTTGGTTGTTTGAAGCACAAATACGACCGGAGTCGTCCCGCCGCCCTTTTCGAGGGCCGCTATGCCATCCTCGGTTAGAGGCACAAAGTTGGCGTCCAACACTCCCAAACGCGCACGATAGTCCAGCACGAATCCGCGCTGCTCCCCATCGTACACGTAGCCCTGCGAACGAGCCGCTTGCACCAAGTCGGCACCAGTAAGCTCGCTAATCGCGAAAGCCGAAATCTGGCCGAACTCGTCCACGCACTCGGGTGTAAACGCATCGGGCGGAGCTGGGAGCTCCTGCGCAGGGGACTCGGAGCTTTGCTTCTTCTTTTGACTCGTTTCATCGGTCCGGTCGTCCTCTTCCGTCGAAAGCGGCTTTGCTTCCTCAGGCAGCACTTCCGCTTCCTCTTCCAAGTTTGAAGGAGGTGCGTCCTGAACCTCTATTGTTCTTTGCCCGTCCGCATCAATTCTAGCTGGTTCGGCAGGTGCGCAACCGGCAACGAGCATCGTAGCGAGCGCAAATACCGCAGCCACTCCCCCATGCCGCCAGCTATGCATACCAAACCTTTCTCGCGTGTTCTCGCGGTCATTTTATTGTAGCAGTATAGCCCATGTCGTTTGGCTCATGCTTCAAACTATGGGAACGTTCCATTCAACCCCTTTGGCGGTGGCATGCACACCATGGTTCAAAGCTTGAGGATGCCTGCACTCGTCCCCGCTAGATGCCTTCGCGTCGACGCATACGACGCAGGTCCGCGCGCTTGCGGGAAGCCTCGCACTCTGCATGCTCTTCGGTTGTTCGCGCCACTAATCCATACGGTACGGGCATCGGCTTACCATTCTCGTCAATGCACACTTCCGTGAGGTACGCGTGGTTTATCATGTTCCGTTCACCCGTGGCGCAGTTTTCAACATATGTATCTACGCGAACCTCCATTGAAGTGCGTTCCACATGCGTAACCCATGCCTCGATGGTAATTATGTCGTTCAGAAAAGCCGGATGCTTAAACTCCAACGTGTCGACGGCAACCGTAGTAATGCTACAACCAGCGTGGCGTCGAGCCGCAATACCCGCCGCATCGTCAATCCACTCCATGAGCCTGCCGCCAAACAAACGATCCGACCCGTTCATGTCCTCATGCCGCAACATGCGCGTGGCAATGGTATACGAACTGCCTACGCGCTTAACCCCCAACGGATGTACGTATTGCTCTGCCATGGTACCCCCTCCGCACGTAACCAAATGACCACATATGTTATACGGTCTTCGCGTGTCCCAATGACAACGAGTGTATCACAGCATAAGAATCGCGGTTTTGGCCAAGGACGATAAGCTCACTCCCGTCATTACGCTCATCGTATTCTTCAGTGCGTCCGATTGGGATGGTCCCCTGCACCTTCACGATATGCTACGCAAGGAAGCCAAAGCATTGCAAGAATTCATTGCCGACTACCGCATTAATCTCGTTGCACCCGCCCAAATGGACGACGACGAATTCAAAAAGTTTGAAACTGGCCTTGGAAACGTACTGAAGTACATCAAGCACTCGCAGAACAAACAAGAACTGACTACAATTGTTAACGAGGATAAGGCGTACCGTAACCTAGACGAAGCAAGCGCGCGACTAATCAACACAATTACCGGATCGAATCTACAGATTGTCGCGAAGGAGGGCAAAGTGGATATGTGCAAGGCAATAGAGGAAATGCGCCGCGACTCCAAGGAGGAGGGCAAGCGCGAGGGAAGGCGCGAGCTACTGAGCGCACTCGTAAGCAAGGGGCTGCTTTGCCCGGAAGAGGCAAGTCGATGGATGTATGGAAACCCAACAATGCTCGACGGAACCCAGAACGCTAATACGAAATAACAAACGGCCATCAGTCCACGCACGTAAGCAGGCTTCTCGCGCCCACTAGCCACGTGAACGTCCACCAACTAAGCACGTAGCCAGCATAAGGCTGACTACGTGCACCCAACATCACCAAAGTCTATAGGCAGTTTGCGCTATAGCGACCTACTTCCGTGTACCAAAGATGCCTCGCGCAATTTGCCTGCCCGCCTCACGCCCAATGGTGCCCACCACACCTGAGAAGACGGTGCTCATCATACGTTCACGCCTACGCTTCGCCTCGGCCTCGGCTCTTTCCTGCTCGCGCTCTGCCTTAAGCCGCAAACGCTCCTCTTCCTTTTCCGCCTTAAGACGCAAACGCTCCTCTTCCTTCTCGGCTTTGAGCCGGAGCCGCTCCGCCTCCTTTTCCGCCGCAATGCGCTGACGCTCCTCTTCCTTGGCCTTTTGCGCCTCAAACGCAGCCTTTTCCCTTTCGAACGCCTCGCGCTCGGCCGCAAGCTTAGCAGCCTCCTCGGCTTCGGCCCTCGCCTCTTCGATGAGCTCATACGCCGATTCGCGATCGAAGGCCTCCCCGTACTTGTCCATAAGCTCGTACTGGTTAGCAATCACCGTGGAAATGATACCCGCATCGGCGGCCGCCATGCGGCATCCCGGGAACAACACCTTGGCACGTTCCACCATCGAAGGCTTGCCCGTCTCGTCGAGGAAGCTTACAAGTGCCTCGCCGGTACCAACATCTTGCAGAGCTTGCACCGAGTCGAACGCCGGATTTGCACGGAAGCTTGCCGCAGCTGCCTTCACAGCCCGCTGCTCCGCCGGAGTATAGGCGCGCAATCCGTGTTGCACGCGGTTCGAAAGCTGGGCAAGCACCTCGTTCGGCACATCCGACGGCGACTGAGTAATAAAGTACACACCCACGCCCTTCGAGCGAATGAGCTTAACCACCTGCACGACTTTATCTACGAGCTGCCTTGGCATGCCGTTAAACAGCAAATGCGCCTCATCGAAGAAGAACACGAACCTGGGCTTGTCCAAATCACCCACCTCGGGCAACCGCTCAAACAAAGTGGAAAGCATCCACAGGAGGAACATTGAGTACACAAGCGGCGTATTAACGAGGTCGGTCGCATTGAGAATATTAACGTAACCACGCTCGTTTGCATCGCACTCGAACCAATCCAAGATGTCGAGATTAGGCTCGCCAAAGAACACGTCGCCACCCTGATCCTCCACAGCTATAAGCGCGCGTTGAATGGCACCCACCGACTGCGACGACACACGTCCATAGGTCGTTTCGTACTCCTTGGCATGCTCGCTCACGTACGTGAGCATCGCACGCAAATCCTTGAGGTCAATAAGAAGCATTTGCTGGTCGTCGGCAACACGGAACACGATGTTGAGCACACCTTTTTGCACTTCGGTGAGCCCGAGAAGGCGAGCAAGGAGTTGAGGCCCCATGTCGGAAATCGTAATGCGCACCGGACAACCCGCACCACCAAGCATGTCCCAAATCCTGCAAGGCGTACCTTGGAACGCAAACTCGCGCTCGTCGATACCGAAAGCCTCCATACGACCACGTAAACCGTCGGTAAGCTCGCCCGCCTGCGCCATTCCCGTTACATCACCCTTCACGTCGGCCATGAACACCGGCACACCCGCATCGCTAAAACCCTCCGCCAGCACCTTGAGCGTTACCGTTTTGCCAGTACCCGATGCCCCCGCAATAAGGCCGTGGCGGTTTGCCTGGTTAAGCAACAGGTAGCAAGGATTCTCGCCCTGCGCAACCCAAATCTTGTTGTCCCTGAGCATGGAGTGTCCTTTCGTCGTGCCAATGAACACGTCGATTGTAGCAATACCGATTGAGTCCCACGATGCGTTTTCCCACGAGGGGTACGATTTATTTATCCCTCGTACGACAATAGCCGCTCATACACACCCGAACGCGCAACACAGAATTCCTTGGCAAGGCGCTTGGCGAGACGACTTTTGGACTCGCCGGCAGCCAATCCCTCAGCGATGGCCTCGTCGAGCGAACGAGAAGAAGCCACGCCGACCGGTGCAGCCAACTCGTCTTGTGTTGGCCCCTCCACCACTACGACGCACTCGCCGCGCACCTCTGGTCCCTCGGACACACGACGCGCAAGCTCTCCCGCCACATCGCGCACAACTTCCTCGTGCACCTTGGTAAGCTCCCTAACAAGCGCTACCCGTCGCACCGGGAACACCTCGGCAATTGTTTGCAAGGTTGCAACCACCCGATGAGGGGACTCATAAAACACGAGCGCGCCAGGCACCGCAGCGAGTTCGCGGAGCCTCCGTCCGCGAGCACCAGTCTTGCGCGGCAAAAAGCCCTCAAAAAAGAAGTGATCCATGGGCAGCCCAGACGCGACGAGCGCACACACAACGGCGCTAGGTCCAGGTATTATTTGCACAGCAAAGCCCGCATCGAGCGCCGCATCGACGAGCTGTTGTCCAGGATCGGAAACACCAGGCATACCAGCATCGCTCACGAACGCGACGCGCTCACCCGAACGCAAGCGTTCGAGCACACCGGCTACACGCGAGGTAATAACATTTTGGTCGCACCGCACGAGCGATACCCGAATGTTGAAGCGTGCCAGCAGCTTGGAGGTAACGCGGGTGTCCTCGCACAGCACGACATTTGCCGTGCGCAACGTATTGAGCACACGCGGCGACGCGTCCTCAAGGTTCCCAATAGGCGTACCGACCATAAAGAGTACGCCTCCCTGTACCTCGCTCACCCTAGCATGCCCCTTTCGAAGCTCGAAAGCGCGATGCGTGAGTCCCAACCGGAGAGATGGCCGTTCGTTTTCCACGTTTGGAAAAACCAAGCAGGCAACTCTTCGAATGCAGCGATTTGCTCGGCACAGAATATGCGCTCGAGCGCGATGCGCCCCTCTGGCGTCATGAGTGAATCCGCGAATGGCAGCGCCGACGACCACGCGCCCACCATAACGGGAAGGCCACTGCGCTGCGACCGCAACAAGGCATTGCGCGAACGGTCAACAAGCGCCGATGCACCTTGAGGACCCGTTGCATCGATTTGCTCGTCGTAGTGGTACAAATGCACGTCGAGCCACACGCCCGTGTACCGTCGCTGGGCGGTAAACGTCCGCCATGCCTTTGGGTTACCCGCCTCGGGCAGCACCACGTACGGTCGCTCTCCCGCCGCCTCGCGGATAATCGCATAGGCATTGCGATAATAGTTTCGCAATGAGTGAAGCGGAACGCCCTCGCTAATACCCATCAAACCACGACGGCTCTGCACCTTCGGCTCGTTTGCGACTTCAATACCAAACAGCGCGGGCTCGTCAGCATAGCGACGCGCAAGCATACCAAGCACGTCAAGCAAATCGGCACGATGGCCTCTTCCCGTTTTGGCGAGCACATCCTCCTCACCCTTGGCACCAGGATTCACCGCAAGCACCAACAGCACCCGTAGGCCGTTTTCCTCCGCCCAGGCAAAGGTGTTATCTACTTGCTCCACGCAACCCACGTGGCGTCCCGGATTGGGCCCGTATTGCCCAAACACGTACCAGGGAACCGGAAGCCGAACCGCATTGAACCCCCGATGAGCGATAAGCTCGAAATCCGTTTTGGTAACAAACGTGGCACGATGCTCTTGGATAAGGTCGTTATAGAGTTCCTCGCCAAGCGTCGCAGAAAGTCCCTGCTCCCCAAGCGATCCCGTACCAGCAAAGAGCTCCGGAGTTACCCACGGCTCAAGGTTGAGCCAACCCGCAAGATTAACACCGTGCAACGCTCGAATGGACATGAGCGTCTCCCCTCGTAGAACCTAACATGTTATGAGTATAGCCCTCGCATGGGACACATTTTTGAGAAAGAGCCTTCAACCTTCATGAAAAAACGGCCAACGTACTGTTTGGCGAGAAGCCGATCCGCCGCCATGCCACTATCCACGAGCAAGCCTCTCCTGTAACATTATGCGCCATTAGCATCGGAGCCACCGCTGGCGTCGGAGCCACCATTACCGCCGCGACCACGACCGCCACGGCGTCGACGGCGACGCTTTGGTGCGGCACTTGGCTGCTGATCTAGCTGCTGTGCGGTTCCCTGGCCACCGCGGTCGCCGGGCCGACGCCTTGGCCTGGCCTGCTGGCCCTGACCTTGGCCCTGTCGCTGGTTTTGTTGGCTCTGCGACTGTCCCTGCTGGCTCTGCCTCTGGCCTTGCCTTTGAGCTTGCTGCTTGTTCTGCTGCCCTTGCGACTGGCCTTGGCCTTGCCTTTGAGCTTGTTGGCCGTTCTCGCCAACGTTTCCATCGCTCGAACTCGAACGATGACGGCGTCTCCGACGTGTCTTGACTTCCGGCGACTTCTCGCTGCTCTTTTCTGCGAACCCATTGTTCGACTGCACGCTCGAGGCTTGGGCGCCTTGTTGATTCGCGGCATCCGTGCTCGAACGACGATGGCGACGCCGGCGTGTGCGCTTCTCGCCTGCATCCTGGGCGGCTTCGGCTTCCATCGACGATGCAGCCTGGCCCCTCTGAGGCCGCGACTGAATTTGCGTCGCACCCTGCTGCGCGCCCTGTTGCGCGCCCTCAACCGAAGCCTTCGTGGAACGCCGCCTACGCCTACGCGACGACTTGGACGACGTCTCCTGCTGCTTCGATTCGCTGCTTCCGGCACCTGTGTCCTGCCCCTGGCCCTGCGATTGCGCTTGTGCTTGCGCTTGTGCGGACCCACGACGGCGACGCTTGCGCGGCTTCGACTCCACGAACAGGTCGGGAGAGTCGAAGTCGTCATCGGTTATAACGCCCATCTTGCGGTCCAGCTCAGCAAGCGCCATTTGCACGTCGGGCGAACTCAGCTTGTCGAGCGACGCACGCACCACTGTGTCGGGCCTGCACGGACAATGCAGCTCTTCCGACTTCTTCACCGCAGCCTCGGATGCAACCATCTCGGCCAGAGGAATGCGCACCGTTTTGCCATTCTCGAGTCGCAGGGCGACCTGCTCCTTGGGGGTATCGTACTCTACGATCTTTGCCTTGCCAAGCGGCGTATCGATAACGGCGTTGCGCTTCGGAGCACGACCCTTGAAGTCGCGATACGCTTCGAACTCGTACCTCAAGCAGCACATGAGACGCCCGCAGGCACCACTGATTTTGTTAGACGTGAGCGGCAAATCCTGTTCCTTCGCCATGCGGATGGATACCGGCTCGAACGAGAGACCAAACCGCGCACAGCACAGCTCTTGTCCGCAGTGACCAAATCCACCTACGACGGCAGCCTCCTCGCGCACGCCGATTTGTCGCATGTCGATTCGCTCGTGCAGCTCATGCGAAAGGCTGCGAACGAGCTGCCTAAAATCAACGCGTTCTTCTGCGGCAAAATAGCACACGACTCGCTCGCGTCCGAAAAGGTACTCCACGCCCACGGGCTTCATGTCGAGCCCACTCTCGCTCACAAGGCGGCGAAACACGGGCATGGCATCGTCACCTAGCTGCGCAAGCTCCTCGGCCTTCTCCAAATCGCCGTCGCTTGCAACGCGAAGCACGGGCTTGAGCGCGGCATTGCCAGTTTTCTTTCCAAGCGCATAATCGCTCACCTCGCTTGGCCCCGCCGTTGCCAAGCCGATTTCGGTTCCGCGCTCGGTCGAACAAATAAGGTGATCGCCTTCCTGTGCACCCGTGAGACCAGGATTGAACCACAGGTCACGGGCGGCGTAGGCAAATCTCACCGGTATGATGGTTGCCATTCGAGTGCCTCCTTGATGGCAAGAAGCATGACCTCGAGGGCCAGCTGGGGTGTTACGTTATGGGCAATGTCGCTTCGCGCTGCGGCGCACGCATCGAGCGCGCGCAACACGCCCGCCGTCGTAGCGGTGTGAGCGATTTGCTCCACCGAAGACGAAACATCCTCGTTTACGATGGGCTCCAATGCCCCCTCACAGCATACAAGCACATCGCGCAAAAAGGACTCGGTTACTGCAAGAACCTCTATAATACCCGAACGCTCGCGCGCCGACAGCTCTCGCTTCACCACATCTTCGAGCCGTTTTAACATCGGCTTCGAATAATACTCCTCTTGGCCGGCCGTGCGCTGCCGAACCTCTTCGGTAATTATCTTCTCTCGCTTTGGGGCGGGTTTGTCCCGACGCCTCAACCCCACCGCAATTTGAACTTCCTCGCACAACCCTGCCGCAGCAACAAGCACGTCCCATGCGTCGTCGTTTGCCAACTCGCACAGGAGGCGTACCGTTTTAAGACGCACGTTTCGTCGGTCCGAAGAAGCAAGGAACTCCACCGCGCGGTCGGGCGTCCCCGCAACCGAAAGTGCGATGCGCGCCTCGCGCTCGCCCGAACCAGAGCGCTGCGAAACATCCGCCAACGCCAGCTGCGGGGGAACCACCCTAAACGGTACCTGCTGGCACCGCGACACAATGGTCGAAAGAACAGCATCGGCCGTGCGGGCAATGAGTATGAACATAACGTTCTCTGGCGGCTCTTCCAGCGTTTTGAGCAGGGCATTGGCGGCCGTTCCCCTAAGCTGATCGACGCGATCGAGCACATACACCTTAGAGTGCGCGCGCACGGGCGTCATGGCCACATCGGCTTCAAGCTCACGCACTTGATCGACGAGATAACCCGAAACGCCTCCGGGAGAAAGAAACCTCACATCGGGATGCGTACGATGCGCCACGCGCACGCATTCCTCGCACGTGCCATCAGCATCGTTGGGACACACAACGCATTGAGCGAGCGCAACCGCAGCTTCCACCATGCCCGCGCCAGGCACGCCGCAAAAGAGGTAGGCATGCGAAAGTCTCCCTTCCGCATATGCGGACGCTAAGAAGTCGCGCACACGCGGTTGGTTGGAAAGGCGCGCAAGCGGTTTTGGAATAGCCGCGGCAGATTTCATCACGAACTGGCCATCCTAAAACGTAGCAACATCGGCAAGCGCCGTCACAACGCGCGCATGCACGACTTCAACCGTTCCGACGGCATCCACTACGCGCACGCGCGTGGGATTATCCTTCGCAAACTGAATGTAGCCGTCGCGCACACGCCGCTGGAATCGCATGCCCTCGCCTTCAAGACGATCGGCCCCCTCGTGCGTTGCACGCGCGAGCGCCTCCTCGGCAGCAAGATCGAACACGAGCGTTGCGTCGGGATCCACGCCGCAGCTACCTATGCGATTTGCCGCGGCCACGGTTTCGGCAGAAAGTCCACGCCCAGTCGCCTGATATGCAAAGGTCGAATCGTAGAACCTATCGCACACCACGACGGCGCCGCGTGCAAGGGCCGGCTCAACAAGTTCGCGCACCATTTGCGCCCGCGCGGCCTCGTAGAGCAGCAGTTCGCACTCGTCGCACATGTCGTCGTTGCCCGGATCGAGCAGCATAAGCCGGAGTTTTTCGGAGAGACGCGCGCTGCCAGGATCGCGCAACCGCACCACCTCACGCCCCTGTGTCTCGAATGCGCTCGCAAGCAAGGCGCCTTGCGTGGACTTACCACAGCCATCCACGCCTTCCAGTGTAATGAACAAGCCCTCGTTGCCCATGAGTGCTCCTCTCGTCAGTTGGGAACAGTATAGCGCATCATGTGGGCAACAATTGCTTCTCTGCTGTTTTCGAGTTGAGACAAACCCCCTACGGAGAGTGTCTCACCCCCTACGACCTGCGGCCACGCCGACCCCGGGCCGGAGCCTTGGCCTTCTTCTCCTTGCTCGGGCATTCCATATTTACGCAAATGCGCCACGGACCGCGCTGCGTGGTAACCTCAACCATGGGAGCGCCGCATTCGGGACACGTCTCGCCCAAGGCACGCAACTCGCCACGCGCGGGCAAAGGATAGCTCGTGCCGCATTCGTCGTAGTTCTCGCAGCGAATGAAGCGTTTGCCCGTACGCTCGCTCTTGTGGGCAATGAGCGAGCCCTGCCTGCCGGCCTCGGCGCATGCCTTGCACTCCCCCACCTTGAGGTCCGGCTCGAAATTCGTCGGACACTTTGGGTTGACGCAGGTTTCGTACGCACGCTGGCGGAACGGCTGGACCTTGACGCGCGGCGCACCGCATTCGGGGCACGCGCCCTCCAACGGCGAAATGCGCCCTTGCGGAACGGGATACGTCACGTCGCAATCGGGCCAACCCATGCAGCCAATAAACGACCCGCGCGTTTTGGCGGAGCTCTTCATTACGAGGTCCTTGCCGCACTTCGGGCACTCGCCCACTTTTGCATCGGCCACCACGGCGTCGGCAATTTCCTCGCCCAAATCGTCCTTGTGCTCGATGAGCTTGTCTATCCACGCAGCCAGTGCGGCACGCGACTGGTCCACCACGTGCGACTGCGTATCCTGGCCCTCGCTTACCGCCGTCATGCTCTGCTCGAGCTCGGCCGTCATCTCGGGCGTGGTAATGGGCGGAGCAAACTCGTGCAGCGCCTTAATAACGGCCATACCCAACTGGCTGGGTTCGACGGGATCGCCCTTAAGATACTTAACATCATACAAACGCTGAATGATGCTGGCACGCGTGGACTTGGTTCCCAAGCCGCGCCGTTCCATCTCCTGAATGAGACGTCCTTGGCTGTAGCGTGCGGGAGGCTCCGTTTGTTTGGCCTCCAAATTCATCTTGCGTACGTCGCACACGTCGCCTACCTCGAGTGCAGGCAGCTGATCGTCCTTTTTAAGACCATACGGGTAGATGGCGCGAAATCCCGGCTTTACAAGCACACTGCCAGAGGTAACGAACGGCTCGCCCCCAATATCGAAGCTCAGTTTGGTGCCCTCGCTCACCGACGAATCCATGAGCGTCGCCAAGAAGCGACGTGCGATGAGGTTGTACAGCTTCCATTCCGCAGCCTGGAGCTTGCCGGGGTCGGCAGCAGCGGTTGGGTAAATGGGCGGATGGTCCGTCGTCTCCTGCTTGCCACGCGTTGCCGTAAGCTTGGGCTGCTTGAGCAATTGCTGGCACACGGGAGCATACTGCGGCACCGCTTGTAGCGTACGCACGCAGTCGGCCAAATCGAGCGAGCGTGGATACACGGTATTATCTACACGCGGGTAGGAGATAAGACCACTCATGTACAAAGACTCAGCAAGCCGCATGGTACGTGCGGGCGCTATGCCTTCGCTTGCGGCAGCTGCCTGAAGCGACGTTGTGTTGAAGGGCGCGGGAGGCCGCTGCGTTCGGGCCTTTTTCGCAACGTCAACCACCGTTGCCTGTTTGGCGTCGCGCACATGCGAATATGCTAGATTCGCCTCTTCCTCGTTTTTGAATCGTGCCGTAGCGTGCGTCGTTTTAAAGGGATCGGACCCGTCGTGCGAGAGCTCGCCCGAAATAACCCAATAGTCCTCGGGCACGAATCTCTCGCGTTCCTCCTCCTTCTCCACCACCAGTGCAAGCGTGGGCGTTTGCACGCGCCCGGCCGAACGCACGTTACCAAAACCACCGCGCCGCGCCAGCGTGAGGTAGCGCGTAAGAACGGCACCCCACACGAGGTCGATGAACTGACGGCTCTCGCCGGCGTCGGCCAAGTCCTGGTCGAGCTCTACGAGGTTCGAGAAGGCGTGCTCGATTTCCGCCTTGGTGAAGGCGGAATACCGCGCACGCGAGACGGGCACGTTGGGAGCCACCATAAGGATTTGTCTAAGCGCGTCGGAGCCAATGAGCTCGCCCTCACGATCGAAGTCCGTTCCAATGATGACGGAGTCGGCCTTCTTTGCGAGGTTTTTGAGCGCACGGATAATTTCCTTTTCGGCAGGGAGCTTCTCGATGGGAGCCCATACGAGGTATGGCAGGCTGGGCACCTTCCATCCCTTTATGTCGATGCCATCGGCGAGGAAGGGCTTGCGCTTGGTTGAATACGGCGGCCTCGCCAAACTCGCAGGTACCGTCGCCGGCATTACCTCACCATCGGCCGAGACGCCATACCATCCCTGTGTCGCATCGAATTTGAGTTCCTTGGGAAAGTCTGGCGCCAAAATGTGGCCACGCAATCCAATGGTAACCCAGTCCTCCCCTTCATGTTGGAACCTAAAGATGGGAGTATTGTAGACCTTGTCGGACTTGGGCTTACCCACGTCGCACAAGAGTCGCGCGATTTGCGTCGCGGCATCGTTTTTCTCTGTAACGACAAGCCTCACGAAAACCTCCTCACTCAAAGCCTCAACAACGAGTTCAGGTCGTCCTTATTGTTTTTCCAATTCGTGCTCGGTATATTCATCGCGCGTCCAGTACAGCGCCTCTTTTCCGTCGCGCAGAACGATCACACGGCGCGCCACCGCAAGCGACACCTCGTACAAGGCGAGCATTACGGCGTACATCAACACCATGGTGATGGGCGAGGCGTCAGGTGTTACCACCGCGCAAATCACGAGCAGAATTACGTACACGTAGCGCCAACCGCTGCGGAACATACGATACGGAACCACGTGCAAAATGGAGAGATAAAAAATGATGAGCGGCAACTGGAATGCGATACCAAAGCCAACCTCGAGCAGCAACATGATGGAGAGGTAGTCCTCCGCGTTTACCGTTGCCGTCGCGAACTCGGTGATTTGCTCAACCAGCCATCCAAACGCCGCCCGTTGAATAACAAGATAACAAAAGAGCATACCCAAAAAGAAGAGCGCGACCATTGCCGCAACCGTTGGAAGCACCCAGCGTCGCTCCTTCTCGTTAAGGGCCGGCAAAAAGAAGCCGAGCACCTGCCACAGAATCATGGGGGTGCACATGATGGCACCAAAGAAGAGTGAAACCTTAAAACGTATGGTAAAGCCACCCAGCGCCGTGAGCACGGTAACCGAGGAACCCTCCGGCAGAACCGAGTTGATGGGGTCGAACATGATCTCGATGAGCGTGGGCGTGGCCATGTACACCACAAGGGCGGCGCACACAACCGAAACCACGACGATGGTGAGGCGACGACGCAGCTCGGCCAAGTGGTCGAACAGCGGCATGCGGGCTGGTCCTACGGGCATGGCTCATTGGGGAAGAATGCCTTGCGGCTGGAGGCTAGGCCTCCGCGTCCCCGTCCTCCTCTCCATCAGTCGTGGCAGTAGCGTTGGCGTCGGCAGAAGCTTCGCGTGCATGTTCCGCCACGCGATAGCGAGAACTATGCTGTGCTCCCGCCATCGCGTAGAGGTCCATGGCCGCCGTGGGAGCAACGCTTGCGCTCGTGGTGGCAGGCGCGTCTTCGCTTTGGGACTCAGGCTCTTCGGCATTCGCCTCCTGCGCATCGCTTGCCACCACCGCAGCAGCCTGCTCCTTGGCCGCGCGCTCGGCGGCAAGTCGTGCCCTACGTTCGGCAAAGGTTTCCCGACGCGGCTCGGGCTTATCGCCTGCGTCCTCTTGCTCCCGAACGGCGCCGTCCTCGGCATCCGCCGCGGCTTCCGCACGTTCGAGCTCCTCGCGCCTGCGTTGTTTGGGCGACTTCTCCAGCTCCTCCGACGCAGGGTCCATAATGTTGGTTTGCACAACCTCGGTAAAGCCGTCCGAAGCCTCCCTAAACTGACGCAGAACACGACCCAAGGTTCTGCCCATTCCAGGCAGCTTATCGGGACCGAAGAGCATAAACGCAAAGACCACGATAATTACGAGCTCGGTTTCTCCAATGCCAAACAAGCGTTTACCTCCCTATGCGCTCACGCCTAGCTCGTCGCTCACGCCAAGAAGCGAGAGCACGCGCTGAACATTACGCTGCGGCTTGGTAATCTTAAGCTGCTTAGAGGCCTCTTGGGCGCGTCGCGCGGCACCAACCAGCACACCAATGCCTGTGGAATCCACGTACGGCGCCTGCGACAAGTCGACCTCGATGCCCGTCACATCGGCCGCGATGGCCTCCTCGAGCGCCCCCCTCAGTTCCGCCGCATTGGAAACGTCCACTTCGCCAGCAACCGATACGACGCATTTGTTATTGCTTACACTTTGTGTAACTACTAGCGACATGCCATCCCCCTGACGTTAGAACGAGACGTCCGAGTTTTGAGAAATCTTTTGCATGAGCTCCGACTGAGGCTCCGAGCTCTCGATGCCCGAATCGTTGAGCTCCTCAACAGAGGAAACCTTGGCGTTCAGCGCTATGATTCGCTGATTCGCATAG
Source organism: Atopobiaceae bacterium (assembly GCA_017510785.1). Classification (GTDB taxonomy): domain Bacteria; phylum Actinomycetota; class Coriobacteriia; order Coriobacteriales; family Atopobiaceae; genus RUG440. Next base: position 10,071 of record JAFWMH010000008.1, on the reverse strand, counting down.
CTCTTCACGCCCTGAGCGTCGTCGGGATCGAGCTCGACGGCCTTGTGATACGCCTCGGTTGCCTTCTCGTTATTGAACTGCGACTCGTAGAGGTACCCAAGCTGAGCCTGCGCGATGGCGTTTTCGGGGTTCTCGTCGCACACCTGCTGGAGTGCCTTAACGGCGCCGTCGGCATCACCCGCATAATACTGGCACAGCGAACGGTTTATTTTTACGGTGATGGAATCGTTGAGCCCAAGATACCGATCGTAGTACGACATGGCCTTGTTGAGCAGCTGCTTTGCGTAGTCGCGCTCTTCGTCGGTGGAGGCACTGCTGTTGGCAGAGTAGCCCCAGTTCATGTACGTCTCGCCAAGGTTGTAGAGCGCCGCAAGGTTGTTGGGATCCTCCTTGAGGCGATCCTTGAACTTTTTCGCGGTTTCGGAGTTGCTCTCCTCGAGGGACTTGAGGTCCTTGTTGTCGGGAACCTTTGGATCCGCATCTTCGTCTTTGTTCTCGCCCTTGTCCTCGCCCTTGTCCTTCGCCTCGGAATTCTCGTCCTTCTTGGCCTCCTCTTCCTTGGCGGCCTCATCCTCGGCTGCGCTCGCCGCGGCCTCCTCCTGCTCCTTGGCCTCCGTACTGCCCGCGAAAATCGCCGAGAGTGACGGCAACATCATAGAGAGTGCCATGATGACGGCAAAGATGCCGATGATAATTTTTGTGCTCGTGCGCATGTTGCGCGCTCCGCCGAGCTCCTTCTCCTTGGGTTTTGCCATGCTACTTCTGCCTCCCGAATACCTGCTACTGTTTGGATGCCTTGCCATTCTACATAATTTCGTCCAAGTGGTAACCACATTCGCCAAAAAAGCCGCCGATGTTCGCTAGTCCACAACGAACTGGCAAACATCAACGGCTTTTCTCACCTAGCCCCCGACAGGCCAGGAGACAAAATCCTGTAAAACTAAGCGCGGGCAAGCCGTGCGGAGACGAGCTTTACCGCCACCACGAATACGTCGAGCGCCTCCGAGAGCTCGGCAAGCGAGGGGAACGTTGGGGCTATGCGAATGTTGGAGTCGAGCGGGTCGTTGCCATACGGCCACGTGGCGCCAGCACCCGTAAGCGTAACGCCGAGCTCCGCCATTAGCGAAACGATGGCTTTGGCCGAACCCTGGGGTCCCTCGAACGAAACGAAGTATCCGCCGCGCGGATGCGTCCACGTGGCAACCCCGAGCTCGCCCAGCCCCTCCTCCAGCTTCGATTGCACCAATTCGAAGCGAGGACGCAGCAACGCGGCGTGCTTGGCCATGTGTGCACGCACGCCTGCGGCATCGCGCAGGAAGCGCACGTGGGCGAGCTGCGAGATTTTTTCGGGACTTACGCGCTCGATGGCAAAGGCTGCACGAATCTCGGCGATGTCGTCGGGACTCGCAGTGACGAACGCCATGCCAGAGCTGGGGAACGTGATTTTTGCCGTCGATGCGAATTCGTACACGAGGTTCGTGCGACCCTGCTCGGCTAGCACGTCGAAGATGTTCGGGAGAGGATCGCCCTCGTCGTACAGGTCGTGCACGATGTAGGCGTTATCCCAAAACACGCGGAAGTCGGGCGCCGCGGGCGTTAGTGCGGCAATGCGTCGCACGACGTCTGCCGAGTAGGTAATGCCCGTGGGATTTGCGTACTTCGGGACGCACCACATGCCCTTTACCTGCGGATCCGTGTTCACCAAGCGCTCGACCTCGTCCATGTCGGGCCCGTCCGACGTCATGGCAATTGGGATGTTCTTGATGCCGTATCGTTCAGTTACGGCGAAGTGGCGGTCGTAGCCGGGGCTGGGGCACAAGAACTTTATTTCGCCCTGGGCACACCACGGCGCATTGCCGGCAATGCCTTTGGTGTAGGCGTTCACCACCACGTCGTGCATGAGGTTAAGGCTCGACGAGCCGCTCACGATGACGTTTTGCGCATCGACGCCCAAGAGCTCCGCCGCAAGCCGACGAGCCGAAGGCAGTCCATCGGGAATGCCATAGTTATCGGCAGGGGCACCCTCGTCCGTGAGGACGGAGTCGCTCGAAACAAGGTCGAGCATGGGACGTGCCAAGTCCGTTTGTTCCACGCTTGGCTTGCCACGCGCCATGTCGAGCTTAAGGCCGCGCGCCCGAATCGCCGCCGCCTCGGCCTCTAGCTGCTCAATCGCGGCATCGAGTTCGGCAGTCGTCATGTGCTCGTATGTGTTGGTCATTGGTTCCTCCTTCATGTATGCCGTACCAACGTAGATGTGAGAATAACTCCCCGGGAGCCCACTCACTACTCCACCGTTCCGTATAAGTATGCCCAGCCGTGGGCGGTGATGATCGAGTTGAGCTGGTCGCAAAGCTTGATGCGCTTGTACGAACCTGCGGGCAGAAGCTCGACCACCTCCATGAGGTCGGCCGAAAGGTCGTTGACCTCGGCACGCACGAGTACATCCACGCGTGCCACGCGCCCATGAGGATCGTCGCGATACAAGTCGTCCACAAGAGCCTGCAGCTCGCCGAACTCGTCGGCCGGCATCGAGGGAGAAATCATGACTGCTCCTTTGGTTGGTATTCTGGCTGGTGCTCTGGCTGGTGTTCTGGCTGGGATTCTGGCTGGAATTCGCTTTGTATGGAAGCCGATCGCTTTTTTGGCCGAAGCGCGCTGGAAGCAAGCACGAACAGAATGCCAAGCACGGCAGACGTAATTGAGCCGGCCAGAATTGCGCACTTTGCCGTGAGCACGAGCATGGGGTCGGGGAAGGCCAGACTAGCGATGAGAATCGACATGGTGAACCCGAGGCCGCCCATAATTCCCACTGCTATTATCTGCATCCAATCCACGTTGCGCGGGAGTCGGGCAAAGCCAATGCGAACAAGCAGAGCCGTTACCAAAATGATGCCCACCGGCTTGCCGACGACCGCGCCAAAGAACGCACCTTCCGCCACCGGGCTGCTTACGATTGCTCCCAGGTCGGCATCCACCAGCCGCACCTGCGCGTTGGCGAAGGCGAACAACGGCAGGATGCCATAGTTCACCAGCACCGACACGCTTTGCTCCGCACGGTGCAGGGGCGGAGTTACGTGGTGCATGACGCGCTCCACGATTCGCGCGTCGTCGGTAAAGTCGTGCTGACCAAGCACGTGAGCCTCGTCGTCGTAGGTGTCGTCGAGCTCGGCCGCCCATACGTCCAGCCAGTCGTGCAAGGCCGAAAGCCGCACATCGGTTTGCGAGGGCAGGAAGAACGCCAAGATAACGCCCGCCAGTGTGGCGTGGATGCCACTCTTGTACATACACACCCACAGCACAATGCCAACCGCAATATACGGCTTGAGCGAGTACACGCGCGCGTTGTGGAGCAGGGCGAGCACCACGACGACGGCAAGCGACGCCGCACACCACGAGAGCTTGGGGGTTTGCCCGTAGCACACAGCAAGCACCACGATGGCGAGCAGGTCGTCCGCTATCGCGAGCGTTTGGAAAAACACCTTGGTTTCGGGAGCAATGCGATTTCCCAACAGCGACATTACTCCCAAGGCGAAGGCGATATCGGTGGCAATGGGTATGGCCCAGCCGCTCATGGTGTTGCCTGAGCCAAAATTGAACAACAGGTATATGAGTGCAGGCATCGCAACGCCGCCCACGGCAGCGAGCATGGGCAACGCCGCCTGCCGAGGCTTGCGGAGCTGGCCTACGGTCATCTCGTACTTAAGCTCTATGCCCACCAAGAAGAAGAATATGGCCATCAGCCCGTCGTTGATAAACGCCTCGACGGTAATATCCACCGAGAGCGTTCCGATTACGAAGCCAATGGGAGCCTCTAGAATTTCCCTCATCAATTCGTACGCCGGCGAGTTCGCCACAACGACGGCAAGAAGCGCCGCAAGCACCATGACTGCCGCCGCAATCGTGCCGTTCGACGTGATGTTCTCGATTTCCGACCTCTGCTCGAGGCGTCGAATAACGGCAGGTTCATCGTAGATAAACCTTTGCAAGGTATCCACATCGTCGAGCTCCCAAACATCGGGAACTTCGATTTCGTTTGAACGATATCGACGGAACCGTGGCAGCTTTATCATGTCGCCCCTTTCCCTTGACGCCCCTGCATCATGCTAGCAGATACCCGCCTCAAATGGCAGTACGACCTATGTGAGAAGCCCCCTCGGAGCTTCTCTCGCACTACTCCAGCCACGGTTTTCCGGCGATGGCATCGGCCATGGCGGTGCGTGCCTTGCCCGGCGAAATGCCAGGCTTGCAGTGAAGCGAAATGAATGCGGAGATGCCGAAGTTGCTAAACTCATTGATGAACAACGGGGTACCGAACGCCTCGTCGTAGTACGTCCCGAGCGCGATTGGCGCAAGCTCTGCAACCTCCCTGCGCACCTCGTTGAGGTCGGCATCCTTTTTGAGCATAACCGGCAGCTGGTACTCCCCCGCCTGGAACGGCGCCAGCTTGGTAAGTGCCGTTTTGGAGAGCACCGAGTTGGGGATTATCTGCTCGTCCCCATTGAACTGCTTAACGGTGGTGGAGCGCAGCGAGACGTCCGTAACCTCGCCCACCACGCCGCCCACGTCGACGACGTCGCCCGGCGCCACGACCTTGCTCACCATGAGGGAGAGGCCACCGAAAATGTTGGAAATCGTATCTTGCAAACCCAGCGACAATGCCACCGACGTCACGCCGATGGCCGCCACAAAGCCCGTCGGTTCGATGCCAAACACCGGCTGCAGAACAACGAGCAGGGCGAATCCCCAGACGAGCGCACGCGCCAGATTAACGAATATTGAGGCCGAGGGCATTTCGGACTTATCGAGAACCTTATAGAACGTGTGCGCCACGACGCGACTTGCAACAAACGCGGCGATGATCACCGCTAGGAGCAGCACGACCTTAGCAGCATTCGACGACACGTCGCGACCCAAAACATCGACCAACGTGTTACGGACTTCATTCGTACTCATCCTGCCTCCTTTTCGTGCTAGATGCGACGTTACCACTAGGGGCGCGGCCCGCAACGGGCGCGCGCCGCGACATCACCCGCCAATCTTCACCAGCGGCGCGAACCCGCGCATGAGCTGCTTTACGCTGCCCGTGCGAGAGAACCTCACCCGTATGACGTCTCCTTCCACGGCAACTACCACGCCGGGGCCAAACGTCTTGTGCGAAACCTGGTCGCCTGCCGCAAACGACTCGCGGCGCTGCGGCTTTGGCCTGGGCGCCGGCGCCACGGGGGCATCGCTTGCCGCGCCGGAGCTGCGTCCGGTGGAGCGCGTGCGTTGACCGAACACGCGACCACCGTACACGTCCTGCCCGCGGCCGGAGCCAAACGTGCCCCGGCGGTCGCCGCGCTTCTCCCAGCCCACACCGCTAAAGCCCGACGAGCCCACGCCAATGGCGTCGATGTGCTCCTCGGGGATCTCGTTAATAAATCGACTACGCGGATATGCCTGCGTCGAGCCGTACATGCGACGCGTCACGGCATAGGTAAGGTACAGGCTCTTTTGCGCACGCGTAATGGCCACGTACGCCAAGCGCCGCTCCTCCTCCATGCGTCCCGGCTCGTCGTGTCCGTTGGAATGCGGGAACAGCCCCTCCTCCATGCCCGCCACGAACACCACGGGGAACTCGAGGCCCTTGGCAGAGTGCACCGTCATCATGGTGATGGCGTGGGTTTGTCCCGCAAGGGAGTCGAGGTCGCTTCGGAGTGCGAGCCACTCCATAAACGCAGGGAGCTTCTCTGCTGCGACTGCGGGCAACGGCAGGTCGGTGGGGGATGTAGCCCCAGTGGCTTCCGCATCCTCAAGACCGGCTTCGCGCAGCTGGCGCAAGCCCTCAAGCGTGCTCGCCGCGTCCTCGTGCGACTCGTCGAACTCGGCCGCCACGCCAAAGAACTCTCGGATGTTCTCCACGCGGCTATCGGCCTCCACGCTGTGCTCGGCCTCAAGCGCCTGAATGAGTCCCGCCTCGTCCACGATGCGCTTTACCACCTCGATGAGGTCGCCATCGTAGTGCCGCGCATGCTCGATGGCCTGCGTCCACTCGGCGAGCGCATTGCGCGCCCTTGCACCCAAAACGCCCGGCTCGGCCACACACGCCTGCGCAGCAGAGAAAAACGACAGGCCGTTGCTCATGGCGTAATTATCTATTTTTGCAATGCTCTGCGCACCGATGCCACGGCGCGGCGTGTTTACGATGCGATGTGCGCTCACGTCGTCGTTGGGATTGAGCACCAGCTTGAGGTAGGCCATTACGTCGCGAATCTCCGCACGGTCGAAGAACCTCGTCCCGCCAACGAGCTTGTAGGGCACGCCCGCGCGCAGGAGCATGTCTTCCAGAATGCGCGACTGGGCGTTGGTGCGGTAGAACACCGCCACGTCATCGTAGCTCGTGCCCGCATCGTGGAGCTTCTCGATTTGCGCACCAATCCAACGGCCCTCGTCGCGCTCGTCGGACGCTTGGAACAAGTGGATGAGCTCGCCGTCGCCGGACTCGGTAAAGAGGCGCTTGCTCTTGCGCCGGGAGTTGTGTGCGACAACGGCGTTAGCGGCCGCCAGGATGTGACCTGTGGACCGGTAGTTTTGCTCGAGCTTTACTACGCGCGCCTCGGGATAGTCCTGCTCGAAGGCAAGAATGTTTTTGATGTCGGCTCCGCGCCAGGAGTAAATGGACTGGTCGTCGTCACCCACAACCATGAGGTTTTGATACTTCTTGGCCAGTAAGTTGGTGATGGCGTACTGCACATGGTTGGTGTCCTGGTATTCGTCCACGCATATATAGGTGAAGCGCTCCTGATACGCCTCGAGCAGGCGCGGGTTTCGCGAGAGCAAATCATAGCAGCGTACGAGCAGGTCGTCGAAGTCCATGGCGTTCGCGCGCTCGAGCCGACGTTGCAGCTCGAAGTACACGCGAGCGGCCACGCGGTCGAGGGGATCGGACGCTTCCGCCGCCATCTCGTCGGGCATTATCATGGCATTCTTGGCCGTGGAAATACGCGAGCGAATGGCGGGCAGCGTGAACCTGCGCTGATCGATTTCGAGGTCGGTCATGATTTGGCGCACCAGACGCTTGGAGTCATCATCGTCGTAAATCGAGAAGTTCGTCCCAAACCCGATGAGTTCGGCGTCGTCACGCAGCATGCGCACGCACATGGCGTGGAAGGTGCACACCCACATGCCGCGTGTGTCGGGCACGACTTGCGTAATGCGCTCGCGCATTTCGGCTGCGGCCTTGTTGGTAAAGGTGATGGCGAGCACGTGCCACGGGCGCACGTCGCAGTCGCCCACGATGTGCGCGATTCTCTGCGTAAGGACGCGCGTTTTGCCCGAGCCCGCGCCGGCCAGCACCAGCAGCGGTCCCTCCGTGCACAGTACGGCCTCGCGCTGGGCAGGATTCAAGCTCTCGAGGTTAATGGTCATGCGTCCTCCTCCATGAATGTGACAACTCCCGTGTGGCAAAGCTCCGTGCGGTATGGCTCCGTGCGGCAAGGCTCCGTGCGGCAAGGCTTCGTGCGGCAAGGCTTCGTGCGGCAAGGCTACGTGCGGCAAGGCTCCCGTCCCGCGTTACATAAGGTCGCGGAAGTGGAAGCTCCTGACGCCGCTGGCGTAATCGGCCACCACATGGCCGTTACCGCAAAGCTTGTACTTGTAGGTTACAAGACCGTCGAGACCAACAGGACCGCGGGCATGGAGCTTGCTTGTGGAGATGCCTACTTCGGCGCCGAAGCCATAGCGGAAGCCATCGGCAAAGCGCGTCGACACGTTCCAGTACACACCCGCGGAGTCCACGAGTTGCAGGAAGCGCTCGGCCGTCGCGGCGTTTTCCGTAACGATGGCGTCGGTGTGGTGCGAACCGTGCTTGTTGATGTGCTCGATGGCCTCGTCCACGCCATCAACGACCTTGATTGAAATGGTGAGCGAAAGGTATTCGGTGTCCCAGTCCTCGTCGGTGGCGGGCACGCAGTCCACGAGCGCCTGAACCTCTGCGTCGCCGCGCACCTCAACGCCCTTGTTCGCAAGAGCCTGAGCGATGGCGGGCACGGCCTTAGGGGCGATGCCGCGCGCGACGAGCAGCGTTTCGGCGGCGTTGCACACGGCCACGTACTGGGTTTTGGCGTCCACCACCACGTCAACGGCCTTTTGCACGTCGGCGTCCGCGTCCACGTACACGTGACAAATGCCGTCCGCATGGCCCATCACGGGAATGCGCGTGTTATCCATGATGTAGCGCACGAAGGCGTTGGATCCGCGCGGAATGAGCAGGTCGACGGACTCGTCGCATGCCAGGAGTTCGCTTATCTCCTCGCGCGCCTCGGCCTGGAAAAGGCACGTCGCGGGCAGGCCAGCCTCGACGGCGGCGGCATGTATGACTTCGAAGAGTGCCTTGTTGGTGTTCATGGTTTCGCTGCCGCCCTTGAGCACGGCGCAGTTACCGCTCTTGAGGCAGAGCGTGGATATTTGCACGAGCGCATCGGGGCGAGCCTCAAAAATGACGCCAATCACGCCGATGGGCACCGTTTCGCGCACGAGCACGAGGCCTTCGTCCAGTTCGCGCTTAAGCGACACGTGTCCGACGGGGTCGGCGAGCTTGATGAGGTCGGCAATGCCCTCGCACACGCCAGCCAGCTTGCCCTCGTCAAACTTGAGGCGCTTGACGATGGGTGCGGCCACGCCGGATTCCTCAGCCGCGGCAAGGTCGGCGGCATTGGCAGCAAAGATGGCTTCTTTGTTGGAGAGCAGTGCCTCGCGGATACGAGCCAGCGCGTCGTTGCGCATCTCCAGCGACGTCGCCGCCATGACGGGGCTTTCGAGCTTCATGTTTGCGGCGATCTGTGCAATGGTACTCATATGCGTTCCTTTCGACGGGTGCGCACAAGTATAGCGAAAAGCGCTACGCTAGGACACACGAACTCAATGACGAAAGAGTGGGAATGAGACGACGGGGAGAACAACGATCGGGCGGGTGGCGGACAGGACAACCAGGGGACCGGCAAGGCGATTCCTTATCTCCCGACGCTCACTCCCACTCCAACGTAAGCGCAGCATCAAATCGCCCACACACTGCAGCACGTCCCTTGTCTCCCGACGTCCACTCGTGCGCCAACGTGCGCGACCTCGGCGGATACAATACGCCAAGCGGACTCACCCTCCCCCATCGTTTTGTTCGTTGCGGTGGCACGGCGTCGATTACCAAAACCGACCTTAAAGCGTTCGAAGACTGGGGCGTGCGGCGCGTACTGGATTTGCGCAGCGTGGGCGAGTCCCCGCGCATCACGTGCAGGTTTTCCAAGCAGCCTTGGGTGATGTGGGAAAACGTAGGCCTCTACGACGTGGACATATCATCCCCCACCATGATGCCTGCGACCAGCACGAACAATTATCTTGTTTCCAGCTATCTGCATATGTTGGCTACTGCCGAGGCTATTCGGAACATCTTCGCGTTTTTCGCCGAAGCGCACGAGGACGAGTGCGTGTTGTTCCACTGCGCCGCCGGAATGGACCGAACCGGCATGGTCGCCATGCTTTTGCTCGGCCTTGCCGATGTACCGCGCGAGCAGATCATTGCCGACTACTGTTACTCGTACGGACCCGCCGTCGAAGTAGACCCCGTCGTGGAAGCCTACTGTGCCACGGGCGGTTTTGCGAGCTCGCATCGAAAGGGTGACTTCTTTCGATATTTGCTGCGCACGCGTCTCGAGGCCATTGCCAACGTCTACGACGCCCTCGTGCAGACACATGGCTCCGTTCGGGCGTATCTGCAATCGTGCGACGTGTCTTCGGAGCACATCGACGCCACGTTCGCGCATCTCGTCGAAGAGTAAGGCACGTGGCAGAGCCACATTTCGGGAAGTGTTGGCATCGAAGTTGAACTTCCGTCGGGCGGGATCCCCGCCGAAACGCACCATATCGTCAGGCCACAGGACCCATTATGCGCTCGGCACATCTTGATATAAATAATAGTGGGCACGAACTTTTGACTGTTTTGCAAAACCCCAGTTGGCGTGCATGTGTACATAAATGTCGCAACATAACGTGCCCACTGTATAAAATACACAGTGGGCACGTGATGTTGCGACATTTATG
>JAFWMH010000081.1 GCA_017510785.1 Atopobiaceae bacterium | reverse complement strand
CGCTCCACTCGTAACCTCGTGCTCTGGCGGACCCGGTCTCCCCGAGACACCATTATCCCACGGACGGGGCCGGGGATGGAAGGTCTTTCATGCTCGTTTGTGCCGCCGCCGGAGGCGGCGGCATGGTTCAAAGTGTGGAAACTGCCGACCACGATAGGTTGTGCGGCATCGAACGAGCGTTTCACGCTTGGCTATGCCGTCGAGGCGGCGGCATAGTCGCGACCGGCGTTTTGAGCCTGCGCATGGTTGGCCTCGGCTCCGTTTGTGACGCCTCCTTCGTTCGCGTTGCCGTAAGCACCCCGCTGTAAGGCACTCCGTCGTAAGGCACCTTGCCGTAAGACGTTATTGAGTCCTCGCACGAGTGTCTGCGGCTTGGCTACGGGTGCTATGATGGGTGAAGCACGTTGGCGCGAGGAGAGGGGCGTGAGATGACGTACGATTTGGAAAGGTTCAAGAAGGCGCAAGATGGCGCTACATGGGGTGCAACGTATGAGGATGCACTGGGCGAAATCCGTGAGGGGTGCAAGCTGACGCACTGGATTTGGTATGTGTTTCCGCAGCTCAAAGGCTTGGGCAGGAGCGGCATGGCAGAGAAGTACGGCATAAGTGGCATGCCGGAGGCCGAGGCGTACCTTGCCGACCCAGTTCTTGGCGCGCGCCTGGTGGAGATAAGCGAAGCATTGCTCGAGCACCGCGGTACGAGTGCGCAGCGGATTCTCGGACCGATCGATGCCATAAAGGTTCGCTCGTGCATGACGTTGTTCGCGCGTGTGCCCGGAAGCAGTCCCGTGTTTCGCGAGGTGCTCGATGTCTTTTACGATGGGAAAGAGGACGAGCTCACGATTGAGCTGCTCGGCCGATGAGCTGCAAACGATTCTGCCCGACTGCTGTTTGGACCACGCTTCGGTTTGACGAATTATAAGGCAAGGCTAGTGCCGTGCCTCGGCGAGCAGCTCCGTGGCGTAGCGGAACACCTGCCAGTCGCAGCGAAAGATGAGCGCGATGCGGTCGCGCGCACGTGTGAGACCTTGATAGAGAAGTTTGGTAGGTAACAGGTCGGAATCGCGATGCGGCTTGTCGCAGAGTCTCTTGCCATTGAATCCAATGCTTGGAGGCACCACCATTACAACGGAATCGTATTCCAGTCCGATGACGCTGCGGGCGCTTGGCGCGGCGACTCGGTCGATTGGCCCTACCGACCCAAGCGCCTCCGCAGACCCCATCGTCCCTGGGGTCCCCGTCGCCCCGGGCATCCCGAGTGCCACGGGCGTCCCCAGCGTCCCCGTCGGCTCCATCGCTCCCGTCGCCCCGGGCATCCCGAGTGCCCCGGGCGCCCCCATCGTCCCGGGCGACCCCAGCGTCCCGGGCGTCCCGAGCGACCCGACCGCTTCAATCGGTTCGCTGCGAAACGTGGATGTGAGTGCAATGTGCTGGTATCCGTCGGCCACGAACCGTTTGACGAGCCTGCGAGCCACCTCGTCGGTGGGTGCGAAGTCCAGCGAAATGTCGCCGGCGCTGCGCAGGGTTCCTCGTTTCCCGAAAACAAGCGCGTCCACGTAGCTCGCAATGGCAGCATTGCTGCGGAATCGTTTGGTGAGCTCGAAGCACCTGGCTTCGGGAACGAGCTCGCGCGCGATTCTTTCCACATCGTCGCGGCGTTCCTGCTTCGACACGCCTTGTCGCGAGTCGAGCAGCACGAGATACGGCACTCCTGCCTCGTGCGTCCTTGCGAGCGTTGCGTGGAACTGCTCTGGGCGTATGCGATGTGCCTCGTCGAATCCCACAAAACAGTATTCGCTTACATCTGCGTGCGTAAGATGGCTGGGGTCGAGTACGATTACGTCGCGGCTTCGCCGATTAAAGCACAGATGATGTTCAGACAAAGGCGCTCCATGAAAGATCGCCGCCTGTTGTCCGGTTTGCTGAGCAATCGTTTTCGCAATATCGTACAAAAGGAGCGACTTGCCCGTGCCTGCGGTGCCGGATACGATGGCTCCGCCGGGCACGTCCGACGTCTTCGCTCCCAGTCTGGCGCACACGAAGTCTTTTATCTGTTGCTGCTGGCTTCCCAAGAAGTAGCTTCCGGCAAGGAAACGATCGACGTCCATGATGGGCGAGACGAGGTAGTTGCTCGGCGCGAAGAGGGTGTCGAGCTCCGTCTCGAAGGGGTCGTTCGCCAGCTCGGCAATCGCGGCGGCGGCCTCTCTCCAGCTGATGGGACGCAGATGCGTGTCGTCGAGCATGGTCCACGAATCGTCGGAAGCGCAGTAACCAAGCTCGGCAATTGGCTTTTGCAAGAACGAGAGATAATATCGGTTTTGGTGTAACTGCCGGGCGATGTCTGCGGGTGGTTTGCGCTCGCTTTTGAGTTCGATGTTGAGCACGCGCTGCGATCCGATTTTGAGCAGGTCGTACTCCTTCGAAATGTGTGGAATTGCATACGAGAAGGCGAAGCCGTCAAGCCGAGATTCGTCAATGCCGTGTGCGAGGCCATTCCTTACGAGCGATGCAAGGCTTGCGACCTCGCGTACCTTGTAGGCGAGTCGGCTTGGCCTGCCCGAGAGCACTTGCTCGAACAGCGGGAAGAACTCGCGCGCTTGGTCGTTGGGACACCCGCTTAGTCCGTTGACAAGCGAAGCGAGGTTTATGGGACGTTGCATAACTTCCTCCGTGACGTGGCGACGTTCGAGGCCTTGCGGGGCCGCGGGGCCGTGGTGGCGTGGGACCATGACGATAGGGGCAGTGGGCTGCCGGGCCGTGGGCCGTGGTGGCGTGGGACCATGGTGCCGGGATGGAATGGCGTTGCGAGAGCTGGACGTGCTTATTCGTATTGTAGCGTGTCGCACGGGCACGAGGTGCCGACGAGTGAGACGGGCCGCACGGAAGGCTTAAGGTATGATATTGTTAACGTGCCACTGTGTTGTTGCCTTGCGAGGAGGGCCGGCATGAAGAGGATTGCCTTTTTGTCGTTCGACTGGGACTACGAGATTATCTCCGAGTACTATCTTGGCCTGCAAGATCACCTTAAGGATCTCGACGACGTGCAAGTGGTGATTTTTAATGCGTTCGGGTATTACTATGCGCGTCACAAACCGAAGGCGAGCTCGTTCGAGATCTTCTCGCTGTGCAACATCGAGGAGTACGACGGCTTTCTCATTCAGGGCAACCGCGGGTGGCCGCCGGCGCTGCGTCAAGAAATTGTCAATAAGGCGGTCGCGCTTGGCAAGCCGGTCGTTTCGATTAACTACGATCTTGTTGGGGCGCATAGCGTCGGTACGAACAACTACCAAGAGGAGTTCGAGCTCGTTCATAGGGTATTGAGCGACCGCGGCTGTGAGCGACCCGCCTTCGTGAACGGGCTTAAGACGTCGGTGGAGGCGACCGCGCGTGTGCAGGGATACCAATACGCCTGCGCGCAGCACGGCATTGCAAACGCTGCCGTTTACCAGGCCAATTGGCAAATGGAGTCGGGGATGGCCGCCGCAAAAAAGATGCTTCGCAGGCCGAACGACATGCCCGACGTCGTGTTTTGCTGCAACGACGACTTGGCACTTGGCGTTCAAAAAACGCTTCAGGAGGCGGGGCTGCGCGTTCCCGAGGACGTTATGATTACGGGTTTCGACAACCGCAAGGTGCGGCTACAAGCCATACCGCACATCACTACGATCGATCGTGACTACAGGACCATCGCCAAAACGGCGCTCGATGCCATCGTGGAGCTTATCGATGGCGCGAAGCTGCCCGAGAAGCTCTATAGCCCGGCGCGGCACATTCTTACCGAGTCGTGCGGGTATCTCTCCAAGGAGGCTGCGGCTGCGGGCGACGTGGCTGCGGCTGTGGGCGTCAACTCGCATCAGCGCTTTTACGAGGTGCTGAGCGACTTCCAATGCGCGGTAATGGACGCCATGGAGCTGTACACCGTATTCGAGAATTGCGAGCGCTTTGCGCGTGAGCTCGACTGTCCGAATGCGTATGTGGCGCTCAACGACGACTTTTTATGCTCGCGCATGCCGGGGGAAAGAATACTGTACGGCGACGAGAGCCATCTTGTTGCTCGTGCTGGAAATGGCATTACGTTGGCGTGCGACAACGATCACGTGTACCTGAGTTACGAGACGCGCGAAATCCTGCCGAGTGCGGCGCCCTTCGATTGCCCCGTGTATACGATTTCGCCGCTTCGTCATAACGACGCGTGTGTTGGCATGGTGGTGACGGAAGGCGTACCGTCCATAATGAGTCGCGGCTTCCTTGCGTTCTTCCTCAACATGCTTTCGCAGGCCATCGATGCCGTTCACAACATCGAGCTGCTTCGCGCATAGGTCGAGAGAACACACATCCTGTGGGCGTTTGTCTCAACCTAGCGTCGCCGTGCGCGACCTCGTTTCTTCTTCATGTGATACAGGCGCTCGTCGGCAATGGCGAGGGTATCGGTTACGCTTAAGTAGGCGTGCTCGTCAATGGGCAGCAGCACGCCGCCATAGGAAATGGCGAGGTCGAAGGGGTAGGAGTGCGTGGCGTTGAAGGTTGCCATGCCCACATCGACCGAGTGCCCAATGGATGCGATGTCGCTTTCATCTTCAATGAGCGCAAAGGCGACGAACTCGTCTCCGCCCAAGCGGCCAAGAACGGTATCGGCCGGCATGCATGCCGAGAGCACACGCGTGGTTTGGCGAATCGCCTCGTCGCCATTGTCGTGGCCATAGGTATCGTTAATGAACTTGAGACCATCGAGGTCAAGATAAAACATGGCGCCATTCTCGCCTTGGTGCATGTTGAGCACGCGGCTAAGCTTGGCCATGAACCCGCGCCGGTTGAGGATGCCCGTCATTTCGTCGTAGTGCGATTGGCGCTCGAGCAGGAGGTTGCTTTTGCTCAGGATTTCGTTGGACTCGCGTTCGTTGGCTATCATCTGCAAGTGCTTGAGCGCAATGCCGAGGTTGAGAAACGCAATGAGCTGTCCGTCGTCGTCGAGTGTACCGGCGTCGAGGGCAGCGATGCCCATGAGTTCGTCTCCCGCCATAATGCCGCCCACGGTGTACACGGTGGACCCACCGTAGCGTGGCAGCACGGTGTTGAGCAGCTCCTGCAAAGAGATGGGGGAGTCGCCTTCGGTTACCTTAACACGGCCATTGTATAGGTGGCCAATTGGCAGCAGCGTGTCGGAGAGTGCGAACGTCCTCGTGCCGATGAACTCCACGGGCTCGGGCAGCAGGAACACGTCGGCCTGCCTAACGCCGAGGTGATAAAACTCTTCCATAATAAGTCGGTACGCTGATTGCGGGTCGACGGACTCGCGCATGGCGTCGTCGGTTATGTGGAAGGCGATCCATTCGCGACGGCTCATGGCGAGCTTCGTTTCGGCGACTTCGGCGTTGAGCATGCGAGCAATGCCGTGGTGCAGGTTCGTGATTTGCTCGATAATCCAGCCGGAATCTTTCGAAGGCGATTCTGCCGCAATCGCCTTGAGGAGCGCAATCGCAACGGTTTGGAAGCCTTCGAGCGAAAGGTATTCGCGGTATCCGCGGTTGAAGAGCAGGTTGAGGTCTTGGGACGAGAACAGCGGCTCTTGCGATTCGGGTTCCTCGGCACGGTGCATGAAGGCGGCGTTTATCTGCGAGAGAAGCTCACCCATGGCATTGCGGAACTCTTCGGTTACGCTGCGTCCGGCCATGCTAAGCGTGTGCTCGCACAGAATGTCGATGACCTTTTCGTAGGGGAAGGGCCGCTCGGTAATAAGGCTACGGTACTTCTCGACGATGTTGTCGCCACGCTCGCCGCACGAAGCGCGTGCGATGAAGGAACTCGAGAGGACATATTCCTTTTGCGGCTTGTCCTTGCATATGCGTATGGCCTCACGTGCTGCCATGCAGCCGAGGTCGTAGCCCGTAATGTGCACGGTGGAGAGCGGTGGGTCCATGTGGGCCGACATTGCGTTGTCGTCGAACCCGGTTACGGCTATGTCGACGCCTACGGAAAGGTGCCGCTTGTGCATGACGTCGTACACGGAGAAGGCGATGAGGTCCACGCAGCAGGCGATTGCCTCGAGGTCGCGGTTGTTGTCGATGAGTTCCTCGATGGCGCCGCCGCATTCGCCCGAGTACTCGCCGCGCGCGAAGAGACGTGCCGGGGTTTCGAGACCGTGCGCCTGCATTTCCTGAAAATACACCGCCTCGCGTTCGCGTGCGCCATGGCTTGTTTCGGGTCCGCTGATAAAAGCGATTTTTTTGAACCCGCAGTCCTCGATGAGATGCTTCATGCATTCGCGCATGCCGGGAACGTTGTTTTTGGTGATGCAGCGGTAGCCTTCGATTTCGCGCTCGATGACAACGACTTTGCTTTGGTCGAGAATGCCGAGAAACTCGTTGAGCGAGCTTTGATCGTTGGCGAGGTAGGATGCGATGATGCCCGCCGGCACGATGATTGCGTCGAGGTCGAGACGCGCGGCCACCTCGAACGCGACGCGGAAGTACGCAAGGGTGTTGATGCGCGAGTGGAACGGGATGAGGTCCGAAATGGCGATGAGCGTGTGGCCCGCCTCTTCCAGCGTGTTTTGAACGCCCATGCGAATGGAGTGAATGTAGTCGATGGACTTGTTGCCTACCATAAGACCTATGCGGTAGCGCTTCATGCCTGCTTCCTCGTTTCGTGCCGTTGTTCCTGCGCGGCATAGCCTTTGCGTAACGGAAACGTATCACAAGTGTGGCGTAATGTGCGTTTGCTTTGGGTTTGATGAATATTACAGTCGGTCAGCGGACTCAGGCCGGCGGACTCAGGCCAGCGGACTCAGGGCAGTGAAGCAATGTGCTTTTCAGAAAGGTTGTAGCACGTGAGAGCTGCACAAGCGGATAATTCGTCAGATTCCTAGAAGGTCCGGTGGAAGAATCGGTTGACACAGTGGCTTGATCGCACGGGCGAAGTTTGGCCGCACGGGCGAAGTTTGGTCGCACAAGCGAATATGGAGCTAGGAGCGCGTGTGCTCAATGGAACCCATATCAGTCGTTTACCTGTTTTCGGTGAAGTTGCGAAGCCGGCGGCATTGCCCTCCGCGGCGTTGCCCCTGGCGGCATTGCCCTCCGCGGCGTTGCCCTCGCTCATTCCAAGCGTCCGGCGACCTTGCGAACGCCCACGCCCTGGCGCGGGCCGGGTTTTGCCAGTCGCGAAGGTCCAAAGGCGCGCCCGGGGGCCTCGTCGCGCCGAGACGGCGGTTCCGAGGGCATGGCGGCCCCGTCACACAACCCATCGTTCCGGGACGGCGGATCCCGAGGAAATGACAGGCCCTGCCACATAAAAAATAGTGGGCACGTAGTTTCGAACCTCTTGCAAAACCCCAGCTAGCGGGTGCGATGTAATAAGTTCCGCAACATATCGTGCCCACTGTGTATTTTAGCCAGTGGGCACGATATGTTGCGACATTTATCACCTGAACAGCGTGAGCTGGGCTTTTGCACGACCGTTCAAAACCACGTGCCCACTATTTTGACGCGGGAGACCTGGCATGAGTCCCGCGGCGCCGCGCAGCGCGTCCGAGGCGGCTCGCCGACGGCCATGGCGCGTCCCGGGAATCACAAGTGAGTGATTTGGCGCCATTCAGGCGGCTTGCGCACGCTGACGAAATGGCCAGCGCACGCAAGCTGCGCGCGCGTGGGACCTCGTCCATAACGCGTTCCGTACAAACGAACAAAACAGCCAGCGCACACAAACCGCGCGCATGGAGCCTCGGCCATCGGCGCGTTTCGTGCGTTTCGTGCACACTGATGCATTGGTGCCCGAACACAGTATCGCAGAGCTCGAGATTCCGTCCGACCTTCGCCTCTCCCGGGCCCGAGCCGTGATCCGCAGGGTCCCGCCCGTTGCAGAGGTCGGGATTCCAGCTGCCGTCACCGCAATGGCGGCGGGAACTAACGCTGGACCGCAACTATGACGCACCTTGGGGAGCATAACCTGCAAACCACACATCTTTGCCTTTTGCACGTGCACGTTTGGTTGAATGGGAGCCGAGGACGTCGAAAAGGTGAAGAGGCGGACCCATCATCCGTTGCGAGGGGTTTTGGACGCCACCGTTGCGGGGTCGGGGGCGACCCCGGCGAGTTCGACTTTATCCCACGCGCCGTGCGTCGAGCGCATGGTCGCGAGCTGGGACGATCCCGGCGAGTTCAAATTTGGTGCTGGGTTCGAGGGACAGAGTGCGTCTCGCACCATCGTCTTGCGATATCAGCGCTGAGTCGTCTCAGTCTCGGGTTTGCGACACCTGAAGTGTTTTACGGCCGGCGGTGGGCGGTGCCGGACAAATCCTCTTCGTTGTGCATGGCTGAGCTTTTATCCAAGGCCGATGCTGCCGAGCCAGCCCCAGCGCGGGTCGCTCATCAGGCCGTATGCGCTAAGCCACAGATCGAGCGGAACCTTGCGAACACCGTCCGAAACGCTGTCCATTACGAGGCCGTCACCTATATATATGCCGATGTGTCCGAGGTGCGGACCATGTGCGGTAAACGGGTGTGCCGTCGTAGCGACAATCATGCCAACCTTGAGCTGTGCCGTATCGGTGTGCGGACAATACCAGTCGCACAGTTCGCGGGCGTTGCCGAGTACCACTCCAAGGCCGAGTCGCGAGAAGGACTGTTCGACCCAGCTTGCGCACAAGTCTGCTCCCGGTGACGGTGTGCCGTGCGCGCACGCGATGAAGCGCTTTTGCAGCGGTGTGGCATCCATAGTTCGCTGTGGCTCGTGGCCCGCTTCGATGCGTCGAATGGCTGGATACCCCCATTTCGAGGTTTCACCCACGACCAGTCCTCGTCGCTGAAGTGACTCCAGCAGCTTTTTTGCTTCTTCCCTCATGTTCTTCCTCGGTTTGTCGCGGGTCGTGGTTGACTGTGGGTTGTGGGCTGTCGTGTGGTGTGGGCGTCGGCCTGCAGCGGGGCGCGGGCGTCCTGCGTCGGCTTGCCGAAAGACGTGCATCCGACGCATGTTGCCCCATCGCTGCGGTGGGCCAATCTGTTGGCGCCCAAGCGAATCCACCTGCAGCCGGATGGGAACAATTGTAATGTACTTGTCCTGTGGTGGAGACGCCGTGCTTCAGCGGGTTTTCACATCCAATGGGTATGATAGTCGCTCTGTTAGTGGAGAGGAGACAACCATGTATCAAAAGCATAGCATTTTTCGCCGTTGTGTCGCGGCGCTTGTGGCGGTTGCGCTCGCATGCGCCGCGTTGCCGAGCCCAGCTCGGGCCGACGCCAGCCGCGTGGTGACGATTGGAGCCGACCTCACGGCCGAGCAACGTGCAAACGTCTTGAACTTCTTTGGTCTAACCGAAAACGACCTGAAGAATCTCACGGTCATTAACGTAACAAATGCTGACGAGCGTTCACATCTCTCGAGCTCCATCGATCTCGGCGTGATTGGTAACAAGACGTACTCGTGCTCGTACATCGAACCCACTATGTCGGGTGGCATTTACGTAAAGACGGCAAACCTCAACTACGTAACGAATTACATGCTATACAACGCGCTGCAAACGGCGGGTGTGCGAAACTGCAATCTTGTTGTAACGGCGCCGTTCTCTGTTTCGGGCACGGGCGCTCTTACGGGCGTGTTTATGGCCTACGAGGCTCAAGGACAAAAGCTTGATGACGCCAAGGAGCAGGCGGCAACCGAGGAACTCGTGGCGACGGCTGAGCTCACGCAGACGTATGGCGACGAGGTAGCCGAGGTTATTTCGGAGGTAAAGGACGAGGTTATCTCCGAAGACGCGCAGCTCGATGACAACCAAATCATGGACATCGTGCGTCGCGTGGCGGCTGAGCGTGGCATTAACCTTTCCGACGAAGACGTGGCGCGCATCGAGCAGTTTGTGAAGCAATTGCAGGAGCTTGGCTACGACAAAGACACCTTTGGTTCGACGCTTTCGGACTTCGAGGGCAAGCTGCAGGAAGTTACTGCCAAGGCGCAGGAGCAAGGTGGCGGCGTGCTCGGGGCTATTGGCGGATTCTTCCAGAGCATTATCGACTGGTTCCAAGGGTTGTTTGGCGGCGAGACGCCCACCGACGAGGAGGTTTCGCAGGGCGCTGAGGAGTTCTTCGAGAACTTCAACACCGACGTGTTCCAGTGGGACAGTAGCGAGCAGCAGCAGTAGTGCGGCGACGATCGGGCCTGCGTGCGACGATCGGGCCTGCGTGCGACGGTCGGGCATTCGGGTCGGCTGCACTAGCATTGTGTTGCCAGACCCATCTTGCGGACAAAACCCGGTCTAAGTAGCCCCCTGGGTACACGTTACACGTTGTGTATCCAGGGGGCCGTTTAGCTCGCGAAGCCCTCGCTAAGTGGCCCTCACGGTACACGTTACGCAAGGTTGTGTACCCAGGGTGCCGTTTAGCCCGCGAAGCGCTCGCTAAGTGGCCCTCATGGTACACGTTAGCAGGGCTGTGTGCTGAGGGTGCCGCTTAGCGGACAAAAGCCGGGCTAAGTGGGCCCGCCAGCACACAGGATGACGATGCGTCCCCGCAAGACTTGCGCACCAACGGTGTCGTTTGGCAAACAGGTGCGGCGCGCCCCGGCCTGCGGCGGCAAGGCGGCCAGGTGCGCGACGGTAAGGTTGCAAGGCCGCGGCGGCAAGGCGGCCAGGTGCGGCGTGCCCCGGCCCGCGATGGTTAGGCGGCCAAGCTCGCGGTGGCGAGGTCCTCGGCGGCGGTTAGGCCTTTGCGGTAAGGTGGTCGGGTCCGCTGGCAATGCTTTGGTACAATCCTGTTGTATTGACTACTCATAAGGGAGGGATGCCATGCCAACACCTCACAACGCGGCAACAAAGGGCGATATAGCTCGGGTCGTATTGATGCCGGGCGATCCGCTGCGAGCAAAATACATTGCGGAGAATTACCTGCAGGACGTGACGTGTTTCAGTAAAGTACGAAACATGCTTGGGTTTACGGGCACGTATCAAGGCATGAGATTATCGGTTATGGGTCATGGCATGGGCATTCCGTCCATGTCGATTTATGCCTACGAACTGTATAACTTTTACGATGTGGACGCCATTATCCGCATCGGATCGGTCGGCGGGCTCGCGCCTGAGGTCGGATTGCGCGACGTAATACTAGCACAAGGCGCTTGCACCGACTCGAACATCGCCAGGCACTTCGCTCTGCCGGGAACAATTGCTCCTATTTGCGACTTTGGGCTGTTGCGATTGGCCGCCGAAGAAGCGGAAAAGATGGGCGTGAAGTATCATGTGGGCAACGTCCTCACGACCGACATGTTCTATAGCCGTGCGGGAGTTCACGAGGCATGGGCGAACATGGGCGTGCTGGGCGTGGAAATGGAGGCGGCCGGTCTTTACCTCAACGCGGCACAGGCTCATAAGAAGGCATTCGCGCTTTTAACGGTTTCGGACCTACCGCTTACGGGCGAGGGACTCTCGGCAGACGAGCGTCAAACGAGCTTCACGCAAATGATGGAGATCGCGCTTGCCGTTGCCGAAAAAGCCTAAGAAAACGCCGCAGGAGAATGAATTGTTTCGCTCGCGGGCAAAAGCGACGTTTCGCCGCAATCCATCACAAAACTGCGCTATATTTAGTGTAGATACCGCGCACGAGGTGCGGGTTGAAAAGTGAAGGAGAGTGGTATGGCTATGGGTTCAATTACGCGTCGTTCTCTGTTGGGCATGATGGGTGTGAGCGCCCTCTCGCTCGCCGCGTGTGGCGGTGGCTCCTCCGAGGGTAGCTCCGATGCCGCATCGGCTGGGGCCGCGGCCGCGGCCGGCGAAAGCGTCAAGATCGAAATGATTACCGATACCGGTGGTGTTAACGACCAGTCCTTCAATCAGCTCGCATGGGCTGGCCTCCAAAAGCTTCAAGAAGACGAAGGCTGGGAAGTTAGCTATCTCGAGTCGAAGCAGGACTCCGACTACATGACCAATCTCGACAAGGCTGTTGACGACGAGTGCACCCTCGTGTGGGGCATCGGATTCGCCATGAGCGAGGCCATTAACACCGTGGCCGATCAAAACCCCGACGTGCAATTTGCCTCCATCGAGGGCACCAACGAGAACGATGCCGAAAACCTTACCGGCGTTGGGTTTAAGTCGGAGGAGCCCTCCTTCGTTGTGGGCTACATCGCGGCGTGCATGAGCGAAAAGGGCAAGGTTGGCTTCATCGGCGGTATGGAGTCCGAAACCATTCAGGCATTCGAGAACGGCTACTATGCCGGCGTCGAGTACGCGAACAAGAAGAAGGGCAAGTCCGTTACCTACCAGGGCCAGTACGCCGAGTCGTTCACCGACGCTGCCAAGGGCAAGTCCATTGCACAAAAGATGATAAAAGACGGCTGCGACGTTATGTTCCACGCTGCCGGCGGTGCGGGCGTGGGCATGCTCGAGGCCTGCAACGACGCCAAGGTGTACAGCATCGGCGTGGATCAGGACCAAGCGGCGCTGTTCCCCGACTACGACACCATCATCACCTCCGCGCTCAAGCGCGTCGATAACGCCGTCATCACGGTGAGCAAGGGCCTCATCGACGGTTCCATGACGGGCGGACAAAACATGACGCTCGGCGCGGCCGAGGACGCGGTGGGCCTTGCCGAGACGCACGACAAGTTGCCTGACGACGTGTACCAGGAGGCGCTCGCGCTCTTCGACGACATCAAGTCTGGCGATATCGTCGTTCCTGCCACCAAGGCAGATCTCGAAGAGTACATCAAATCGCTGTAAGCTTTAGCATGCGGGCCACCGGGGCAATTCCGGTGGCCCGCATGCTTGATGTGTGGTGAAAGGGAAGGTGACTAATGGAGGTAAGTCCTCAATATGCCGTGCAGATGCATGGTATCACAAAGCGGTTTGGCGCCTTCACTGCCTTGGATGAGGTTGACTTGGACGTGCGCAAGCAAACGGTCCATGCCATCCTTGGCGAGAACGGCGCAGGAAAAACCACACTCATGAACATCCTCTACGGTCTGTATCAGGCCGACGAGGGTGGCATTTTTATGAACGGACAGCAGGTGAACATCGCGAACCCGAACGATGCCATCCAGCTGGGCATTGGCATGGTGCATCAGCACTTCATGCTAATAGAGAATTTCACCGTAACCGAGAACATCATTTTGGGTGACGAGGTGTGCGGAGCTGCGGGAGTACTCGACATGCGCAAGGCCCGCGAGGAGGTTATGGCGCTCGTTAACGAGTACGGGTTCGACGTGGATCCCGATGCCCGCATCGAAGACATCACCGTGGGCATGCAGCAGCGCGTGGAAATCCTCAAGGCGCTCTACCGAGGTGCGGAGGTCCTCATCCTCGACGAGCCGACGGCGGTCCTCACCCCGCAAGAAATCGACAAGCTCATCGAGATCATGCACGATCTTATCTCCAAGGGAAAAACCATCATCATTATTACCCACAAGCTTCGCGAGATTATGCAGTCCGCCGACGAGTGCTCCATCATTCGTCGCGGCGTGTATATGGGCACGGTTGACGTGAAGCAGTCCAGCGAGACGGAGCTGGCCTCCAAGATGGTGGGCCGCAACGTGAACCTCACCGTCGAGAAAACCCCTGCCCACCCCGAGGACGTGATGCTTTCCATTCGGGGGCTTACGGTTAAGGACGAGCGTGGCATCGAGCAGGTGCGCAACCTCGACCTCGACGTGCACGCGGGCGAGATCGTAGGCATAGCGGGCATCGACGGAAACGGCCAGCAGGAGCTGGTGGATGCCATCTGCAGCTTGGTGAAGGCGACGTCGGGAACCATCTGCATCGCCGGACAAGAAATCCAAAACACGAATCCCAGAAACGTGCTTAACCATTCCGTTGCCGTCATTCCCTCCGACCGACATCGTTGGGGTTTGGTGCTGCCCATGATGGTGGAGGAGAACACTGTGCTCGAGCGGCACGGGGAGGATTTGTTCGGCAAGGGCATCATGCTGGACTACGACAAGCTGCACGACTTTACCAGCAAGCTCATCGAGCGCTACGACATTCGACCGGCCGGTTGCGAGGAAGAGCGCATGAGTGGCCTTTCGGGCGGCAACCAGCAAAAGGCCATTATCGCACGTCAGGTTTCGTACGTGCCCGACCTGCTGATTGCGTTCCAACCAACCCGCGGCCTGGACGTGGGCGCGATTGAGGCGGTGCACAAAACGCTCATCGGCGAGCGCGACCGTGGCGCGGCAATCCTGCTCATCTCGTTCGAGCTCGACGAAGTCATGGACGTTTCGGATACGATCGCCGTCATTTACCACGGGCAAATCGTGGGCACCTTCGCCCAAGGCACGGTGGACGAAAACCAGCTTGGCCTGCTCATGGCGGGAGGTGAGGCACAGTGAAACAATTTGAGAAGTTCCTGCGTAGTCGCTTCGCGGCCGCACTGCTGGCCGTCTTGGTGGGCTTCATCGTTTCGGCCATCGTGCTCGCGATTGCCGGCTACAACCCGATTCAGGCGTTTGCCGCGCTTTTTAAAGGTGCGTTTGGTAGGCCAAAGTATGTGGCCAACACCATCATTAAGGCGACGCCCATCCTGCTGACGGGCGTTTCGGTGGCGTTTGCCTTCAAGACGGGCCTCTTCAATATTGGAGCCGAGGGACAATACATCGTGGGTACGGTGCTCGCAACCATCGTGGGTGTGAAGCTCAACCTGCCCATGCCGGTGCAAATCCCCGTCGTACTGCTTTCGGGCATCGTGGGCGGCGCGGCACTCGGCTCGTTCGTGGGGTGGCTCAAGGCGAAGTTTGGCATCCACGAGGTAATTACCTCCATTATGTGCAACTGGATTGCCTTTTATCTATGCAATTATGTGGTGATGAGCGACACGTTCCACAAGCCGAACTCGTCGAGCGCGCTTGCCGTGAATCCCTCGAGCTACACCATGATTTTGGGAACGTGGAAGAAGTCGGCAGCGGGCAAGGAGTTCCTCGCGGGGGTACCGTGGCTGCGCGAGGTTTTGCTCAAGACGGACCTCAATGCGGGGTTTATCATTGCCATTATAGTGGCCATACTCGCGAGCATCGTGCTCACGCGCACCAAACTTGGCTACGAGCTGCGCGCGGTGGGCTTCAACCGAGATGCGGCACGCTTCAGCGGCATTTCGGTGGAGCGCAACATTGTGCTCTCGATGCTCATTTCGGGCGGCATTTGCGGCTTGGCCGGCGCGCTGAGCATTACGGGCACGTCGCCGCACACCATTACGCTGCTTGCGGCCATGGAGAGTTATGGCTTCAACGGCATGTCGGTTGCCTTCATCGCGGCCTGCTCACCTCTTGGCTGCATTCCCTCGTCCATCCTGTTCTCTGCGCTCATCTATGGAGGT
This sequence comes from Atopobiaceae bacterium, assembly GCA_017510785.1. Classification (GTDB taxonomy): domain Bacteria; phylum Actinomycetota; class Coriobacteriia; order Coriobacteriales; family Atopobiaceae; genus RUG440. Next base: position 21,432 of record JAFWMH010000081.1, on the reverse strand, counting down.
ATGTCGGTGCAGCAGGTGATGGGCGCTCCCTCCGACATCATTAATATTATGATAGGCACCATCGTCTTCGTTACGGCACTACCGGGCATCGCTCCGCTGCTTGCCGACATGGTCGCCAAGAAGCGCAGGGCAGAGGAGAACGTCAGGGTTTCCAAGGATGGCACGCCGTTGCCGGAGAAGGAGGCGTAGCATGGAAAGCATCATTCTGCTTTTGAGCATTACGCTTATGTACTCGACGCCGCTCGTATTTGGCGCGCTTGGCGGTGTTATTTCGGAGCGCTCGGGCGTCACCAACATCGGCATCGAGGGCATGATGGTTATTGGCGCGGTGGCGGCGGCAACGGCAAGCTACTTTACGGGCAACCCGTGGATTGGCTTTTTGGCCGCGGGCGCGGCCGGAGCACTGGTGGCGTTGCTGCATGCGGTTGCGTCGGTGAGCTTCGCGGCCGACCAAACCATTAGTGGCGTGGCCATCAACATGCTCGCGCCGGGCATTGCGCTTTTCGCGTGCCGCTTCTTCTTCGATGGCGCTGCCATGAGCCCCATTGCGACCAAGCTGCCCGGCGCCGTGTTCGGCAACATGAGCATCAACATTACTACCATCATCGCGCTTCTGTTCGCGGTCATCATGTGGTTCGTGCTGTACAAGACGAAGTGGGGCTTGCGTATTCGCGCCGTGGGCGAGCATCCCGCCGCAGCCGATACGCTTGGCATCAACGTGTATCGCGTGCGCTATGCGTGCGTGCTTGTTTCGGGCATGCTCGCGGGCTTCGGCGGCGCGTCGATGACCATCGCCATCATTAGCCAGTTTACGCAAACGGCCATTTCGGGCCATGGCTTCATCGCGATGGCCGCCGTCATCTTCGGCAAGTGGCACCCGTTTGGCGCGTACGGCGCGTGCCTGCTCTTTGGCTTTACGCAGGCGCTCGTGGTCGTGCTTGGCGGTGGCAACTTCATCGTCCCCAGCCAAATCCTCTCGATGCTGCCGTACGTCATGACCATCGTGGTGCTCATTCTCTTCGTTGGTCGCTCCGTCGCCCCCAAGGCCGACGGCGTCCCGTACGTTAAGGGCAGCCGCTAGTTTTTTCGCTTTTGTCTGCTTAGTATTAGGAGACAAAAACCTATCGTGGGAGGTTTGCGCCCGCTCGCTTGAGAGTGGGCGCAATTCGTTATGCGGTTCTCTATACTTGAGACATACTTGAAACATTCAAACCGAAAGGGGATGCGCATGCCATTTAGCAAGGACTTCTTCTGGGGCGGAGCGACTGCGTCCAACCAATATGAGGGCGGCGTCTTCGAGGGTGGAGCCGGACTCTCCACGGCCGACTGCATGACGAACGGTGCGCACAAGGTGCCGCGTCAGGTTACTTTCCGCATGCCGGACGGCACCATCGACAAGCTCCCGCTGTGCTTCCACAGCCCCGTGCGCACGCTGCCCGAGGGCGCGCAGGTGTGCCTCGTGGAGGATTCGGACATCTACTATCCCAGCCACATCGCTTCTGATTTTTATCATCATTACAAGGAGGACATCCGCCTGTGTGCCGAGGAGGGCTTTAACTGCCTGCGCTTCTCGCTCAAGTGGAGCCGCATCTTCCCGAACGGAGACGATCCCGAGCCCAACCAAGAGGGCATCGACTTCTATCGCAGCGTGTTCGAGGAGTGCCGCAAGTACAACATCGAGCCGCTCGTGACGCTCGATCACTACGAGAATCCGCTGAGCCTTGCGAATCGCTTCAATGGCTTCGAGAGCCGCTACCTTGTGGACTGCTTCGTGAAGTATGCCACCACGTGCTTCGAAGCGTTCGATGGCCTCGTGACGTATTATCTTACGTTCAACGAGATTAACTGCATCGAGGAGGCTCCGTTCGTGACGGCCGGCCTCATCCACGGCGACACGCCGCAGCAGGTTGCGAGCGCGACGTATCACCAGTTCCTCGCGTCGGCGAAGACGGTTATTGCCGCGCACAAGTATTGGCCCAACCTGCGCATCGGCATGATGCTCGCAGCTGGCCCCGTGTACGCCTACACCTGCGATCCCGACGACCAGGTCGCTGCGATGAAGGCCAACGACGTGAAGCTCTTCTACTCCGACGTGCAAATGCTGGGCTTTTATCCGCAATACAAGCTCGCCGAGTACGATCGCGAGGGCGTTAAGCTGCCCATTTTGCCGGGCGACCTCGAGATTCTGAAAGAGGGCACCTGCGACTACCTGAGCTTCTCGCTCTATGGCTCCAGCGTTATTACCACGCACACGGACGACGACCTTGAGGCCGGCGAGGGCAACGGTGGAGCGGCCGGCATGGTTGCCAATCCGTATCTCGAAACGAACGCGTGGGGCTGGGCTACCGACCCGCAAACGCAGCGCATCACGCTCAACATGCTGTACAACCGCTATCACTGCGACCTGTGGTGCGTGGAGAGCGGCATTGGTTGGAACGACGAGTTCGTTGACGACACCGTGCACGACGACTATCGCATCGCCTACATGCGCGCCAACATCGCCAGCATGAAGGACGCCGTGGAGCTCGACGGCATTCCTTTAATGGGCTACCTGTACTGGGGCTGCGTGGACATGGTTTCCAACGGCGAGGGCGAGATGGCCAAGCGCTACGGCCAGATTTACGTTGACGCCGACAACTACGGCCAGGGCACGATGAAGCGCTACCTCAAGGATTCGTACCACTGGTTTAAGAAGGTCATCGAGTCGAACGGCGAGGACCTCGACTAACATCGAGTGATTGCTATCATGCGGTGACGCGTGCCGCGAGACGAACTCGGGGGAGTTTGCCTCGCGGCACGTTGCTAAGTGTGCTACTATAAGATTTCGTTTTAATGCCAGAGAGAAGAAGGAGTGGTTATGGATAGTACAACTACAGAGACTGCGGTGGCAGTGGGTGTTTTTGGTGCGAGCATTCTGATGCTTATGCTCATTGTGCTTGGGTATTACATTTTGCTTATTATTGCGCGCTGGAAGCTCTTCGAGAAGGCGGGCGTTGAGGGTTGGAAGTCCATCATTCCCATCTACTCGGACTACGTGGAGTGGACGATTGGTTGGAAAAACGTCACCATGTTCTGGGTTGCGCTGGGCTTGGTTGTTGCCGGCGCGTTTTTGGGTGGATTGACTGGACAGTTTACGACCACTCCGAGCGGGGAGGTTGTCGCTAGCTCCGGAGCCGGATTCTTTGGAATTATATGCACGCTTTTGATGTGTGCGGGCGGCGTAATTGCCTTAATTGGCGACTACAAGCTGTTCCAGAGCTTCGGCAAGGGCGTTGGCTTCTTCATCGGCTACCTGTTCGTTCCCAACATCATGATGCTCATTCTGGGCTTTGGTTCCGCGCAGTATCTTGGGGCACAGGACTAGCGTCACACGAGCAACATATGCACTAGAGCCCGGCCACGTGTCGGGCTTTTTTGTAGACAAAAGCGCGGTGGCAGGTCGTTCGGGCAGCTGGGCGGCAGGAGGCTGGGCGTTCGCGCGGCAGGTCGTTGGGAATCCGGAAGAACGGTTTTTTGTGTCCCATAGTTCGGCTATTATCTTTGTGCAAGACACGGCGCGTTGCGAAGGGCCAAGCGACGCAATTATCGCTTGGGAGCATGCGGCATAATCGAAGCGATCTAACTGGGGAGACTGCTTGTAAAGAAGAGGGTGATGGTATGAAGTGGGTGGACGACTATCCTACGCATGAGTTGGGCGGCGTTAAGTATCGCCGTGGCTACCTTGAGCCGTTTGGAGCAACGCTTATTTCGGATGGTGTGGTGAACTTCTCGGTGTTCTCGAAGCGCGCCACGTCGTGTGAGCTGCTCCTGTACCACGAGGGCGAGGAAGAGCCGTTCGTGGTGATTCCTTTTTTGGACGAGTTCAGGACGGGCGATGTTTTCGCGATGATCGTGTACGACTTTGACTTCGAGGAGATGGAGTACGGCTACCGTATGGATGGTCCGTTCGATCCCGAGCACGGACAATGGTTCAACAAAAACAAGGTTTTGCTCGATCCCTACGCCAAAATGATTGCGGGGCGGGAAACGTGGGGAGTCGAGCCCGACCATTTGCGGCAGTTCCAGCACAGGGGCGCGGTGATTCCTCACGACTACGACTGGGGTGCCGACAAGCCCTTGGAAACACCCCTCAAGGATTTGGTGATTTACGAGACTCACGTGCGCGGCTTCACGATGGACGAAAGCAGCGACGTTAAGTACCGGGGAACGTATGTGGGACTCAGCAAGAAGATTCCTTATCTTAAAGAGCTGGGCGTAAACTGCGTGGAGCTGCTGCCGATTTTTGAATTCGACGAGTTCGAGAACAGCCGCGTGGTGGGGGAGCGGCGACTCTATAATTACTGGGGTTATTCCACGGTTGGCTTCTTCTCGCCCAAGATGGGCTATGCGGCTTCGAGCGCACATGGCCTGGTGGCCGAAGAGCTTAAAAATATGATAAAACGTTTCCACGAGGCCGGTATTGAAGTCATTCTCGATGTGGTGTTCAACCATACGGCGGAGGGTAACGAGCGTGGTCCCTACATCTCCTTCAGGGGCATCGACAATAAGACGTATTATCTGCTCACGCCCGAGGGTTACTACTATAACTATAGCGGCTGCGGCAACACCATGAACTGCAACAACGCTGTGGTGAGGAACTTCATTTTGGATTGTTTGCGCTATTGGGTGAGCACGTATCATATCGACGGCTTCCGCTTCGACCTCGCCTCCATTCTTTCGCGCGACGAGCAGGGTGTGCCTATGTCGAGTCCGCCGCTTTTGGAGGCTTTGGCGCACGACCCCATTTTGGGTAAGACGAAGCTCATCGCCGAGGCATGGGATGCTGGCGGATTGTATCAGGTGGGGAGCTTCCCCGCGTGGGGTCGGTGGGCCGAGTGGAACGGCAAGTATCGCGATTGTTTGCGTCGTTTTGTGAAGGGTGACGCTGAGTGTGGTCCCGAAATGGTGTGGCGAATTCAGGGTTCTCCGGACCTCTACGCGAACAGAAGCGCGGAGGCGAGCATCAACTTTATTACGTGTCACGATGGGTTTACGCTTGCCGACCTTGTTTCGTACAACAACAAGCACAACGAGGCTAACGGTGAGGAGAACCGCGACGGTGCCAACGATAATAACAGTTGGAATTGTGGCGTGGAAGGTCCCACGGACGACGAAAAGGTTCGCGCGCTTCGTCTGCGGCAAATAAAGAACGCAACCGCGCTCCAGCTGTTGAGTCGCGGCGTGCCCATGATTCTTTCGGGCGACGAGTTTTGCAACTCTCAGGGTGGCAACAACAATGCTTACTGCCAAGACAATCCCATTTCGTGGCTCGATTGGAACGATTTGGACAAGCACAGGGACGTGTTTGAGTTTTTCAAGACGCTGATTGCGTTTAGGAAGAATCATCCCGCGCTGCGCCGCAAGGAGTTTTTTGTGGGCATGAATTCCAGCGGGTATCCCGAGCTTTCCTTTCACGGCGAGCACGCGTGGCAATTCGACGAATCGGTGCCGTTCCACACGTTTGGGTTCATGTACGCAGAGACGCAGCGCGATCACGGCGCTGCCGAGGACTGTTTTATATACTGCGGCGTTAACACCCATTGGGAGGAACACAGTCTTGAGCTGCCGATAATCCCTGCCGGGATGCGCTGGCACAAGGTTGCGTATACGGCGGAGAAAAGCTGTTGCGAGCAGGCGGTGGACTTTGGCACGGTTGAGCTGATGCCTCGCAGCCTGGCGTTGCTGGTTGGCAAGCGCGAGGCGAACACGCTGAATGCATGAGATGCTTGGGCGCGGGTGTTTGTGCGGCTCGTTCGCGGCACGGAGTGTGAGGCGGGCAGGCGATGCGCTTGGGTACGGTTACTTGCCGCGGCTTGCCCACGGCAGCAGAGCACGAGACGGGCTGTGAAACAGACATGTGAGACATGCTGCCAGGGAATGTGTCTCATGGCGAGGAGGGGTTATGCGAATTCGTCAGACGCGACCAGAAGAGCTCGACGAGGTCATGCGCATTTATGCCCGGGCACGGGCGTTTATGGCCGAGCACGACAATCCCCTGCAGTGGGGCCCCACGATGTGGCCGCCGCGCTCGCTCGTGGCTACCGACATCGCCGCCGGCAAGAGCCATGTGTGCGAGACGCCCGACGGGCGCGTTGCGGGCGTGTTCTTTTTTGATTACGGCGATCGCGTGGATCCGTGCTATGACCACATTTATCCGTGCCGTGAGGGCGATGGATCGCGGTATGGCCACCTGACGGATGGCGCTTGGGAATGCGACGCGCCCTATGGCGTGGTGCACCGCATCGCGTCGGCGGGTATGGTTCGAGGCGTTGGGGCTGCCTGCATCGAATGGGCCCTCGCGCGGGCGGGACGACTTCGCATCGACACCCACCCAGATAATTACGTGTTGCAGGGACTGCTTTCCAAGCTGGGGTTTTATCTGCGAGGCGTGATCTACGTCGAAGAGGACGATATGCCTCGCTTGGCGTACGAGCGGGCGGTGCCAAGGCAGCTTCGAGCGACGGTGCTTACGGATGATGTATGCGTGTCGGGGCTTGCGCATGAATGGGGCCTCTCGTTGCATGTTCGGTACGATGCTTCGCGGGAGGCGTCGCCACTGCGAGCAATGCGGGCGTGTGCGCGGCAGGACGAGACGCGAGCCAATGCTTCGCGGGAGGCGCCGCCAGCAAATGCGCTGGGGGCACGAGACATGCGGGAAGCGACGCATGCCACGGCGACGCATGCCACGAGCTTGCTTCTCGACTTTGGCCAAACAGATGTGTTTGTGCGCAATGCGTCGATCCTTGGAATCGATTTGTCTGCAGTGGATTTTGCCGTGCTCTCGCATGCGCACTACGATCATGCGAACGGGTTGGAAGAGTTCTTTGCGGTGAACGACCGGGCTCCGGTGTTTTTGAGCGAGGCGTGCGGAGAGAATTGTTGGTCGACGAAGGGCGGCACGGGCGAGGCACACTATATTGGTGTGCGGTCGGGATTGCTGGAAATGCAGCTTTCGCGGATGTGCCGTGTGCCGACGAAGCAGCCGACCACCATCGCGCCGGGCGTGCACCTCGTGCCACATGGTTTCTGTTCGTCGGGGACATCGGCGGTTAAGGCCGGGCAGGCAGGTGGGGCTACCGCTGGCATGTATCTTCGAACTGCCGATGGTTGGTTGCCAGATGCTTTCGCGCACGAGCTCACACTCGTGTTGGAACTTGGCGGCGATGGGCTCTGCGTGATGAGCAGCTGTTCGCACGGAGGTGTTCGACGCATTTTGGATGAGGTGCGGGGCGCGTTTCCAGAACGACGGGTACGGGCATTCGTAGGCGGCTTGCATCTCAAGGACTCGGCGGATGGGGACGTGCTTGCGGTCGCAGATGCCCTGCGCGATGCGGGCGTTGAGCGCCTCTTCATAGGTCACTGTACGGGCGAGGGAGCTTTGGCGCTGCTGGGTAAGGTGCTGCCGAATGTCGTGTGCCTCCGGCCGGGGCTTGTCATCGAGCTATAGTGCGAGGGTTCGGGTAGGCGTCGCGGTGTCGGCGTGCGATGATGCGTGTGTTACTTCTACCGTGCCGAGCATCCTGCCGTACCTCCTACGGGTGGAGAATTCCATAGCGTAGGCGCTGCAACGTTGTTACGGCTTATTGGTTGCTTGCTTGTATGTTTCGAGTGACATTTGCTAAGGTATTATCAGTTATACATTGAATGACGAGGGTGGGAGGGTGTTTATGAAGAGGTACTTACAGTTGATGCAGATTTTTGCGGTGCTATACGTTGCCGTGTGCATTGTGGGCTGTTCTGGTGGTGGTCCAAACGTCGAGGAAGAACGCCCTGCCTCTCTTGCTTTTTCGCATGTTGAAGTGACATGCGAGAGGCGAGATGGTTGGTTTTGGTCGCGCCATGCCGCTTTTAAGGTTTCGGCTTCGGTACAGAATAATACAGAGAATCCGGTGAATGTGGACAACATGCCCGCGATTGAGGCCGGGGATTCAAATAAGAGTTTTGAAGCTAAGATTACGCAAGATAAGCTTCTGCCCGGAGAGACATGCGACGTAACGTACGAGGGTGAATTGGATGTGAACGAGGAGGGGATTCCCGACCTATCGTTTGTGGGAGACTTCGATTTCGGCGGTTTGGAGGATGCTCAAGTTGAGCTGAATGCCAAGATTCAGGCGGTAGAGGACGAATACGCCGGGGAAGATGCTGCCAAGGTGCAAGCAAAAGAAGAAGAGGCGGCAGCACGCGAAGCGGCAGAGAAAAAGAAGGAAGAGGACAAGCAGGCTCTTGAAAACTGCGTAGGCAAGACGGCGGACGAGGCGCTTGAGATAGCGCGAGGCACGGAGTTTGAGTACCGGTTTGTGGATGACTTCAAGGTTGATGTTACCGACGACGTAAACGCCGTGTCAAACGGAGCGGAAGTGCATACAGCGAAGGTGCGTGAGGTGGAAGTTGGCGATGGCGGCTGGTTCTCTGGTCCTAACGTTACATTCCATCTAGATTTTACCGATCCTGTTGCCGAAAAGGAGCGTCAGCGGAAGGAGAAAGAAGCCGAGGCCGAGGCGGCAAAAAGGGAAGCGGAAGAAGCTGAAAGGGTCAAGCAGGCCGAGGCCGAAGCGGCGCGAAGGGAACAAGAAGAGGCCGAGAAGGCTGCCTTGGAGGCACAGAAGAAAAAAGACCAAGATTTGCTTGAGGGATGTGCAGGCAAGACTGCCGAGGAGGCTTATGAAACGGCCGAAGCGAGCGTTCTTGCCTTCCGTTTCTTAGATTCTTACGATGTTGATGTGACGCAGAGCGTGAAGGACGCAGTTGCGGCCAAGAAGAAGGCTGCCGAGGAGCAGGCAGCCAAGGAGCAAGCAACCGGGGAACAGGCAAACAAGGGGCAAGCGGCCAAGAGCGAGGCGGGCGAGGGACGGGCGTCCAGGAACGGGGCGACCGAGGAACAGGCGGCTGAGCGGCAAGCGGCCGAGGGACAAGCGGCCAAAGAGCAGTCGGTCGAGGAACAGACAACAACTGAAGGGCAGACGTCCAAGGAACAGGCAACTGAGAAGCAGGCTGCCGAGAAGAAGTCGGTCGAAGAGTCGAATTCCAGCAAACAAGCTGAGTCCGAGGGTACCAAGACTAACTCACAGGTAGGAACGGACAAAGACAAAAAGGAGGCCAAGGATAGCTCAGACGAGGGCGACAAGAGTGCAAAAGACAGCAAGGATACTTCAAAGACTTCGTTAACCGAATCGAAGGTGCTTGTCGCGAAGGTTTCAAAGGTCGAGGTGACTGACGGCAGTTGGTTTTCATTTGATGGTGCTACGATTCGCTTGGACTACACTGATCCTGCGGCTGAAAAAGAACGCAAGGCTCAAAGGCCCACTGCCGTCTTTTCCGATGTGCAATATGATGCGCAGCTGATGCCTCCGGAAGCAGATAGGCCGTATTCACTGGAACTGACGATAACGGGAAAACTGAAGGTCGAGGCTGCGGAAAAAGGTTCGAAGGACTATGTAGATAAATCCGACTTACCGACCCTTGTCGTTAAGGCAGGCGAAACAACATCGAAACTCGATATTATCTGCGATCAAGCACATTCCAAACTCGAGGCGGGAGACGAGTTCGCATTTTCATACAAGTTCAGTGCGCCGAATGCGGAGCAAAAGCCCGCGTACAAGTTCTCATTTGCAAAGAGCGATAACATCAATCGCAAAGGTCTTGACAAGAAACTTGCGGGCGAGATAGAGAAGTTCTTCAACGAGCGAATGGCTAACCTCGATGCAGAAATTGCCGAACGCGAAGAGGCCGAGCGTCAGCGGGCGGAGCAGGAACGCATTGAGGCCGAGCAGCGGGCGGAGCAGGAGCGCATTGAAGCTGAACAACGAGCGGAGCAGGAGCGCATTGAGGCCGAGCAACGGGCAGCGGAGGCGCAGGCTGAAAGAGAGCAACGGGCTGCCGAAGCTGAAGAGAGGCGTCGTCAGAGGGGATGTTTGATCACGGAAACAGGCAATTGTTACCACACCGATTATGGCTGCCCATCCCTGAGTCGCTCGCACAATCTTCAAGAGATGACTGTTGGTGAGGCGGAAGACATGGGTCTCAGCCCCTGCGGTCGGTGTCGATAAAATATTCGAGCGATTGATACCAACGCTGGGACGTGGCAGAGGTCGGCTTTTCGGATGATTGCGCTTCTGGGGGTGCAGGCAGAGGTCGCGAAAAGAAAAGTCGGCCGAAAACGGGACCTCTACCACAGGAGGTGTGGCAGAGGTCCCGAATCCGTAAGGGTCTTCTCTACTTCGGACCTCTGCCGCAGCACGCGTGAGGCAAAGGTCGCGATTACGAAAAACCTCACTGGGGTCCGGACCTCTGCCATCCCCCTGTGGCACCGGTTCCAATCCCGACCAATCGTGTAGCAGAGGTCTCGAATCCGTGCGATTCCGGCGCGACGGGCAGCGCCAGCCCCTAGGGAAGGCACAGATTCCTGCATGTGGGCGGGGCAGTGCGCCCAAAACTCACCCGCATCTCCGGAACTGCGCACGGCTGTTCCTCTGGTTGCTACCTGACTCGTTTTCTCATCTTGTCGAAAAAAGTGCATCAGAGACGGATAATAAAATGCACCATTAATGGGGTTATGCTCCCCAAGGTGCTTCATAGCCGCAGATGCAGCATGTTGCGACGGCCGGCGCGCCGCAGGTTGCGACGGCTAGGGCGCCGACGCAGGGCGGAGCCGTGGCTCATGTCGAGGGCGGGCCGTTGTCGGGGCCGTCTCGAGGGAAAACCTGACGAGAGGTCGACCCGTTCAAATGGGGGCTTTCGCGGGTCGATATTCCGTCAGATTCCGCTCAACCTTGGGTGCCAAACGGGCCATCTGGCGGGCGAAACCACGGCAAAAGTGTCCCAAACGACACCCATTACCAACGTTGGGTGCCAAACGGGCCATTTCCGGCCCCGCGCCCTTGCCGAAATGGCCCAAACGACACCTATTGTCGATTATGGGTGCCAAACGGGCCATCTGGCGGACAAAACCGAGGGCAAGGCGTCCCAAACGACACCCATTATCAGCGTTGGGTGCAAACGCGATTTGCGGAGGCCGGTTTTTCCGTCCGATTCCATCACGGGCGTCTACCGGCGGGGCCGCCGTCGAACCCCGCTACGGGTGGACTGGCGCGCGTCGAGCGACTGAGCGACTGGCTGCGCATCATGAAGCGTCTTGGGGGGACAAGAACGGGGTTATGCTCCCCCAAGATGCCTCATAGTCGATGGGCAATGCCCACTTCTGGCTGCCGTCAGTCCTGCCTGCCGTCGCGGCGTCGCCAGGGGGGGGCTGCGGCCTGTGCGATGGCCGAGCCGCTGCGGGACGTGGGAGAGAAAATCCTGTCGAAAACGCGACTTGTGCAACTGAAAGGTTTGCACAGGTCGACATTCCAGCAGATTCCGGCGCGACGATTTGCACAGGTCGACATTCCGACAGATTTTTTGCCCGGAAGCGTCTCGCGGGCCCGTTTTCCGACAGATTCCGGCGCGGCGATTTGCACAGGTCGACATTCCGACAGACTTTTGCCCCGGGGATCATCGCGCAGGCCCCTTTTTCGTCGGATCGGGCTCCCGCGATTTGCACAGGTCGATATTTCGTCAGGATTCGCCCTGAGCGGAACGTCCCGGCGTCCGTCGGAAGGAAAAGTCGGACGAAGTCGGAGTTGTCCCACATTTGTTTACGGCAGCATGACTAGTCGCTTGTAGGCGTCGAGGCCAACCTGCAAAACGCGTTCGTCGAAGTCGAAGGTATCGGCATGGAGGGGTATGCCGGTTCCCGTACCGAGCAACAGGAAAAGTCCCGGCAAACACTGCTGATACCAGGCGAAATCCTCTGCGATGAGGAGCGGTCGTTTGACGCGAGTAAGGTGGGGAAGGGTGTCGGCGGCTAGCTCAAAGAGGTGGCGGTCGTTCGTTACGGGGGGATTGCCCTCGGAAAAGTACACCTTTGTTGTACAACCCTGCGCACTCGCGGCAGCGGTGGCAGCGCGTTTAACAACCTGCATCGCGTCGGCGCGGTCGGCCATTCTTTCCGCACGCAGACTGCCATGCACCTCAGCCGTCGCCGCGATGGCGTTGCGAACTGTCCCCGCACCCATTGTGCCAAAGCGCAGAAGCACGTGCCCCTCGCTCAGCACGGACTCGCTCGCCATGCGCTCAAGCCTCTCGTAAACGTCACCCACGAAGTGCGTGGCCGCTCGCAGCGCGTCGCGACCTTCCTGCCATGTGGCAATGTGCGAGCTGCGCCCGGAAAACGTAACGTCTACTTCGTTGCTCGAGGCCAGCAGAGGCCCGGGTCGACTCGCGATCACGCCCTCGGGTAAATCGGGCCAAAGATGAAAACCGAAAATGCGATCGACGCCATACTGCTCGAACACACCGCTCTTGCATAAGCGACGGGCGCCTCCCGAGGTTTCCTCTGCTGGTTGAAACGCAACCATCACGTTGCGGGATAGCTCGTTTCGGTGCGCGGCGAGCCATCGGCAAAGTGCGAGTGCCATGGCCATATGACCATCATGTCCGCAGGCGTGCATCCTACCCTCGTGCTGGGAGGCATACGGCGCACCGGTGCGCTCCGTTACGGGTAATGCGTCCATGTCGGTACGAACGGCCACTGTGCGGTGGTTGTCCGAGTGACTAGCTTCGAACAGCGCGCATATAGTGCTCTTGCAGGGGTGGAGAATCATGCACGCATCTTTCAGTTCGGCAAGGCGAGCCTCAACGTAGGCCAACGTCTTGGGCAAGTCTACGTCAAGTTCGGGAATGCGATGTAGGTCACGTCTACATGTGCGCAATAGGTCAAACTCGTTCATGGTGGCTCCTCATTGCAGTTTTCCGAATCGTGCCCTGAGTGCGTATGACTCGGCGGGGAATAGACAGCCAAGAATCATCGGTTGATTCCATGCACCGGTTACTGCACGTGTGTTTCAGCGACGGTCTAGTGACAAAACCAACGAATCGTGTGCAGTAATATAAGGGTTTTATGATAAAAGAGCGATTGCAAAATCATTCTCTCATTGTGTGGCTACGGACGCGTGTCCGACGCAATTCGAGCTGGTAACCAATGGTTTACGTGTATCGACGCATACGTGTCTGGCGTGATTCGAGCTGGTAACCAGTGGTTTGCATGCCTCGAACGCATGATAAGGTGCGTTCCGTAGAGGAGGCGATTTTTATGAAGCTAGAATCCGCGCGCCTCGGGCTCGAGCGCCCCGAGACGGTGCGCCTCGAGCCCGCGCACGTCGAGCGGTCACGTTCGAACCCTGCGCGTCCCGAGTCCACCCATCCCAAACCGCTGTTTGTAACGAAACGGCAGCTCGAGGAGCTTGTCTCCCAATATTCCACGCCGTTTCACCTGTACGACGAGGCGGGCATACGCCGCACGGCGGAGGATTTGCTCGCGGCGTTCTCGTGGAACGAGGGCTTTCGGGAGTACTTCGCGGTGAAGGCCAACCCCAACCCGGCCATCATGCAGGTGCTTGCCGAGTACGGTTGTGGATTCGACTGCGCCACGCGCCCCGAGCTTATGTTGGCAGAAGCGGTCGGCGCCCAAGGTCACGACATCATGTTTTCGTCGAACGACACGCCCGCCGCAGACTTCCGTCATGCTGCGCGTCTTGAGGCGCTCGTGAACTTCGACGCACTCGACATGGTTGACTTTTACGAGCGATCGGTGGGTCGTCTCCCCGAAGTTGTGTGCTTGCGCGTAAACCCCGGCGGCGACTTCGAGGGGACGAACGGCATTTTCGACACGCCCGAAACCTCGAAGTTCGGCATGACTCCCACGCAGCTCACCGAGGCGTGTCGCGCGCTGGTGGCCCGCGGTGTGCGAGCGATTGGCCTCCATGCGTTGCTCGCGAGCAACACTCACGGAAACGGCTATTATCCTGCGCTCGCGCATTTGCTTTTTACCGAGGCCGTGCGGCTCCATCGTGAGACGGGTGTGCACGTTGCGTTCGTTAACCTTTCGGGCGGGGTCGGCATTCCCTATGCGCCCGACGACGAGCCCTGCGATATTCGCGCGATTGGCGAGGCCGTGCGAAAGGCGTTCGAGAACGTGCTGGTGCCTGCGGGGATGGGTGGCGTCGCGCTCTTTACCGAGCTTGGTCGCTTCATGACAGGTCCCCACGGTTGTATTGTGACGCGCGCGCTGCATCTCAAGCGAACCTATCATGACTACGTGGGCGTCGATGCTTGCGCGGCCGACCTCATGCGCCCGGCGATGTACGACGCGTATCACCACGTGACGGTGGTGGGACATCCTGGTGGAGCAGACAAAACCTTAGAGCCTCCAACACATGTATACGACGTAGTGGGTGGCCTGTGCGAGAACAACGACCGTTTCGCGAATGCGCGTGCGCTGCCCGAGGTCGAGGCGGGGGACTTGCTGGTGATTCACGACACGGGTGCGCACGGCAGGTCGATGGGTTACAACTACAATGGTCGACTGCGCAGTGCCGAGGTGCTGCTGCATCCTGACGGCTCGTCGGATCTTATCCGCCGTGCCGAGACTGCTGCCGACTATTTCGCAACGTTGGACGCGAGTCCGTTCGGCGAAAGGTTGGAGCGAATCGCTTTGGAGCAGGCCGTGGTTGGGGGTGAGCCGTAAAGGTCAGGCAGGTCGCGGCGCCGTTGGGCGTGGCGGGTTCGGCGGCTCCGGCTGGGCGCGGTGGGCTGGCAGGGTCTGGCGGGTCGCGACTCTGTCGGCCGTGGTGGGCGCGGTGGCCGTGGCGGGTTCGGCGGCTCTGGGGCGTGCTGCGGCGTTGCATATGGGCAGACGGGGTGCATGGTTCTTGATCGGTCGGCTTGGCAGCAAACTGTAAGTTTTTGTCTCCTTTGTGGTGTGCGAGGAAGCGGGCAAGACGAATCGTTTAGCAAGAGAAAGGCATATTGTATGGACGCGCAAGAGGTCATCGACTACATCGCCAACGCGAAAAAAACGACGCCGGTAAAGGTGTACGTACGCGAACGTTCCGGATCTTCGGTGGACTACGGCTCGGCTCGCGTGTTCGGCGCAGGAGACAAAATCGTGTTTGGGGACTGGGAGGAGCTCCGTCCAGTGCTCGAGGAGAATGCCGACGACATCGAGGACTTCATCGTTGAGGCCGACCGACGCAATACGGCCGTGCCGCTGCTCGACCTCAAGCCCGTGAATGCGCGCATCGAGCCGGGCGCGATTATTCGCGAGCAGGTGGAGATTGGCGACGGCGCCATCATCATGATGGGTGCCATCGTGAACATTGGGGCGGTCATTGGTGCGGGCACCATGATAGACATGGGGTGCGTGCTGGGTGGTCGCGCGACCGTGGGCAAGCGGTGTCATATTGGGGCTGGTACCGTGCTGGCGGGTGTGGTGGAGCCGGCAAGTGCCACACCTGTTGTGGTGGAGGATGACGTTATGATAGGCGCCAACGCAGTCGTTTTGGAGGGCGTGCGTGTGGGAGCAGGCTCGGTGGTGGCTGCCGGGGCCGTGGTTATTGAGGACGTGCCTGCGGGCGTCGTTGTTGCCGGCTGTCCTGCGAAGGTGATTAAGGAGAAGGACGAGCGCACCGCAAGCAAAACCGCGCTGGTCGATGCGCTGCGCACGCTGTAGCGGGGTTAGCTGCGAAGGTGGCTGACTCGATGGCTGCCGAGATGTCGATGCGTTGCGTACGTTGTAGCGGGGCGCGCAGTGGGCACGGTGGTAAGTCGGTGCTTGGCGTTAGGTTCGCATGAAGGGGACGTGCAAACTGGAGCGGTGTACGGGTGCGGCCGGATTGCCCTGGCGGAATCTGCCGGAAAACGGACGTGTGCGACGCTCCCGGGGATCAATCCTGCCGAAGAATCGACCTGTGCAAATCGTCGAGCCGGAATCTGTCGGAATATCGACCTGTGCAAATCTTTCAGTTGCACAGGGCGCGTTTTCGACAGATTTTGCCTCTCCATGACCCTCTCTACGTTTCGTCCCGAGAAAAACCTGTCGGAATATCGACCTGTGCAAATCTTTCAGTTTCACAAGTCGCGTTTTCGTCAGGATTTTCTCATCGTGTCCTCGTCGTGATCCCTATGCCTGCCTGCTGCGACGGAATCTGTCGGAATATCGACCTCTGCAAATCCCTTGTTTGCACAGGTCGATATTTCGCGAGGCGCCTGACGCTTGCGGTGTTGCCTGCGTTTTAGCCGTCCCGGTATGAATCGGTACATTTCGGAAGGCGCCCGTATAGAGTTTTCAACACGAGTTTGTCTACGACGTATGTACCTGCGAAAATGTAAAATATGTGAACTCCTTGGGTCCTTGTTCGAAGAATCTTGCCGGTTTTGCGCATGAATTGCATGTGGTTTCTACCTGCGCAAATGCAACTTTTCGGGAGAAATCTGCTCAATATCCGCAAGACAGCTGCTACTTATCAAAGGTTTTACGTTCGGTCGAGATGGCGTCGGGACTATCGTTTTAGCATGGGCACGATGGGCATACGGAAAAATAGCGGAGCTATCGTTTGGCATGGATACGATGAGCATACATATAACAGGAAGACAGTCGTGCATGTTGCTTCGCATGGGGCGTGTCGGTAAGGCGTTGTCTATTGTTCGATGCGAAGATTCAACAATAGCACCACTGGACGATTCGGTGCGAGACGTCGATGACTTGGGTGCCCCTGCTTTGATGCAGGAGCTGGGAATCGACGAGGCGCATCCGTTAAGGCTTCTTGTTCCCAACATAAAATCTCGCAAGAAGACGAAGACTATTCGCACAGAGGTTTTGGGCATCGATTTGCCTAGAGGCGCGTTTTTTGAGGTGGTGCCAGGCAACGATTCCGCAACGAGGATTGAAATACCGGAGCATCTGCGCGTTTTTGTTGAATCGCCGGCATTGGCGCTGGTTCAGTTTTCACGCGAGCTCAGGAGCAAAGCTAAACAAGGTTCGATAAGTATGCTGGAGACAAAGCTCAGGTTACTGGAATTCTGCGACGAATGCTGTGGCTATTATCGACGTGATGCGAAGAAGCCCAGAACAGGGAAGATCACATACGACCGCCCCAATCATCCGACGAATCCTGCAACGGCGGAGAAGATAAAATCGTTTTTAAACGAGTTACGCTTCGTTGATGGATTGCATCTGGCACGAGAGGTGGCCAACTGTGTCGTCGACAAGCTCGGTTCTGCGATGGAGGGGTATCTGTTTCATGCTCTAACGTTGCCTCCCCGATGGGGCGGGCTCTCAATGGGAAAGCCTTTGTCGAACGAACAGTTGCAAGTTAGCGAGGGTGTTTGGAAAAAGCTCAAGCATAAGTCTTTGAAACCGGATATTCAGTGGCCTGAGTACCGCGTCCTCGTAGAGTACCTCGGAGACAAGGAACACGCGAGTTCGAGTGCGCGGAAGGAAGACAAGAATCGAATGCAAGATTATGCAATTGCGCGCTACTCGCCTTTCCCGATCATGTTTGATGACGTGCGAAACGCTGATGCCCTAAACAAAACGGCCGAGATGATAGCGCGGGAGTTGATGCGTCATGGCAAGGAAGATGAGCTATACAGAGTTCGGCGGTATTTGAAGGACGATGCATTTCGAGATCGACAACGCACGTTGATAAAAACATTGCTTCCGCCCGTGACGGATTGCGCGGTGTAGCGTAAAGGTTTCTCGGCGAGCGACTTCCGAGCGAAGCGAGGCTTGAGCGCACCAATCCATCCGGAGTCAGCTATCGTTAGCTGGTTGCGACCGCCCTTGTGATGTTCCAAAGCGCGACTTCCGAGCGTTTTGTGTGCGGGGCGCCGAAGGCGCACAAACTCTACCGGGGCAGGTCGTTGCGTCGAACTAGGTGGCGCCCGGGTTTCTCGGCGAGCGACTTCCGAGCGAAGCGAGGCTTGAGCGAGCGAGAAACCCGGGCGCCATCCCTCTAGTTCGATTTACACATAGAACAACATGTCGTTATAGCTCGGCACAGGCCAGCAGTCCTTGCTGCAGAGCACCTCCATTTTGTCGATGGCGGCGCGCAGGGCATCCATGGCGGGAATTACCAGGTCGCGGCACGCGTCGTCGCGCTCGGCCGGATCGTCGATGGCGCGCGTGGCGGCGATTGTCTTTTCGAGGTCGTGCGTGAGCGACCACACGCGCTCGACGCCCTCGGTAAGGCTACGCACGAGTTTTGTCTCGACGGTCGAAGTTATGCCAAGCCCACTCTTCGTCGCAACAATCGAAGCAACCTTGCCGGAATAGGCAGTTATTGCGGGCAAGTACATGTGACGCGCCATGTACGTCATGGTATTGGCCTCAATGTTGATGAGCTTGGCGTACTGCTCCGCCTTCGCCACATAGCGTGCGTGGAGTTCGGCCTCGCTCAAGACGCCGTACTTCTCGAAGAGCGCGATGTTGGTTGGGTCAATGAGGGCGGGCAGCGCGTCGGGCGTCGTTTTGAGGTTTGGCAAGCCGCGGCGCTCTGCCTCTGCCTCCCATTCTGCGGAATAGCCGTTGCCATCGAAGATGATGCGCCGATGGTCGCGCAGCGTATGGCGCACGAAGCGCATGGCCACCGTTTGGAAGTCCTCGTCCGCGCGCGCCGCCACGTAGTCGCAAAAGCGCTCGCACTGTTCGGCGACGGCCGTGTTGAGCACGGTGTTAGGATCGGAGAGGTTCTGCTGCGAGCCGCACATGCGAAACTCGAACTTGTTGCCGGTAAAGGCGAAGGGACTCGTGCGATTGCGATCGGTATTGTCACGGAAAATTGCAGGCAGCTGAGGAATGCCCAAGTCGACAAGCTCCGCTTCCGAAGCCTCTGCGTGCTCCTTGTGGATAAGAGCCTCCACAACCGGCGTGAGCGCATCGCCCAAGAATACCGAAACAATCGCCGGCGGGGCCTCGTTGGCGCCAAGTCGATGGTCGTTGCCCGCGGAGGCCACGCTCATGCGCATGAGGTCGGCGTGCTCGTCCACGGCGGCGACAAGACAAGCGAGGAACACGAGGAACTGGAGGTTGTCTTCGGGGTGAGGTCCTGGCTCGAGCAGGTTGCGCCCGTCGGCCGAAATCGACCAGTTGTCGTGCTTGCCCGACCCGTTGACGTACTCGAAGGGTTTCTCGTGCTGCAAGCACACGAGTCCATGATGGCTGGCGATGAGGCGCATCTTCTCCATGGTGAGGAGGTTGTCGTCTACGGCGAGCGATCCGTTTTCGAACACCGGCGCGAGCTCATGCTGACACGGCGCTACCTCGTTGTGTTTTGTCTTCGCGGGAACGGCGAGCTTCCACAGCTCGTCGTCGAGCTCCTTCATAAACTCGCTCACGGTGGGGCGAATGGCTCCAAAGTAGTGCTCCTCGAGCTCTTGTCCCTTGCTTGGCTCGGAGCCAAAGAGCGTGCGGCCCGTCAGGATGAGGTCGGGACGTGCCGCGTAGTCCTCTTCGCGAATGAGAAAGTACTCTTGCTCGGGTCCGATGGTCGTGGTGACGCGCTTGGGTTCGCGGCCGAAGAGCGCCAGTGCTCGCTTCGCTTGTTTTTCCAATGCTACTTGGCTTCGCAGCAGCGGCGTCTTTTTGTCGAGCGCCTCGCCGGTGTAGGAGATAAACGCCGTCGGGATGCACAGGACTTCATCCTTTATGAACGCGGGACTCATGGGGTCCCACACTGTGTAGCCGCGCGCCTCGAATGTTGCGCGCAAGCCGCCGTTTGGCAGGCTCGAAGCATCGGGCTCACCTTGTACCAGCTCTTTTCCGCTGAAGGCCATGAGGACGGTGCCGTCGTCTTGTGGCGTTATGAAGCTGTCGTGCTTCTCGCTCGTTATGCCATTGAGCGGTTGGAACCAGTGCGTGAAGTGCGTGGCGCCGCGTTCGAGGGCCCATTCCTTCATGGCATGGGCGACCTCGTTGGCGATGTCGAGGTCGATGGGTTTGCCTTCCTTAATTACACGGGAAAGCTCGATGTAGGTGGGCTTGGGCAGGCGCTTGCGCATGTCGGCATCGCTGAATACCAAGCTGCCGAACTCCTCTGTTACCTTGTCCTGCGTCATGATGGCTCCTCTCTGGTTTCGTGTCGTGATGGCTTGCTACCGTCGCTGGGCCGCGCGGGCTTCGCGTTGGCGCTGGGCCACAACGGCGTTCTGCCGGTCGGTCGAACGAATGAGCACAGGTTAGGGAGGCCGTGTTTCTCGGACGTTTCTGCATGGTGTCGCCTCGCGAAGCGCTTTTTTGCGGCGTCGTTGCGTCGGTTAGCTGGCAGGGTTTTTTCAGAATGCTTTCAAGTGGTAGTTGCTTGGTTCAGTGCTGGTTTGCGATACGTCCTTTGCGGTGGCGCGGCTGGCTTTGGTGGACGGCTTTGTTCTAATCGCGATTGCTTTTGCTTGCCGGGGCTCCCGTGACTGTCCACGGCGACGGTATCTGTCGTAATATCGACTTGTGCAAATCGCCGTGACGGAATCTGTCGGAATATCGACCTCTGCAAGTCTTTCAGTTGCACAAGTCGCTTTTTCGTCAGGTTTCGCCTCTTCAGGGCCCTCTCCGTGCTTCATCCCGGAAAAAACCTGTCGGAAAATCGACCTGTGCAAATCTTTCGGTTGCACAAGTCGCTTTTTCGTCGGGATTTGCCCCTCCGGGCCCCTCTCTGCGCTTCGTCTCGGAAAAAACCTGTCGGAAAATCGACCTGTGCAAATCGCCGTGACGGAATCTGTTGGAATATCGACCTCTGCAACTCTTTCAGTTGCACAAGTCGCTTTTTTGTCAGGATTTCCCTTCCGACGATCCTCTCGGTGCAATGTCTGGGGTGGAATCTGTCGGAATATCGACCTGTGCAATTCTTTCAGTTGCACAAGTCGCATTTTCGTCAGGTTTTTTCTCATCGCGGCCCTCGCGATGACACGCCACAAAGAAATCGGACGAAAAATCGACCTCTGCAAATCTCCCGTTTGCGCAGGCCGCGTCTTTTGCGCAGGTCGCGGATGCATGCTTGCCAAACGCAGCCCGCCGCGCCGCCGCCCGCCGCGCCGCCGCCCGCCGCATTGCCGCCGCCCGCCGCGCTGCCGCAGCCCGCCGCGCTGCCGCATCCCGTCAAGTTGCTACGATGCGAAACACCACCATATGTTGCTGGACGAGTGGTTCCTTGCGCATGAAGAATACGCGCCCGTTAACAGGAGCGTTCAACGACTTTAACGGGTGGGCGTCGAAGGCGTCGCGAATTTGGGCGAGTTCTTGTCCCACGTGTACGTAGTCGCCTGCCTGAACGGTAGGAACGAAGAAACCCGCCGCACCCTCGGTGCGTACGTTGACAAGTTCGCTTTCTTCGAGAATCTTGGGTGTCCCCGGCTCATCGCCCGCCCCGGCCGCATCGCGTGCCTCAGGTGTACCCGGCTCTTCGCCCGCCCCGGCCGCATCGCGTGCCTCAGGTGTACCCGGCTCTTCGCCCGCCCCGGCCGCATCGCGTGCCTCAGGTGTACCCGGCTCTTCGCCCGCCCCGGCCGCGTCGCGAGTCCCGGCCT
>JAFWMH010000080.1 GCA_017510785.1 Atopobiaceae bacterium | reverse complement strand
GCGCCCTCGGACGCCTCCGCGGCTTCGGGCGCGCCCTCGGCCTGGGCCCCGCCGCCTTCGGCCAGAGCCCCGCCGCCCTCAGGCGCGGCTCCCAGAGCCTCCTCCGCGATGCCCGCCGTGGGACACATGCCCCACACCATGGCCAGGGCCACGACCAGGCTCAGCGCGCGCCCGAGCGACCCCCTACCTAGCGTCTTTTTCATGGCTGCCTCTCCCTTCCGGCGCCCACGCGCCGTCTTCCCGGCACCGGCCCCTCACCGACGCATATAAACCATTCTATACCACCGGATCGCAGGAGAGGGCGTTTTACTCAATCCGCAAGCAATGCGGAGTTCGGGCATAACGTCCTAGCCACACGCGAGTCGCAACAGCACAACAAGCACTGTGCTATAGTGTCTCCAAAACCGAATACGCAAGCGGTGCCCCGACGACAACGACGCCACCGGGGATAATAGGGAAACAGGTGCGAAGCCTGTGCGATCTCGTCACTGTATGCGGAAGTTCGCTGCCACGCACACGCAGTCACTGGCGCAAGCTGGGAAGACGGCAACGAACGATAATCGCGAGCCAGGAGACCTGCCGCCTGTAAGGGTACGGGGCACGGACGTGCCCAGGTCACGAGCTCTTGACCGTATCGCATATCGAGCCCGGCGCCGTCGGGTTCTGCGGTCTTATGCTCCAAGTGCATAAGACCGTTTTTTATTGGCATGGGGACAAACCCCACACAAAGGAGGCTGGTATGAAACGCATCACGACTTGCTCTTTGGCACTGCTCCTCTCGCTTGCACTGCTTCCCGCCTGTTCCGGAACCACGCAATCAACGAACGCAGAGACGAGCAGCGACGCCGCATCCACCACACCGGAAGACGCAACCGATGCAAACGCCGGAGCCGATGCGGAAGTCGCCACGGAAGCCGCAGCCGACGACGAAGAGAACTACGAAACCGGCGATGCCTCCCTCGATAACCCCCGCAATGCCGACGAGATTGGCGACGACGAGCTTCTCGTCGTGAGCTTCGGCACCAGCTACAACGACAGTCGCCGTCAAACAATCGGTGCCATCGAGCAATCCCTTGAGGATGCCTTCCCCAACTGGGGCGTCCGCCGCGGCTTTACGAGCCAAATTATTATTGACCACGTTCAAGAGCGCGACGGCGAAACCATCGACAACGTCGGCCAGGCACTCGAGCGCGCATCGAAGAACAACGTCAAGCGTCTTGTGGTGCAACCGACGCACCTCATGGATGGCTACGAGTACAACGACCTCGCAGACGAGGTTGGCAACTACGCCGATGCATTCACCAAGGTCGCCATCGGCGAGCCGCTTCTTACGAGCGACAAGGACTTCGAGCGCGTGGCCGAAGCCGTGGTCGAGGCAACCGCCAGCTACGACGACGGCGAAACCGCCATCGTGTTTATGGGTCATGGCACGGAGGCCGACTCCAACGCGGTGTACGCAAAGATGCAGTCGGTCCTCGACGGTATGGGCAAGAAGAACTACTTCGTCGGCACCGTAGAGGCAACGCCCTCCGTCGACGACGTTCTTGCCGCCGTCAAAAAGGGCAACTACAAGCGCGTCGTGCTCGAGCCGCTCATGATCGTAGCCGGCGACCACGCCAACAACGACATGGCGGGCAACGACAAGGACTCGTGGAAGAGCAAGTTCGAGACCGAGGGCTACGAGGTGGAGTGCATTCTTCGCGGCCTCGGCGAGCTCGAGCCCGTTCAGCAACTGTTCGTCGAACACGCGCAAGCCGCCATCGACTCCCTAAACGAGTAGGCGTCCCAACGGGGATGCCCACCCAACGGGGGTGTCCACCCAACTCGAATGGCGTATCCCCGTGCGGACCAATCCCTCAGTACGTCGAACGCAACGAAACACGCTCAATCAAATATTCAGACAAAAGCGAGGAAAGCAAATGAAAACCAAGAACTTGCACGTACTGGCAGCGATGCTGCTTGCCCTCACACTTCCGGCATGCGCCGCACAGCCGCAATCCCCTACGGACTCCGCCATGGCCGAATCGGCCGGCGCAGAATCGTCGAGCACAGCCGACGCCACCGCTGCCGAATCGGCTGGCGCAACCGATGCGTCCAGCACGGCCGACTCAACCTCCGCGGTCGCCACGTCCGCCGACATGGCCGAGCCCGTGGAGCTCGACGTTGAAGGTCTCAAGCCCGTGGAAGCCGACGAAATTGCTGAGGGAACCTACCACATAGCCGTCGACTCCAGCTCGTCGATGTTTCGCATCACCGATTGCGAGCTCACGGTGAAGGACGGCGCCATGACCGCGCGCATGACGATGAGCGGCACGGGCTATCTCTACCTGTATCCCGGCACTGCCGAAGAGGCGGCCGCGGCAAACGAAGGGGACTACATCGCATTCGAGGAGAAGGATGGCGCCCACACGTTTACCGTCCCCATCGAGAGCCTCGACGCCCCGCTCCCCTATGCCGCGTTCAGCAAGAAAAAGGAGATGTGGTACGACCGCACACTCGTCTTTAGGGCCGACTCCCTGCCCGCCGAGGCACGCCTGAACAACGATGTCACAACGGTGGCGTCGCTTAACCTCGAGGACGGAACCTACACCGTGGCCGTTACGCTCGAAGGCGGATCGGGCAAGGCGACGGTCGACTCCCCCGCCGAACTTGTCGTAAAAGGTGGCGTGGCAACTGCGCGCATCGTGTGGAGCAGCCCCAACTACGACTACATGGTGGTAAACGGCAAACGCCTAGAGCCCGTGAACACCGAGGGCAACTCCACCTTCGAGGTGCCCGTGGAGGGATTCGACTACAACATGCCCGTCACGGCCGACACCACCGCCATGAGCAAGCCGCACGAGATTGACTACACGCTCCACTTCGACTCCTCAACGATTGCCCCAACCGATGCGTAAGCTTGTCTCGCTTCTCGTGGCACTCGCCTGCACGTTCTTCCTGTGCGCCTGTGGCGGCAGCGACTCCGATGTCGCCGCCCCGCAGGCGTCTGCCGTCGGACACCTGCAGCTCGACTATGCCACGCAGTTCGACGTAGAGTACCGCGAGGACGGCACGAGCATGCTCACCATTGGCGGCACCGAACGGTATTATCTCGTTCCCAAGGCGCAGACAAAAGCGCAGGCAACGAACGACGCAGCGCCACCAACCGCGACCGAAGGCGACGCAACCGTCATTACGCTGCCAATCGAGAACACCTACCTCGCCGCGTCCTCGTCCATGGACTTCTTTCGCCAGCTCGACGCGCTCGGTTGCGTGCGCTTTACGAGCACGAAGGCCCAGGACTGGAGCCTGCCCGAGGTCGTCGCAGCACTCAACGAGGACAGCATGACCTACGTAGGCAAGTACAGCGCGCCCGACTACGAGCTCGTACTCTCGCAAGGCGCCGACGTGGCCATTGAGTCCACCATGATTTACCATGCGCCCGACGTGGCCGAACGGCTCGAGGCGCTTGGCATTCCCGTGCTCGTGGAGCGTTCGAGCTACGAAACGAGTCCGCTCGCGCGTCTCGAATGGATAAAACTTTATGGTTTGCTCACGGGTAGGCTCGACGAGGCGGAGGAGTTTTTCGCACGGCAAGTCGAGCTGCTCGAGAAGACCACGCAAAACATGAAGTCGGAGCGCGGCAAAGACGTGCCGACCGTCGCGTTCTTCTCTATTGGGCCAAACGGCCGCGTCGTGGTGCGCAAGCCCGGCGACTATGTGTCGCAAATGATCGAGCTTGCTGGCGGAACCTACTTCCTTGGCACCGAAACGCCTCAGGATGCCGGCGCGCTCTCCACGATGAACATGGAGATGGAGAGCTTTTACGAAGCTGCGCACGACGCCGACGTTATCATTTACAACAGCGCGATAGATGCCACGCTCGAAAGTGTGGACGAGCTCGTGGCAAAGAACCCACGACTCGCCGACTTCGCTGCCGTGCGCGAGCACAACGTATGGTGCACGGGCAAAGATCTATTCCAGCAGCCAACATGCGCGGCGCAGCTCATCGAAGAGATGAATGCCGTTTTCTGCGACAAAACCAAAGACGACTCGTCTTTTATCCACTTGTACCACGTCGGAGCGGAGGCCCACGGTGAGTAGGACGGCCCGCTACGCATACGGATTTGCCGCCCTCGCAGCCCTCGTGTGCGTGCTCTTCGCACTCAACGTGGCAACGGGCAGCTCGTCGCTTTCCGTGCGAGAGGCATTGGCAACCATTTTCGCGCCCGCGAGCGTCGCCAACACAACCGCTCGCCAGGTGATATGGAGCATCCGCCTGCCCCGCTTGTGCGCCGCAGCGTTGCTCGGGGGCATGCTCGCGATGGCCGGCCTCCTCCTGCAAACGTTTTTTGCGAACCCAATCGCCGGGCCCTACGTGCTCGGCATCTCGTCGGGCGCAAAGCTCTGCGTCGCCCTCGCGCTCGTTTGGTCGCTCGGACACGGCGTCGCACTCGGCTCGGTGGCACTCATCGTTGCGGCATTCGCAGGCGCCATGGCATCCATGGGCGTCGTGCTCGTTATTTCCGGGCGCGTACAAAGTGCGGCGACCCTCATCGTCTGCGGCATCATGATTGGCTACGTTTGCTCGGCCATAACCGACATCGTGGTGACCTTCGCCGACGACGCGAACATCGTGAACCTCCACAGCTGGTCGCAAGGCAGCTTTTCGGGCATCGGCTGGGAGAGCGTTGGCGTTATAGCCGTAGTTGCCGCAGGCGCTCTGGCATGCGCCCTTGTTTTGTGCAAGCCCATGGGAGCGTATGTCCTCGGTGAGTCATATGCCGCCAATGTCGGCGTCAACATACGTCATTTTCGGGCACAACTCGTCGTACTTTCGAGTTTGCTCGCGGCCTGCGTAACAGCTTTCGCGGGTCCCATCTCGTTTGTGGGCATCGCTGTTCCGCAACTCGTAAAGGGCCTCTTCGGCACGGCGCGGCCACTCATCGTCGTGCCTGGCTCGTTTTTGGGCGGGGCGGCCTTTTGCATGGGCTGCGACCTCGTTGCGCGCACGGCCTTCGCCCCCACCGAGCTGGGCATATCCACCGTAACCGCCGTGTTTGGCGCGCCGGTCGTGATGTGGATGCTCATCTCTCGTCGTCGCGAGAGGGTGATGAGCCATGATTAGCGATCCTCGCGGGTACGCGCCGCTCAAGGAATCACGGCGTCCAGCACCGAATGCTGCGGGCAACAGCGCCCATGCCATTCTTCGCACCGAAAACGTGGCCACGGGATACGGAGCACACGTCGTCGTGGACGACGTCGAACTCGCCATCCCTGCGGGGACGGTTTGCACCTTGGTGGGGCCCAACGGCGCGGGAAAGTCAACGTTGCTTAAAACCATCACGC
Organism: Atopobiaceae bacterium; assembly: GCA_017510785.1. Taxonomy (GTDB): domain Bacteria; phylum Actinomycetota; class Coriobacteriia; order Coriobacteriales; family Atopobiaceae; genus RUG440. The sequence continues at coordinate 17,605 of JAFWMH010000080.1, read as the reverse complement.
GCCAGCTCGAGCCCCTCGGCGGCACGCTATACCTGAACGGGCGCGACCTCCTCGCCATGGACCCCAACGAAGTCGCGCGCTCGATGGCCATCCTCACCACCGAGCGCGTAAAGGCCGAGCTCATGACGACCTACGACATCGTTGCTATGGGCCGCTACCCCCACACGGGACGCCTCGGACTCTTGCGCGAAGCCGACCGACAGGCAATCGCAAGCGCATTGCAAACCGTCGGTATACGCGAGTTCGCCGAAAACCGATTTTCCACGCTCAGCGACGGACAAAAGCAGCGGGTAATGCTCGCCCGGGCGCTTTGCCAGGAGCCACGCTTCCTCGTACTCGACGAGCCGACCTCCTACATGGACATCCGGCACAAGCTCGCCTTCGTTCGTATGGCCCGACGCCTCGCCCACGAGCAGAACCTCGCCATCCTCATGAGTCTGCACGAGCTAGAACTCGCCCAACACGTCTCCGACGTCGTCGTTTGCGTGGCACACGGCCACATCGACCGCACTGGCACGCCAACCGAGGTGTTCGCGAACGGATACATCCGATGCCTGTACGACGTGGACGACGAGTCGTTCGACGAGATTTACCCCGGGCTCGACGGTCGCGTGCAAAGCCCTCGCCCGGCACTCGACCATTATGTGCGCAGCGGAAAGAATCGACTTCGTTGCGGCATCACCACGGGCACATGCGCCGCGCTCGCAACGGCAGGTGCCACGCGACTATTGCTTTCGGGCATGGCACCGGAGGAACTGAGCCTCGTTACGCCCAAGGGCCTACCCGTTGAGGTGGAGCCTACGTTTGCCGAAATGCGTGGTGAGGGCGCAGTCTGCGGCGTTCGCAAGGATGCGGGCGACGACCCCGACGTGACGGACGGCATCGTGGTGGTTTCCACGGTTGCCAAAACGGAAAACAATGGCATTTGCATCGACGGTGGTGGGGGCGTGGGCCGTGTCACGAAGCCGGGTCTCGACCAACCGGTGGGAGCCGCCGCCATCAACAGCGTCCCACGGCGCATGATTGAGGAACAGGCACGATCCGTTGCCAAGGCCTTCGCCTACGATGGCGGCCTCGCCATAACCATCTCGGTTCCCGGCGGCGCAGACGTCGCACGCCAAACCTTCAACCCAAACCTCGGGGTGGTCGATGGCATCTCGATTTTGGGTACTTCGGGCATCGAGGAACCCATGAGCGAAAGCGCCCTCGTGCAATCAATCGAGCTAGAACTCAGCCAAGCTCGGGCGACCGGGTACGAACGCGTGGTACTCGTACCGGGAAACTACGCCGAGGCTTTTATCTGCGATTCTATGCGAGGACTCGCCGACACGCCACAAGTTAAGTTTTCGAACTACTTGGGTGACGCCCTCGACGCTGCCGCAGAGCTCGGGTTTACCGACGTGCTCGTGGTAGGACACATCGGCAAGCTCGTAAAGCTCGCGGGCGGCATAATGAACACGCACTCTCGCGTAGCCGACTGCCGGCTCGAGCTACTGTGCTGCCATGCGGCCCTCTGCGGCGCCGACGCCACGTTGTGCGCATCGCTCATGCAGGCAGCGACGACCGACGCCGCGCTCGACCTCTTGCACGCGGCAGGTCTTAAGGACGCTGTTGTGGCAAGCCTGCTCAAGTCCATGCAGGGCCACCTCGACCGTCGCGCAAACGAAGCAATGCGCGTGGGTGCCGTGGTGTTCTCGAACCAGTATGGGCTGCTCGGCATCACGTCCGTCGCCCAGAAGATAATAGCCGCATGGGAGGTAAGCCTATGATTCACTTCGTGGGGGCAGGCCCCGGCGCGCCCGACCTCATAACCTTACGTGGGGCGGAGCTTTTGCAAAAGGCCGACGTCGTCGTTTACGCGGGAAGCCTCGTCAATCCCGACCTCCTAGCCCTGACGCCTGACGGTTGCGCCATCCACGACAGCTCGCGCATGACCCTTGAGGAGGTCCTAGACATTTTGGTGGAGGCGGCAAAGCGCGGGCAGGAGGTCGTGCGGCTCCACACGGGAGATCCGAGCCTTTACGGCGCGATTCGCGAGCAGATGGACGCCCTCGACGCACGCGGCATTGCCTATACGAATACTCCGGGCGTCTCGAGCTTTTGCGGTGCCGCCGCAAGCATCGGTGCGGAATACACGTTACCTGGCGTAAGCCAAACGCTCGTCGTCACCCGTCTTGCCGGCCGCACGCCCGTGCCCGAAACCGAGCGTTTGCGCGACCTTGCGGCACATAAGGCCAGCATGGCGATTTTCCTTTCGGCAGGCATGCTCGACGGCGTGCAGGAGGAGCTCTTGTGCGGCGGGTATGCGGCCACCACACCCGTCGCGCTCGTGTACAAGGCCACGTGGCCCGACGAACGCGTGGTGCGCACGAACGTTGGAAACCTCGCACACGACGGCAAGGCGGCAGGCATTCGCAGCACCGCACTAATATTAGTAGGGGACTTTCTGCAGGCCAGCTACGAACGTAGCCGGCTCTACGACCCGAGTTTCTCTACTGGCTTTAGGGCGGCAAAGGCTTGCGAGGAGAAGCCTCGCCAGGACGAGCTTCCCGAAGCAGGTCCTTGTGGGGCGGACCTTCGCGATAAAGGCCATCGTGAGGCATACTGTCTCTCGACGTCTGCCCCTAGCGTATCGTCAAATCGGGAAGCGGCCCGGAGGAGTTGCCGCGCGCAGTTCCGCAGGAACGAGGACTGTTTGAGCACGGCACCCTCCGGGCCGCGCACAGGGCAGGCGACTCTCCTTTCGGGCCATCCCACGACGGGACTTCCCGAAGCATCTGCCCGAACCGTCCCGAGCCAAGGCGGAATCCAACTCGTGTCGTTTTCCGACGAGGGAGAACGGCTGGCACATCGGGTCGCACAGGCTCTTGGCGGCACGGCATGGCGCTGCACGCCCGGCGGACTTGCGGGATGGACGAAACGGGGCTTCGAGGAGGCCGACGCACTCGTGTTCGTAGGCGCAACCGGCATCGCGGTGCGGGCGATCGCGCCATACGTACGCACAAAAGCCTGCGACCCGGCCGTCGTCGTTGTGGACGACCGGGGCCGCTTCACCATCCCCATCCTGAGCGGACACCTCGGTGGCGCGAACGACCTCGCCCGTCGCATCGCACGTGTTTGCAATGCCGAGGCAATTATCACCACGGCGACCGACGGCAGAGGCATTTTTGCCGTGGACGAGTGGGCTCGCCACCAGGGTTGCACGATTGCAAACCCCGCGCGCATCAAGCAGGTTTCGGCAACGCTCCTTGCGGGAGGCACCATACGCGTAGCATCCGACTGGCCCCTACCTCCCGATGCGCCCGAGGGCCTAGAGGTCGGTGCTTCGGGCCATGCAGACGTTTTGCTCTCGGACCGCGCGCACGTTGCGTCGCAAACGCTTCATGTGGTGCCACGCATACTCACGCTGGGCATCGGGTGCCGCAAGGATACCCCCAAGGAGGTGCTCGCTCAGCGCGTGCGCGACTTCGTGGAAGCGGCCGGCTTCAGCATGTGTGCGCTCGAGCAGATTTGTTCCATCAACAACAAAGCGGACGAGCGCGGCATCCTTGAGCTCGCGCAGGAGCTGAGCATCCCCTATCGCACCTTTTCGGCCGCGGAACTTGCTGCCGTTCCGGGAGAGTTCGCGACCTCGCAGTTCGTGCAACAAATGGTGGGAGTCGACAACGTATGCGAGAGAAGCGCCGTTTTGGGCAGCGGCTACGGCACGCTCGTGCGCCCGAAGGATGCGCGTGACGGCATCACGCTCGCCCTCGCGCGTCGCACGTTTGCTCCCACGTGGAGGTGGACGCATGACGAATAGCCCTTTGCATGGTTCGTCGCGCACCAGCGGGACCGAAACCAACGGGAGCGGGATGCTCTACGTGGTTGGTCTTGGCCCGGGAAGCCGGGAGCACATGACGGGTGCTGCACTCAGCGCCCTTAAGAAGGCTGACGTCATCGTGGGGTATACCCCCTACGTGCAGCTCGCCTCGAAGCTCTTCCCCACCACGCCCACCCACACGACCGGTATGGGCGGGGAACGCGAGCGCTGCCTGTGGGCCGTGCATGCCGCCGCCGAGGGACGCTGCGTCGCCCTCGTGTGCAGCGGCGACGCAGGGGTGTACGGCATGGCTGCCCTCGCGCTCGATCTTTTGCAAGATGAGCCAAACGCAAAGGTGGAAATCGTGCCCGGCGTAACGGCAGCGCTCTCGGGTGCCGCCGTGTTGGGGGCACCCCTCACCAACGACTTTTGCACCATATCGCTTTCCGACTATCTCACGCCGTGGGACGTCGTGGAGCATCGGCTGCACCATGCGGCTCAAAGCGGCATGGCGATTTGCCTGTACAACCCGGCCTCCAGGCACCGTCTCGTCCACCTTCGCAAGGCGTGCGACATCCTGCTGGAGCATCGCGACCCCTCGACTGCCTGCGGATGGGTACGAAACATCGCGCGCGTCGGTCAGTCACATAAAATTTGTTCGCTTTCGGAGCTACGAGACGAGCAGGTCGACATGTTTACCACGGTGTTTGTGGGCGCGCCACAAACCGTCGTGCGCAACGGACGCCTCGTTACGCCGCGCTCTTGTCCTTCCACAATCGAGCCAAGTTCAAACAAACATGCCGTGGGCAAATTACCCGCACCCGTCTCCGATTCCCCCGACGGCACAGCAGAGAAAACACCTGGGCTTATCTCCGATTCCCCCGACGGCACAGCAGAGAAAACCATCGCGCACACTCCCCTCAACGTGTTGCTGTTCGGCGGAACGACCGAGGGACGCGTTTTGGCCAACGAACTTATCTTACGCGGACATAAGGTTACGGTTTCGGTCGCCACGCCCGTTGGCGCCGAAGAACTTGTCGACGCAAGCGGAGCAAAGATCCTTGTTGGCAGGCTCGATGCGCCCGCCATAGCGCGACTCGCCACGGGGTTCGACCTGTGCATTGACGCAACCCATCCCTACGCGCAGGCAGCAAGCGAAGCCATCCGCACGGGGTGCGCCAGCACCGGCATCGAAGTAGTGCGCGTGGTCCGCAAAGCTTGCGCCGACGTGAGCGACGCGGCGAGCGCGCGTGACACCACGAACGGAAGCGCCGCAAACGCAAGCGCTGCAACCGGAAGCGCTGCAACTGCGATCGCGGCAACGGTCGCAACCACGAACGAGGCTGCGGAGTTTCTCGCGACAACAGAGGGTGCCATACTCGTGACGACGGGGTCGAAGGAACTCAGCGCGTTTGGCAACATCGACCCGAGGCGTCTATATGTGCGCGTTCTCCCCACCCACGAGGGCATCGCTGCATGCGAGCGCATCGGAATCCCCCATCGCAACATTGTTGCCCTACGGGGACCATTCAGCCGGGAGCTCAACGAAGCCATACTGCGCCAGTACGGCATTCGCTGGCTTGTTACAAAGGACGGCGGGCGCGCCGGAGGCTTCGAGGAAAAGCTACTCGCCGCCCAAGCCTGCAACGTGCACTGCGTTCTTATACGACGACCCGACGAGACGGGCATCAGCGTTGAGCAGTTGCTCCAACGCGTGGGAAAGGTGCAGCCATGAGAGCAACCCTTGCAGGAACAGGAGCCACAGGAGCCGACCTCACGCCACAGGCCGCATGCGCCCTAGCCGATGCCGACGTCGTGCTGGGAGCCGAACGGCTGCTTCGGGCTCTGCCTCCAACCAACGCGCGCATCATCGTTGCCACCCGCGCCGATGACGTGGCGCGTGCGTTGCGCAATGCCCCTTACGCCCAGCGCGCCTTTGTTGCACTAAGCGGCGACACCGGATTCTTCTCGGGAGCACGGCGTTTGTTAGAGTTGCTTGAGGCAGAAGGACACGACGTCGAGGTGTTGCCGGGCATCTCCAGTGTGCAGCTGCTCTCGGCGCGTCTTCGCAAGCCGTGGACCGATTGGGTGTTCGCTTCGGCACATGGACGCAACTGCGACGTGGTGGGGCTCGTGCGCGAAGGCCGTCCGGTCTTTTTGCTTACGTCGGACGCAAAAACCGTACATGCACTATGCAGCGACCTTAACGAGGCTGGTCTCGGCGACGCAACGGTAACGCTCGCGGAACGCTTGGGCTACGCAGACGAACGCGTGCGCACGGCGTTTGCGCGCGACCTCATCGATGCTACGTGCGATTCTCTTAACGTATTGCTCATAGAGATACCCCCGCAAAAGATGCCGCTTCGACGCACACCCGGTATCCCCGATGACGCCTTCATCCGCGGTGACGTTCCCATGACAAAACAAGAGGTACGAGCCGCTATTTTGTGCAAGCTCGCCGTCACACCCAACGACGTGTGCTGGGACGTGGGAGCCGGAACGGGAGCGGTGAGCGTCGAGTTGGCGCTCGCATCACGCGAGACCTGGGCCATCGAATGCCGCAGCGAGGCGCTCGAACTTATCCGACAAAACCGCAACCGTTTTTGCGCGTGGAACCTGCGCGTAGTTGCGGGAAAGGCGCCTGAGGTCCTCCCCCAGCTCCCCAAGCCGGACGTCGTGCTCGTGGGCGGAAGCTCGGGTAATTTGGAAGACATTCTAAGCGAGGCGCATGCCGCCAATCCTGAGGCTCGCATATGCGTTTCGGCCATCGCGCTCGAGACGCTCGAAGGTTCACTTGCGTGGATGGACGCGCACGACATGCAACCAGAGGTAACGCAAATCGCCATAAGCCGAACGCGACGCGTGGGCGGCAGGCATCTCCTCATGGCTAACAATCCCGTGTTTCTCGTCGTGGGAGACGGTGGCGCGTTGCCCAATGCATGTGGAGGCGCATCGCACGGCAATGGCAAATCCCTGGGACGTACCATGGGAGGCGCAGAATGAGAGCCCTCATGATTTCGGCCATGCACAGCGGCGCAGGAAAAACGGTGCTGACGTGCGGCTTGCTGCGCGCGTTGCAACGACGCGGCCTCTCGGTCGCGGGCTTCAAGTGTGGTCCGGACTACATCGACCCGCTGTTCCATCGCCGCGTGCTCAACATGCCAACCGAAAACCTCGATTTGTTTTTGCAGGGAGCTGATGGCGTTTGCGACACGCTCGCCAACGCTCGCGCCAACATCGCCGTTGTTGAGGGCGCAATGGGCTACTACGACGGTATTTCGGGAACCGACCACACGAGCGCGTGGCAGCTCGCCGCGCAGCAGCGCATCCCCACGATCCTTGCCGTACGGCCTCACGGAACAAGTCTCACGCTTGCAGCGCAACTACGAGGCATGCAAACGTTTCGCTCGCCCAATTACGTGGCGGGTATCGTACTGGTGGCGTGCGTTCCGGCGCTTGCCGCACACCTCAGTCCGCTCATCGAGCGCGAATGCAACGTTCCCGTCATCGGCTACCTTCCCCCCATGGAGGAGGCGGACTTCGCGAGCCGTCACCTTGGTCTCGTAACGGCCGACGAGGTGCCCGACTTCCAACGCCGCATCAACGCGATTGCCGAGCAGCTTGAGCGTACGTGCAACATCGACGCGCTTTTGTTGCTTGCACGTACCCCTCGCGCGCACGAAGAGGTCATCCGCGCGCCCCATCAACCCGAGCTGGCAGAGACGCCCCGCGCGCCAGAACGTTCTTTCTCGGCTCCGACCCTCGCACAGCACAAAACCCCTCGCGTCGCACGCATTGCCGTGGCACGCGACGAGGCATTTTGCTTTTACTACGAACAGGGCCTCGCGAAGCTGGAAGAGTGCGGAGCCCAACTCATCAACTTCAGCCCGCTGCGCGACGCCGACCTGCCCGACGCTGACGCCCTCTACCTGGGAGGCGGATACCCCGAGCTTTACGCCAGCGCACTGAGCGCCAATCACTCCATGCGGCGCGCGATTCGCGACGCAATCGCGGCGGGCATGCCCACGGTTGCGGAATGCGGAGGCTTCATGTACCTGCAAGAAACGCTCGTTGACGCGCAAGGCAATGAGCATGCCATGGTGGGCGCCTTGCCGGGACGCAGTGCCAACGCAAAACACCTCGTCCGCTTTGGCTATGCACACCTCACCACCCCGACGAGCACGCTGCTCCTTCGCCCGGAAGAACAGCTTCCCGTCCATGAGTTCCACCACTGGGAGAGCACCCACAACGGAAACGACCTCGTCGCGACGAAGCCCGACGGCAGATCGTGGCAGTGCTGCTATGCGACGAGCACGCTGCATGCGGGTTTCCCGCACCTGCATTTTGCCGGGTCTGCGCCCCTCGCACAACGCTTCGTACGTGCGGCACAAACGTATGGGAGATAACAATGAGTACCAACGAAGAGCTTTTGTCACATATTATTGCGGGCATCGAGCCCGCAGATACCCCCGCCATGGGGGCCGCCCAAAAACGATGGAACAGCCTCGCCAAACCCGTCGGCGGACTCGGCTTGCTCGAAGAGCTCATTGTTCGGATCGCGGGAATTTCGCGCACGCCCGACGTGCGCCTTAACAAGCGCGAACTCATCGTCGCTTGCGCAGATAATGGCGTGGTGGAGCACGGCGTGAGTGCATCGGACGCCAGCGTGACGCGCATCATTGCCCAAGCCCTCGGCGAGGGAGAGAGCACCGCGTGTTACATGGCCCGTCAAGCGGGCTGCAGCGTAACGCCCGTCGACGTGGGCATGCGTCGCGGACCCAAACTGCCCAACGTCGTGGAGCGGGCGGTGCGCCCGGGAGGCACGGCCGACATTTCCTCGGGACCGGCCATGACACGTGAGGAGTGCGTCGCAACCATCCTCAACGGCATCGAGCTCGTGCGAGAGCGCAGCGCAGCAGGCATCGACGTGTTGTTGACGGGCGAGATGGGCATTGGCAACACCACCACGACGACGGCCGTCACCTGTGCCCTGCTCAAGAAGGATCCGCGAGAACTCGTTGGCCCCGGCGCTGGGCTCTCGCAGGAAGACGTGGCTCGCAAGGCAGCCATCATTGAGTCCGTCCTTGCGCTGAACCAACCCAATGCCGACGATCCCCTTGACGTGCTCTGCAAAGTTGGTGGCTTCGACCTCGCGGCGATTTGCGGCATTTGCCTCGGCGGCGCCCGATACCGCGTGCCCATCCTGCTCGACGGCATCATAACGCTTGCCGCGGCACTGTGCGCCGTACGCCTTTGTCCCATGGCGCGGTTCGCCCTGCTTGGCAGCCATGTTTCGGAGGAGCCGTGCGCCCGCTTGCTTCTCGACGAGCTACGCATCGACGCGCCCATCCATGCCCACATGCATTTGGGCGAGGGTACCGGCGCCCTTGCCGCGCTTCCGCTGCTCGATGTGGCGCTCGCGGTGTATACCAACAGCCGCAGCCTGGAGCAGCTCAATATTGACGGCTATCATCCGGCAACGCAGCCGGCAACGCAGCCAGCCACGCACCCGGCCACGCAGCCGGCGATGTGAGGTGAACCGATGTTCTCGCTCATCGTAGGAGGCGCGGCCAGCGGCAAGAGTGCGTTTGCCGAGCAGTTGGCCCTCGCACGCGCCGGTCGCCGCACGTACATCGCCACCATGGAGCCATACGACGAGGAATGTGTGGCACGCATCGCCAAGCATCGGGCACGACGCGCGGACTACGGATTCGCAACGCTCGAGTGTCCGCGCAATCTCGGCCAGGCCCGAGTCGATAAAAGCGCAAACATACTGCTCGACTGCGTGGGCAACCTCGTGGCAAACGAGCTGTACACTGCGCCCGAAGAGGGTGGCCCGGCTTCGGATGCAACGACGCAGGTCACAGCGACGTCGATCGGCCCGGCTTCGGACGCGCCGTTTCCCGACGCGCCGCCCCGGGCCACGACGTCTCCGGGCAAACCCATCGCCTGCCCGCACTCCCTCTACGAAGCGCGTTGGCCGCACGTCGCACGTCGCATCGCGGCAGACGTGCTTCGTCTGCGCGACGCATGCGCCAACCTCACCGTGGTTACCAACGAGGTATGCCTTGGGGGAACGGAGTACGAAGGCGACACGATTCCTTATATGCGTTGCCTCGCGTTTGTCAACCGCCTCCTCGCCACCGAAGCCGACCTCGTGTGCGAGATCGTTGCTGGCATGCCCAACGTGTTGAAGGGCGACTTGGAAGGGTTGTACCCATGCGCGTGATGCGGACAATTGCAGTGGCGTTCTCGATGTTTTCGGCCGTTCCCATGCCGCAGTTCGAATGGGACGAGGAGTCGCTGCGCTACATGCTCGTCGCGTTTCCGCTGGTCGGCGTGCTGGTGGGGACGCTCATGTGGGGCTGGCTTGAGCTTGCCGCGACGCTTGGCGTTTCTCAGTTCGTGCGCGCACTCGTCCTCACCGCCATGCCTCCGCTCGTAACGGGTGGCATCCATTTGGATGGCTTTTGCGACACCTGGGACGCGCTCTCGAGCCACCAAGAGCCAAAGCGCATGCGACAAATTCTTAAGGACCCGCACATCGGCGCGTTCGGCGTCATACACCTCGTGCTGCTCTTGCTCGCCACCTACGTGCTGTGGCTAGAGTTACCTCAGGTTAACGGCTTGGCCATGGTGCTGGGATTCGCGCTCAGCCGTGCGCTGGCAGGCTATTCCGTCGCAGCATTTCCCATCGCAGAGGGCGACGGGCTTGCGCGCACCTTTGCGGAGGGGTCCAACCGTCGAAACGTGAGGCGCTTCTGTGCCATTTTGAGCGTCGCAGTTTCGGCAGGCCTAGTGGCATGCGGCGCCTGGCCCATGGTAGCATGTGCGCTCGGCGCATTCGTGTGGTATCGCGCGGGCGTGGTCCGAAGGTTCGGCGGACTATCGGGTGACCTCTCGGGCTGGTTCGTCCAAACGTGCGAGCTCTGGATGCTCGTTGCTCTGTACCTCCACACACTCTTAGGGGTGGTCGCATGATGTTCGTAACGGGACCGGCATTCGCGGGAAAGCGTGCCTACGTGTGCAGCGCGCTCGGGTGGGACGAGTCCACGCTCGCCCGTCGCGCCGTTTGGGACGTACAGGACCTCGCGGTGGACGGGGCTAACCTAACCACGCTCGCCGACCAGCTTGCCAAACACGATGTGATAATAGCAACCGAAATAGGCGGCGGAATCGTTCCCATGGACGCGAATCAGCGCGCTCAGCGCGAGGCGGCCGGGCGACTCGCTTGTTTGCTTGCCGAGCGCGCCGACGTCGTCGTACGGGTGTGCTGCGGACTGCCGCAAGTCCTTAAGGGGTCTCTCTCATGATGGTAGAGCTCACACGACACGGGCAGACTATTCTGCAGGCAGAGCACCGATACGTAGGCGCCACCGACGACCCCCTCTCGGCCGATGGGGCGCACGAGCTCGTAGCCGTTAGCGCCGAGGCGTGTCCGGGCCGGGTGTTTGTATCGGCATTGCAGCGTACCTCGCAAACAGCGCGCATCGTGTTTCCCACCGCCAACCTCACCGTGGTGCCCGGCTTGGAGGAAATGGACTTTGGGGCATACGAAACGCATCGCGCCGACGATTTAGAGAATGACCCGGGCTATCGCGCTTGGGTGGAAGGCAACTGCGAAGGCAGGTGTCCCGGCGGCGAGAGCAAGGAGGAGTTCTCTGCTCGCGTGTGCGCCGCGTTTTCCGGGTTGCTAGACGGCGCGCCGCAAACTCCCCTCACCGTCGTGGCGCACAGCGGCACCATTATGGCCGTGATGGAGCGCTTTGGCCGTCCCACGCGAGGCTTCTTCGATTGGTACGTCCCATGGGGCTGTGGCCTCTTGCTCGATGCTGACGACTGGCAGCGGTCGCACACGCTCAAACTGGTACGCCACACCTCCCATCGCAGAGAGGACCTTTGCCCATGAATCGCGCACTCCTCTGTACCTGTGCCCTCGCGATCGACGCCGCGCTAGGCGACCCAACGTGGATAAAACACCCCGTCGTCGCAATGGGCGGGGCCATCGAGCACCTCGAGCGACTTCTGCGCAGGCGTTTTCCCCAAACTCCGACGGGCGAGCTCTGGGGCGGACGGGCGCTCGCGCTTGCCATGACGGGGTCAACGCTGGCCGCGTCGCACGCCGCATTGCGCTTGACGCGTGCCATCCATCCGCATTTGTCTGCTGCGCTTGAGGTGTGCTGGGGATGGCAGTCTCTTGCAATGCGCGGGTTGTGGCAAGAGGCGGAAAACGTTCGGAGTACGCTCCTCACCGCCTCGCTTGAAGAGGCGCAAGCGGCGGTCGGTCGCATTGTGGGACGCGAAACCGCCCGTCTTGACGCATCGGGCGTCATAAGGGCAGCCGTGGAGTCGGTGGCCGAGAGCTTCTCGGATGGCGTGGTTGCGCCCATGCTCTATTTGTGCGTGGGCGGGGCACCGCTAGCGCTTACGTACAAGGCCGTGAACACCATGGACAGCATGATTGGCTACAAAAACGATCGGTACCTTCACTTTGGACGAGCCGCCGCCCACCTCGACGACATTGCGAACTTCGTGCCATCCCGCGTCGCCGCCTTGCTCCTCATTGGGGCCGCATGGCTTTGCAACGAGGACGCGCGCGCCGCGTGGCGCATATGGCGTCGCGATCGTTTTAATCACGCAAGTCCGAACTCCGCGCAAACCGAGGCAACAATGGCGGGCGCACTCGGCATTGAGCTGGGAGGTCCGGCCTGGTACTTCGGCACGCTGCACGACAAACCCACCATTGGGGACGCCACGCGCGAGCCACGTCCCCACGACATTGGCCGCGCAAGCAACATGATGATACTCGGCAGCTTGCTGTGCGTGGGATTGTGCGGTGCAGTCGACCTCGCGCGACGCATACTGGCAGGAAGGATCCTTCGATGAGAACACATGGAGGCAGGTGGGCCGAGCACGTACGTCAATTCGGAACCGCACCGCTCGATTACTCTGCAAACACGAGCCCTCTTGGCATGTCGCCCAAGGCTCGCGACGCCGCCGTCGCTGCGCTCCAGCATGCCGATCGATATCCCGACCCGACTTGTTACGACCTTCGGGAGGGCATCGCACGGGCGTATGGGCTTGGCGCGGACGTCGTACTTGCAGGCAACGGCGCCGGCGACCTCATTTATAGGCTCGCACTTGCCCTGCGCCCGCGCCACGCACTCGTACTGGCGCCCACGTTTTCCGAGTATCGCGCGGCGTTCGAGCAAGTCGGGTGCGAGGTTCACGAATATCCTCTTGCCGCCGAACGCAACTTCGAGCTGGACGAGGGGATTCTTACATGCATCACCGAGCGGCTCGACGTGCTCGTGCTGTGCGAACCCAACAACCCTACCGGACGCACGACAAGTGCCGCGCTAATGGAGCGCATCGTGAGCCGATGCGACGCAACGGGAACGCTCCTCGTCGCGGACGAATGCTTCATGGACTTTTTGCCGCACGCGCAAAAGCACAGCTTGCTGAGGTGCGTGGAGCGTCATCGCGTCCTCGTGCTGCGTGCCTTTACCAAGTTCTACGGCATGGCGGGTTTGCGACTGGGATGGTGCGCTTGTGCCGACAAACCCCTGCTCCGACGCATGGCCGACGCCGGACAGCCTTGGTCCGTGTCCCTCGTGGGGCAGGAAGCGGGCATCGCCGCCTTGGAAGACGTGGAGTATGCACGGCAGGTTAGGGCCGTCGTTGCGGACGCGCGCCCTCGCCTTGCCACGTCACTCGCGGAGTTAGGGTGCCACGTTGTGCCTGGGGAAGCGAATTATCTGCTCTTTCGCGCTCCCGTGCGTGCTCCCGTGCGTGCTCCCGCGCCCAACCTCGCCCAGCGCCTCGAAGCAATGGGGGTTCTTATCCGCGACTGCAGCGACTACTCCGGGCTCGAAGCAGGATGGTATAGGGTGGCCGTTCGCACGGAACGGGAGAACGCGGTGCTCGTGCATGCATTGCGGGAGGTTTTCGCATGACAAAATCGATTATGGTGCAAGGAACTATGTCGGGCGCGGGCAAGAGCCTGCTCGTCACCGCACTTTGTCGCATTCTTCGCGAGGACGGGTTTCGTGTCACCCCTTTCAAGAGCCAAAACATGGCATTGAACAGCTACATTACAAAGGACGGTTTGGAGATGGGCCGTGCCCAAGTGGTGCAGGCGCAGGCAGCCGGCATCGAGCCCGACGTGCGCATGAATCCCATTCTTCTTAAGCCGTCGAGCGACGTGGGAAGCCAGCTCATCGTGAATGGCGAGGTTCGCGGACACTACAACGCGCGCAACTACTTTGCCATGAAACGCAGTCTCGTGCCAAGCATTATGGAGGCTTATGCGAGCCTTGCCGCAGAACATGATGTTATTGTTATAGAAGGCGCAGGCAATCCCGCCGAAATCAACCTTCGCGACGACGACATCGTAAACATGGGACTGGCCGAGCTTGTCGACGCGCCCGTCGTGCTCGTTGGCGACATCGACCGCGGAGGCGTGTTCGCCCAGCTCTACGGTACCATCGCCCTCCTGCGCGACGATGAGCGCGCACGCGTCGTGGGAACGGTTATAAATAAGTTTAGGGGCGACGTCGAGATTCTTCGACCGGGGCTGGCGCAAATCGAGGAACTAACGGGCGTGCCGGTGCTCGGGGTCATTCCCTATTCGCACGCCGACATCGACGACGAGGACTCTCTTTCGGAGAGGCTGTCGCAGCACGGCGTGCATCGGGCGGCCGACATAGCCATTGTTCGGCTGCCACGCATCTCGAACTTCACCGACTTTGCGCCACTCGAACGCCATCCCGCTCTCGGCGTGCGCTACGTGCGCGGACGTGCGGAGCTCGCACATCCCGACCTTGTGATAATACCCGGAACGAAGAGTACGATGGACGACCTGCTGTGGCTTCGCCAATCCGGCCTCGAAATGGCTATCCGAAAGCTATGGGACGCGGGCACGCCGGTGCTTGGCATTTGTGGCGGGTATCAAATGATGGGCGAGCGGCTGAGCGACCCTTTGGGCATTGAGTGCGGAGGCGAAATGGCAGGCATGGCACTCTTGCCGTGCTCTACGGTTTTCTGCGCTGCGAAGACGCGCTCCCTTACCCGGGCGACTGTCGCTGCAGGCCCGTGCGCGGGCGCAGTTGTTGAGGGGTATCAAATCCATATGGGACAAACGACGCGGGCGGGCGGCACGCCCTTTTGCGTGGTACAACCCGGCGGGAAACAGTCCGCGGACAACGACCTTGGGGGCGCAGATGGGGCGTCCCTTGACGCGGCACGACCATGCGAGGAAGATGGCACCATCGACGGTCACGCTATGGGCACGTACCTGCACGGACTCTTCGATACGGGTGAGATGGTTGACGCGCTGGCAAACTGGCTACTCGAGCGGAAGGGCATCGCGACGCAGGACGTGCACACGTTAAGTCATGCCGAGTATTTAGAGCAGCAAATCGACTTGCTGGCTCGCGAGGTACGCACGGCACTCAACATGGAAGCGATTTACGAAGCGATGGAGCAATACGAACGATGAGCAAGGATACACGGCGAGGTACTGGTTCGGCATACCACGATTGCACGGAACGGAATTGCAGCGACGCGGCACAAGCCGATGGCGCAACGGCTCGCTTTTATCAAGGACTAGTACATCTTTATTGCGGCGAAGGAAAAGGCAAAACGACGGCAGCGATGGGCATGGCGATAAGGGCTCTTGGGCGCGGAAAACGGGTCGCAGTTATTCAGTTTTCCAAGGACGGGACGAGCGGCGAGGTGGAGCAGCTCAGAAAACTTGGCGCCGTCGTGCGTGCCGGCAACCCTGATGGTCGTTTTCTGCGCGAACTCTCGGGTGACGAGCGCGCTGCGCTGCGACAACGACAAACAGCGCTGTTGGAAGACGCACGCTCACTGGACGTGGACATGCTCGTTCTCGACGAGGCATGCTTCGCCGCACGGGAAGACGTCGTGGACGAAGAGCTGCTTAGGGCTACGGTCTGCGAGCGACCGAATCATCGCGAAATCGTTATAACAGGACGCAATCCCTTGCCTTGGATGCTTGATGCGGCAGACTATATTACTGAGATGCGCTGCATCCGTCATCCGTACGGACGCGGCATTGCTGCACGAGAAGGAGTGGAGTATTGAGCGAACGCATTCATGAGCCCGCGCGCATCGAGTCACAGAGCATGCAGATTATAGAAAACGAGCTGCGTGCGCGAGGTATTACGCCTCCTTTGGACGAAGGCGTCGTGCTGAGACGTGTGATTCACACGACCGCGGACTTCGACTACGCGCAGAATCTCGTGTTCGTAAACGACCCGGTTCCAGCGGCCGTCGCGGCCCTTCGGCGTGCGGCGGACGCAGCGTTTAGCCAGCAAACGCCAGGTGTCGCGGCCCCTCGCGACTTAACGCGCGTCGCAGCTCTCCGGCGTGCGGCGGACGTATCGCTCGTCCAGCAAACGCCAGGTGTCGCGGCCCCTCGCGGCAGATCGGGCATTGCAGCCCCTCGCGACACGGCGGATGCCACAGCCCTTTGCGATGCAGCCACCATCGTCACCGATACCACCATGGCAAAGGCCGGCATCAGCAAGCCTGCGTGTTCGTGTCTTGGAGTGGAGGTGCGATGCCACGTCGGCGATGCGGACGTTGCGCAAGCCGCGCGCGAAGCACACGAGACCCGAGCCGTTATGGCCATGCGCAAGGCTCTGGCGGAATGCGAGTCGCCCATAGTCGCCGTGGGCAATGCACCGACGGCGTTGTTTGAGCTGTGCGATCGCATGCGCGAGGGCGCACGACCCACACTCGTCGTTGCCGTCCCCGTCGGGTTTGTCAACGTGGTGGAGGCAAAAGAGGAAACGCTGCGATGTTGCGAAGAACTTAAGGTTCCCGCCATCGTGGCCAGAGGGCGCAAAGGCGGCAGCACCGTCGCCACAGCCATTATCAACGCCCTTCTTTACGAGGCGACGAACATGCGCGACCCCCGTACTCGCGCGTAGCGACGGCCCTCATGCGGTGTTGCACGCCATTCGAAGAGGGCCGCAACGGGAGTCCCGCGCGTAGTGACGTCCCTCATGTGGTGTTGCACGCCATTCGAGGCCCTGCACCACGTGTTTGTTTTCCGGTGTAAGACGGCCTAGTAGAGCGTTTTATTGACAGCCAGACTAATGGCGCGCCTCGGCCGGAATGCCGTCGGGACGGCGCATGTGACCCAGCGGCCAATGCGGCCCCAGACCGCGCGCGGGAACGCATCCCCTCGTAGGCCTTCTTCGGATTCGCACGTCTGTACGTGCCCCAGCCCCACCGCGCCCGGGACGCCGCCTGCACAAACTACCCAACAGGTATGTGTTTTCGAACTATCGGCCGTATCCAAGTGTGGAAATACCCGCCAACGGTAGGCTATGCGTCATGGACGGTCGTTTCCGCACTCGTCTGTGCCGCGCACGGCGACTCAATCGCAGCTGGAGCCTACCGGCCGAGGCTACCGGACGGGGCCTACCGGACGGGCTTACCGGCTGGGTTGCCGGTCGCGTCGCTTTCAGCCTGTTTTCGGCGTGTACAATTTCGTGGATGAAAAACCGGCCCCAGTGTACGATTCTGGCTCCGAATTGTACATTGGGCCGTTTTTTCGTACGGGAAATTGTACACATTGAAGCTTTTATGTCAATGGACGATGCGATGCGGGCCCGAGGGCATCGCCCGAGGTCGGATTCCGACGTCACGGACAAGGGCCTGCGGTCCGCTTTGCCGAGCACGCCCCTCGCAGGCGCGGAGACGGACGCCATCGGGAGTTGTGCGCCACGGACGGCCTTTCCGTGCCCGTCTGTGCCGCCGCGCGCGGCG